>JAKIML020000068.1 GCA_022702935.2 Bacillota bacterium | reverse complement strand
CAGGAATGCGCATCAGCAATGGCAGGCTGAGCTTTAATCCCTACCTTCCTCAAAAATGGCAGGGCTATGCGTTCAACGTGACCTTTAACAACAGAGTCATCAGGGTAAGGGTAGAAGAGGAAACTACCACCTATGAGCTTATCAGGGGTGACGAGATCACAATCCTCCATTGCGGTCAGGAAAGACTTTTAAAATCAAGTCTAGTAGAGCAAACACGTAAAATAGAAGAATAGAAAAACGGGCCCCGAAGGTATTTTCCCTCAGGGCCCTTTCTTACTTCTTTACCTGAACAAATGAATCTTTCTGTCGGTGAGCTCCGCCACCTTTTTCTCAATGATGGCGAATTTTTGGAATATCTTTTGAGAGCACTCGATAGCCTCCTGCAAAAGCCGTTCTGAGCGGCCTTTATCCTTTTCACGAATGGCGTCCAGGGCCTGTCCGCCTTTTTCATGAAGAGTATGATGGATTTTCCCTATCTCCAGCCATTCGGCGACAATGCTCTCATGCTTAACATCTAACAGGTGATAAACATGTCCAAAGGCACATTTGGTTCCGTCAATCTGAAGCGGCTCCAGCTTCTGGTTTTCTACAATCCTGGCCAGCTTCTCCATCCACAGCCTATGGGAGGTCTTGGCCGCATCAATATGCTTGAGGAACTGCTCATTGCTCATGGCATGAATACCGCCGTTTAAGAGCCTGTTCATTTCCTTGCTCAGCTCGGTAAAGCTATTGTCTATCTCTGCGATTTTCTTTGCAGATTCGGCGGCATCCTTGGATTGAACCACGATGCTCTCGGTCATAAAGGTAATGGCCTGAGTTTCCTCGCTGGCTTCCTTCATGGCCGCATTGATCTCCTGGGTAGCCATGGATATCTCTTTCATGGCCATGGACAGCTCATTGACGCCTTCCACGGTTTCCTTAAGTCTGTCCACATTTTGGTGAATGGAGCTGCTCACATCCTCAATGCGATCGGACATGTCAATGGTGGACTGAAGGGTATTGGACATGCTCTGCTTACCCTCATTGGCCGCAGTATGTATGCTCTGCATGAAGCTCCGCATACCCTCAAGATTGCTCTTGGTGTCATCGGCCAGCTTTCTTATTTCATTGGCCACAACAGCAAAGCCCCTTCCGGCCTCACCAGCTCTTGCCGCTTCAATGGCAGCATTTAAAGCCAACAGGTTGGTCTGCTCTGCAATACCCTCAACGCCTTCCACGATCTGGCTGACCTTGTCAATCATGTCCACCAAGGCTTCAATCTTGGCTGACATGTCTTTGGCATCCTGTATGACATTGTCTTTGATCTGATTGATCTCCTCCATCTGATCAAGACAGCTTCCATTTAAATCAATCAAATCCTTGGATTGCTGGGTGATCTTATTGAGGGTCTCAGTATGAACCTTGATGGATTCATTCACATTATCCATACTGGCCGTGGTCTGCTCTACCATGGCCATATTGGCTTCACTCAGCGAGGTCATCTCTTCGGTAAAATTGTTGATGGCCTTCGCCAAGAAATTCATTTCAACCTCGAAATTACTGAGCTTGCTCGTCTCGGTCAGTATCCGCTCCGATATGGTTGACAGTTCTTTCTCATTGTTCAGGAGCTTTTCATACTCTGTAAGAATGTTCTGATGGATCTTATACTTGACCGTTGGTCTTTGTGGATTCAGTCCTGCCAGCCTGTCACTGACATACTTCATGATAGCCTTGGTTTCATGACAGGGCTTTCTTCTAAGAAGTGCCATTTTGAATCCCCCTCTGGATGCACAATAATATCTATATATAAATCAATTCTACCAATATTCAAGGCAAGTAAAACGGTTTTCTCATAATATCCTTAATTTTCTTCATACAACATTTCCTAAATCATAAAGTTTATATAAAATAGGTATGGAACATTACTTTAATTTAACCTAATTCTGAGTTATAATTTAATAAAATTTACCTTGTGAGGGTGTGGCATGTTATGAAACCAAAAATGTCCTTCATAGGCTTAGTGCTTCTTTCATTACTCATCCTGTTATGGGGCTGCAGCAATACCCAGAACAGCGCGAATGTACCAGACGAAAAGCAGGTGGAGCAAGTGACTCAAAAACCCCAGGCAACCATTGAGGATACGGGGCTGGAATTAAAGGTAAAGCCCTTGGAAAAAAACGCTGAGATTGTGATCCCCGATGTTCAGGTAGAGGACTTTCCGGTTCCGGAGAACGAAGCCATGGCCTTCACTCGGCAAATGAAGATAGGCTGGAATCTGGGCAACACCTTTGACGCTTTCTCAGACAGCCCCTCACTTAAGAATGAGCTTGATTTGGAATCTTATTGGTGCGGGGTCATGACTACCCGGGAAATGATCGCCTCGGTCAAAAATGCAGGCTTTAATACCTTAAGAATACCTGTTTCCTGGCATAATCATGTTTCAGGGAACCAGTTTACCATCAGTGAGGCCTGGATGGACAGGGTCCAGCAGGTGGTGGATTACGCCATGGCAGAGGATATGTATGTCATTCTCAATATCCATCATGATATCGCTGAGGCTTACTACTATCCCAGCGCTAAACACATGGATAATTCAACGGCTTATGTCAAGGCCGTCTGGCGGCAGATCGCCGAAAGGTTTAAGAATTATAATGAGCACCTGATCTTTGAATCGGTCAATGAACCCCGATTAACCGGCACCCCATTCGAATGGTGGCTGAATATGAGCGATCCCCTCTGTCAGGAGGCGGTGGAATGCGTCAACAAGCTGAATCAGGTCTTTGTGGATACCGTCCGGGCTTCTGGAGGCAATAACAAAACGCGGTATCTCATGGTGCCCGGCTATTGCGCCTCAGCCGACTATGCCCTGCTCGATGAATTCAGGCTTCCCACCGATACTCAGGACAATAAAATCATTGTATCAGTTCATGCCTATACGCCCTATGCCTTTGCCCTTCAAAGCCCCGGCGAGCCGGGAAGCATTTCTGCATGGCGTGTCACTAACCCCGGCAGCCGCCGGGATATTGACTGGTTCATGACCGGACTGTATGAGAAGTTTATTCAAAAAGGGATCCCCGTGGTCATCGGCGAATTTGGCGCCCGGGATAAAGGGGGAAACCTTCAGGACAGAGTGGAGTTTTCCGCCTATTACATACGGTCGGCCAGGGCAAGAGGCATGACCTGTCTGTGGTGGGACAATAACTCTTTTGCCGGTAACGGCGAGAATTTTGGTCTTTTTGAAAGAAGCAGCCTTTCCTGGCCCGGTCAGATCATCGTTGACGCCATGATGAAATATGCGGAATGAGTATTGGCGTTGTATCCGACCTATTCATCGCCTTCATACTGTATTAAAGCGCCGGCATTTTTAAGACTTATATAGAATCCAACCCCCGTCATGGCATAGAGGGCTGCTCCAAAGGCCGCTTCTTCCCGATGGCGGGGGATTTTTACTGGGGCCTGGAACCTTTGGGACAGAATTTGCCTGAGGGTAAGATTCTTACGCACCCCGTTGCCCGAGGCAATCAGAAAATCGGTACTGCTTTGGATTTGCATGGGTTCCACCAGCGCATAGAGTTCCTGAGCCATGCCGTTTAGGAAGCCCCGTATGAGATTTTCAGGGGTAAAATTGTCATAAGAGATATTCTCAATCCTTCCCCGTGCCTGGGGCTGCTCGCGGGTTCCCGAAAACTGGGTGTAAACCTTAAGAGGATGATGGTCCTCCTGGGTACGGCACAGCAGTTCATCCATCTTGTCATACAGGCTTTGAGGGGCTTCAATTCCCGCCATAGAAACAACCGATCTGAAAAACCGTTCAAGAAGGGCATAGGCACTGCCCCCACAGAGGGGTGAGCCGGCATATAGATACCTTCCTTCAAAGTAGGGCCGAAGCTCAAGGCCCTTGGGCAAAGGCTTCTCAGAACCTCGGGCCAAGAAGGAAACCTGGCTGCCCGTGCCAATATTCACCAAAACACTTTCTTCCGGTGCATTCACGGCCCCCAAAAAGCTGGCCTGGTTATCCCCAATGGCCACGGCCACGGGAATGCCCTCCTTTGTCTCGCCCAGGATTCGGATATCCTCGGTGATTTCAGGCAGCAGCCCCGCATCCATGCCTGCCTTCTGGATAGCTCTCACATCAAAGGCCCCGGACGCCAAGCTAAAGCAGCCAAAGCTGGCGGCGTTTGTGGTATGCACAAGGGGTCTGGTTCTGCCGGTAAGGCGCATGGCCACATAATCCTGAATGGTGCAAAAGGCAGACGTTCCTGCAGGAATCGCCCCCGATAGGGTATGACAGAACAGAGTGGTGATGCCATAGCCCGAGGCCATGGGGTAGCCACTTGAATGAGTCAGGTATTGGCTATAACTCAACCCGTCCTTATAGGGCAACAGTCCGCTTTCATCCTGCCACGTGTAAAGGGGACTTATGGCCTCCCCTTTTGAGTTTAGATAGAGGATCCCATGCATCTGGCCGGTGATACCGATGCAGAGGATGGGTGAGTATTTTGGAATAAGCGCATCACAAAAGCTTTGAATCAGTGTGCATATGGCTGAGACATCCTGAATTCTCTCCCAGGGCTTTGGGGCAGGAAGAAAGGTATTGTTCTGAGAAAGCACCTCCAAAACCCTGCCCGATGGAGCATCAACGGCAATAGCACATATTTTGGTGGTTCCAATGTCCAATGCAATTACAGTCATGGGTGTCCCCTTTCTCATCATGGACTCGTCAAATTCATTTCCTCCAAATATTCCTCCAGGCATTGACCGCTTTCTTTAATGTAACGGGCTGCCTCAACCCCCACAAAACGCCAGTGCCAGGGCTCATAGATAATGCCCGTTATATCGGTCTTACCCTCGGGATACCTCAGAATAAAACCGTATTCATGGGCATGCTCAATAAGCCAGGGGAAGGCATTGGTGTTGGTGGTCTCAATATCCAGGGCAAGGCCTGTCTGGTGCTCACTGGTATTGGGACGGGCTGTATGCTTTGCGGCCTCGGCCTCAGCCCTGGCGCGGCTGTAGCCCTTGTCCAGATAGCTTTGAACCTTTTTTTCAAAGAGCTGGTTCTGCTTCTCATAGGTCCGATGGGCCACCACAAGCTGAAGCGGATGACCGTCACGTCTGGCATGGTCAAACATCCTTTTACAGGTCTCGGCAATGCGGGCATCCACTTTACCCGATTCAAAGTCGGCAAGAACAACACTAAAATCCTCAGGAATAGGATGGGTGGAATTAACCAGGATCAGGGCCCAGTCCCCCATGGGAATTTCGTTCTCCAAATTTTCGCTTGTTATCTCCTGGTTTTTAAGGCCAGGCTGCTGATTTGGGGAAGAAGGCAACACTATTGATGGTGGTGTCTCAGAACATTCATCAGACGGCTCGGGAATCTCCGGGATTGCTTGGGGGCTAGGGGCAGAGGACATGGGGTTTTCCATCCCTTGGGGCAAAGCCTCTATGTCGGCTTCAGAGGTATTAAGGGGTACCCCCTGGCTCTCCAACGGCAAAGGACCCCGGGAAACGGACGCATCAACATCATCCTCACGGGAATATCCACAGGAAGAAAGCAATATTACAATAAAGGCACAGTAAAGAAATATGGACACCAGATGAAGCAGCTGAATACTCCGGCAATAACGGGCTCTGTTGCTTTTCATCGTTCTGTCTCCGTGTTTTTTTATTACATTATAGCATGAAACCAATGGCTCAATCGTTCGAAATGTTGTTTGAAATTGCGTTTCTGATATAATACTATCCAGAAAGGTAGTTTATCAAATTCTTCCAGCGTGGTATAAAAAGATGTTTGAAATAGTATCCTCCATATTCAAATATGCCTTTACACTGATAATCTATATTTTTATCTATAATATCATCAGGCTCATCCTTATGGATATTCGCTCCATGAGTGATAAAGGCCGCTCCGGAGATATGCCCAGGTATGTTCTGAAGCTATCGGGTGTAAAGGGGATTGCCGATTTTGTCATAGAGCCGGTCTATGACCTAAACAAGGTGACCACCATTGGCAGAGCCGTAGAGAATACCATCACCATTGAGGATGACTTTCTCTCCGCGACCCATGCCCGAATTATCAGGAAACGAAAAAACTACTATCTTCAGGACGATAACAGTACCAATGGGACTTTTCTCAACGGAAAGCGCCTGGGCAAGCGACGGGTCAGGCTCAAGGACGGGGATCAAATCCACCTGGGCCGCTGTGAGTTCCTGTTTGTTATGGAAAAGGGGCAGGTGAGCCATGAAAGCATTTAAGACTTTAACCAAGCCCCTTAACCCTCTCTATATGCTGGTTCTTTTTGATATTCTGGCATTCTTTCTGCTGTATATCCGAAAGACCCCCTTTGATACACAGGCGCTGATTGTTGGAGGCGCGCTGTTGGCCGGTACGCTATTAATCTATATCCTCACCGGGATCTTTCAGCTTGGGGACAGGTATATGCTCCTTATCACGGCCATGCTCATCTCCATCGGTGAGCTGATCCTCTACCGCCTGGACAGCAGCCTGGGCTTAAAGCAGGCCATCTGGCTGGGTGTCAGCTTTCTGGTCTATTTTCTCTGCTATGGGCTATTCGGCCTGATAACCTTCTGGAAAAGGATAATATGGGTTTTCCCGCTATTATCGGTGCTGCTGTTTTTGCTGACCATGGTCTTTGGCACCACTGTCAACGGGTCAAAAAACTGGATCTTTATCAAGGGCATGAGCATTCAAACCTCGGAGATTATAAAGCTTCTTTTCGTTTTCTTTCTCGCCTGTTACTACAGCCAGAGGGAAAGGCTCATGGACAAATACCCAAGAATCTGGGTCACCCTTATATTCATGATGCTTTCATATACCATGATGGGGCTCATGATCCTCCAAAGGGAATGGGGAACCCCCATGCTGCTCTTTTTGGTATTCACCCTCATGCTCTATATTTTTGAAAAAGATCTTCGGCTTTTTCTGCTTAATGGAATAGCAGCCGCAGCGGCAAGTGCCGTGGGCCTTCTCTTTGTCCATCATATCAGGGTCAGGGTGGAGGCCTTAGTAAACCCATGGAAGGATATCGCCGGAAAGGGGTATCAAATCACCCAATCCCTCTTTGCCATTGGATCGGGGGATTTCTTTGGCCGGGGTATTGGCCTGGGCAGGCCCGATTTTATTCCCGACGTCAAAACCGATTTCATTTTTTCGGCCATTTGTGAGGAGATGGGGATGTTCGGGGGCGCCGCCGTCATTCTTCTATTCCTGCTTTTAGCCTATCGGGGCTTCAAAATCGCCCTGGAATGCTCCGATACCTTTTATAAAGCCCTTGCTCTGGGGATTACCCTCATCTTCGCCTTCCAGGCCTTTATTATCATTGCCGGGGTTATTAAGTTGTTCCTGCTCACGGGCATTACCCTTCCCTTTATCAGCTATGGCGGAAGCTCCATGGTGGTAAACTTTGCAGCCATGGGCATCCTTCAGCGCATTGCCGCCCTGAGAGAAACAGAGGGGGGGTGTTGATATCTTATGAAGACCGACAAGAAGATCGTCCATGCCTTATTGGTCATCTGCCTTCTATTCTCCATGCTCATCGTTTATCTGACCTATTTTGAGCTGTTCGTCAAAGACAAAATCATTTCCAATTCCTATAATCAGCGGCTTAATGCGGATAACAGCAGTGTATTGCGCGGAAGCATTCTGGACAGAAACGGTGAGGTTCTGGCCAAAAGCCAGTTTAAAGGCGAGACACAGGAACGAGTCTACCCCTACGGCAGTTTATACAGCCATATTATTGGCTACAACTCCAGGGTCTACGGAAAGTCCCTGCTGGAGGCCAATTACAATGACTATCTCTCCAACCGATACGATGCCCATACCCTGATGGATATTCTGGCCAAGCTGGAGGGTTTTGATCCTGCGGGCGCCAACCTCACCCTCACCCTGGACCACAACCTGCAGGCCCAGGCCGAAAAGCTGATGCGCAACCTCAAGGGCGCGGTGGTTGTCATGAACCCCAGGACGGGTGAAATCCTTGCCATGGTATCCAAGCCCGATTTTGATCCAACGGGCAGCAAACTGGAGGCCTCCTGGAGAACCCTTGTGGAATCCCCCGACTCCCCGTTTTTGTCAAGGGCCACCCAGGGCTTGTATGCACCGGGCTCCACCTTTAAGGTGGTGGTTTCTGCATCAGCCCTGGATCATGGGCTTGCCGACAAGGTCTATAAGGACACGGGTATCACCACCATTGATGGCAAGGAATTTCGCAATGCGGGTGGAAAGGCATACGGTGAGATCAATCTGTCCCAGGCCCTTTCGGTATCCAGCAATACCTATTTTGCCAGGCTGGGGACCGATCTGGGCGCATCCGCCCTTAAAAAAGCAGCGGAGGCCTTTGGGCTTGAAAAGGATGTCCCCTTTGAACTGCCCTTTAACAAGAGCCGCTTTCCTTATAAAGAAATGAGCCAGACCGATCTGGCCAGCGTGGGCATTGGTCAGGGAAAAATCCTGGTGACCCCCCTGCATATGGCCATGATAGCCTCATCCATTGCCAATGACGGGGTTATGATGCAGCCCTGGCTGGTCAAGGACATTAAAACCGTCAATGACATCACCCTGCAGGAAGGTAAGCCCAGAGTGCTTGCCCAGCCCATATCGGCCCAAACCGCCCAGGCCCTTAAGGAGATGATGGTGGACGTGGTTAAAAGCGGCACCGGGAAAAAAGCCGCCATTAAGGGCATCACGGTTGCAGGTAAAACAGGCACGGCCCAGAATGAGACAACCGGAGGCAAAAAAGAACAGGAGCATGCCTGGTTCATAGGCTTTGCTCCTGCTGATGACCCCACTGTTGCAGTGGCGGTGATTGCCGAATACAGCGGTTCAAGCGGCGGGGATCTGTGCGCTCCCATAGCCGGAAAGCTCATGGCCGCCTGGTTGAATGGAAAATAAAGCTGTTTAGCTTCTATTCGTATCAGTCGTTCTTGTGCGGAAGAAAAGGACTTATGCTGGCGGCCACATTGCTGACGGGCATGGTTTGAAGAATGATTTTACCGGGTCCGGTGACAACGGTATTGAACAGACCCTCCCCGCCAAACAGCACGTTTTTTACTCCGGGAACCTTGGTAATTTCCATGGTGCAGCTTTCGGTCATGGCTGCTAGATACCCTGTATCAATCACCATCTTTTGTCCTGCCTGCAGTGTGTATTCCACCGCATAACCGTCGATTTCTATAAAGGCCGTACCGTATCCTGAGAGTCTCTGCATGATAAAGCCTTCTCCGCCGAACATTCCGGCGCCGAATCTTTTCTGGAAATGGATGGACAGCTCAACGCCAGCTTCAGAGGCCAGAAAAGCAGACTTCTGCACAATCATGCCATTCCCGGGTGTAATCTCAAGCGCTCTGATGGAGCCAGGAAAGCTTGACGCAAAGGCAATAAGCCCCTCTCCGCCGACGGCAGTATACCGGTTCTGGAAGATGGACTCTCCCGAGAACATTCGTCCTAAAGCCTTTCCGAGTCCGCCGTTTGTGGTGGTCTCCATCCTCATATTGGGACTCATCCAGCTCATGGAACCTTTTTCAGTAATCAACGTTTCTCCGGAGTCTACGTAGCAAATGACAACGGGTAATGGCTCTCCTATAATCTCATATCTCATAGCAGGCCTCCTTATTTTATGAAAATTTTGGCATACTATCCTATTATACCATTGCAGAGGCGAAAAGTCTTATGCCGCTTACTAATCAACAATAAAGAGCTGTTTCTTCTCCTGTTCGGTCAGGGTTCTTCCCTTCAACTGCCTGTCAGCCTCCTCAATAAGCTTTTGGGTGGTATAGAAGGGCATAATGCATACATTCTCATAATCATTGACAATGATATGGCCAAAGTCCGGCGAAACCGAAAGGAACCCATCAATGCGGCCCAATGCCTTATTGGAGTCATTGCTCCAGATAAGCGCGTCGTC
>JAKIML020000020.1 GCA_022702935.2 Bacillota bacterium | reverse complement strand
GGTGGCCTAATTTTACTCCGGTAAGTGGCCTAAATTTTGATTGACATTAACAATTGATAAAGGCTTTAAGATGCTGACTTATGCCCTCAATGTTCAATTCTTCAAAATCCCAGTATTCGTCCTTGGTCTCCCGTTTGATAAAGTACGCAAGCTCGTTATGTAAAAAAGCCACTTGCGCCAAATCAGAATGGCTCATTTCTCTGAATTTCAATAATCATCCCTGTTTTCATCATAGAATAAGGGTTATATTCTGGGAACAAGACCGGCAACTCTGGCGATGATATAGATACTTAAACACACCAAACCTATCAGCATAATTGCCTTGTTGCTTTTCCTCTGGGCCTGTATATCATCAATCGGTTTTAAGGCCTGCAGCACCTTTTTTGATACCTGATTAAGCTGCTTTAGTCTATAGCCTCCAATAATATGAACCTCGCGAAATTTATCTTTATAGGATGACCCCACCATAATCTTTATACCTTCAGCGGTAATCAGGCTATGAAATCTAGGGTTTACGATATAGGGTTCATCCACGGTAAGCGTCATGGAACCCCTTAGCTTTTCCAGAATATCAACCTTTGGGAGGCTGAACTGATATGATATGCCACGCAGAGGGAATATGATTAGAAGGATAGTTACAACAACGCTAAAAGCCAATATAAACTCATCAATCTGAGAAAGCCTAAACAATGGAGACAGGGCAATGCCAACCAATGGGGAGGCTGTATAAATACTCGATGGGATTAGTATATCTTTCTTAAGGCCGATAATATGGCAAATACAAGATAATACAACGATAGAAAAACCCATCGACCCGATAAGCGCAACCAAGACGAAAATATCCATGCAAATCTTCCCTTCAGTATTTTCATCAGTTATTGCGTCTGTCCATAGGATGTTATAATTTCAACGCCTTGTTTATGGCTTTATAGCCCTGTGCTTCTCATCAGTACGACTCAGTGCATCCTCAATGGCTTTAATAGTCAGTGCCTTTTCCTCTATTTACATTGATGAGCACCTTTCTTTTATCTATGGCTTTCATGGCCTTGTCATTAAGAATATCCAATCCCACTGCCAGCATCCTTTCTATTCCTCATGATGATTAGCAGATATGTACTTAAGAAGAAGCTCTGTGAAATGAAATGAGTTTTTTGCGGCAATATCACAATGCCTGGAGAAATTCTCCTCCCCGCTTAGCTCCTCTGTATCGGAAATGGAGCGAACCGCAATAAACGGGGTCTTATTGGCATAACAGACATGAGCGATAGCCGCTGTTTCCATATCAACGCATAAGGGGTCAAGCCTTTGATTGATTTGTTCTCTGCCATCTTGATCAATAAAGGCTTCTCCGGTGACAATCCTGCCTAAAAAAACGGATTGGGGAAAGTGATGCTCCTTGACAATGTGTTTACTTAATGAAAGCAGATGTTCATCTGCATAGAAGTAAATATCCTTCATCCAGGGATGATACTCTGTCAAGATACCTTCGTCCATATCGTGGTATGCAACCTCTGTTGCGATGACAGTATCCCCAATTTTTAAGCGTCTGTCCATCCCGCCGGCGGTTCCTGATACAATGACGCGTTCCACATCAAACCTATCAATCAAAGCCTGCGCCGCTATGGCCGCATTGACCTTGCACACTCCGGAGTACAGGGCTATAACCCTTGTACCCCCAATCATTCCTTCATGAAAGGTAACCGATGCGTGTGTATGAATAGCCTCGTTCGTGATGACCTCTAAAAAAGGTTTCAGCTCTCGTTCAACAGCACAGATAATTCCAGTGGGTTTCACTAAGTTCTCCTCGCAAATCAATATTCTGCTCAACTAAAAAGATTGTCTTGTGCTTGATAAAGTCTCTTTCATAATGCCCTATCACATTTTTCACGGCATCAAGGGTTCTCCATGGGTTACCAGGCCGATATTGAAACAATTTCTCGTTTGATAATATTTCAAATAAATCGTTGCAATCCTTAGGCTCCACCTTTTCAGGACAAGATCCGTGGATTCCAGGTACGGGAATCTTTCAAACAATGCTTTTTTACTCATGATTGCACCTCTTTTAATATCACCTTTGGCTTATGCCAAGCCCGGCTTATGAGCGAACTAAGAAGTATACCGAGGAGTAATGCATCAATCCCTGTGACAACCACCGACCCTAAATCCAGCGATTCCACAGAATGTGTTTTTATATATATTATCCCAATTGAGAGCAAAAGACCAGATGCAAAAATCATTGAATAAAATAACAACTTCCCGGCATGGGTAAAGGCATCCCATATCACATGGGTCAGCATCCCCAACAGGGCTGAATAGATAAATATCACAATCTTTTTGGGAGAACCGAGGTCCCAGGGCCTAAGAAAGCCACCCAGCCAATGATTGAGTGGCTTAGGCAAATGGACAAAACCTGCTTTTGAACCGGCTGTTTGCTATAGGAATTATGGCAGCAGGATGGGAAAAAGTAAACGGCATGTTTTATTCCTCGTCTTTAATAAGCTCCGTCAAATGCGGCAATTTTTGCGCCGGGCTATAGTCGGTGATGGGGTTGCCAGACACATCCAGGCTTTTGAGTTTTTTGAGATTTTCAATAAACCTAATCTCTGTGAGATTCATATCGGATATCTGAAGCTCTTCAAGCTCATGAAGAGCCTCCAGAGGTGAAAAGTCTGTAATCGGATTTTCACTGATATCCAAGACTTTAAGGCTTTTTAGATTCCTTAGTACTGAAATATCACCGATATTATTCGAGCAAATATCCAGGTATTCCAGTTGTGTAAGGCCTTCTAAGAAGGAGAGGTCTTTTATAAACTGATCTGCAATAGTCAAGGATTTAAGGCTATGTAATTGACTTAATAGCTGATAATCCATCCCTCCATTAAGGTAGAGATATAGCTCCCTTAAATGTGGCATTTTGGCCAACGGAGTGGGATTTATACAATCACATTGGACAATGTCCAGGCATTCCAGCCCGGTTAAGTGCTCCAGGCCTTCAAGGTTGAGGTTTTTAATCTTTGATAATACCAGTTTTTTGATTTCACCAATACCAGTACTTCCCTTTCGCGCCTCCAATATGGCTATAGCAAGGTTCTTGTCAGGAAAAACAACATCGTCAATCTTAACTTCTTTAGAAAAAGCATATTTCAGTCTGTAAAATGTACTTAATAAACTCATTTCCTCCATGTTCCTTTCCTGATTATTTACTGAATATATTCTCCAAGAAAAAGGGTCGTCCTTATAGTTTTTCACATAAATAGCGATAGAAGGTTTTGGCCCGAAATCAGCAAAAGCAGCAAGAGGGATAAAAGAATGAATAATATCGTATTGGCGCCTGCTAATATAAGAGGGCGACTTCCTAATAAGCGTCTCATAACCTTCCAATATTCTTCCATGTTAACTCCTTGGAACAAGGCCTTTAATAGCCTGCTTTTGCGAATGGTCAGTTAAAGTCCCATCTCTTCAAGTATTAAGACCGCTGTCTCAATAGCTTTCGGGCACACCTCTTTTTGTCTGTCCGGAAATCTGGCTCTGGCTTCGCTGTCCCGAACATCATAACCGAGCAGCTCCCGGCAAAGAACAGTTCCTTTTTGTTTCTGGTATTCATTCATAAATTTTGTCGTGGCCTCATAGCACCTCATCTTGGACTCTGTGTCCTGGGCGAGAGATTGTCCGTATTTCAATCCAAGTATCATAACCGCGCCTGAAACCGCACCACATACCTCTCCACACCGCATACCGCCTCCAAAGCCACTGGCGACTTTCATCAGAAGCTGCTCATCCATCCCAAACTGAGCACCAAAAGCGCCTGCTACAGCCTGAGCACAGTTAAACCCACTGCTAAACAGCTCCCGTGCTTTTTCAATCTTATCACTCAAAGATTCCATCTCCTATCCATAAAATTACATTTTATTGCAAGCTTCATTATGAATCATTGACTGCTCACATAACTACTTCCTTTTTTTGAATTTTAAACTGCTTATAAGCATCTTTTTTGTCATTCGTAATCGTTCAAAGTATACGTCCACTGTGTCCTTTGAGACTGACTGAACAAAGCCTTCACCATAACCAGTATGAAAAACCTGCATATTTAAAGATATGCCCTCTTCTGGCTTCATATCAGTCAGGTCATTGCTGTCATAGAGTTCCTTGCAGTAACAGGCGCCGCATCTGGTGCAGATAATTCTCCTGCATTTATGACATTCCGGGAAATCAAGGTTGTTGAGTGGTCTGCCGCAGCCGATGCAATGAGTAACTCTATAACCGAATGATTTCGCGTCTAATTTTAAGCTATCGGGCAGCATCAAATGCTCTACCAGGTAATTATAGTAAAGCACATGCCGAATATAAACAGACTTATTAAATTCCTTGGTTTCAGCGCAAAAAACGTTTATGTAGTCATCCACAATTCTCGGAGGGCTTCCCTCCTCAACCATTGTCTTCAGAATATCAATGGTGTCCATTTCTTCCGGGAACTCAAGATTGAGAAGTTGAGATATAAAACTATCCCGGTAGTACTTTTCCAGAATTAATCGAATAAGACTGTCAAAGCATTGAATGGCTTTGGCTTGATCCAGATAAATAAATGATGTATTAATCTCACAAATCAGATCATCTATATTTTTATCCACGTTCACAGTATCACTTTCCCTGCAAGCCTCTTAGGCTGATAATAGAATAAGCCATATTGGTGTACTGGCCATCTCAGCCATCAACGAATACCATCAGTTCCCATATTGGTTGGCTACATAAGGCAGGATTGCCCAGGTTACATCGTCAGCGAGGATGCTTTTTACGCCTAACTGGGCATAGCCTACTGTTGCATCAGAGCATGGATACTTCCTGCATGCCACACAGGCATCATAGCCATTTTCCATGGCACATTTCTGCTGATCACATAATTCAGTATGACATCCTGATGTACCACATCCCGAGCACCTCATGGACCAGTCTGAATTATCATAGACCCGTGTTAACCGTTCCTCCAATTCCTTTCTGAACTCATCACTGATGGTTCCGCCAGAGTAGTGGACACATAAATCACATCGATGTCCGCATTTTCCGTAAATCGCATTTTCCTTTGGAAGCGGCTTTCTATTGGGCCTTTTCTTAAGCAGAATCAATTTTTTGACGACTTCCAGCATCTTAAGGTTATCCACTCGTATGAGCAGCCACTTACCGTCATGGTATGTACGTGAATTATCATAAAGCTCCACGATGGGATGATTTGATGGTATTGATGTCTGCGGGCAATTTGGGAAACCTTCTGTTCGTGGGAAAATGTCAATGGGTTTTTTGCTGATCTTTGAAAAAACGCCGTTCGTGGGGACCTATCAATTGACAATAACGCCTACCCTTAATATGTATGTGATTGACGATAAAATATATTTGTAATTTCTTATCAATTCTATTATACGGAACTTCCCAATTACTATTATCAGTGATGTTATCCTATCCCCAATCTTTCCTAAGTTTACATAGCATCTAGTATTTATTTAGAGAAAGTTAATGTAATATTTATTTCAAAGTAGTATTAGCCTCCTACTTGACTAATCCAATCACGGATATTTGTACCGATTCTTTCGATATCTCTTAAGCCTAATTTACCACTATGCATAATAACATTCCGTGAACGTTCAAGTGTAGTAAATATCTGTCGAGCCCAATCAATGGAAATTATATGATCTTCAAAAAGATGATAGTTTTGTTGCATAATAGCTGCTAAATCACCAAATTCGGTATAATTAATCAGTGAATCTCCCCTTTGAGAATGCCACTTTATTTTTTCTTCTTCCACTTTTCTGCTTTCTGCCTTATTTCTAATCTTTTCTGAAACTGATTCTTCCCACCAATTCTCCCCTTTGCTTTCCATTAATACCTTTATTACGAAAGCTCTCACCATGTTTTCAAAAGCTGCTATAGCTGTATAAACAGTTGCCATTAATTTTGCTGTACTAATATATTCATCATCCAATAAGTCTAGCGAAAGGCTTTCAATGTACTTTTTATTAAGCATATCAGTAGATGCATGTTTACTTATAACACCTGTTCTGTCAAGCGCGACCTTTGTTAGTTCGCCTCGCATGACAAACGAATATAATTTATCATCCATATTTACACCTACTTATTAATTAAGATGTTTTTTGAGACTTTGAAAGATAGCATCATATACGGCCATATCTCTAGTTTCTGGTAAATGAATCTGAATATTATAATGCAAATCCATTTTTGGCTGCTGGTTACTATATGTTGTTGCGTTGTTGTTACTGTTATTATCTTTTTCGGGTGCAATAGGGACCTTTCCCTCAACATCATTTGCTCTTATGTCACTAGATATTTTACTATCGGACCAGTCAGCATAATTACAGAGAGTTCTAAAAGTCAATGCCATCTGTTCAATAACCCTTTCACTCTTTTGACCTTGAGTAAGTGTTTTGAGTTTGTTCTTAACTTCTTCATTGGCCATATTTTGGGCATCAACTCTTAGATTAAATAGATCTTCATATGCTTCCTGTATTCCTTTTGCTATTACTCGTTTTGATTGAGATTGATCTAGAAACTCGTAGTACCTTTGTGTAGGCTGCGAACCATCATCAAGTAAGCCTAAAGCTTTTAAAACTCCAATAATAAGCCTATCCGTACTACTCTTGAACCCTAAATCCTCAAGAAACTTTGTTGTAAATCTTTCTGGTGCTTTTGCATTAAGGATGGAGTTCATTATGCTCTCAAAGTTTTTGACTGAAGTAAGATATGAACTAGTTAACGCCATACAAAATCCTCCTACGGTTAAAATTTGAAATATGAATAATTTACCTGTTGAATCCTTTCCGTGATGCTGAATCCTTATTAGTTATACGAGCATCGACCACTACAATTTTGATTTTAACATTATGTGTATCACAAACCTCTTTGCATACAGAATAAATATCTTTTATCCTTTTTATATCTTTATCAGTATATACAATCACAAGAAAAACTCCATTTTTGCACGTCTCTGTTTTCAAATAAGTTGGTAACTGTACTTTTAGTCCATTCCAAAATTTAGTGTTTTTTGCCAGTTTTGCTTCTAACAATAAGCGGTTTGAGTAGCCACAACTAAATCTAAAATCAACAGGTCCTACTCCTTGGTTAACTTCACGAGTTAAATCAATATTATTGGCTCTGCAATGTTCATCAAGAATTCCTTTAAACAGAAGTTGGACATCTTCTTCGCTACGAGGAGAGGTTTTTGTATCATTCCAAAGGAGTTTATAACCAGAACGTATTTCAATAAAGTCTTTGAAATAATTTACAAATTCATCTATCTTTTTCAAAAATATATTTTCATCTGTTACTATTCCAAAATCAAATTTTCCATCAGAAACAATCTTCTTAGATAATTCATACCATACATATCGTAACGTTTTTTTCATTAACTTCCCAAAATTAGGGGCATCGCGCTTTTCTACTATCTCTATGTACTCTTTAACTAAATCATAATTTTCGATGGCAATCTGGGCTATTTTTTCTTTATCTAGATTTCTATCAACTTCATAATTGAAGTCATTTCTCAATCGCTCAGCCAATTGCATTGTTTCTGAAAAATCATCACTATTAATTTCAGGTAGAACATTCAAAAAAGATTTTGGAACAAGAATAACTGGCGAGTTTTTTTTGTATGGGTTTAAAGGCAGCAAGACTTGATCATCAATCCACCTTTTGAAGGTATAATCAAAATATGCGCCTCGAACCAATACTTTTTTCATTGGTACATTATAAATGTTACATATTCTTTGCGTATAAGTTATTAGGCGATTCTTTAATAAATTTGCAGTCATATCACTAAGACGGTCAGGACCTATTCCTTCGCATAAAATACCTAGCTCCTCAAAATGTGATAGATGCGTAACGCCTCGACTAATAATATAATTAATATTTGCAGTTAAAGTTTTTGCCCATTGTGGTCCTGTTCCAGAGCCTTGCCTTGTTTTAGAATATCCTAGACATAAAGCATTTACTTCAGGAAAAAGCAACATCGACTCTGCCTTTTTATAACTTAAATGGTTTTTATTACCTCCAGAAGTAGCAATTAACTCAAATGCTTGCTGAAAAAAATACATTATTTCTGAATAGCTATCTTTGAACAAATCATCATTTGACTTAAATACTGCGAAAGGGTCAATGAACAAAATGTATCTTGATGAAGAATTGGGTCAAACCAATCTTCATCACCGATGCAAGTAATTCCATATTCTTCTGAAAAAAGCATTATGAATCCCCCTTATTTATAAATGAGAACAAGGCACGATTCTCTTGCATATAGCCAATAATCTTTGCTTTAAAATGATAATTTCAACAGCAAACATCTCGTTACGTTTTACCATATTCTGAAATCATTATATAGATATTTCTACTTTATGTCCATATTTTCCCCAATAAACAAGGTTCTTTTTATACATTATGGTCGAGCCCTGTTGTTAAGTTTACATCCATACTGTCTCCTCAACCCCTATGAAAAAAGGCCGTTATCTATTCTGTCAACTCAACCCTACCAATTTTTGAGTTCAAATTTTACCCCAAAATACCTCGTCGATATGTTTCCATGTACGTATTTTGGACCTTTAGGTCGAGTAGACAACTTTGATGTAAATTCGGGAATCCGCTTAAATAAAGGCTTACAGCCTTGTTATCAATACCACGCACTCCACATGGCTGGCGGGAACTCATCCTTCATGGCTTCAAACTTCTCCCGCTCGGCTTTGCCAAAGACAAGCTGAAAGTCATAATGATCCTCATGCAAGTTGATAGATACAATGGTTTTCTTTCCGCGGCGGAATCTTACGCAATCTATGTCGTAATACTTGCCCAGCACCTCATCAAGTGCATACTTTCCCCGCATAAACCGTAGGGTTTCTTCACGGACCTTTTGAAATTCGTTTTCTTTTCCCATGATGACTCTCCTTGTCGTTCATTCAATTAAGCTCTGGCTGTCATTTAGGTCAACTTGTCTGCAATACTGGAAGCCTAATGCTTTCTTAACCACTTATTCGGCGCTTCAATCAAGAATAATGCTTAATCAAGATATTCAAATTCCCGAATTCCATTATCCTTAATTGTCATTCTAAAAGTAAGCTTGTCGGAGCGCGTAAGCTTGATGTAATGGTCCTCATAGCCACTGAACTTGAAATATACTTTATATTTACTTGGATAGCCATCGATATAGCAGACGACCTTACCATTATGGAGAAAAACAACCTGATTCATGTTCTCGTTAACAGTGGGTCTAATTATTGTCCATTTATAGCCTACGACTTCATAAATCTTGCTTGCAGGGGTGTAGGGTTCAAAGCTGTATAGCGTATCCCATTCAAATTGCGTAAAGCCTGACAAATCATCGATAACTGCAGTATCACCACTTATAATATTAAAGGGTTTGGTAAAGCCCTTCGCATTCTTTTCCCAGATAGGGTCCCAAAGAATTAAAAAGATAGCGATGCCCGCTAAAACGACCAAGACCAGCTTCATAGATAGAGATATTCTTTTCTTCATCTATAGCCTCCTTATATTAAGTGCATAGCTAAGCAAAGCAAGGACTACCCCCTGGATTTATTCATTATCAACTCTCACAAATTTATTGTGTTCGACTGAGTATTCATAAGCATTTCCTGTATCGCAGAACACTTTTTCCAGTAATGGTTCAAAGGACAGCACATTCTCTAAGTGGCTTGTTCATGACAAAAATCAGCTTAACCAGACTCCCTGCCCCTAAGCCATCGACTTCTTCCTTATCTGGGATTAAGAAAGTCCTTGGATGCTCTTTATTCTGTTTCACTACATCTTCCAAATAGAACTCTGGTTTGCCCAGAAAGCTAAAAATACCCATCGTCATTCTCCTAACATACTGCTCACGAGATCAAACGCATCTGAGGCTTGGGCACCCTTTATGAGAAGTTTCTGAATGGTGCCATTTTTCGCAAGCTGTATTCCCAAATCAACTGCGGCCTGGTTGTCAATCTATAATGATACCAGAAATTAAGACAGACAAAACGGCCAAAATAAGTTAGTA
>JAKIML020000026.1 GCA_022702935.2 Bacillota bacterium | reverse complement strand
GCCTTCCTGCTGATAGAGGTACAGCCCCGGTATATTTACTTTCCGCAGCATCTTTTAGTCATTACCACGGCCATTGGTTTTGAGGGAATGCTACAGCGTTTCGGCCAGAAGCAACCCAAGGCCCAGGGCCCCATGCTGCCCCTGTGACCTTAAAACCCGCATCTACAGAAATTGATCCCGAATAATATCGGCAAGAATCTTTGCGCTTTTTTCAATGCCAAACCGACTGCTGTCTATCATAATATCGTAGCCGTCGTAGGCCTTTTTCAAATCAGGACAATAACGGCGGTGATAGTTTTCTCTGGCTTTATCAACCTCTTTGATCATCTTCTTTGCGGTTTTTAAATCCATTTGCAGGGATTCGATGCAGTTCTTAAGCCGTTGCTCATAGGGGGAGTAGATAAATACATTCAGGCATCGGGGATGATCTCTCAGTACATAACCGGCGCATCTTCCCACAATGATGCAGGACTCTCTTTGGGCTATGTCCCGGATAATGTTTGACTGAACATTGAAGATTTCATCCTGAATGTTGGCCACGCCCATACCCAAGGGATACTTTCTTCTGAAGAGCGCGGGATGCACGTTTTCCTCCTCGTTACTGATGACGGGGATGGGCTGCCCCATTCTTTTTGCTGTGGCCTCAACAATATCTCTGTCATAGAACTCTACCGAAAGCTCCCGGGACAGTTTTTGGGCGATGGATCGTCCAAA
The DNA here is from genome assembly GCA_022702935.2 of Bacillota bacterium. GTDB lineage: Bacteria > Bacillota > Clostridia > DSM-8532 > DSM-8532 > DTU059. The sequence goes on along the minus strand of JAKIML020000026.1, from coordinate 9,462 downwards.
GCTGGCGAATTGTCTTGATATTGTAACAACATAGTTCTCCATAAGGTAAACCTCCTTTGCGCGGTTTATCTTTTTATATCACAAGATGATGTCTCAATTCATACATATCAAGCTGACACCTTTAGGACGTGCGGGTTGTAGCCTTGGGAATCCGAGGATGCTTTTGGATGTATCTTACCAGAGAGGACAGTAAAAAATTAATGACAAAGTAAATCAACGCTGCAAAGCCAAACAGAACAAAGACATCCGAAACATTGATGGAACCTGTGCCATTGTATCTGTTTGCCGCACTCAGCAAGGTTTTCACCCTGCTCATCAGCTCAATGACAGCGATATTGGCCAGGTAGGAAGAGTCCTTAATGGTGGTGATAACCTGGCTGAGCAGGGTGGGAACGATATTTCTGTATGCCTGGGGCAGTACAATGTAAATCATAATCTGCACGGTGCTAAAGCCCTGAGAATGTCCGGCCTCAAACTGTCCATGGGCCACTGAGTTCAATCCGCCCCGTACAATCTCTGCAATGACCGAGGATGTAAACAGAATCAGGGCCATGGAGCCTTTAAACAATAGCTTTACCTCCACCGAAGTCAGTCCGAACATCTTCTTGGACAGAGCCTCCGGAACGGGGAAGAATACCAGGCAGATAAAGATCCACAGCAAGAGGGGCGTGTTTCTGAATATCTCAATATAAGCCGTGGCCAGCCATTTGAAGATTCGGGTGCGTTTACTGTTGCAATAGTTCCTGACGAGGGCAAGGATGGAGCCTAACAGCAGGCCAATGGCCACAGCAACCATCGATATAATCAATGTAAAGGCAATGCCTGATAATAAGTAACTGAGAACAGTCGGATTTCCCAGCATGGACAAGCTGTTATCCAATGTATTCATTGCTTAGCCACCATCCCTTCTGCCAGAGTGTTTTGCGTTTCAACCGTTCTGGACTCCCTCTTCTTCAAAGAATTCTCCCATGTGCTTGCAAGGGTAGAAAGCGGAAAACAAACAATGAAGAATAGAAGTCCGCTCACCAGGTAGGCAGGCGCATAAGCTCCGCCAGTCGTGGCGCCTGTTACAAAGCTATAGGTTACCGAGATAAGATCGGCACCGCCAATAATGTAAAGGCAGGAGGTGTTTTTAATCAGATTAACCACCTGGTTAGCCATGGGAGGAAGGATGATTTTGATGCTCTGAGGCAAGATGACATAGTACATCTTCCCTATGTAGTTAAACCCCTGGGAATCTGCGGCCTCAAACTGCCCCTTGGGGATGGAGCCTATTCCGGCCCTCACCACCTCGGACATATAGGCACCGTGATAAACACCGAGAGAAATGGTACCGGTAGCGATGATTCCCATGCTGTTGCCCGAAAAGGCAAGGGCATAATACAGAAAACACAACTGAAGCACCAAGGGTGTGTTCTGTATGAGCTCCACATAAACACGGCTTATTCCCCTTAAGATCTTTTTGCTGCTGGTGGCCATCAAGCCAAAGATTATCCCGAGCACCAATGAGAGCAGCAAGGCGAATAATGCCATTCTGCCGCTATTGAGCAGCCCCAGCAGAAAGGTGGAACGGAATGTCCATACTTTTTCCCATGCCTCTAAAGAAAATAAACCCTCCATACCATTTCCTCCTGTTCATTTCATGGGTGATTCCTGATGCTGTATAAGGCTTATAAACAAGAGGCTTCGCACGAGGCGAAGCCCTGTAGCTCATTCAAACTGTAATGCTTACTGCAAGTTATTCTCTTTTATCAGGCTGTCGATGGTTCCGTCAGCCAACCATCCGGTAATCAGCTCTTCAACAAACGGTGAGAACCCGGAGCCTTTCTTGGTGGCAACACCATAGTTTTGAGGTGCAAACTTCTCCTCAATATAGGATCTGCCTTCGGTATGGTATACGGCGAGGATGGACTTATCCACGCAGAAGGCGTCCACTTCCTTAGCACTCAAAGCCGTAGAAATGGTTGGATAGTCGTCGAACTGCTGGAAGGATACACCGGTGGTCCAGGTTGCAGGATCAAAGGTATCATCGCTGAAGCCATCCCCGCTGATGACACCATTTTCAATCATGGCCTTAACCAGCGCTTTTGCAGAAGTTGAACCGGAGGATACGCCCACCTTTTTGCCCACTAAGTCTTTAAGAGATTTAATGCCGGAGGAGTTTTCAACCAGAACGGTAACATAGTCTGTATAGTATGGGGTTGAGAAGTCCCAGTTCTTCTTTCTTTCCTCTGTGATGGTGAAGGTGGCAAGCACGCAATCAATGTCACCGGAGTCCAGAAGCTCGGTACGGGTAGCGGCTGTTACAGCGGTATACTCAACGTCAACACCCAGCTTCTCGGCAATTTTTTCAGCCAATGATATTTCAAGTCCGGAGTACTCCTTGGTCAGCGGATCTTGATAACCAAAACCGATAACGGCATTCTTAACGCCTACTCTCAGTACACCGCGGTCAACAATCGCTTGTACATCGGGTGAATATTTTGTCTCTGTGCCTGTAGGGTTTGAACTAGCAGGAGTCGGTGTGGTGCTGCTGTTGCTGGCCGTATCGCCGCATGCGGCAAGGGATACAACCATGAGCACACTGAGCAATAAACAGGTGATTTTTTTGATGCTTTTCATTTTACATGACCTCCTTCAGATACATTGAATGTATGTTGATTTATCAGGGATTACCTGTCACAGGCGTTATAAAAGGTGGTTGCTTTTAACGGATAATCTTGCTGAGGAATTGCTTAACTCTGTCGTTCTCAGCACTGGTAAAGAAATGCTCGGGTTCGCCTTCCTCGATGATCTGGCCGTCCTCCATGAATACAATTCTATCTGCAACCTGCCGTGCAAACCCCATTTCATGGGTAACCACGACCATGGTGATATTCTCCTTGGCCAGCTTAATCATGACGTCCAGAACTTCCTGAATGGTTTCGGGATCGAGCGCGGAAGTGGGCTCATCGAACAGAATAATCTTTGTCTGAGCGCACAGTGCACGGGCAATGGCGATACGCTGCTGCTGCCCGCCCGACAGGGTGGACGGGTAGACATGGGCCTTTTCCCGCAGGCCGACAATATCAAGGTAATGATAGGCCAGCTCCTCAGCGTCCTTCTTGCTCTTTTTATGTAACTTCATAGGTGCCAGCGTCAGGTTTTTCAATACAGTCATATGAGGATAGAGGTTAAACTGCTGAAACACCATAGAGATTGAATCCCTGACCACCTTGGTTCTATTCTTAGAGGTTAGCTTTTCTCCATTAATATAGACACTTCCGCTGGTGGGAACCTCCAGAAAGTTCATGCACCGAATAGCCGTGGACTTCCCCGACCCCGAAGGCCCGATGATAACCAGTTTCTCACCCTCAGCAACTTCCAGATTCAGATTCTTAAGTACATGAAGATCCCCAAAAAACTTATTAACATTTTCCATCCTGATCATAATGTCACCTCTCTGCAAAAGCTGTAAGGGGATAAAAAAGCAAAAAATGGCCTCTGATATTCAGACGCCATTATCTTGAATGCAATTAATTTTATATGAAGATTCATTTTTTGTCAAGGGTTTATCAAGTTGTTTCACTAAATATTTATACATATTATCCGCCCAAAACGAGATTATATAATATTTATACGATTCGCAACGAGAATTGATGACTGACTGGCGTGAAGTTGTAAATAATACAAAAATGAATTAATGGCGATAGTAAAGCTGCATATATCAACAAATTACTCTCATATCGACAGATTTCTGCGAGGATGAAAGTCCATGGTGGCCAATGCCCTGAGGCATCAGGTCTGAGTGGGATATTACTGGAATGAAGGGGATAACATCCAGAAGTGCCATAAATAAAGCGAAAAATCTCTGAAAGAATTTTATATAGGGACTAGACAAACCATTCTGCCTTGTGTTAAAATAAATCTCGCTGCATGACATGTTGTGCATGCGGGTGTAGTTCAATGGTAGAACATCAGCTTCCCAAGCTGATTGCGAGGGTTCGATTCCCTTCACCCGCTCCAAGTTAAGACTCGCCCTCATAGCTCAGTAGGTAGAGCGCATCCATGGTAAGGATGAGGTCACCAGTTCAATTCTGGTTGAGGGCTCCATTAAAAATGAGGCATCCCAAATCGGATGCCTCATTTTTAATGCAATCTCCATAGTTGTACCTGGAGGCCACGCCCTCCCATGGATGCGCTCTACCGTAGAGCATGCACAGTAAAAAGCGAGTAATGCGAGGAAAGCAAGCGGCGAGGAGCGGAGTTTATGTGATAAATGAGCACCGCAGAAGGCTTAAGCTTGACGAAGCAGGACGAAGCTTTTTACGAAGCAGAGCATCCATGGTAAGGAATGAGGTCATAGTTCAATTCTGGTTGAGGGCTCCAATAAAAATGAGGCATCCAAATCGGATGCCTCATTTTTATTGTAAATATCATATAGTCTTTGCTCCCAAGTATAGACGAAAAATAATCTACAATCAATATAAGGAAAGTATACGAGACATCCTCAAGGTGTTGTTTATATACATTTATCCCTAGCAAATCATTATCAGAAAATGAAAGATAAAATTCAACTGTATCTGTTATATAAAGCTTATGTGGTTTTCAACCAGGTAGGCTTTTTCTTTATTTGTACCACGTAAGACCATATCGATTCCGGGTATCAAGTATTAATTTTAACCAATTTCGGCAAAAAAGGCACCAATTTCGCCATTCAACTTTCTAAAGAGGATTTTTAGTATATAATGAGTTATATGCCTAATTGACCCATAAGTCGGTTTGGTTTGAACAGATCATTGCTGTACTGCTATAGGGAAAAAAGCTGTCTTACGGGTTGTGAAGCATTATCTGTATGGGGAATCACCACAGAGATAAAAGATAAGATTCATCTTAGAGCAACCCCAAAAAAGTTACGGACAATATACTATGGAGGTAACAAGCAATGAAAATCATGAAAAGCGGGTATGGAGTTTAATATTGGTGGCGGCAATGATTCTGGGTCTGTTTCCGGTACAGGCTTCTGCCGCTGATTCTATATCTTACTATGATGAAAAAGGAAACCTACAATCCGAAAACGCCACAGAAATTATTACAGCATCGACGACAACGTGGAGTAACAGTTGGTATGTTGCCACGGGCAGTGTGAGCATCAACAGTGACATTACTGTTTCCGGCGATGTCAAGCTGATCCTTGAAAACGGCTGTAAATTAGAAACAAAGAGTATTTTGCTTAGTAACAATGCAAGCCTGACCATCTATGGACAAACACACAACCCAAGCAAGGGTGCTGGAGAGGGTGCCGGTGAATTGGTGGCTGCCAGCAGTAATGACGATATCCCTGCCATAGGCGGAGGAACTTCAGCAATTACCATCAATGGCGGTAAAATTAGTGCCACAGCAGGTATATTGGGCGCGGGTATCGGCACTGGACATAGTAGTGGTAATGACATAACAATCATCATCAATGGTGGTTCTGTTGAGGCTAATGCGGGGAGTCATGGTGCCGGCATCGGTCTTGGAAATTCGAATAAGAGTAAAAACAAGGCAACAATCGAAATAAACGGCGGTGTTGTTAAGGCTAATGCGTATAATGGTGCCGGCATCGGTACTGGGAACAATGTGGTTGGATCTGCTGAAATTACTATTAAGAAAGGTACTATTACAGCTGAAAGCTACTATGGCGCAGGTATAGGTTCTGGTAATAACAATTCTGGTTCTGGTACTAGTATAGATATTAAAATAGAAGGCGGCATCATTACAGCTAAAAGTAATTCAGGCGCAGGTATCGGCAAGGGGTCCATCAGCAATATAAATGCAGTAGTTACAATAGAAAGCGGCACTATTACTGCTTCCAGCGAAAATGGTGCAGACATCGGTATAGGTAGTATATCTTATGGGGGAACTACATCTGTTAATATAGATGGAGGTTCAATTTCAGCATTAAAATATGATCCTGCCCCTGAAGGGCGTGGCGTATTCTCTTCTCAAGTAACCTTACAGAATGTCAAGGCAGCAACACAAATCACCTCCCTGACCATAGATGGTATTGAATATAGTCCATTCAACTTCAATACAAATGCTGATGGTAAGTTCAATCTCTATCTGACAGATCAAGATTCAGAAATCACCAGAGCTGAAGCCGGAGGCCAAGTCTATGAAGGCTCGGTTAATGCAGGTAGCAATGGTACGCTAAACGATATGACTGCGCCTACTGTTAAAAACCTCACACCTGTAGGCTCTGATATTTCATGTGATGGCAATATCGTAATCGTGTTCAGTGAGGAGATGGATAATACATCATCAGGGACTGTTTCCCTGGACAACGGAATCGGAACCCTGACAGGAGGCAACTGGGATTCCCAAAACAAGGTATATACCATTTCATACTCAGGTCTGGACTACAATACCGAATACACTGTAACGATTTCCGGTTTCAAGGATCTGGCGGGTAATGAAATGGATCCGGATAGTACACATAAATTTACTACCGAGTTGGATACAGTTAAGCCAACCATTACAAACGTAACTACAACAGATACAGGCGCAGGTGCCCCTGTTAACGGAAGTATAGTAATCGAATTCAGTGAAGAGATGGATAATACATCATCAGGGACTGTTTCCCTGGACAACGGAATCGGAACCCTGACAGGAGGCAACTGGGATGCTCAAAAAAGGATATATACCATCCTCTACTCAGGTCTGGACTATTATACTACATATACCATCAGCATTTCAGGGTTTAGAGATAAAGCCGGTAACATAATTGAGCCTGACCCTCATAACAGCCATACATTCACTACGGTTATCAAGCCCATCAAGCCGATTGTATGGCCTGATAAGCTTACTATAGACAAAGGAAATACAGGCAGCCTGAGTTTTGACTTCGGGCAGGGAGCAGACCAGGCTACTGCCGCAACCATTACAGTAGCAGATGACACCATTGCAGCGGTAGACAGAACTAATATCACTACTCCTGAAGTCATAGCCGTTACAGGATTGCAAAAAGGTACGACGGATATTACTGTAACCTTTAATGATGCGGCTTTTACCAGCACGACAATACAAATTACCGTCAATCCCGTTGTTCCGGTCTGGCCCGCGGGCAGTACTCTAGCAGTTTCGGATGTAACCTACAAAGGTGTAGTTTTGACCTGGACAGCAGCCCAGGATATTACGGCAGTTACAGGATACAGGATTTACAAGGACGGAATTTTCCTTGATACAGTGGCAGGTGATGTAACTACATACTCAGTCACAGGGCTTTCCCAATCCCCAAATTACACCTTCCAGGTTCAGGCGGGCAATGCCGATGACCAGTGGACGTCCGACGGGCCCATTGTCACCGCAACCACCAAAGCTTACCCATCAAACAGTTCAGGATCAAGTTCAACCGATATCACCATCAGGCATGGGAAGAACCCGGATGATCCTTTTATAGCAGTGATTAATATAACTCCTGTTGCAGACTCAAAAGGAAATATGGTAGTTGCCATATCAGGGGCTCATATTGCGGAGGCTGTTTTCAAGGCGCAGCTATATGCCAATGCTCAGGGCAAAACAGCGAACGGAATAGGTGTAGCCGTTAATGTTGTTATGAAGGAAGCAAATAATGGGGTAAGTGTCCGATTCAGCCGTGAAGCTCTTCAAAGGCTGGTGGACGCAGGGGTGAAGGAGCTTCAGATTGGCAACATGATGTTGTCCATAAATCTGGATTTGAAGGTGCTTAGAGAAATTCTTTCCCAATCAGCGGGAGAAGTGACCATTACAATAAGTCCCGTGCAAAACCTGCCCGATGAAACAGAAAAGATTATAGGCACCAGACCTGCATATGAGATTGTTATCAGCTTTGTTAAGGACGAAAAAAATGTTAATATAACCGAACTTGGAGAGGGAATTGCCGTCATCAGCATACCTTATGCATATAGCGAGGATGAGGCTGTTAACTATTTATACGGCGTGTATGTAGATGATGACGGGAAGGCTCATCCTATAGAAGACTCATACTATGACGTCGAAAACGGCTGCATGGTTATGACAACAAACCATTTCTCAATCTATGGTGTGGGCTATACTGCCCCCTCGGACAGGTTTACAGATATCCAAAACCACTGGGCTTTAAAATCGATTGACTTTGTTGTAGGAAGAGGACTTATCTCAGGAACCTCCGAAACAGTCTTCTCTCCCAATACCCCAATGCCCAGGGGACTTCTGGTAATGGCTCTGGGCAAGCTGGCAGGAGTAAATGAAGAAAGTTATAAAAATATGACTTTCACAGATGTAGATGGAAACAGCGTTTATGCCCCATATGTCGAATGGGCATACCGGATAGGTATTGTCAAGGGAATAGGCAATAACATGTTTGATCCTGAACGATATATAACCAGAGAGGAAATAGCCATCATATTTGCCAATTATGCAAAGACAATGGGATACACTCTTCCGGTGATTTATGAAGCAACTCCTTATGCTGATCAGGAGCTTATAGGCAATAGCTATAGGGAGGCTGTTAAGGTTATGAGACAGGCAGGCATCATGGTTGGCGGAACAGACAACAGGTTTAATCCAAAAGGCAATGTCACCCGGGCAGAGGTTTCAGCCATGATCTACAGATACATCAAGCTTACAACCGGCCCGGAAACTGTTCAGAAATAGATGGCGGACAAAAAGGCACATAAATATGGGTTTCACCGTTTGGTGGAACCCTTTTTGTGTGTACTCATCATGAATTTCCCTGTCAGCAGCAATGCGTTTCAGAAGAATAAAGCAGGGCGCTATGATCAGTTTGTTTGCAAAAATGCTGCGGTATTTTTTAAGCAAGCGTCGCTAACGATAGAAAAGTTGCTGTGAGCGGGATCAGGGAATCAACTTTATCTGCTGCAAATAAGAAAGACAGGCGGAATCATCTGTATGTCTTTTTTTGTTTTGGATATGTGCTATTCGAATATTCAATACAAACCAGAAAAAACATAAAAATATATAGTTGACAATTAAAGGAAATAATATATGATAAGTATTATTTACAATTACTAAGCCCATAAGACAGTTTGATTTGGACGTACGGCTATCTTATGGGCTAGGGGCAACATTATGAGCTTGTCAAAAGTATTTACTTGAATAAACCACTTATCCTTGAATAACGTGCTAAAAATCGATTCTCAAGAGAAGCAATAAATGAGGCGGTGTTATGAAAAGGAGGTGACATAATGAGTTACAGAAAGCCTACTTATACACAGATCGATAACGATCAGACCGTGAACTACATTACCCCTAATGTTATTGTTATTATCGCTGTTGGTGTGGTTATTTCCTTATCCGGCTGCAGCCAGGCCCTAGCAGAAAGATAACTTATTTCGCAATTAAATCTCCATGACTTTACCGCGGATTTAGGAAAATTTCTTGAAATGTAAAAACACCGCTTCATTTATAGGCTCTGTTAACTTAGTATGAAAGAAATGAGATCTGAAAGGCCTCTGGTAGGTT
>JAKIML020000038.1 GCA_022702935.2 Bacillota bacterium | reverse complement strand
CGTACGGTTTGATGAGGGGAAAGTGGGGCATCAGTCCCACTGACCTACTCTATAGAGTTTCTTTTTAGCGCTGTCCAGCTTTCAAATTGCTCTTCATTGCTCAATATTTCTGGTTAATATAGCTGTCTGTGAGGGAGTGGCGCTTTTCGTCACGCAGGATGCCGTTATTCTTAAGGGCATTGGCTATCATGGGGCTCTTGGTGTGAAGGATCAGGTAATCACTGTCGGTGGAGCCGCTTAAGGAATGATGGGCATCAATTTCAAGCAGAATGTCCGGGTTCCGAATGACAATCTCAATGAGCTTGTCCTTAAGAAGCTGGGACTTCACATTCACATAATAGGCCTCGGCCTTAAAGTCAATTAAGCGCAGCAGGGCAAGGGTGGCCTGATCCTTTTGGTAGTAATTGTTCAGGGACTCGGAATAATAGGCCTGGCGTTCCTTGGCCGTATTTTTGGGATCATTGGCCATCCACTGCCAGTACTTGGCGTTAACATTGTAGTAGTGGTAGTTATAGATGGCCTTTTTGATATTGTCTATTCTGGTGAAGGGCTTGATGCCCAAGCTTTCCATGTAGTTGAAGTTTTCCTCAATGAACTCGTTTTTGGTCAGGTCACCCATCTTGTATTGAATGAGAAGGCTTTGCCGATGACGAAGAAAACGATCAAACTTGTTCATATACATTTAACACCGCCTGTCATGTCACATCATAAACAAGTTTCTGTTGATTGTAAAGAGCCTATGCACACAGAGGCTTTTAAAATTCGGTTACTGAAAAATCTGACGAATTATGATAGAATGTGTTTAGTATTGCTGAAGGTACAGTGTATACTGGGTCTCCAGGCGAAAACAGCTCCGTGGCAAGAACGGTAGTGGAGACAACCCCACGGGGTATTTTTCGGGTGTAACGGCTTAAAGCCGTTGAAATTTGCTTCAGCGTACCTATAAGGGAGGCCGGTTGGTCTCCTTTATGCTGCAGGGAAAAGGGGTGGGATCATGTTCCGAGAGCTTTCCAATGAGAAAACCTACCTGGCTGTCCTTGAGGGGCTGGAGCCTGAGAAGGTCATACCTTTTGAGATCTATCTCAATATCCTGTCGGAAATGGCCAATCAAACCCATTCCTGGTCGATACCCAAGCGGCTTGAGATCGCCAAAAACTTCTCCAGCAAGTTGCGCATTGTCTATACTTATCCTGTGGAGGAGATGTTTGTCTTAAGGGCAGTAAATCATTATTTATTTGAGAAGTATCACAAGCACCTCTCCCTGTCCTATTTTCCCTCCCGGGGAAGAACCCCCGCCCAGTGCCTTTCTTATATTATCAGGCGAAGAGAAGCCTATCTTAGGTCCAAACCTGGGCTTCAGGGCCTTTACGGCATGCATTTGGATGTTTCAGACTATTTTAACAGTATGAATCCGCATCTTCTTTTTGAGCGGCTGCCTGAGGCACTGAAAAATGATGGTGATTTTGTGTGGCTGTACGAGAATACGCTTCTTAACCCCTGGTGCATGCAAAAGGGTGAACGCATAAGACTTGAGAACAAGGGGGCCATGGCCGGTCTTCCCATTACGGCCTTTTTTGCCGCATGCTATCTTAAAGACCTTGATAAAACCTTTGATGATGCAAGGATACCCTATGCCCGTTATTCGGACGATATTATCTTCTTTGTTGAATCTGAAGCAGTCAGAGAACAATGGCTCGAAAGCGTTGTAACAGCCGTCAGAGAATCGGGGCTAAAAATCAATGCGGAAAAGACCCAAGCCATTGCTTCTGATCAGCCCTGGACCTTTATAGGCTTTGAGGTGCATCAGAACCGGATTGATGTTTCCAGCCATCAATATATCAAGCTCAAGCGAAGGTTCAGCATATGGGCACGCCGGTATCGGAAACGGGTGGAGATAGGGGCCGGCACCCAAAAGCGCCCCATGAGTCCTGAAAAGGCTGTATCGGCTCTCATCAGAAACATCAACCGCGCCCTGTTCAGACCTGTCAGGGACAAATACTGCTGGGCTCAATGGGCTTTTCCAACCATCAATCGCCTCGACCGTATTCAAGCCCTGGACCGGCTTATTCAGGAAAAGCTGCGGTATGTTTACACCGGGAGCTATTCACAAAAGAACTTCCGTATACTTCCTTACCAGCGGCTTAAGGAACTGGGTTATCATTCCCTTGAAAAGCTCTATCTTCTTTATCGCTATAGCCCTGAGGCGTTCCAGCGCTTTGTGGAGCATGAGGTCTGTCAGAATCAGGCTCAAGCCGAATGAAAAATGGCTGACTTAAGGCACAGGAGACATGTGGCAAAGCATGGGTCTGATGAGAAAAATTGCTTCAAAAAATCAACAGATATTACATCAATAAAAGTATTGACACCTGGGATGAGTATCTGTATAATATAAAAATGTCGGCGGTCGACAAAACCGCGAAAAACTCCAGAATATGCACCATTAGCTCAGTTGGTAGAGCACCTGACTCTTAATCAGGGTGTCCAGGGTTCGAGTCCCTGATGGTGTACCAAACCTCTTGGATGTAACAGTCTGAGAGGTTTTTGCTTTGCTGAATTAACTTGGAAACGGCGGGTAGCACAAGCATTGCCCGCAGTTGACGAGCCAGAAAATGCGGTGTATACTAAAAAAAGCCTCCTATCCCAGGGGGACTTTTTATTTAGACCAACAGAGTATTGAGAAGGAAAGACAATGGCAAAGGAAGGAACCAAGACCATCGTCCAAAACCGCAAAGCGCGGCATGATTACTTTATAGAAGAAACTTTGGAAGCAGGGATTGCTCTGACAGGAACAGAGGTTAAATCTCTGCGTCTGGGTCGTGCTAACCTTCAGGATAGCTATGTCTCCATCAAGAATGGGGAAGCCTTTATTGTTGGTCTTCATATCAGTCCCTATGATATGGGCAACAGGTTCAATCATGATCCTTTAAGAACCAGAAAGCTCCTGCTCCATCGCTATGAGATCATCAAGCTCCAAACACAGATCCAGAAAAAAGGCCTGACCCTCATCCCATTAAGCCTGTATTTCAAGAAGGGCATGGTAAAGGTGGAGCTGGCCGTTGCGCGAGGCAAAAAGCTGTATGACAAGCGTGATGATATTGCAGCCAAGGATGCAAAGCGTGAAATCGACCGTAAAATGAAGGATTACTCAAGGTAATAAACTCCTAGTGATTTTTTCATTGAAGTTGTGGTATAATTACTTTGTTAGCGCCTGGGTCACTGACCCAGGACACCAAATGTCCTCTATTAAGGGGGCGTTAAGGTTTCGACGGGATTGTTGAAGCCAGAGAAGCGGGTAGTGGATTCTCGTAGGCCACTTTAAAAAACGGGAAATTAAAAATAAACGCTAACGATAATTTAGCTTACGCTGCCTAATTAAGGCAGCCGTCCTACCTGGGAGTACCACGGCCCGGGATAGGGCGTCGACAGTGGTGAACGTGACACGGCAAAGCTTTGAGTCGTGCATGACAAATGAAGCTACTGAAACTGTAAGCCTGTTCATGGGCGTACAGCAGAGGGAACGTTAAAACATGAACTGCACCCGGAGATGCTCTTGTGGATACGGTTTCGGACGCGGGTTCGATTCCCGCCGCCTCCACCAAATCTAAAAAATTAAAGATTAATACAATGAGATCCAGTCTGTCAAGACTGGCTCTTTTTGTATAAGCAAAACGAAATCAAATTGTGGTATGATTTTGCTGTTAGTACAGACAAGCAGGTATCAGCCGGACACATCTAAGCATTGCATGACAAGAAACAGTTTCGTTTTTTTGTTATCCTATCCTCGTTGGAGGGTGGTCACCCACTATGTAATGGATAAAGGAAATGCAAAGTGCACTCAGTTACATCGAGGAGAGGCTGACAGAGGAGCTGACAGTTGAGGATAACGCACGCAGTGCTAACTCATCAAGCGCAAATTTCCAGAGAATCTTCAGCCTTGTCACTGGCATGACCGTTGGGGGCTATATACGCTCACGCCGGCTGACACTGGCCGGAATGTGCGCTGATATACGGCTATTTGATTGTCTTGCAGCCACAAGCTCCTGTATTCCGATGCTCTCTCATACCGTAAAGTGGAAAATCTTAGTTGATAGATGGATGGAGCCGACATACCATAGTCTTATAGAAGAGGTATGTTTAAAAGCGGATTAAGGCTTGGCATGACGCCAGCGCAATAGCCTGATTTTATCTTAATTTTAAACGAAAGGATGAACAATATGATTATCGCACAAGGTGAAGCTCCATGCAAGGTTTAAGGATACTGCATGGAGCAATCAGCCGGTCATAGGCTATAATCCTTAGACTTTGCATACTTGATTTCTGACAAAAAATCAAAGGAGCAAAGTCGCAATGAAAAACAGAATATATAAGTTGAAGAATTTCTACATCTTTTGGAGTACGCAAGAGCTGTCACAGCTTGGCAGCGCAATGACCAACTTCGCATTGACCCTTTGGCTGTATCAGCAAACCGGGTCTGCGCTGCAAACGGCATTGCTGTCAATTTGTTCTTACGCACCCTATGTTGCTATGAGCATCTTTGCAGGGACATTATCGGACAAATGGGACAAGAAGAGGACTATGTTGGTCTGTGATACACTGGCGGCGTGTTGTACCGTCTTGGTGTTTGTTCTTCTGAAAACCGGTTTGCTGTGTACATGGCATATATACTTGTTGAATGCAGTAAACGGCTTGATGAACACGGTGCAAAAACCGGCCGGTGATGTGGCCATCACGCTCATTACCCCTAAAAAGTATTATCAGAAGACAAGTGCCTTACGATCCTTTTCCGGATCGCTGATCACCATTTTGCATCCCATGATCGCTACCTCCTTATATGCACTTGGTGGCATGGATGCAGTGATCATTGTGGATTTGTGTACGTTCATTGCAGTGTTTTTGGCGTTGCTGCTGTTTGTCCAGATTCCACCGGTAATTGCACCTGCGACAGAAGAAAAAGAATCTCTGTTTGCCTCTGCAAAGTCCGGTTTAAAATGTCTGAACCAAAACAGAATGGTACTGATGCTCATCCTGTTCCTGGCTGGTGTCAACCTGGTTGCGTCTGCTTTTAATGCAGCGCTTCCGGCGTATATCTTGCCGAGGGAAAACGGAGGAGAGGCAGTCCTGGGAATTGTTACTGCGATTGCCGGTGTGGCTATGCTTGCAGGCAGCTTGTTAGCATCAGTTCTTCCAACGCCTAAGGATCGTATACGGCTCATCGTTCTTACGATGCTCTTTTCGCTGACAATAGATAATTTTATGATGCCATTGACACGGACGCCATTAGCATGGTGCATCGCTCAGATACTCGGATATTTGCCCATCCCGATGATGAGTACCAGCATGGATATAATCCTAAGAACGACCATACCTACGGAGATGCAGGGAAGAGTCTACTCCTGCAGAAACACGCTGCAGTTCTTCACCATACCCATAGGGTTCTTTTGGAGTGGCTGGATGGTGGATGTCATCTGCGAACCACTCATGGAACGTATACCTGAGGAAAGCATACTGGTTGCCATGTTTGGTACAGGAAAGGGCTCCGGGGCAGGTATGATGATATTCATACTTGGGTTATTGGGCATGACCATCTGCCTCATTTTCGGAAGGATTCTTAAAAAATACAGGTACAAAGAGCTGGCTTGATATTCGTCAGCAGATTAAAGCTGATAAGGCTCCTCATTATCGACAGATTTGTCGGTAACGGGGAGCCTTTTAAAGTATTGAAGACTTTATTGAACAATGTTCCAATTATATATAAACTAAGAATAAGGGAACCTATATACAGTTAAAGCGACATCAATGGGTACTGGAAAGATAATACGCTTATGGCATCAAAGAACTATGATATGGATATGTGCAGCGGACCGCTGTTCAGAAAGATACTGATTTTTTCACTGCCGATCATTGCCATGAATCTGCTGCAGCTTCTGTTCAATGCTGCGGATATGATAACCGTTGGACGATTTTCGAGCAGAGAAGCACTCGCTGCAGTAGGCGCCACGGGTTCTCTTATCAACCTTTTAGTCAGTACATTCATGGGCCTGTCCATAGGAACAGCCGTTGTTGTGGCGCAGGACTATGGAGCCGGCAATGTATTGGATTTGAAGGGCTCTATCCACACTTCCATAGCCGTCAGCATAATCTGTGGTTTAATAGTTATGGTGACGGGTTTAGCTTTTTGCAAGCCGTTGCTGATTCTTATGGGCACTCCCGAGGATATTCTGGATCTGTCATTACTGTATATGAGAATCTATTTTCTAGGGGTGCCTGCTACCATGGTGTATAACTTCGGGGCGGCCATCCTGCGTGCGGTGGGAGACAGCCGGCGCCCCATGTATTATCTGGTCACGTCAGGCATTGTGAATGTCTTATTCAATCTCTTCTTTGTCATTGTGCTTCATATGAGCGTTGATGGCGTAGCCTGGGCCACGGTCATCTCCCAGTTTCTCTCCATGGTGCTGATCATCATCTGCCTGGCTCGGAGCAATATTATGGGAGTACGGTTCATCCCTCGCCAGATGCGTATTGACAGAGATAAACTGAAAAGAATTGTGAAGATCGGCTTGCCTGCTGGTCTTCAGAGTGCACTGTTTTCCATTTCCAATGTAATGATTCAATCCGCGGTTAATTCCTTTGGCTCCATCATGGTGGCAGCCAGTTCTGCTGCGAGCAATATCGAAGGATTTGTGGGTACCACAATGAATGCTTATTACAATGTGGCCATTACCGTTACCGGACAAAACGTAGGCGCGAAAAAGTATGACCGCATTGATAAAATTGCAAAAGTGTCTACGGTGCTCGTCTTTGCTACATGGATTATCATGTGCAGTCTTATATTGCTTTTCGGAAAGTTTCTGATTGCTTTGTACAGACCCGATGCAGAGGTCATTGAGCTTGGTATGATTAAGCTGAGAATTTTGATGTTCACATATTTCACCTGCGGTATCATGAACGTTTTTCCGGGGCTGACCCGTGGTATGGGCTATTCGGTGGCACCCATGATATGTACGCTGATAGGCGCATGCCTGATGCGTATCGTTTGGCTGAAAACGGTTTTTGCCTGGTATCCCACAGTGTTTGTGCTTTTTGCCTGTTACCCGGTTACCTGGGGATTGGCCGGGCTTGGCCAGGTGGGTATCTTCTTGTATGCAAGACAACGAATCCGGAGCACACTTCCAGCCCCTTGAACAACGAGATTTAAAAATCGGGAAAAGCTTGCGGATGACTTAGCATCAGAAACAAATCGCTTGACAAAGAATGGAAGTCAAAATATTATTAATTTAATACGATGAAGTGATAAAAGATACTCGTTTTAAAGCAAAAGCGAGTATTAATTTTATACGCTATATGCAGTAATTATCAGATCAAAATCAGAATAAGAAAGGAGTAGAAGGTTATGAAACAGTTAAAAAGGCTACTTGCCTGCGTTCTGGCCGTTGCCATGGTCCTTAGCTTGGTTGCATGCGGTGGGAACAGCAGCGATACTACGTCTGTATTTGATGGAGAAAAAGGAATACGACAAGATCAGCGTAACTGAGATATGCCGCATGGCAGGGTTGGATCGTCGTACCTTCTACCGCAATTTTATTTCTAAAAATGATGTATTGGAGCAATATATCAAGCAGCTTCAGGATGAGTATATTCAGTCTTTTTCAGCCATGGATGAGCCCTGTCAGTACACGGCTGCCAGAGTCTTTTTTGAATTCTGGAGTCGGCATCTGTCCTTTATTCGGAGTATGAAGAAAAGCGGTTTGATTGATTTTGCTTTTCAGAGGTTTGAGAAGTTTACAAAGGAGCATTCTGAATTATTAATGGGTGATGATGTCCGGGGACTGCCCCTGGAGTATGTCTTTGCGTACAGGATAGGGGGCTTTTGGAACGTAATGCTGACCTGGGCATCTCAGGATAAAGTCCTTTCACCGGATGAAATGGCCGCAATCGTCATACAGCTCTAATCTTCATATCAGTGAATGGGGTTACTTTTGAGGCCTTATATAATGAACATGTTGCTCGCTGAAAAGAACCAAGCGCCAAGGCGTTACCAACTGAACAAAAAACCAGGCCTATTGGAAGCCTGGCTTTGAATATGGTATCATCTGAACCTTACTGAGGCACAATACCCAGAAAGCTGAACGCACCCATGACCATGAGCATACCGAGCAGGTTATACAAGCCATGGCCAATTATTAGAATAATAAGGGAGCCTCTTTTTCTGTAAAACAGATAAAACATCAGTCCCAGATAGAATATTCTTTATGATGCCATCTGGTTTTTAATCAGCTTTGCCCTGGGTGTTCTTTGGGAAAGCTGTGTGATGGCTGACCTGACGCTCGGTATGGCAAGAATGGCCAGGCAAATGATCATATCGGGGAGGATATAGGAACCGTTGTATATGAGCGAGTACAGGAATACATTCTGCTCTCCTGCATATTCAGCGAAAAATACGACACCGGACAAGAAGTGGCATATAAATCTGCCAAAACTTCCGAGAAAAGCACCAACAAAGATGTTTTTACCGCAGAGACCGGCAAGACCTAACAAGGCAAACGCTATAGGATAATCGAGCAAGAATTGTGTCCAGTGAACGAAATAGGCATCCTGTATAAATTGCAGCATTCCTAAGCACATGCCTGCCATCATACCGGCTCTAGGGCCTGCTATGTACGCAAAGATAAACAGCGGCAGCATACTTGCTACAGTGACCGAACCGCCGTTGGGGAACCTGAAAAGCCTGATATAGGACAGAACGAATGATGCTGCAATAGCAATTGCGCCATAGGCCAGTATCTTTGTGTTGTAGGAGACCTTTCTGCTGATCACAAAGAAAATAACCGCCAGTGCAATCACAGCCAGAACCGAAATCAGCGACTTGGGCTCCAAAAGCTTAAGAAAATACTCTTTGATGACAATTTCATAACCATCAAACATGACATACCTCCTGATTAAGTTTTTCTTGGATTTTGAAACCTGACAGGAATAGCTTAGAAAAGGAGATATGATGAATAAAAAATCCTCCACAATGGGAGGACGAGTTTGACAAGCTTAACTATGCTCCCTCCGCCGGCATTACCCGTATCAGGTTATATGGGTCGGACCAATACCAGGTCCCTCTCAGCCAAATTCATTTAGCTCCCCAGATATCTATTCAGTTTACACAATAATGGTAATACGCATTAACTGTACTGTCAATAGTTAATTATTCCTTGTTATTATCTTTCTTGATGTTTACTTTATATGTTTAAATTTGATTTTACTTGTTAGTTGAGTAATAATTTTGGATAAATGATGGTTAGAATGCTATGAGTTACTACTAAAAGACTAAAAAAGCAAAAGTGTTTATAAGTGAGGGATTTTTGTGGAACAAGAACAAGTTAAGAGCAATACTTCATTAGAAAACATTATTAACACTGCGGTTCGACTTCCTGGCATCAAGGTAAATAGAGACATATTTTTACATGAACAGTTTAGTTCTCTGCCTATGGACAAAATTAATATCATAATTAGTGAAGGACCTATTAAGGCAGGTTGCTCCAAAAGTGAATTACGAAGAAAAGCGAGTAAACTAATACTAAACAGAACCTTGGTATCTACTGGAGCATCTTTTTTAGCGGGACTACCTGGTGGTATTGCTATGACTGCAACCATCCCTGCCGATATGCTACAGTTTTATGCTGTTGCTTTGAGATTGGCACAAGAGATAGCCTACTTATATGGTGAGGGTGATCTATGGGCTGGTGATATTTTAGATACAGAAAAGGTCAATCATCAACTTATACAATATTGTGGGGTTATGCTAGGAGCATCAGGGGCATCACAAGCTGTCAGAGTTCTCTCATCTCGTTTAGCTCAACAAGCATTAAAAAAGCTGCCACAAAAAGCACTAACAAAAACATTTTACTATCCGATTGTAAAATCTATAGTCAAAACATTTGGTGGTAAAATGACAAAAGAGGTTTTTGCAAAAGGTGTTTCAAAAGCAGTCCCCATTATAGGTGGAGTTGTTTCAGGCGGGATCACATTTGCAACTCTTCGTCCCATGGCAAATCGTCTTGCTGATACTATGGAAGAAGCACATTTCTCTTATTCACAGAGCGATTTTGAGACTGATTGGAACACAATTATTGAGATAAATAAAACGGATGAAAAGGCTGATAGTCAATTACAAAATACGGGTGTCAGTGAAACTGAAGAAATAAATCAGACTAATGATGTATTGAAGAAAATACAAGATGCCAAACAAATGCTTGAGCAAGGAATTATTACTGATGAAGAGTTCTCTGCTATTAAGGCCAAGCTAATTGCGAAAATATGATTTTATAGAACCCCTTAAATTAGGTACTCTCTTGAAATTTAAATTGAGAGAAGTACTTTTTAGTCAAGTCCAAATTTGTGTGTAAAATACCTCGGTCATCAAAGCAGTAGCTAAT
>JAKIML020000059.1 GCA_022702935.2 Bacillota bacterium | reverse complement strand
AAGAGCGTAGAGACCTGGCCGTGGCACTTCTTGAAAGGCCCGATGCCCAGGAGATACAGGCGGGTGCTGCGCTTCTGAACCAATACGGCTATACAGGAAAAACCCCATTAAGTCAGGCACCGCTTATCCGAACCGGCATGGGTTCGGTTTTTCTTTTTGGCTCCCTGTTGGTATTCCTTTTTGCCCTGTTGATTTTTTTTGTGTTCTCCAGGTATGCCCGGTTCATTTACAATAAGATTGACGGTATATCCAGGAGCGCAGAGAAGATTGTTGACGGTGACTATGATCTTCATTTGGAATGGGAAGGTGAAGGAAGCTTTGCCATTCTGGGGCACCATTTCAATCAGATGACCGACAGGCTCAAAAGCTCCATGGAGAGCCTGAAGGCTGAAAAAACCTTTCTCAGGGACATCATCGCCGATATCTCCCATCAGCTCAAAACGCCTCTTTCCACTCTGATTCTCAATCACGAGATTCTATTAAGCCATACTGACATGGATGAACCGACCCGCAGAACCTTTTTAGAGTCCGGAAGTCAGCAGCTTAACCGCCTGGAATGGCTTATACAGAGCCTTTTAAAAATGGCGCGGCTGGAGTCGGGCAGCATTATTTTTAAGAAGGAAAGCCAGCCCGTTATGGCAGTGGTTCGAGAGGCCTATGACACCCTGTCCATGATGGCAGAGAAGGCAGGGGTGCAGCTCATGGCCATGGAGGCTCAACCAACGGTCCATTGGTGGGGCGATAGGGAATGGCTCAGGGAGGCCCTTATCAATATTATCAAGAATTGCATTGAACACTGTAAGCCCGGCGGCACCATTAAGGCCCAGGCCTTTAACACACCCCTTACCTCGGGGGTCATTATCACCGACAATGGCGAAGGTATTGCCGAAGAGGAATTGCCCCATATTTTTAAGCGTTTTTATAAGGGCAGCAACCCAAAGCCCACCAGTATCGGTATTGGTCTGTCCCTGTCAAAAGCTATTGTGGAGGGCCACGGCGGAAGCATTATTGTCCGAAGCAAAAAGGGTGTGGGGTCTGAATTCGTCGTCCTTCTCTTTAAGGAAATCTAATCTTACAAAACTGTAAGCTGAAAGACATGTCCCGTTAAGCTGGCCTATGTACAATGGAGCTATTGAAACACAGGAGGTCTTGATTTGCTATGGAAATCGTAAAAACCATCGATCTTAAAAAGGTATATGGAAAAGGTGAAAACAGGGTTGAAGCCCTGAGGGGCATCAATCTGAGCATAGAGAAAGGCGAGTTTGTGGCTATTGTGGGTCCAAGCGGCTCAGGAAAGAGCACCCTTTTGCATCTGGTGGGGGGCGTGGATAAGCCCACCCAGGGAAAGGTGCTGGTGGACGGGGAGGATGTGTATTCTCTTTCAGAAAGTAAACTGGCTCTTTTCAGAAGACGCAAGGTGGGGTTCATCTTTCAAAGCTATAATCTTATTCCCGTCCTCACTGCTGAGGAGAATATTCTTCTGCCCCTGCTACTGGACAGACGGGAAGTGGATAAGGCTTATCTTAACGAGCTACTAAAGCTGCTGGGACTGGAAGACAGAAGACATCATCTGCCCTCGGAACTGTCCGGCGGCCAGCAGCAGCGGGTCTCCATCGGGCGGGCTCTGGCCTATAAACCCTCTATCATTCTGGCCGATGAACCCACGGGAAATCTGGACGGCAAGAACGGCAATGAGATTATTGAGCTTTTAAAATATTCGGTCAAAAAGTATCATCAGACCCTGATGATTATTACCCATGATCCCAAAATTGCGGCCCAGGCCGATCGGGTCATCCAAATTACCGATGGGATGATTGTTGCCCAGGAGGTGACCCAACTGTGAAGAGTTATCTGGTACTGGCTGACAGATTTATCAAGATACAGAAAAAGAGAGCCATTCTCACCATTATAGGCATCATATTATCAGTGGCCCTCATCACAGGAACGGGCACCCTGATTCTAAGCTGGCAGGAGGGTATGATTCAGGATGCCAAAAGGAGCAATGGGGACTACCATACCAAGTTCCTGCGGGTTAATGGTGAGAGCGCCCAAAAGATACTCCATCATGTGTCGGTGGATAATGGATTCCTTATTCATCAGGATGGATATGCCATTATGGCCCATAACAGCGGGGAAGGCATTCAACCGCCCCATTGCTATCTCTCCATCCAATCCTTTTCCGCCGAGGCCTTTCAGCGGTTGAATGTGGAGCTAAGGGAAGGCCGTTATCCCCAAGCGCCCGATGAGATCATCCTCGATTACTGGGCTTTGAAGAATTTCCCCGAGGGAACCCAAATCGGGGATACACTGACGCTGGAAATCGGGGACCGTTTTACGCCTGAAGGCGTTATGCTGGAAGAGGGAACCTGGAGTGAAAAGGAGGTTTTTGAGGGACGAACCACAAAAACCTACAAGTTGGTGGGGTTGGTTCAACCCAACATGATCACCGATTGGAACTTCGCTCAGGCCTATTCCTATACCCATGAGGGCCAATTGGATCAAAGCCAAAGCTATGATGTCTATGTGAGCTTAAGGTCAGTGAAGAATACGGTGAAGGATTCAGAAGACATTGCCAGGGCTGCAGATGTAACGCTGACAGGGGAAGAGGCCTCAGAGATTTCCTACAATGAGCGTGTGTTAAGGCTTATGGGCAATAGCACCAATCCCATCATGGATAAAACCATGCGGCGTATTCTGCTCATTATTGTGTCCCTTATTGTGGTAGCCACCATTGCCGTTATCTATAACGCCTTCAACATGTCGGTGATAGAGAAGGTGTCCCAATTTGGGCTCCTGCGGTGCGTGGGTGCGACACCACGCCAGATCAATGCCATCGTCTACCGAGAAGCCTTTATTTTGGCCTTAATTGGCATACCCCTTGGCGCATTCTGCGGCGTTTTCGCGATCAGTATTCTGATTGAGGTCATTAAGCGCATTGCCGCTGATTCGGGGTTTGGTAACATGGCCCTGGCTATCTCCTGGCCTGTGTTGCTGGTCAGCATAGCCATCGGTTTTCTGACCGTATTTCTTTCAGCCTGGATGCCGGCCAAGCGTGCTGGCAGAGTATCACCCATGGAGGCCGTGCGAAATACGGGTGAAATCCGTAAGGAAAAGTTTAAGTCTATTTCACGTTCCAGGTGGCTGCTGCCCATTCTGGGACCTGAGGGCTGGATAGCCTGGAAGAACCTTGGCAGAAACCGAAAACGCTTTTATATCACCGTATTCTCCATGGTCATCAGCATTGTTCTTTTCATTGCCTTCGGAAGCATGGTGGACTTTGCTTACAAGGCCGAGATCATTGATGAATCTACCTATCCTCATTTTGCCATCAGAAACAAATATTACGATTCCAGCGTGAAGATATCTCAAGAGGATGAAAACAGAATGATGACCATTTCGGGTCTTCAAACCCTTTATCGCTATGGGAGCACCCATGGAGAGGTCATGCTGGACAAAGACAAAGTGAATCCGGATGTCTATACTTTTATGAACCAACCCATGAATATTGATGATGAAGGAAGAGCTATTCTTTCTAACAGTCAGTTCCTCACCTATGGCAATAACGCGGAAAGCATCCTCAAAAGCTATCTGATTCAAGGAAAAACCGATATTTTTGATGGCAGCGACAGGGTTCTGATTGTCAATGCCGGAAAGCTGTACGATGGTGCCAGAAATAAGGCGGTGCTGCTTGATGTTGCCACCCTTAAGCCCGGGGATAAAATAACCCTCTCAGTCTATGCGGAAGCCATGGAGGAATATAAGGAAATAACCCTCACCGTTGCAGGGGTTTTAAGCCAAGGGATATTCGGTGAAACCAAGAACACCTATGGAGGTATCCAGATCATAGGCAGCGAGGAGCTGTATAAGAAAATAATGGGTGAGGAGAGCTTCCCGGAAGCCCTGTTTATCCAGATGGAAAAAGGGGCAGATTCCTCCGCCATGAGGGACTATCTTGAGGATTATACCGCACG
Organism: Bacillota bacterium; assembly: GCA_022702935.2. Taxonomy (GTDB): domain Bacteria; phylum Bacillota; class Clostridia; order DSM-8532; family DSM-8532; genus DTU059. The sequence goes on along the minus strand of JAKIML020000059.1, from coordinate 6,920 downwards.
TAATCCGGAGCTCATGTATCTTGATTATGATGAGGCCTCAAGACAGATGGAAAACACCATGCTGGTACTCTCCATATTCATCTACGGCTTTATTGCCGTCATAGCCCTTATCGGCTCGGTGAACATCGTCAATACTATCAGCACCAATATTATTTTAAGACGCAGGGAATTATCCATGCTCAAGGCCGTAGGAGCCACCCAGAAGGGCATCATGCGGCTGGTGCGGCTCGAAGGCCTGTTTCATGGAATTATAGCACTGATCATTGGAACAGGGCTGGGGTGTTTGCTCTCAAAGGTGCTTTATAATACGGCGGTAGCCGTGGAGGAATTCCCCTGGACCTTCCCAACCCTTCAGGTGGTGATAGCGGTTATGGGAACCCTGCTCATCACCATACTGTCAGGTATCATACCTCTTAAGAGAATCAATGAGGCGGTTATTATTGAAGGAATCCGCTGTGAGGAGTAAAGTCACTTAGGATAGGGCTGTTGGGTTATTCAGAAAAAGCCAAAAAGCTTACTTCTGTCTGACCTTATAGCCCTTGTCCTTAAGCAGCTTGACGATCCCGGTGTCTCCAATCATATGGGCTGCGCCTACCACATAGAAGGTGGTATGGCCTTCGGCCAGATACTCTTCGGCCTTTTGGGCCATGTGAATATTTCGGTCATCAAACATGGCTTTGCTATACTCAGCATAAAAGACAAGTTCTTCTTCAGCCAGATTATCATCCTCTGTTGCATAAAGAGCCTCCAAAGCGGCGACGTCGCCGGCGGCCCAAATGCTGAAGAGCTTATCCATTTCCTCTTTCCCCATGGTCTCGTCTTCAAGGCTGCTCTTCAGCATAAGCTCCTGGATCTCATCAGAGAAGCCGCTTAACATGTCATATTGAAACTCCATGGACTCAATCTCAACAATCTTCTTGCCTTCTTCGTGGGCCCTGGTCAGAAAGTACATATCAATACCATATTCATTGGAATAGCCCCATTCCTGGACCTGGAAATCCAGAATGGTGGAGGATAATGCAAAGGGCTTCATCTTATCATAGATCAGGGGGATGATGCCGTACTTTTCCATAACGGCACTGGTTTTTTCATAGAGCTCGGGACTGATATGATCCTTTAAGGTGGTACCGTCAGTATACATCATTTTCTCCATGAGCTCAGAGAGATTAGCGTTTTGAAGCGCTGTAGTAAGGTCAATTTCCACAGCCAATACATCCGAGCTCTCATAGGCATCATTAATAACCTGATTCAGGGGATAGAGATCACTCTTGCCCACATGGATGGATCCGAGAAGATAGAGCTTTCCGGTGCCTTCCTTGGCCATAACCTCCCACATGAACACAGTGGGCTTTTGCTCCAGTCTTGTGCAGCCGGCAAAAACCAAGGTGATAATGGTGATGAAGCAGATGATGGAGACCAATAGCTTTTTCTTCATGAACATACCTACCGTCTGATTTTTTCTTGTATTATAACACAGGGCGGACTTAATCACAAAAAGGACTCTTGAGGAAAAGAGATGACACCCTGGTATCGAATGCTGTATAATATGACAGTGAAGGTTGAATCTGTGTAGAATAGCAAGGGGGCTATGATGAAGTACATTTATATCATGCTCACCCAGGTGGGCACTTTGGTTTCAAAATCCATCAAGCTTTATACCAAAGCAAAATATAATCACGCTTCCATTGGCGTGGACCCCGAACTTCAGGTTTTCTACAGCTTTGCGCGAAGAGTTAGATATTTTCCAATCATCGGCGGATTAATCACCGAGGTTGTGAATGAAGGAATGTTCAAATACTATCCTCAAACCGAATGTGCCATTTATGCGCTGCCGGTGGATGAAGCAGCTTATAATCGTTTTTGTACGGTTTTGCAAAAGTATACAAGGGAGAGCCATAAATACCGCTACAATCTCCTGGGGCTGTTTGGCTGCATGTTTAATAAGCCCTTTCAGTATGAATACAGGAACACCTGTGCTGAGTTTGTGGCAAAGGTCCTGCATGAAGCAGGCATTTACTCCTTCAATAAGCACTTCTCTTTAGTAAGACCTGATGAGCTTCCCGGTATTCCCCGCCTACAAAAGGTTTATGAGGGCCTGATGCGGGAATTGGAGATAAAACATGCGGTATGATGTATAAAATTATAGTGAACCAATGGAGGGCTTATAATAAGCCCTTTTTTGTATCCATCGTGGGAAATACTCATATTGATTTGCTTTTAGAGGTTGCGGTTTTTTTCTTTCGTCCGTTATAATAAATATAATAATGTATACGAAAGGGGGAATGACGGGCGGAAGCAATGCATAAAAGTATATCCCCTGGTTTAGTTCAATGGAGCCAGGCCAAGTTATAACATAAACGGAAGGAGGCTCATATTGGATATACTGTTCAAGAAATTTAAAGAAGTTCTGTTAGCAGTTGTACCTATCACGCTTATTGTGTTGGTGCTGCATTTCACTCTGACCCCCATGGAATCCCACCAAATCTTTCGCTTTTTGCTGGGTTCCCTATGGATCGTGTTTGGTCTGTCCATTTTTCTTTTAGGGGTTGATCTGGGCATTACGCCCATTGGCAATATCATTGGTAAGGCGCTCGCCAAGAGTAACAAGGTATGGGTTGTTGCTGTGGTGAGTATTGTTGTAGGTTTTTTTGTATCGGTGGCAGAGCCCGATTTGCATATACTGGCCGGTCAGGTGGCCTTTGTTACATCGGGTGTGATCTCAAAGCTCAGTATTGTGGTCATTGTCTCAATAGGTATAGCCGTCTTGCTCTCTATAGGTCTGATAAGAATTGTATATAATGTGCCTTTATATAAAGTGTTGACTGTTTTATACCTCATTATACTGGGGCTTTCACTCTTTACCTCGTCGGAGTTTCTCGCCATTTCCTTCGATGCCTCGGGGGCAACCACCGGAGCTCTGACGGTTCCTTTTATACTGGCTCTTGCCATCGGTGTCTCTTCCTTGAAGAAAGACGGTAAGGCCTCGGAAAAGGACAGTTTCGGCCTTGTGGCCATTGCATCGGTGGGGGCCATTATGGCTGTCATGATCATGAGTATTGTCACCAACTCCAGGGAGATAACCGCCAGCTTGGAATATGAGCTTTCCAATGAGCAAAGTATTCTGGCGCCTTTCTTTAGAGCTATTCCCAGCCTTGCAGGAGAGGTGCTTTTGGCACTGGCACCCGTTCTGATTATCTTCCTTATTGTCAACCGCGTCTTTGCGAAGGTTACCCCCAAGGCCTTTACGAGAATCATGGTGGGGCTGGTGTTTGCCTTTGTGGGTCTGGTGCTTTTCTTAACAGGTGTAAATGCGGGCTTTATGGATGTTGGAAGTCTCCTGGGCTATAAGCTTGCTGCTTTAAACAAGCCATGGATTGTTGTATTGGTTGGTTTTATTCTGGGGCTGGTTACAATATTGGCCGAACCTGCAGTTTATGTCTTGACTAACCAGATAGAAGATGTTACAAGTGGTTATGTAAAGAAAAGCATTGTTTTGGTTGCCCTGTCCATTGGTGTTGGCTTTGCAGTGGCTTTATCCATATTAAGAATTATGGTTCCAGGTATTCAACTGTGGCACTACCTGCTGCCCGGATATGTGATTTCCATCATTCTTTCTTATTTCGCACCAAAGCTTTTTGTAGGTATCGCCTTTGACTCGGGCGGCGTTGCCTCAGGGCCCATGACAGCAACCTTTATTTTAGCATTTGCCCAAGGGGCAGCAGAGTATATAGAACATGCCAATGTTCTGGTGGATGGGTTTGGCGTTATTGCCATGGTTGCCTTAACCCCTCTCATTGCTTTGCAAATAGTCGGATTGATCTTTAAGAGAAAATCAGTAAAAGGTGGTAAGCATGATGATGGAAAAAGAGCCTGATATGCAAAATATCCAATTGATTTTCACCATTGTCAATGTGGGATATGGCAGTAAGATTCTCAAGGTTGCACGTCAGAGCGGCATATCGGGAGGAACCATTCTTCTGGGCAAGGGAACGACTAAACCGCATCTTTTGGGGCTCTTGGATTTAGGCGAGATCAAAAAGGAAATCGTTCTTCTTATTGCTGATAATGAATGTGCCAATAAAGCCCTTATTGAATTAAACCGGAAATTTGAATTTAAAAAACCCAATCATGGCATAGCTTTTACAACTTCGTTGTCGGGGCTTGTAGGGGTTAGCAGTTGCAAAGTCAAGCAAATTGAAGCGAGGGGTGGAAATCCTGTCATGTATCAAGCAATTTTAGTGATCGTCGAGAAAGGTTTAGCCGAGAAGGTGATGGATGCAGCCACAAAGGCAGGTGCAAAAGGCGGGACCATAATTAATGCCAGAGGAGCAGGGCTTCATGAGCATCAGACTTTGTTCTCCATGGCCATTGAGCCTGAGAAAGAAGTGGTCATGATCCTTTCCGATACCGGAACGGCCAGTGGTATTGTTGAGTCGGTTCGCAATGATTTAAAGATTGATGAGCCAGGAAACGGCATTCTCTTCACACTTAATGTGGACCAGACCTATGGCCTGTATGAATAACCCTGGGGCAAGCCTGAAAGCCTCATGTTGACACATATTTCCTCACGGGTTATAATCAACAACAGTGCTAGGCACTGGATTTCAATTAGGAGGTTAGTGAAATGTTCTGTACGAATTGCGGAAAGGAAATTGACAACGATTCTCTCTTTTGTACACATTGCGGTGCTAAGCAGATTGTGGAAGAACCTGCAACTGCAGATGTTTCAAAGAGTGAACCTGTAGAATCGGTCCAGAATGTGACTGACAACTCGGGAAGCGAGAATAATGAAAAAGCTGAGTTCGATCCTGTTGCACCCAATGTGGGTGGAATGGCCACAACACCCATAGGCCCCAATCCGGTTACCCCTCCTATATCTGAACCTCAACCAGCAGCACCCGTCAATCCTGAAGCCAGTGGTTCCAACAGCAAAGGCAAGAAGAGCAATTCCTTTGTACTGATTGGTATTGCTGCAGTAGTGGTTATTGTGCTTGCTTTTCTGATCTTTGGCGGAAAGAGCGGTTATAAGGATTATAAGGAGTTAGTTCAGGACTATTATACCGCTATCTATAAGAAAGACTTTAATGCCCTTTTGAAGTGCTATGACAAAGAGGATCAGAAGGACTTAAAGGAAGACAAGGAAGACATTAAGGATGAACTGAAAGATTTAAGAGAATTCTACGATGATAATTATGACAGAGGCTGGAGCAAGAAGATTAAGGTTAGGGACCGTAGTAAGATTGACAGCGACGATGGCGTCACCTACTACCGCATCTATGTTGAGTTGAATGGGAATTACTCCGATTCGGTGTACGTTAAGAAATATAAGGACAGATATTACATAGACGCTGACAGAGACAGATTCTAAGGCGCAGCGGTATATTGGCAGATCGTTTTTAATTAACCAGAAGACTGGAGAATTTATATGAAAAAGCGTATTTTGACCATGAGTTTGGCTCTGCTGATGATCGTTGCGTTAGCGTTCACAGCCACCGGATGCGGCACTGGGGGAGCAAAGGCTGTCGTAAAGGATTTCTTTAAGGCCATCGACGATCATGATGTCAAGAAGTTCATCAACTGCTTTGACAAGGATCTGCGTGAAGACCTTAATGACGAGAAGGAGTTTCTTAAGGACCTTCTGGAAGAAATCGATGATATGTTTGAAGATGAGTTCGGCAAGAAATGGTTTAAGGAACTCAAGATTGGCGATGTTGAAAAGGACGATACCGATGACGGCGTAACCTACTATACAGTAGAAATTGAGCTTGATGGTGAGGAAGAAGAAATCGCGGTTAAGAAAGTCAAAGGCAAGTTCTACATAGACGAGGAAACCATGTCCGACTTGGCCGGATTCTAATTGTACGGTAAACCCTCTGGAACATATTAAGGGATGCCCTTCTGGATTGAAGGTGCATCCTTTTTTATGGTTTTTCCGCTTATGTTCTTCTTGCAGGGATGTATGGCTGAGGGTATAATAAACATAAATATGGAAAGGAGAATCATAAAGTGATTCCTGGCATCCTAAAGCCTTGTCAGTCACCGTAACTTAAGACAGTGGGGGATTAAGTATGGCAAAGAATCCGAAACCCGAGTATCAATGGAAGGACAGAAAACGCTATTTAGGCCTTCCTTTAAGCTTTACCCGCTATGCGGTGCGGGATCAGAGGCTCTTCTTTTCCAGGGGCTTTTTCAATACCACCGAGGATGAGCTTTTATTATACAGAGTTCTGGATGTAAAGCTTAACAGAACCTTTGGCGATAAGCTTGTGGGTGTAGGAACCATTACCCTTTACACAGCCGATAAGACTCATCCCGAGCTGCAGCTCACCCGTGTCAGGAACCCTGTCAGGGTCAGGGATATGCTCAGCAAAATGGTGGAAGAAGAACGGATGCGCCTGAATATCCGAGGCAGGGAGCTCTATGGCGTTTCCGGCCATGCCCATCACGGGTGCCCTGATATGGGGGATTTGGATGATGGGGCAGCGCCTGATTCATCTATTGACGATGGCATAAATTAATGTTATAATGTTTCCAATTAATTGAAAAGCGTTGATGGAGAAAAGTAGGAACCATGGACCATGCAGGGAGAAGCTGTCGAGACTGAAAGCAGCTTTATGGAAAGTGCTTCTGAAGTTCGCTCCGGAGCTTGCCGGCTGAAGCGTCAAGTTGTAGGTTGGTACGGATTATCCCACGTTATAGGGTGAGAATATCGGACATTAGCCTTAATGTCCCGTATTTAGAGTTGTACTGTTTCATGCAGTAAAGATGGGTGGTACCGCGGAAAGCAATAGCCTTTCGTCCCAAGTTGGACGAAGGGCTTTTTTGATCGCTTTACATCGTATTCATATGCATTTAAATATTCTGATAATTGCATGAAGGAGGATATTTGTATGGAGCAGTTTTGGAATCATGAGATGGAG
>JAKIML020000037.1 GCA_022702935.2 Bacillota bacterium | reverse complement strand
TGTTGGAGTTCCGAAGTTTCTGTCCCTCGGCACCCCAACATTTATTATAGAACCTAAATTCATTCCCGTTATGAGCAAAATGAAGACAATCAATCCTAATAAAAATGGCATTGATAAACAAATATGCCAATCGAAGAATGTAGAAATTTGACAAATGCTGTGATAAGATTTGTATGATTATACTAAAATCTTTGATATAGGAAAGTGAAAATGTATGAAATTTTCTGATATAATAAAAAATCATTTTTAGAGGGCTTTAATTCTGGTGATTTGACGACTTCTAAAATTGCGATTACATTAGGCCTAGCTATTATCATTGGCTTATTTATTTATTTTGTTTATCTCATGACGAGAAAAGATGGGTTTTACAGCAGTACTTTCAATAAATCCCTGGCCATATTACCGTTGATTACAGCGGCGATACTTTTGGCAATGCAAAGCAATTTAGTGATAAGCCTTGGTATGGTAGGGGCATTATCCATTGTCCGTTTTCGTAATGCAGTCAAATGCCCAATGGATCTGGTTTATTTGTTTTGGAGTATAAGTGTAGGTATTATCGTAGGTTCAGGGCTGTACGAACTGGCAATTATAGCAAGTCTTGCTGTTGCTGCTCTCAATGTCCTTATTGATTTGATTCCCACGTTCCGTCCGCCATATCTTTTAATTGTCTCTACTGAAAAAGATAAAGATGATAATGAGGTCATAAAGTGTGTTAAGAAACATTGCCGTAACATGAAGGTAAGGAATCGGAATCTAACAAAAAATACGAAGGAATTTATTATCGAGGTCAAAACGAAGAATGATTCTGTCTTGACAAAGGAGCTTGTGCAATTGGACGGCATACTGTCAGTGAATATGTTAAGCCATGATGGAGAGCTCCGTTTTTAACTTAAACTAAAGGGTGATTGAGCTATTGTATACCGCGTTGAAAAAAAGTATTTAGTGACTGATGCTGACCTTGCGCTTTTATCATCTAGGTTAGATGCATTTTTACAGCAGGATATTCACCAGGTTAATGGCTCCTATACTGTTAGAAGCCTTTAATTTGATGATTTTTATGATACATGTATGCTTGAGAATGAAGTCTTTCAAAGCAATTCAAAATTAAGAATGTCGGCTGGAGAATACTGTGAGGTCATCCATAACGGACAATATCAAGGGTTGTACTTGCTGCAAAGAAGGATCGATGCCAAGTATTTAGGTTTAAGCGCTGATTATACTTTGTTTAAGGGACGCTCAACCTGGACGCCTGCCAATGTTGAAGAAGCCTACGAGATCATTGCTGCGCCTTTGGCCAAGGATTCTTCATATCAGCTCATGGAAGACTACTTTCAGGGTGATTTGTCCATTGTTGATGTGGATAATTGGATTGATGTCTATCTGATGCTTCAGCTTGGGAATATGGTGGATAATGTAGGTTACAAGAACATGTATTATCTGGTCGACTCAAGTCATGAAAGGGAGAGATTGTACTTTATTCCATGGGACACCGATATGTCCTTTGGACTGTGGTGGGACGGCAAATTCACGTATAAGTCTGAAAACGCTGACAATGGTATTGATGCTATAAGGAAAGAGTATGCGCTGTTATCCTTGTGCTATCCTGATTTAAACGCAAAGATCAACGCACGGTGGCTTGACTTAAGAAAGTCAGTGTTCAGACGGGACGTTTTATCCTCTTTAATTGACAACCTTGATGCTCAAATCACGTCAAGTGGCGCATTAACAAGAGAACATGCGCTTTGGGGGATCCGATATGACGGTTGTGATACCATCGAGAACATGAAAGATTACATAGAGCGCCGTCTCATTTATTTGGACAACTTACTTAATAATAGGTAGACGTTTTGCCTTCCTCCACACCAAAGTTGTTGTACAAGCATATATATAAACGGGGGACTCATCAAAATGAGGGGAAGGCTCACACATGGAGTATGCGAGCAATATTAGAGATTTCGGTGCCGTGGGCGACGGCGTGAATGATGATACAAAGGCTGTCCAGGATGCCATAGATAATGCTGTGGAAACAGGCAGGTATGTTGTTTTTATGCCGCCGGGAGTGTACCGGATAAAGAACAGGATAAGCCTTAAAAGTCATGTTGTACTTAAAGGTATACGCGGAAAATCCAAGATCCTCATATCGGATTTTCTGGACACAAAATCCGAAGGCATATTGACCAATGAACATCTCTCAAGAGCCTACAATCCCGATACAGCCGATGAAATTACCATTGACGGTATAGACTTTGAGTTTACAAGAGTAACCACGAACCATCCCAAGACCATTTTGTTCCTTGCCAATACCCAAAGAGCGACCATTCAGAATTGCAGCTTTTTGTCCACCAATCCTTTTGCGAAGACCGAAACCACACATCTGGATCTCTATGCCTGCTGCAAGAATACGCAGATACTGAACTGTGATTTTATCCATATCAACGAGGGCATAGGGGGATGTATTTGGGTCAGGAACCTGACCTCGGCCACAAGTAATCTCAACGGGGATATTACAAGCAATGTCGAAATTGCCGGCTGTCGGTTTGTCAAGAGTTCTGAGGATGAGATTATAGCGGTCTTTTCGACACGCGGTGATGTCAGGGATGTCTCCATCCATGACAACACTTTCAGAGTGACACGGGATGCCCGCATGTCCTTCCCATTCAGCATCTATCCGGCGGATAACAACTACCATGGTGGTGTTGAAAACGTAACCTTCGCCCATAACTCCGTGTACATGGAAAGGATCAATACCTTTGTGTTCATGCTTGGCCGGGAGGGCAGGACCAACCCCTGCAGAAGAATCAGTATTAAGAACAACCGGTTTTTTGTAACCATCCCTGATAAGGTTACAGTAAGTCTGTTCTATGGCAATAAACCCATCACGGATACAAGATTTGAGGACAATTATCTGGAGGTCCATGGAGTACCGGAAAGCAAAGTCAATAACACCTGTGTGAATATCCAGGATGTTCATGGCAATACCATAAAGGGTTCACCTGAAAAGATACTGGATTATGGCATTGTAAGAGCACAGTGTGTAACCCATAATGTTCTTGAATATGTGCGGGATGCCATATCCATGTGCAGGCAGGTCTCACACAATACCATCAGCCATTGCAGACATGCCATCACCTATAGCGGTGAGGAAGATGTGATAGTGTCAGACAATATTATCTCTCAATGCAAACAGGGGATTATCATAAATGGAAAAACGGACGCCATTGCTTCTAATAATATTATCACCCTGGACAGTGAGGAGTCTTCCCTTCGTGGGATCAGGATAGAGCATGAAAAAGCGTGGGTAACGGCCATGGGCAACGTCATCACTACATATAAAAAAGGGGATTGCGCATTTTGCCTGGTCAAAGGCCATCTCATACGTATGGGGAACATATATAAGCGGAATCCGGCAGGGGAGTATCAAATCATACGTGAAGGAAGCGTTACCGGCATAGAGGGATACACACTGGAAGACAGTCCGGATGCATAGCGCAAAGAATAAAGGACGACAAAAAACAGTGCACAAAAGGCCATGATGTTCTCATATGACGAGTCTTAAGCAGGGAGAATAGCAGCTTGAAGATGGGAGCACATGGCCTGATTATTGCTAAGGTAGAGTCTCCTTATATTGGCTTTCGTCCAACCATGATAAATATGGAGTAGAGTCAAAAAACCTTCTGAACCAATACCATATAGATCAAAGTACCGGCACCAATGCTCAGCAGGGTGTTCTTCTTCCAGAGATGGAGAAGCACCACGCAGAGGATGGCTATGGCTTCGGGAAGACCATAGGGCGCACTTAGAACCGTTACGGACTTTAAACAGTAAATGACCAGAAGTCCTATGACGGCATAGGGAAGGACCTTTCCCAGGTATTGAATATATTCAGGCGTTTTTTTGTTTTCAGGAAAGAGTAAAAAGGGCAGGGCCCGGGTTATGAGGGTGCCCAGAGCGATTAGCATGATGGTTATCAAGGCCTGAGAAAATGTCAAAGTCATGGGGCAACTTCCTTTTCAATATTTTTTCTGAAGAGGGACAGAACCAGTAGAATCAGTATCATGGAGGGAATGATAAAATCATTGGGTCCAAGGATAATGAGACAGCTCAGGGAGACGCCCAATCCTGTCAACGCCGGAATATGGTTTTTCTGAGACTTCCATTGATTGATGAAGATTACAATAAACAGGGCTGTCATAACAAATTCAATGCCCTGGGAGTTGAACGTGAACAGGGAGCCTAACAGAGCGCCCATGGCCGAGGCCGCTACCCAGTAGATATGGTTGAACAGGGTCACAAAGAACATGAACCAGCCCCTGTCCACTCCGGCGGGAGGCTCTGTGGAGCATAGAATGGAAAAGCTTTCGTCAATGAGGCCGAAAATGAGATAGGCCTTTTTCTTTCCGGTGTTTCTGTATTTGCTCAGCATGGAGATTCCGTAAAACAAATGCCGGGCATTGACCAGCAGGGTCAAAAAGAAGGCATTGATGGGGTTGAAGCTCTGAGTGAGCAGGTCTATGGCCACAAACTGCATGGAGCCCGCAAAAATAAAGATACTCATCAATAAAGCCCAGCCAAGGGTATAACCCTTGCTGCTGAGCAGAATACCAAAAGCAATGCCCAGAAACAAAAAACCCATGAGAATGGGTATGGTGTGCGGGAAAGCTGCCTTGAGGGCAGCGATTTTCTTATTCAATACTATTCCTCCCAGTTAAGCATGATAAAGACAAGCATCATTATACCACGGGGGTGCTTTTGATTCATGTATGGATTTATCAAAGGCTTAATCCGTTATTCCTTGAATTGCGCAGGCGATCCAGGTGATGGTTGTTTCGGACGTGGTATAATAAATAACAAGACTTTTTTGAAAAAGGAGAAAAACATGGAAAACAAACGAGTTGCCGATTCAAAGATAGAGATGAGGGAACTGGTGCTTCCCAATGATACTAATCTTTTAGGAAACCTTTTAGGTGGCCGCCTGTTGCACTGGGTGGACATTGCTGGAGCCATGGCCGCATCCCGGCATGCTCAGTCCATTGTAGCCACCGCATCCATTGACAGTGTGGATTTCAGCCATCCGGTCAAGGCAGGGGAGATGATTGTGCTCAAGGCCAGACTGACCTGGGTGGGAAGAACCTCTATGGAAGTTTTGGTGGAAGCCTGCTCCGAGAATTACTTAACCGGTGAAACCAAGTTTACCAATCGCGCCTATGTCACTTTTGTGGCCCTGGATTCCCAGGGTAAACCGCGTCCTGTTCCGGGACTCATTCTGGAAACCGATGAGGAAAAGGCCGAATTCCAGCGTGCCATTGAGCGCCGCAATGCCCGACTGGCAAGACGTCAGGAGAGTAAGGTGTCCCCTTGCTGATGTTAAGAATTTCTTAAGAAAAACATCCGGATTTTTGAAATAAATCTCCCTTATGCTGAAAAAAGGCAAGGGAGTTTCGACTTTCCGGATTGTTAAGTGTTGGAGACAGATCAAATGGTGGAGAAACCTTGTATTTTAGTGGTGGACGATGATAAGGAGATCGTAGGGGCTTTGGCCATCCTGCTCGAGAAGGAGGGATTCAGCACCCTCAAGGCCTATGACGGGCTCATGGCCCTGGACTACCTCATGACCCAAAGTATCCAGCTCATTATTCTGGATATCATGATGCCCAGGCTGGACGGGCTTTCAGCCACCATGAAGATCAGACAGGATAAGAACATTCCCATTATTCTGCTCTCGGCCAAATCCGAGGACAGCGATAAGATTTTGGGATTGTCCATGGGCGCCGACGACTATATCACCAAGCCTTTCAATCCCATGGAACTGGTGGCCAGGGTCAAGGCCCAGCTTCGGCGCTATATGCTGCTGGGGGACATGAACCGCGTGGATAAAGGAACCCTTTATCGCACGGGGGATCTGTGCTATGACTCTGAAACCCGTGTTCTCACCCTTTTGGGAGAACCGGTTAAGCTCACGCCCACTGAGACCAAGATCGTGGAACTGTTGATCAAAAACCCTAATCGCGTTTTTCCGGCAGAGGAGATCTATGAGCGCGTGTGGGAGACACCGGCCTTTAGCGCTGAAAACACTGTTATGGTCCATATCCGCCGAATCCGTGAAAAAATCGAAATCAATCCCAGGGAGCCTAAATATTTAAAGGTGGTGTGGGGAATTGGATACAAAATTGAGAAAATCTAAACCCTTTCTTGCCTGGGGGGCTTTCTTTCTGGGGCTGAGCCTCCTTTTGGCGCTGTCCTTTCTGGGAGTTATGAACCTGCAGAACATGATTGACTACAGGCATGACATCGGGGTTTTCCTGGTCGGAGACTATAAAGAGTCTCACTATTTTAAAGAGAATATCGCAACACAGCTTCAAATTGTTACCCGGCAATTTGAAATGTATCTGAGCAAGAATACTTTCAATACCAAATCACAAATAGAAAAGCTCAAGGGAGAGGGGGATAACCTGCTCTATTGGTCCTATAATTCGTTGGCAGGGATTAAGCTGACCAATATGAGCCAGGAGCCCATATTCAATGACAATAAATACACGCTTCCCGAGGGCTATGATTACTACCTGTATTTTGATGGTCAAAAGCTTTGGGCCTGTCTGGACAATAAGACCATCGACGTGTATGACTATCAGGACGGATACAGGGGGATTATTGATGAAGAATTCTTCAGTGATGAAAAGGATTACGCGCCCCTGTCCCAAAACCAGATCCTTCTGGCTGTAAAGAGGACGGTGGAACCCATCCCCAATGCAACCAGCCAGCTCTATCAAAACTATAAACGTTTTTTAGCCGTCCGATGGCTCCTTTACGGCATGCTGTTTCTGGCCCTGCTGAGCCTGGTGCTTTTGGTCATCGCCATTGTCAAAAGAGAGAGCAAGCGTGCCTTTGACAGAAAGATAGCGCAGATCCTGTCCCATCTCTGGCTGGAGGTAAAGATAATTCTGTACCCCTTTGCAGGCTTTGCCGTCTTTGCGGCCATAAAGGTGATAGCCCCCAGGCTATCAAATGAACTGGTCGAAGCGGCCACAGCCCTGGGCGTTCTTTGGCTTATCTACATTCTTATCATTGATCTTTTCTATAACCGGCGGCAGTTTTTTACCCATAATTTCCCTAACTGGCTCATTGAGCGGTATCGCCTTCTCGAGAAGGGAAGACCTTTCAAAAAGGCTCTCTTGATGCGCGTTATGACCCTCCTGCTGGTCGAGATTGCCCTGATGGTTCTGGCCGTGATTCTTCCCCTGGTCTTCAGGCATACCCCGGTACTGGCATTAATTATCTTCTGCCTGTTTGTTGCTCTGGGCGTCTATCTGTTATACCGGTATCTTAAGCAATATAACCAAAATCTGGACCACATGGAACGGATTGTGGATCATATTGAGCGGATGCGGGAGGGGGATTGGTCTTCCGAATTGACATTGCCTGATGACTCTGATTTTTACAGTACGGCACAGAGCCTTAACCTCATTCAGGAGGGCATTGCCAGGGCTACAGAGGAACGTCTGAAAAGTGAGCGTATGAAGGTGGAGCTTATTACCAATGTCTCCCACGATTTAAAAACACCTCTGACTTCCATAATCAGTTATGTGGAGCTTTTAGCCTCCGAGGAAAATTTGCCGGATCAGGCCAGGGACTATGTGAGCATCCTGTCCCAGAAGTCTGAGAAATTAAAGAGCCTGATACAGGATATCTTTGACCTTTCAAAGGCCACCAGCGGAGCCATTGAGCTGGATAAGGAGATACTGGATATATCCAAGCTGGTTCGCCAAACCCTGGCCGATATGGAGGAAGAAGCTGAGAAAACAGGACTCTCCTTTAAAACCCGATTCCCGGAGATACCCGTTCATATCATCGGGGACGGTCGAAAACTCTATCGGGTATTTCAGAACCTTATGACCAATATCTTTAAATATTCCCTTGAAGGGTCACGGGTGTATATTGATGTGACCCACGACAGTTATGACGTGACCGTGACCCTCAAGAACATCGCCAATTACGAGATGAATTTTCTGGAGACCGAGGTCACTGAGCGCTTTGTCAGAGGGGATAAATCCAGATCCACCGAGGGCTCGGGTCTGGGCCTTGCCATAGCCAAGAGCTATGTGGAGGCCATGGGCGGAAGCCTCCGTGTCCGGGCGGATGGTGACCTCTTCAAGGTGGAGATCACCTTCCCCATCCATTGGCAGAAGGAGGCTCTGGAATAGCGCAAAGTCCCGGGTATCCCCCTGTGTACGGTTTTATTGACAACAAATCACCGAATGGATACAATAACTTTTATAGCTTAGGCGCAAGACGCCTATCCTCATAAATTTGGAGTATCCGACAGGAGTGATGGCAATTATGCTGACACAGGCGCCCAAAGGGACCCGGGACATATTACCCGAGGATATTGCCCAATGGAATTATGTTGAGCAAAAGTTTTCAGAGCTTTGCAAGAAATTTGGCTACAAGGAAATCCGTATTCCTGTCTTTGAACATACTGAGCTCTTTCAACGCGGGGTAGGCGATACCACCGATATTGTCCAAAAGGAGATGTACACCTTCAAGGACAAGGGCGACCGAAGCATTACCCTGCGCCCTGAGGGCACAGCAGGTGTTGTCAGAAGTTATATCGAACATGGGATGGGCTCCTTGCCCCAGCCCGTCAAGCTTTTCTATCAGATTACAGCCTATCGCTATGAAAATGTTCAAAAAGGACGCTATCGTGAGTTCCACCAGTTCGGGGTGGAACTTTTAGGCGCTGCCGATCCCTCTGCCGATGTGGAGGTTATCTCCATGCTTGCCCTATATTTTGAGCAGCTTGGTATAAAGAACCTGGTGCTCAATCTCAACAGCATTGGCTGCCCTAAATGCAGAAGCGCTTATAACGAAAAACTCAAGGCCTATCTTAAGGAACACTTAAGCAGCATGTGCGAAACCTGCAGGGAGCGCTATGAGCGCAACCCCATGCGTATTCTGGACTGCAAGGAGGAAGGCTGCAAGCTGCGCATTAAAGATGCGCCCGCACTTCTGGATCATATCTGTGATGAATGCAGGGATCACTTTAGCAAGGTAACAACCCGACTTGAAGCCATAGGCATACCCTATAACATAGACAAAGGCATTGTACGCGGGCTGGACTATTACACCAAGACCGTCTTTGAATTTGTCTCCAAGAACATCGGCACCCAGGGGACCGTCTGCGGCGGAGGCCGTTATGATGGCCTGGTGGAGGCCTGCGGCGGCGCGCCCACGCCGGGAATCGGCTTTGCCCTGGGGGTTGAAAGGCTGCTTCTGGAGATGCAAAGCCAGGGTATTGAACTGCCCAAGGCCGAGACGCCTCACATTTACATCGGCGCGATAGGCGAAAAGGCTGCATTGATGTGTGAAAGGCTGGCCTGGCAGCTTCGCAGGAACAATATATTCTGTGTTAAGGATATAATGAACCGAAGCGTCAAGGCTCAGATGAAATATGCCGATAAGCTGGGGGCTCATTATGCATTGATTTTAGGGGATAATGAGATAGAGAACAATAAAGCCCAGTTGAAGGACATGAGAACGGGCGAGACCAAGGACATCAGTCTGGACACCCTCATCGACAGGCTGGTTAAGCATAGAGGTTGAGTTTTTTGGAGGATAAGTGGATGGAAAATATAAAAGGAATGAAAAGGACACATCGCTGTGCCGAGCTCACTAAGGCCGATGCCGGCAAGGAAGTCGTATTAATGGGGTGGGTGCAAAAAAGAAGAGATCTGGGCGCCCTTGTCTTTGTGACGCTGCGTGACAGAAGCGGCATCATTCAGGTGGTATTCAACAGTGAGACCAACCCTGAACTGCATGAAAAGGCCATCCAGGTCAGGAGCGAGTATGTTCTGGCCGTTCGTGGTATTCTGCAGTTGAGAAGCCCCGAGGCCATCAACAGGAATATGGCCACGGGTGAGCTGGAGGTTATTGCCACCGAGCTTCGCATCCTGAACAGGAGTGAGACCCCTCCCTTCCCTATCGAGGAGGATTCCAGCGCCAACGAGGTGTTAAGGCTTAAGCACCGTTATCTGGACTTAAGGAGGCCTGATCTGCAAAGAAAGCTGATGCTTCGTCACCGGGTGGCCAAGATCGCCCGTGATTATTATGATCAAAACGGCTTCCTAGAGATTGAAACGCCCGTTTTGACCAAGAGCACTCCCGAAGGTGCCCGGGACTATCTGGTTCCCAGCCGTGTGCATCCGGGCAAGTTCTATGCCCTTCCCCAATCACCCCAGCTTTTTAAGCAGCTTTTGATGGTTTCAGGCTATGATCGCTATATGCAGATCACCAAGTGCTTCAGAGACGAGGACTTAAGAGCCGACCGTCAGCCCGAGTTCACCCAAATCGACTTGGAAATGAGCTTTGTGGATGTGGAGGATGTTATTGCTGTCAACGAAGGCTTTATTTCCAAATTGTTCAAGGAAACCCTTGATATTGATATGCCCGTTCCCTTTAAGCGCCTGACCTATCATGAGGCCATGACCCGCTATGGCTCCGATAAACCCGATACCCGCTTTGGTCTGGAGCTTACCGATGTATCTGATCTGGTAAAGGAATCGGGCTTTAAGGTCTTCCAGGATGCAGTGGCCAATGGCGGCAGTGTGCGCGCCATCAATGCCAAGGGAGCAGGCGCTGCCTTTTCGAGAAAAGAAATTGATGCCCTGGGTGAGGTGGTTAAGACCTACAAGGCCAGGGGCCTGGCTTGGATTGCTGTGGAGGAAAATGGTCTTAAGTCACCCATTGCCAAATTCCTTACCGAGACCGAGACCGCTTCCATTTTAAATCGTCTGGGTGCCGAAAAAGGAGACCTGTTGCTCTTTGTGGCCGACAAGAATGAGATTGTCTTTGATGCCCTGGGCCATCTTCGCCTGGTGCTGGGAGAGAAGCTTAATTTGATTGATCATAACCGTTATGATGTGCTATGGGTCACTGAATTCCCCCTCCTGGAATGGGACGAGGAAGAAAATCGCTGGGTGGCCAAGCATCATCCCTTTACCTCGCCCATGGATGAGGATCTGGAGCTTTTGGATACTGATCCCTCCAAGGTCAGAGCCAAGGCCTATGACATTGTGCTCAACGGCTATGAAATCGGCGGCGGAAGCATTCGTATCCATAATCAGGAGCTTCAGGCCAAGATGTTCAATATTATTGGACTAACCGAGACACAGGTCAAAGAGCGTTTTGG
>JAKIML020000113.1 GCA_022702935.2 Bacillota bacterium | reverse complement strand
AAGAATGCCGAGTCCCGCATTGCTGCTCTGGTGGATGAAAATGAAATCACGAAAAAGGCCTATGAGCAAGCCGAGGTCATTATCTCCAATGCCAAGAAGAATGCCCGTGAAATACGTCTGGGCACCCGCGAATATGCTGACGGCGTATTGAGCAAGGTGGAGGAGATCCTTGAAGAGACCCTGGATGTCATTAAGGTCAACCGCCAGGAATTAAAATAGGCTTAAGATGCTTTTTGCATAATACTGGTCAGGCTCCGCATAAAACCGGATAGAAGAAATTTCTACCGGTTTTTATACTGACTCTTTACAGGTCTGTGGGGCGCAAAGACCAGGGACAGAATAATGATACCGAGGGTGATCAGCCGTACCAGGGAAAGGCCTATGGGCTGAACCTCCTCTACGGCCGAGGTGGAAATGGTCAGGGGCGCATAGCTCATGGTCGCATAGGTGATAATGCCTGCAAAACTGCCGTGGAGCAGCTTGCCGGTAAGGAATACCCGGTATTTAGCCCCTGAGCCCTTCATAATGCCCATGACCTGGGTGTGAACTGAAAAACCTGCAAAGCCGCATATAAAAGAGATCAGAGCCAGTTTTAGCGTCAGCCCGCTGTCAGCCAGTCTGGTGATGGCCTGGGAGCCCGAGGTAATCTCCATGACCCCTCTTAAGAACGCCGAAATAACGGCGGAGATACCGGTGTTGGATGAGGCTGCGGCCTTAAAGAGCCCGGGAATACTGCCAAGAAACGCAAACAGTCCCAAAAGATCCAGAAGCTCGGAGAGCACAGCAAAAAACACAATATAGCCCGATACCTTAATGCAGAGTATGGCAGCATATTCAATGGCTGAGGGGAAGAGCTGTGGAAGGCTGAACCCGCCAGCAGGCTTGCTTTCCGTTTTCTTGAGCCGGACCCGCTGAAGCTGAGACTCCCCCCTGCCAAAGCATTGTCCTATAATAAAGGCTGATAACAGGCCTGCTATCCAATGAATCAATAAAAGAAAAAAGCCTATACGAACACTTTTGTAAAGGCCGGCACCAATGGTTCCAATGATGAAAAGGGGGCTGCAGTTATTTGCCACAGTTATCATCTTGCTGGCCTGCCGACTGTCGATAAGCCCTTCATCCAGCATATCCCGGGCCAGCTTTGCGCCCGTGGGATAGCCGCTCAAGTACCCGATGAGAATGGTTATCAGGGTGTAATAGGGTAGGCCGAAGAACTTCTCAGCAATGCGCTTTAGGAAGGCCGGACAGGACAGGTCCGACAGGTAGGGAACCATAAGCCGCGATAGCACAAAGAAGGGGAACAGAGAAGGTATCACCACATCTAGGCAGAGATATAGTGCGTTTCTGGCCGCCCGGGAGGTCTCCTTGGCATAAAGGGAAAGAACCAGTGCAAATACGGGAAATATATAGATGATAGAAGTCTTTACCCATCTGTTGATTGTTTTCATATTCTGCCCACTCTTCAAGCCTCGTAGTAGAATACATATTCAGGCCGGGGAGTAAAGTTGCATTGAATCAGAATGGAATGATATAATAGGGTTAATATTCTCAAATGCAGGAATTGGAAACGCCGATTCTGAAACGCTGAGCAGATGAGATGAACCCCACGCTGAAAAAAGGGAGAGTGTGCGGAATGGTTGAAATCGATAATACCATGAAACATACCGACGATATTGGTGAGATAAAAATCAGTGCTGAAGTGATAACCGTGATTGCCCATACCGTAGCCAGTGAGGTAGAGGGTGTTGCGGCCATGAACGCTAATATTGCCGAGAATATCTCTTCTGTTTTAGGGCGCAAGAACGCCACCAAAGGTGTTAAGGTTGAGGTAGATAACAAGGATGTAACCATCGATTTCTACATAGTGGTGGACTATGGAGCCCGGATTCCGGATGTGGCGTGGAAGATCCAGGAGCGTGTCAAATCGGCCGTGGAAAGCATGACGGGCATGAATGTGGTGGCTATCAATATCCATGTTCAGGGCGTCAGCTTTGAGAAGAGCAAGGTTGAACATACTGCTGAAGGAACGACCAAATCGAATTGAGGTTAATTCATGTTCGGATATGTGGAGCCGGATAAGCCGGAACTCAAAATCAGAGAGTTTGACGTTTTTCGGGGCTATTACTGCAGCCTATGCAAGACCATAGGAAAACGTTATGGGCAGATACCAAGGCTCTCTTTAAGCTATGACCTTACCTTTCTGTATATCCTCCTGGACGCCACCTCGGCTTTTCCTCTGGGAGGAAGGCGGGAGCGCTGCATTGCTCACCCGCTGAAAAAGCGCTTCAGGGTATTCTCCAATATTTTTGCCGAGTATGCCTCAGACATGAACGTTATTCTCACGTATTATAGTTTAAAAGACAAATGGGATGACGAAAAAAGTCTCCTTGGGGGCACCGGGTCGCTGGCCCTTAAAATGGCGTTTAATAAAGCCAGGAAGCTGCATCCCGAAAAATGCTCCGCCATAGAAGGGTATTTGAAGGACTTAAGAACCCTTGAAAAAAACAAGTGCGATTCTGTGGATGAAGCCGCTGAGCCCTTCGCATCATTGATGAGAGAACTTTTTGAATGCGGGCATATTAAAGATGAATCGACAAGAAAAACACTGGGGTGGATGGGTTATAATCTGGGCCGATGGATCTATCTCATCGACGCCTTTGATGATTTGAGCAAGGACATTAAACACAAGAGTTATAATCCTATTCTTTGTCAGTATGATTTTAATGGTGAGGATGTTGAAAGCTTTAAAGAGCGTGTCCGTAAGGCCTTAAACTTCAATCTGACCTATTCCTTGAGTGAGATAGAAAAAGCCTATTCGCTCTTAGATATTGAAAAGAACAAAGGGATACTTGATAATATTTTGTATTCAGGATTGATTGTTAAGACCGATGCGATCCTGCAGGGGAGAGGTAAGAATGAAAAAGAATCCATATAAGGTTTTAGGCATTAAAGAAGGAGCGAGCTATGACGAGATAAAAAGGGCTTATCGTGAGCTTGCCAAGAAATATCATCCCGATAAATACCGGAATAACCCGCTGGCTGATTTAGCCGACGAAAAGATGCGCGAGATCAATGAGGCCTATGAAACATTGATGAAGAATGCGGGCGGGGCTTACCAGTATCAGCAGGATTATGATCAGACTTATGAGAACAGCAATGCCTCCCAGGGCTCCTATAGCCAGCAGTATCAACAGCAGCAACAGCAAAAACAGCAGCAGCAAAGCAGCAGCCAGTACCAATACCAGTATCAGTATGGGTACGATGACGAGGCTGAGCTGGAGCGTCAGGCCAGAATGTATGTCAATAACGGCAATCTTGCTGAGGCGCAGAGGATACTGGACAAAATGCGCAATCGGAATGCTTCCTGGTATTACCTCCAGGGCCTTGTGTTCTTAAGAAGGGGCTGGTATGACCGTGGCTATAGCAGTATCCAAAAGGCTGTGAACATGGATCCTAGCAATTTTGAGTACCGTAATGCCCTGAACAACCTAAACCAGCAGCGCGCAGGATACAGGCAGAACCCCTATTATCGGAATACCTACCACCAAAGCCCTGATATGTGCAACCTCTGTGTGAACCTGTGGTGCGCCGATACTTGCTGTGAGTGTATGGGCGGCGATTTGATAGGATGCTGTTAATTGGATCTGAAGGCTTAAGTTGAAGGAGCGGATATATCGAAGCATGGAAACGAACAAGGGCTCCAACACGCGTAGACTCGCCCTATCCGGCATTATCACAGCGTTTATTGTCATCACCCTTATCCTTGAATCCATTGTACCCACGGGCAGGCTTGGCTTCTATGTTTTAGCAGCCTTCTTTCTTTCTGTGGTCCTTTTGGAGGCCGGAGCGGCCTGGGGATGGGGTGCTTATGCGGCAAGCTGCGGGATAGGGTTTCTTTTGGTTCCGGAGAAGCTGAACATCTTACCCTATATACTCTTTTTCGGAATCTATACCTTGCTGAAATATCATATTGAGACTATAAGAAAGCTATGGGTTGAGATTGTACTAAAGCTTGCGGCTTTTAACCTTTTCCTGTGGCCGGCCTGGGGTATAGCCAAGACATTTCTGCCCCAAAAGCTCACCCAGGGCTGGGGTGTCTGGGCGGCGGGCGTTGTCTTGCAGGGATTATTCCTGCTGTATGACTACCTCTTCACGGCATGGATCAGGTATTACTTTGAAAAAATCTCCCCGCGAATTCATTAAACTTCGCGAAGCGAAGTTTGTGCGGACACACGAAAGCCAGTTGCGGAGCAAATGGCGAAAGTGTGTAGGAGCACACCTATAAAACATTCGCGAAGCGAAGTTTGTGCGGACACACGAAAGCCAGTTGCGGAGCAAATGGCGAAAGTGTGTAGGAGCACACCTATAAAACATTCGCGAAGCGAAGTTTGTGCGGACACACGAAAGCCAGTTGCACACTCACCCTCCCACTAATCCAAGGAGCATAAATTTATGAATGACAGAGCATTGCGTGTGCTTGAATACGATAAAATTATGAAACGGCTTGAGGAAAGAACCGTGTCCTCCCTTGGACGAGCCTTTGTGGAAACCCTCAAGCCCGTCACCGATTTTTATGAGGTCGAGGCCCGCCTTAAGGAAACCACCGATGCGGCGGCCTACCTTTGGCGCAAGGGCGGAGCGCCCTTTGGCGGCATCCATGACATCCGCTCAGCGCTGAAACGTGTGGAGATTGGCTCCACATTGAGCATTCCCGAGCTTCTCAGAGTGGGCGATGTGTTGCGCTGCAGCCGAATCCTTAAGCAATTCCTGACCCAGGATATCCCCAATGAATGGGAAGGCAATACGGCCTTGGAGCTGGGACGTCAGATCGCGGTTTTCAAGCAGGTGGAGGAGGCCATCTCCAACGCCATTCTCAGCGAGGATGAGATCTCCGACCATGCCAGTCCCGAGCTGTTCAACATCCGAAAAAGCATTCGCCAGAAGCAGGACAGCATCAAGGACAGGCTGTCAGCCTTCATTCGCTCGGCCGACTATAAAAAGATCCTGCAGGATGCCGTGGTGACCTTAAGAGGGGATCGGTATGTGATTCCGGTGAAACAGGAGTACAAAAGCCAGGTTCCCGGACTTATCCATGACATGTCCTCCTCAGGGGCAACCGTCTTTATTGAGCCCCTTGCAGTGGTTGAGGCCAATAATGAAATCAAGGCCCTGCTGATTAAAGAACAGCATGAAATCGAGCGTATTTTGGCTGAACTCACCGCAAAGGTAGAGGAGATCCGGGTGGAACTGGGCGTCAACGTCAATATCCTCGCCCAGTTGGACTTTATGTTTGCCAAGGCCAAGCTGTCCCGGGATATGCGGGGCATCAGCCCTCATCTTTGCAAAGAACGGGTTATCAAGATTATTAAGGGGCGGCACCCCTTATTGGACAGGGAAAAGGTGGTCCCTATTGATATAGAGCTGGGCAGGGAGTTTACCACCCTGATTGTCACAGGTCCCAATACGGGCGGTAAAACCGTAACCCTTAAGACTGTGGGCCTCTTTGTGCTCATGCTCCAGGCCGGGCTTCATATCCCCGTGCAGGAGGGCAGCGAGTTTGGCCTGTTTGACAGTGTCTATGCAGATATCGGTGACGAGCAGAGTATTGAGCAATCCCTGAGTACTTTCTCGTCCCATATGAAGAATATTGTGACCATTTTAAAGGAAGCCGACGAGGGCTCATTGGTGCTCTTTGACGAACTGGGCGCAGGCACCGACCCCACCGAGGGTGCGGCGCTTGCCACCGCCATTTTAGACGGACTGACCAGGCGGGGGATTCGCACCATGGCCACCACCCACTATAGTGAGCTTAAAATCTATGCCATGACCACACCCCATGTCCAGAACGCCTGCTGTGAGTTTGATGTGGAAACCCTGCGCCCCACCTATCGGCTTCTGGTGGGGGTACCGGGCAAGAGCAATGCCTTTGCCATCTCTCAGAAGCTGGGCCTGGACCCCTATGTTATCAACAAGGCCAAGGAGTATTTGACCCAGGATAATATTCATTTTGAGGATGTGCTTTCGGATATTGAAAAGAGCAGAACCCAGGCCGAACGGGAGAAGGAATCGGTGGAGGCCCTCAAAAGAGAGATTGAAGCCCTAAAAAATGAGGCCCAGAGGGAGAAGGAGCGCATAAACAAGGAACGGGAGCGGATTATCGCCAAGGCCAAGGAAGAGGCCCGTTCCATTGTCATGAATGCGCGCTATGAGGCCGAAGACCTTCTGGATCAGCTTAAGGAGCTTCAGAAGAAAGGCTATCAGCAAAACCTGGAGAAGGAGCTGCAGGAGGCCAGAACCAATGTCCGCCGTTTGGATAATCTGGAGGGTTCCCTGGTGGAGTCCTATGAGGTCCGTGGCTTTGTGGAGCCCCCCCAGAACTTAAAGGCAGGGGAAAGCGTGCTAATGCTGAATCTGGGCCAAAAGGCCACGGTACTGGAAGCCCCCGATGCCGACGGTCAGGTTTTAGTCCAGGCCGGTATCATGAAGGTAAAGGTTCATGTGTCCCAGCTCAAGCGGCTGGATGAGCAGAAGGAATCCCTGGAAAAGATGAATAAGGTGCGCCTGGTTGGGGTGAAGGCCACCCCCATTAAGCTTGATCTGGATTTGCGCGGACTCAATGTGGAGGAAGCACTGGATAAGGTAGATAAATATATCGATGATGCGGTTATCGCCGGGCTCCATGAGGTGACCCTCATTCACGGGAAGGGCACGGGTATTTTGCGCAAGGCCATCCATGACTATTTGCGCGGTCATGCCCATGTGGCTTCCTATCGGTTAGGAAAGTATGGCGAAGGCGAAACAGGTGTCACCGTTGTTGAACTGAAATAATACACCGGGTGGGAGACAGATGATTGGATTAGGAACATTAGTGAATGTTGCTGCTGTTGTTATAGGCGGAGCCTGCGGTCTTATTGTCAAGAAAGGGCTTCCCGAGCGGTTCAAATCAACCATCATGCAGGCCTTGGGCCTTGCGGTCATTATCGTCGGCATCTCAGGGGCCTTGCAAGGGATTTATTCAGTCACCGAGCAGGGCAAGCTGGATCGCAATTATATCACCGGAATGATATTGAGCCTTGTGGTGGGCAGTATTCTCGGAGAGTTTTTAAAGATTGAAGATAATCTGGACAGGCTGGGCAACTGGTTCCAGAACCGATTTGCCAAGGGGGAATCCAATTTTGCCAGAGGCTTTGTCACCGCCAGCCTCGTCTACTGTGTGGGGGCCATGGCCATTGTGGGTTCGCTGGAGGACGGGCTCTACGGCAAGGCCGACATTCTTGTGGCCAAGTCCATGCTGGACGGCATCAGCGCTATCATCTTTGCAGCCACCTTGGGCATGGGGGTATTGCTCTCGGCAGTGCCCGTGCTTTTGTACCAGGGCGGCATCACCCTTCTGGCGGGAATCCTTAAGCCCATTCTCTCGGATGTGGTGGTCTCCCAGATGTCCCTGGTGGGCAGTGTGCTTATTCTGGCCATTGGCTTTAACATGCTGGAGATGAAGCGATTCAAGGTGGGCAACATGCTTCCGGCCATCTTCGTGCCCCTTGTCTACGCAGCGGTCTATAACCTGATTACATCATTCATATCGTGAAGTTTATCATTTACATGTGTCCATGTTCGTGTATAATACAAATAGATGAATGCTTGCAGTACGGTAGAACAGAAGGATAGGCGTTTGTATAATTGCAGTCTATCGTCATATGAACATGATACCCGCGGGGCGTTCCATCAGAACGCCCCTTTGCATGCTTTCAGATACAAAACATTATGAGGCAGGAAAAGGGAGAGATGGTTGTATGATTTGGAACAAGGAAATTGAAACCTTGACACGTAAGGAAATGGAGAGCCTTCAGCTTGAAAGGCTTAAGAACATTGTCCGCTATTGCTATGAAAAGGTGCCCTTCTACAGAAAACGCTTCGATTCCATTGGGCTTAAGCCTGAGCACATTGTCACCCTAGCGGATATTGACAAGATTCCTTTTACCACCAAGGATGACTTGAGGGATAACTATCCCTTCGACCTTTTTGCTGTACCACAGAAAGAAATAGTACGGCTTCATGCCTCATCGGGCACCACGGGCAAACCCATTGTTGTAGGCTATACCCGAAATGATATGGAAATGTGGACTGAAAGCATGGCCCGTCTGGTTACTGCAGCAGGCGCCACCGATGATGATGTGGCTCAGATCTGCTTCGGTTATGGTATGTTCACCGGCGGCTTTGGTCTGCACTATGGTCTTGAAAGAATCGGTGCTACAGTCATTCCTGCCTCCAGCGGCAATTCCGAACGTCAGCTCATGTATATGCAGGACTTTGGCGCCACCATTATCGTAGGCACACCGTCCTATGCCCTCTATCTGGCCGAGATAGCCAAGGAACAGGGTGTACATAAGAGTCAGTTGAAGCTTCGCTTAGGGCTCTTCGGCGGTGAAGGCCATACCCCCGAGATGCGCAAGGAAATTGAAGAGCGCTGGGGTATTCTGGCCACCGAGAACTATGGCCTCAGTGAAATCGTAGGCCCCGGTGTTTCAGGCGAATGCGTCGAACAATGCGGAATGCATATTAACGAAGATCATTTCTATCCTGAAATCATTGATAAAGAAAACTTAAAGCCCCTGGGCTATGGCAAGGAAGGGGAACTGGTGCTCACCACTCTGACCAAGGAAGGCATCCCCATGCTGCGTTATCGTACCAAGGACATTACCGAACTGGATCCCGAGATCTGTAAGTGCGGACGTACCACCGTGCGCATGAAGAAGGTTAAGGGCCGTACCGACGACATGCTCATTATCAGAGGCGTCAATGTGTTCCCGTCCCAGATTGAGAGCGTGCTGGTGGGCATGAAGAATATCGGACCCCACTACCAGATCATCGTCACCAAGGAAGGCTATATGGACAAGATCGAGGTACAGGTTGAGCTGGGTGAGGACATCAGTCTGGATAAGTACAGCGAGCTTGAAAGAACTGAAGCGGCCATCCGTCATAACTTAAGGTCCGTGCTTCAGATTGACGCAAAGGTTAAGCTGGTTGAGCACAAGACTCTGGAGCGTACCACCGGCAAGGCCAAGCGTGTTATTGATATGCGCAATAAATAATCCATTTATGCTATAATACTTAAAACCAAAACTATACAGCAAGCATTGAAGGCTTAAGGAGAGAAGTCTATGAAAAAACTTATGCTGGGTAATGAGGCCATTGCCCGCGGTGTCTTTGAGGCTGGAGCCACCGTGGCGTCGGCATATCCCGGAACCCCCAGTACCGAAATCACCGAGGCCATCGCTCAATACGATGAGATTTATTCCGAGTGGGCCCCCAACGAGAAGGTTTCGCTGGAAGTAGCCATTGGTGCTTCCATTGCAGGCGCCCGTGCCGTATGTGCCATGAAGCATGTAGGGCTTAACGTGGCGGCGGACCCTTTGTTTACCGCCTCCTATACAGGCGTCAACGGAGGACTTGTGTTGTTTGTGGCCGACGATCCGGGCATGCACAGCTCGCAGAACGAACAGGATACACGTATTATCGCCCGTGGTGCCAAGGTTCCCGTACTGGAGCCCTCCGACAGCCAGGAATGCAAGGATTTTACCATTAAAGCCTTTGAACTGAGTGAAGCTTTTGATACGCCTGTTATCGTGCGCCTTTCCACCCGTGTGTCCCATTCCCAGGGCATTGTTGAACTGGGTGAGAGGGTTATTTATCAGCGCAAGCCCTATCAAAAGAATCCGGGTAAGTATGTTATGATGCCTGCCATGGCGCGCATGCGCCATCCCCTGGTGGAGGAGAGGCTGACCAAGCTCAGTGAGTGGTCGGAGGAGGCTTCCATCAACCGCATTGAGTGGGGTGACAAAAAGGTAGGCTTAATCACCAGCGGTATCTCCTATGAATATGCCCGGGAGGCCTTTGGCAATGTGTCCTTCTTAAAGCTGGGCATGGTTTATCCGCTGCCTGAAAAGCTCATCAAATCTTTCGTTGAGCAGTGTGAAACCGTTTATGTGATCGAGGAGCTGGAGCCCTTTATTGAGAACCAGTGTCTGAAAATGGGCTTAAAGGTTATCGGTAAGGAAAAGCTGCCCAAGATCGGCGAGTACAGTGCCAGCCTTTTAAGAGAGAAGATCTTGGGAGAAAAGATAGAGCGGCAGCATGATATTCAGGATACGGCCCCTGTAAGACCCCCCGTCCTGTGCGCCGGCTGCCCTCATCGTGGTACATATTATGTTTTAAAGAAGCTTAAACTCACGGTTACAGGTGATATCGGCTGTTATACCCTGGGCGCACTGGCGCCTTTAGAATCGGTGGACACCTGTGTCTGCATGGGTGCCAGTGTGGGTGTGGCCCATGGCATGGAGAAGGCCATCGGCCAGGAAGCCGCCCAGAAAACCGTGGCCGTTATCGGTGACTCCACCTTTATTCACTCAGGCATTACAGGGCTTATTGATGTGGTTTATAACAAGGGGACAAGCACCGTTATTATCCTGGACAACTCCATTACGGGTATGACGGGCCATCAGCATAATCCCACCACCGGCTTTACCATCAAGGGTGAGCCCACCCGTCAGGTGGATTTGGTTAAGCTGTGCGACGCCATTGGGGTACAGCGTGTTCGGGTTTGCGATCCCTTTGACCTGGAAGCCTTTGAAAAGGTGGTCAGAGAAGAAGTTGCAGCACCCGAGCCTTCGGTGATTATCGCCCAGAGGCCCTGTGCGCTGCTTAAGAATGTTAAGTTCGGCGCCCTTCTGTCCATTAATCAGGACAAATGCACCAAGTGCCGCATGTGCATGAGGCTGGGATGCCCAGCCATTGTTGACAGGGGCGACCATATTGAGATCAACAGTGCTCTTTGTGTCGGCTGCCATCTGTGTACCAAGGTTTGCCGATTTAAAGCAATGGAAAAGGCAGGTGGCGACAATGAGTAATAAATCCATCATGATTGTCGGCGTAGGCGGGCAGGGAACACTTTTGACCAGCAGAATTTTAGGGGATGTGGCATTAAGCTCTGGCCTGGATGTAAAGGTGTCCGAGGTTCATGGTATGTCCCAGCGGGGAGGCAGTGTTGTCACCTATGTAAAAATGGGAGAGAAGGTCTATTCTCCGGTTATTGAGAAAAACGAGGCCGATATCCTGCTGTGCTTTGAACAGCTTGAGGCCCTAAGATGGATTGACTATGCCAAGAAAGAAGCGTCCATTATCATCAACACCCAGAGAATTGACCCCATGCCCGTCATTATTGGCAAGGCCAAGTACCCCGAAAATATCATTGATAAGATTAAGGCCAACTATCCCCATGTGACGTCCGTGCCCGCTTTGGAGCTGGCTAAGGCCTGCGGGAATATCAAGGCTGTGAATGTGGTCATGATAGGTGTTATGGCCAGGAGTACCGATATTCCCAGGGATGTTTGGCTCAATGCCATTGAAAAAACCGTTAAGCCTCAATTTGTGGAAATCAATAAGAA
>JAKIML020000104.1 GCA_022702935.2 Bacillota bacterium | reverse complement strand
GAGCGTCATGTTGTCCAAGAAGCTTCTGGCCGATCGCCTTCTGCCCGAGCTGGGAGATCCCCTGATGCTTTTGTTTACAGAAGTCTTAACCACTGGTCAGGCATCCAGGGCATTGCTGCATATGAGCAGACCATCAAAGGCTGTCAATGCTTTCGCCTTTCAGACACAGCCCCATCATGTGGCCTGTTATCTTGAGTATTGTGATGATCACCAAACCACCAACATTGTTTCCAGTTATTTAAAACGCAATGAATTCATGCATACGGCCGAGGATGGGTTTTGGGTCAGGAAAGGAGATAATGTTCTCTTTGCCAATGCCGCCTTTGAAAAGCTTTTTGGTATACCCTGGGATCAACTCAACCATATCGATGACTTTCTGGAGATTGTTGATGAGCGTGATCGGGAAAAGGTTCGCGACATCATGAAACAAGATGCTACCCGTCTGAGAACCAATTTTAACGCAGAGTTCAGAATTCGGCGCTTATCGGATGGCATGACGCGGTGGATATGGATGAAAACCTTCTATCAGGGGATCACATCCAATTCCTGTGCCTGCAAATCCGCCGTATTCATCGATGTGACCTCCAAAAAGCATGCCGAAGAAGAACTCCTGCGCAGCAACAGGGAGATACTGCTCCTCAATGAGCTGTTCAAAAAGGCTTCGGAGCATGTGGATTTCAACGAGCTCATGCTGTGCATTCAGCGGCTTCTCATGGAGTATATGAGCGTTGACGTTATGGGGATTCATCTCTATGATGAGCTGCAGAGACACCTTAATTTCAGGTATACGCCCAACATACCCGACGAGATGCTCAAGCAGGGAGAGTTTTATACCAAGATTCAAGAGCTGCTCAATTGGGTTCATGAAAACAAAACAAGCATATCCATTACCACCTCGGAGCTGCCCGAGGGCAAACTCAAGCAGATGATGGTGGACTATGGCATTCAATACATCAATAGCTTTCCCATTCTATACAGCGGCGCCTGTGTAGGGGTTATGATTCTGGGGAATATCCATAGGGATTTAACCTACAAAGAGAAAGATTTTATCATGGCGGTATGCAATCAGCTTGCCGTGCTCATCAACCATTCCAAGCTGTACGAGGAGCTCATACGGGAGCTGGAAATGCGGCAGAACGTGGAAAGACAGAATAAATTAATCTTTGATAACTCCATTGATCTCATTGCCATTATGAATGACAATATGGAGCTTCTGCGCATCGGACCTCAGTGGCAGAAATGCCTGGGCTGGAGCGAAGAAGAGGTGCTCTCAAAGAGCCTGATGACCCTGGTTCATGCCGAAGACAGGGAGAAGACTCTGGAGTACATAGATACCCTGATGCTTGAGGGGGTGGCCATGGGCATAGAGCATCGCCTCATGTGCAAGGATGGTTCCTATCGCTGGATTGCATGGAATGCCCATATTGTTAAGGAAAGCCAGAAGGATCTCATCATTATGATTGGCCGCGATATGACGTTGAGCAAGGAGATTGAAGAGAAAAACAGGAATCTGGAAAAGGCCTATCATATGGAGACGGTGCGGATGGAGTTCTTTGCCAATATCTCCCATGAATTCAGAACACCGCTCAACATCATTCTTTCAGCCCTTCAGCTCATCGATTACAGTCTCAAGAACAAGGAAAACGGGGCTTGTATTACCGAACGGGAACTGCGCCATTTTAAATCCATCAAACAGAATGCCATTCGTCTTTTGAGGCTGGTCAACAATCTCATTGATATCACCAAGCTGGATTCAGGCTATATGAAGCTGTATGCCGCCAATCATGACATTGTCAAGATCACCCGAAGCATCACCGAATCGGTGGATCAGTATATCGAGGGCAAGGGCATCAAGCTCATCTTTGAAACCAATGTGCCCAAGAAGATCATAGCCTGTGACGCGGATATGATTGAGCGCATTCTTTTGAATCTTTTATCCAATGCCGTCAAGTATACCGAGAAGGATGGCTTCATCCGGGTATCGGTCACCGATGCCGGCAACGTGGTAAAGATTTCGGTCAAGGATTCAGGGGTGGGTATTCCCGAGGAAATGCTGGATCTCATTTTTGAGCGGTTTATTCAGATTGAAAAGCCCCTGTCCAGACGATGTGAGGGAAGCGGTATCGGTCTGGCCCTTGCCAAGGCACTGGTAGAGCTGCATAAGGGAAGAATTTATGTCAACAGTACCCTCCACCAGGGCAGTGAGTTCACCTTCGAACTGCCTGTGGTCATTCTGGAGAATGAGCCCTGTCACAAGGGCATAGAACCCAGTCGCGAAGAGCGGATCCATCGTATCAATGTTGAGTTTTCAGACATCTATTCTCTCAATCTATAGAAAGGGATTGGGAGGGAATTATTGAATACACGGAGGATAATGAAATGAACGGAGTAATGTCATCGGTGCCTTTGAAATTTCGCTATCCCATGAGGATGCACCAGGAGATGATCATCAAGCGCTTCGACGAGGAGCTGAGAAGGAAAAAGCCAGGAGAACCGCTTCGCTTTCATGTGGTAGCGCCGCCCGGCTCAGGCAAAACCATCATTGGTCTGGAGCTGGCCATACGACTTAAAAAGCCGGCACTGATTGTCTGTCCAAACACGGCCATTCAGGGGCAATGGGTAAAAAAGCTGGAGCTGTTTGTTCCCGAAGGCCGGGAAGCAGCCATAGACGATTATATTACCTCCGATGCCAATAAACCACATTTTATCAATGTACTTACCTATCAAATTCTCAGCATCCCGGATAATGCAGGGGATACCCTTATTGAGCTGGCCGAGGGGCTCTGGGCCGAAACCCTTTCCGATCTCACAGGCGTTGAGATTGAAGAGGCCCAGGGGCGTATCGCCACCATGAAGAGCTCCAATCCGGCGGCCTATAAAAAGGAATTGGCCAAGTATGTCAAGTCCATCCGCAATGGCAAGCTCTTTGGTCAGGAGGGGGCCAATGATGATGCCAAGAATCAAGCCGAATATAAAAACAGGCATCTTGCTCTGGACCTCTTACATAAGAACACCCGGGAGCTGCTGCAGCGCTTAAAGGATGCGGGCGTTAAAACGGTAATCTTTGACGAGTGCCATCATCTCCAGACCTATTGGGCCATTGTCATGAAATACATCCTTCAATGGATGGAGATAGAGAATATCATTGGTCTGACGGCCACACCGCCCATTGATGAGAAGTCGGAGATCCTGCAAAACTATATGGGTCTCTTGGGGGAGATTGACTTCCAGATTCCCACCCCTGCTGTTGTCAAGGACGGAATGCTGGCCCCGTATCAGGACCTGACCTATTTCTGCATCCCTGAAGAGGATGAGATGGAGTATTTGAACCAGTGCCACTTAAAGTTCCACAAGCTCATTGAGAAATTCTCTTCCGCACAGAGTGATTTCTGCCAGTGGATTGTCAATCGGATCATCCATCGTAAGCTGGCCGACGGCACCCAAAGGGAATGGCGCAAGCTCTTTGCACAGCGTACCGACTTCTGCTGCGCGGGAGTGAAGTATTTAAGGAAGGTTGGCATTAAGCTTCCCCCCGATATTACCCTGTCCAGCGGCATGTACGGTGAGTTGAGCGTGGAGGAATGGGCCCTCCTCATTGAGGATTATGCGCTCAACCGTCTGAAGCTCAGCGCCGAGGAGGAGCACAAACTGCTCTATGATGAGATCAAGGACGCTTTGTATACCCTGGGCTTCATCTTAACCGAGACGGGCATCAGGACCTATATCTCTCCCTTAAGCCGTGTGCTTTCCTACAGCAAGAGCAAGCTCAAGGCCGTGAAGGATATCCTGCTCCATGAAATGAAGCATATGGGGAACAACCTGCGCGCTGCTGTCGTGACCGATTTTGAGTTCTCCAATGCCCTGTCCCTTAAAAAACTGGACAATGTGCTGGATGAGGAATGCGGTGGGGCCATCAGCGTTATCAAAGCCCTGGTATCCGATGAGGAACTGGACAAGCTCAATCCCATCATGGTAACGGGCCAGAGCCTCCTTTGCGATGACGATATTGCCGAGGAATACCTGGGTCTGTTCAATGAATGGGCCAAAGCCGGCGGTTTGGATATCAAGCTCAACATGAAGCCTGTCTACGACGGGAAGCTCTGTGAAATAGAAGGCTATGGCAGCGATTGGAACACGAAGTCTGCCATCCTGTTTACCACTTCCATGCTTGAAAAGGGGCTGACCCGCTGTATGGTGGGAACCCGCGGTCTTTTGGGCGAGGGCTGGGACAGCTTAAGCCTCAATACCCTCATTGACCTGTGCTGTGCCGCAACCTATGCCTCGGTGAATCAGCTAAGGGGACGCAGTATCCGCAAGGACGAGAAAAACCCCAGAAAGCTTGCCAACAACTGGGATGTGGTGGCCTATGCCTCCAACCTGGAAAAAGGGGACAGCGACTATAAGCGGCTGGTCAAAAAGCATCAGCAGTTCTATTCCATCTGCGAGGACGGACGCATTCAAAAAGGGGTGGGCCATGTGCACCCGCAGCTTGCCTTCAAGGAAAGGCTCACACCCGAGGACATCAACCAAATCAATGAGGATATGTTTAAGAAAGCCACCCAGAGGGAGCTTCAATACGATGCCTGGAAGGTAGGGGAACGCTTCTACAATGCGGAGCAGGGCTCGGTGGAGATTTCCCTGGACGAGGATGCCATTGCCAGAGATGCTTCGGTGGCAGGGGACAAGGCCAATGCCCTTCAGATGAAGGCCTCCTGGCAAAAGTTCAAACGGGGGGCTGGTGTACTGGGCCTTTTGGCCGCAGTGGCAGCCAGTGGGCTCAGCCTGCCTTTAGCCCTGGTAACCGGAACCGTTTCGGCCCTCTTCCTGTATTCCTCGGCCAAGGGGGTGGGCAAGACCGCCGAGTTCACCCGTAAAGAGGTACTTCAGATGAACAAGCTGGAGTTTATCAAACGTATGTCCATGACTGTACTTGATGCCCTCAAGGAATCGGGCCTGGTTGCCCGAAACCTTATGGAGCGGAATGTCTGTGTTACCTCCCAGGGAGGCTCCAGCATTCGTGTCTTCCTGGAAGGCACCCCGGAGGATTCCCAGTTGTTTTCCAGATGCCTGGATGAGGTCATGAGTCCCCTGGTGGATCAGCGCTATGCCATACCCCGCTATGCCACCAAGGCGGATAATAAGGGCAACTGGGATACCATAAAGGCGGGGCTGGATTCGGGCTCGGCTCAGATTGTGGCCTATCATCCTGTTCCCGATGTTTTGGGTGCCAACAAGGAGAAGGCGGAGATCTTCCAGAAGCATTGGAATCGCAAAATCAGCCGCGGCCAGGTGGTCTATCTGAAGAGTGCTGAAGGTGAAAAAATCCTGGAGCGCTATGCCATGAGCAATGATCTGGGCATCAGCAAGCATGTGGCCAATTTCTGGCGATAGTTCTTAAGGGAAAAATTTTCATTTATTATAGTCCAACTCTTGTCAATGAAACAGGGTTGGACTATAATTATATATGAACAATTATTCATATGTATACATATTATGATATTGGAAACCAAAGACTTGAATACACACAAGTATTTCTTGCGTATGAAGAAAGGTGATGATGGGATGAAAAACGGTGAGCTTCAACCAACGGGCTGTTGTCAGGTGGTTCATGAGGATGTGGTGAATAAGGCCAAGGCAAGGATGCCCCAGGAGGATAACCTTTATGACCTGGCCGAGCTTTTCAAGGTTTTCGGCGACACTACCCGTATCAAAATCATCTGGGCGCTGTTTGAGTCGGAGATGTGTGTCTGTGACATTGCCTGCCTTCTGGGCATGACCCAGTCGGCCATCTCCCATCAGCTCAGGGTGTTGAAAACCGCCCGGCTTGTACGTTACAGAAAATCGGGCAAAACCGTGTACTATTCCCTCAATGACGAGCATGTACAAAAGATTTTTGACATGGGAATGCAGCATATATTGGAGTAAATTATGAGGTGAAAACATGGCAACAAAGAAGCAGTATACCCTATCAGGCATTGATTGTGCCAATTGCGCCAGGAAAATTGAAAACGGTATTCGGAAGCTGGAGGGTGTTAAGGAGGTCAGTCTAAACTTTGCATTATCCAGCCTTTCCCTTGAGGTTGCCGACGGAGCTGCCATCAAGGGCATTGAAACACAGATTCAAAGCATTATGGACAGCATAGAAAAAGGATCGAAATTACATGTGCCCGAGGAGACCGACAGCAAGGAAGAAGCTGAAGGTCATGATCATGGGGAGGAGCTCTCCAAAGGCCGTATCATTGCCTATGTGCTGGGAGCCATTTTCTACTTCGTGAGCTTCTTTGCCATTAAAGACACCACCGTACAGCTCGTCATCTTTGTTGCCGTGTATATTCTGTTTGGCTATAAAGTGCTTTTAAAATCCCTGCAGAATATTTTAAAAGGCCGAATCTTTGACGAGAACTTTCTTATGACCATTGCCTCCGTAGGGGCCTTTGTCATTGGTGAATATCCTGAAGCTGCTGCGGTCATGATGTTCTATCAAATCGGCGAGCTCTTTCAGGATTATGCTCTGGACCATTCCAGAAAATCCATTAAGAGTCTTTTGAATATAAAACCCGATTATGCCAATCTCAAGACCCCTGAGGGCTTTACCCGGGTTGATCCCAAACAGGTGGGGATGGGTGATCTGCTAGTTATTCGCCCCGGAGAAAGGGTGCCTCTGGACGGAATTATCGAGGATGGAAAATCGTCTCTGGATACCTCGGCCCTAACGGGCGAGTCCCTGCCCCGTGAAGTGGAGGAAGGCAGTGAGGTGCTGTCGGGATGCATCAACCAGTCAGGGGTGCTCCACGTCCGGGTCACCAAGACCTTTGGGGAATCAACAGTCAATCGCATCCTCTCCCTGGTGGAGAACGCAGCCCAGAAG
Organism: Bacillota bacterium; assembly: GCA_022702935.2. Lineage (GTDB taxonomy): Bacteria > Bacillota > Clostridia > DSM-8532 > DSM-8532 > DTU059. Next base: position 4,827 of record JAKIML020000104.1, on the reverse strand, counting down.
AAAGCTGTTACAGAGCGGTTTATCACACGTTTTGCCGCCTGGTACACACCCGTGGTGGTTATTCTTGCTGTTGTGCTGGCTGTCGCTCCGCCCCTTTTGATGCAGCAGAGTTTTAAAGAATGGATTTATAGGGCACTGACGTTTCTGGTTGTCTCCTGTCCCTGTGCACTTGTGATTTCCATTCCCCTTGGCTTTTTCGGCGGTATTGGCGCAGCCTCCAAGCGTGGTATCCTGGTCAAGGGCGGCAATTATCTTGAAGCGTTGGCCAAGGCAGAAACCATTGTGTTTGATAAAACCGGCACACTGACTAAGGGGGCCTTTGAGGTCACCGAGGTGCTTGCGGCTGAACCCTTTACTCAGGAAGAGCTTCTCTCTTTGATAGCCCATGGGGAGGCCTTCTCATCCCATCCCCTGGCCCTGTCGGCCATCAAGGCCTATGGGACCGAGCCTGACAAAAGCAAGGTCGCCGATTACCGTGAGTATGCGGGGCTGGGCGTATCGGCTCAAGTATCAGGACGTCAGGTTCTCTGCGGCAACACCAAACTTCTCAGTCAATTTGGCGTTGCCTTGGATGGGGCAGGACAGAAGGGAACCCGGATTCACCTGGCTGTGGATGGCCGATATGCGGGTTCTATCAAGCTGGAGGATGTGCTGAAGGATGATGCACCCAAGGCAATCAGCGCTCTTGCACAGGCCGGTATAGATAACATCGTTCTATTAACCGGCGATCAGAAGGACGCGGCCGAGGATGTGGCCCGGCGCCTGGGCATTGAAAAGGTCCATGCCGAGCTTCTGCCCCATGAAAAGGTACAGCAGCTTGAGAACCTTCTTGGTGAACAGAATCGCCGTGGCTCAGTGGTCTTTGTAGGCGACGGCATCAATGATGCCCCCGTTATTGCCCGGGCCGATGTGGGTGTGGCCATGGGCGGAGCAGGCTCCGATGCAGCCATTGAGGCCGCCGATATTGTCGTGATGACCGATGAGCCCTATAAGCTGGCCGAAGCCCTCCGGATTGCCAGAAAGACCAAAACCGTGGTCTACCAGAATATTGCCCTGGCCATTATCGTCAAGCTGCTGGTGCTTGCTCTGGGCGCAGGCGGTGTGGCCACTCTTTGGGAGGCAGTGTTTGCCGATGTGGGTGTGGCGCTCATAGCCATCTTCAACGCTATGCGGGTGGCCAAGGTCAAAAAGGCATGATCGATAAGGCCCTCGGATATGCAAATTTGTACCGGGTCTTATAAAACATAAAGAAGCTTGAATGTACAGTGCCCATCAAAAGAATCGGCGCCGTGAAGGCGACCGGTTCTTTTTGCTTGAAAACAAGCCTCCTGCAGTTTGGTGCGCTACCGCCCGGGATTTATGGTATAGTAATAGATGTCAGTCGTGATGATGCGGAGGAAAGAGTTAATGCCTCAGGATATATTCGGACAATCCATTAAATATATCAAAGGGGTTGGGGAAGCACGGGCCAAGCTCCTTTCGAGGCTTGGTCTTTTCACCCTGTCTGACGCATTGAACTACTTTCCCCGGGAATATGAGGACAGAACCACCTTAAAGAGGATTTCGGAGTTGGTGGACGGCGAGGAATGCAGCATCAAAGGGAATCTGGTCTCAGAGGCCGCCGAAACACGGCCAAGAAGGAATCTGACCATTACCAAGGCCCTTGTCACCGATGGCTCGGCCTTTCTTTCGTTGACCTGGTTTAATCAGGGCTATATTAAAAACAGCCTGAAGGTGGGGGAGGAGTATGTCTTCTTCGGCAGGATTAAGCGTACAGGTATGCGTATGGAGATGCATAATCCCGTCATGGAGAAGGCTGAGAATCAGGGGAAAAGCACTGGCCGCATCCTTCCTGTTTATCCGCTGACCAAGGGCATTACCCAGACCCATGTGAGAAATCTTGTGGAGAATGCTTTGGCCCAGGCCCAGGGAAAATATCAGGAGACCCTGCCCAATACCCTCCGCCAGGCCTATAAGCTCTGCGAGATCAGCTTCTCCTATGAACAGATTCATTTCCCAAAGAGCTTAGCCCATATGGCGGAGGCCAGAAAACGGCTGGTCTTTGAGGAGCTCCTGCTCCTGCAGCTTGGGCTTTTTAAAATGAAGGGGACAAGCTCTGCCCAAAAGGGCCTGCGCTTTGGTGAAGTGGACATGGAGCCGCTTTTGAAGGAGCTGCCCTTTTCGCTGACAGATGCCCAGCAGCGAACCTTTGAAGAAATTAAGGCCGACATGGAGTCGGATAAGCGCATGAACCGCCTGGTCCAGGGCGATGTGGGCTCGGGGAAAACCATTATTGCTGTGATGGCCCTCTACAAGGCTGTAAAAAACGGTTATCAGGGCGCCTTTATGGTTCCCACCGAGATCCTGGCCGAACAGCACTATCAAAGCATTGCGCCGCTTCTGGAGAAGCTGGGTGTTTCGGTCAGGCTCCTGACGGGAAGCATGAAAAAGAAGGCCAAGGAAGAGGTCAAGGAGCTGGTGCGAAACGGCTATGTGGATATTCTGGTAGGCACCCATGCCGTGTTGGAGGATGATGCCATCTTTGCAAACCTGGGGCTTGTGGTTACCGATGAGCAGCATCGCTTCGGGGTCAGGCAGCGGGCCAGGCTGTCCATTAAGGGTGAGAACCCTGATCTTTTGGTCATGACGGCTACGCCCATCCCCAGAACCCTGTCCCTGGTGCTTTACGGCGACCTGGATGTGTCGGTCATTGATACTCTGCCGCCTAACCGAAAGCCCATCAAGACCTATGCGGTGGATGAATCCATGCGCCAAAGGATATATGATTTTATACGAAAACAGGTGGCCGAGGGCCGCCAGGCCTATATCGTGTGCCCCCTTGTTGAGGATTCGGAGGAGATTGAGGCCGAATCGGCCGAGGGTCTGGCCGAGCGCATACGGGATCAGGAACTGGCCGGACTCAGAGTGGGGTTGATTCATGGAAAAATGAAGGCCCAGGAAAAGGAGGCCACCATGAGGGCCTATGTGGACGGGCAATTGGACGTGCTGGTGTCCACCACCGTCATTGAGGTGGGTGTCAATGTGCCCAATGCCACCCTCATGGTCATTGAAAATGCCGAGCGCTTCGGTCTGGCCCAGCTTCATCAGTTAAGGGGCCGTGTGGGGCGCGGAGCCCATCAATCCTACTGCATCCTGTTTAATCAGAGCAAGAGCGCCATCTCAAAGCAGCGTATGGAGATTATGACCAAGAGCAACGATGGCTTTGTGATTTCCGAAAAGGATTTGGAGCTCCGGGGACCGGGGGATGTCTTTGGCGTCAGGCAGCATGGTCTTCCTGAGTTCAGGATTGCAAACCTGTACAGGGATATGGATATCCTTAAGGAGGTACAGGGTGCCGTAAAGGACATCCTGGACAGGAACCTTCTGGAAACCCCTGAATACCAGCTCTTAAAGGCCAGGCTCCAACGATTCTTTGAAGTGAAGTTCAAGGAGCTCTCCTTAAATTAGCAGGATGGCAATACACGCCATGAAAGATTTTTGAAGGTGAACATATGCTGAGAATTATCGGCGGTACAGCCCGCGGAACACGCATACAAGCTCCCGATACCGACAAAACCCGCCCCACATTGGACCGGGTGAAGGAATCGGTGTTTAATATCCTCATGCCCTACCTTGAGGATGCCACTGTTCTCGACCTTTTTGCCGGCTCGGGAAGCCTGGGCATTGAGGCCTTGAGCCGGGGGGCGCAAAAGGCGGTCTTCGTGGATGAGAGCAGGCTCTGCCGGAACATTATTCAGGGCAACCTCACTAAAACCAAATTTTCCGACAAGGGCCAGGTGCTGACCATGGAGGTCTCCAAAGCCCTGGCATTTCTTAAGGAGAAGGGCGAGACCTTTGACCTGGTATTCATGGATCCCCCGTATAATATGAAATTTGTTGTCAGAACACTGCAAAAGCTGGATGTTTTTGATATAATAAAAAATGACGGCATTGTGGCCTGCGAGCATCACGAGGATGAAGAAGCACCCGAGAGAGTGGGCCGATTGTCAAAAGTAAGAACAAAAGCATATGGGGATACGCTTTTCTCCTTTTATCTCAAAGAGGGAGAGGCGGATTCTTAAGGAGGAAACCTTTTTGAATATCTTTGTTTATCCGGGAAGCTTTGACCCCGTAACCAACGGACACCTGGACATCATCAACAGGGCGGCTAAACTGTGTGACAAACTGATTGTTCTTGTTTCAGTCAATATGAGCAAGGCACCTGCTTTCTCCATAGAAGAACGTATCGAACTGTTGAATTTGGCCATCGGCCCCCGGGAGAATGTTGAAATCACAAGCTTCTCGGGGCTTTTGGTGGACTTCATGCGCAAGAACAATGCCAAAACCATCATAAAGGGGCTTCGTGCCGTTTCGGATTTCGAGTATGAAATGCAGATGGCGCTCCTTAATCACAATCTGGACAATGAGATTGATACCCTTTTTATGATGACCAGCATCAATCATTCCTTCTTAAGCTCCAGCGCTGTGAGGGAATTGGCAAGGTATGGCGGGAAAATTGATGATTTGGTTCCCCCGCAAATAGCCGATATAATAATCAGAAAGCTGAGAAAGTGATTTCATTTTTGGAGGTCGAATATGGAACTGTTAGAGTTATTAGAGCAGATAGAAGAAATAATCGAAAACGGCATGAATATTCCCTTATCGGGAGGGAAATGCCTGGTTGATAGAGAAACCCTCCTGGAACTTGTTCAGGAGATTCGTCTTAAGCTTCCCGACGATTTGAAGACGGCCAAGCGCATCACCGAGGAGAAGCAGCGTGTTTTAGCCGAGGCCCAGCAGGAAGCCGAAAACATCATCAAGAATGCC
>JAKIML020000097.1 GCA_022702935.2 Bacillota bacterium | reverse complement strand
GTTTTCGTACACTGTTCAATTTTCAATGTCCATTCGCCGTTTCCGGCTCTCCGTCTCACTTTCAAGCTTTCGCTTGTCAGCGGCGACAGCTTTATTATCTTACCACCTCAGCGCGATAATGTCAAGAGCATTTATAAATCAAATTCTGTTTTATTTAGCGCTTGAATCCTCGCATTCGGGCGGAACTATATTTTATCACACCCATTTTCGCCTTGTCAACTATTTTCGACTCTTTTTTCAGATTCTAATATCTTGATCATAGGCATCATCAGCCGTGTTTCAGGCCACGTTCAGGTGGATTTTCAGTTTACCATCACTTTATTCGGCAATCAATGGCTTCATTTTTCCAGCCGACTTACCAGCTTTCATCTTTTTCTGCGCTTTTCACCGCTTAAGTGACGGAAGCTTAGTTTGGCATCTTCACCATGGCTTTGTCAACCGTTTTAAGCTTCCAAATTCTTGTATCTCCTCTTCTTCAGCCGCCTTTGGCTTCCCAACCACAAGTGTTAGCTTAACACGGTACATAGTCTTACGACAACACCTTTAGCCTGTCAATTTCTTACCGTTTTCATACATGTTAAGCTTAATCAGCCTTTAGGATGTAAGTCTTTGGTGTCTTTAATTATTGACGCCATGCTGAAGATGTGAAAAAGAGCATGAAAATCATTTCCATGCTCTTATCTGTCTGATGCGTTATTATATATATACATTAATAGAAGACTACCCAATCACATATTACTTATGGAGGACCGGGAACTCGGTTACATGGCCTTACCGGGATTTGCCCATCCTCCGGTTTACCAGACAACTTGCTATCCTCTTTATTTCACTCTAACCTTCTCATTTCTTTCAATCTGTATCAGCTTTCCGTCCTGAAAATACAGCGTTATGAACCCGTATTTGATGGATTCAGCCAGTTTGAAAAGTTTATCGAGATCCTCGTCGGAAATCGGATGGCCGGATTTCCGTATATTTTCCCTGTGTAAAGCCATAGAGACCCCCCTTGATTAAAGCATTCTCAAACCGTACTGGTTGGGTATGTATTCGGTGTGGCGGCCCGTTATTTCTTCCGCTTTCCAAATGGCGCCGGACATGCCTTCCGCGCCGGGAGTAAGAATGAGTTCCGCACCGAGGGCCTTAAAAGTTTCTCGTTTCAGGGTGTGTTACCGATCAATGCCGTTAGCTTCTTATAAAACCTCGGTACGATCGATCCCCTGATATATTACATACTATTTTTATATGTATTATATGTTTTAATATGAGTATATACCATCATCCATATGCTGTCAAGAATAATTTTTTATGACATATCTGTTTAGTATGAAACCATGAAGAGATCCTTCGTTCAAGCCGTCATCCAGACCCGCAAAATCCGGAGGTACGTTTCTTTGTAGGGCTCTTTTAAATGATCCCTTTCAATTCATCGAACCCCGTTATGATGAAATCCGGCTTAACCTGATGCATCCAGGCGAACCCGTGCCGGTTGATCCAGCATGTCTTGATCCCAGCCTCGGACGCGCCTGCAACATCGGGGTAGCCGTCTCCAATATGCAGGATTTCGCAGGGCTTCAACCCGTATTTCATAACGACCTCCCGAAACATGTGGGCCTGTATTTTATAGGACCTGTGTTCTTCGGAAATGAAAACATTGTCGAACTTGAAATGGTGCAGGAGGGGGTCAATCATATCACAATCCGCATCACTGACCAGGCATATAGGATAAGAGCCGTCCGCGGCATTCACAAAAGTTCTGGCATCATCATAAATCGTCGCGTTGCCGTGCTCTTCGGCTAATATCTTCGCTGACATGAAGGGATCGATATCAAAGCCCATTTCCAGCCAAAGCTGCCTGTAACAAGTCTCAAAGATGTACTTCACAGTGTGAAAAACACTATTCTCAGCAGGCTTTTGCCTGAAATATCCGGTGATCAGCTTCGTCGCCTCATCCCAGCATTGCTGCGCCAGTTCCGGGGTGTAACGTCTTCCGAGCATCCTCCTACCAGCTTCAAAACGCCTCGGGTGAATATCCACAAGCGTCTGGAACATATCCACACAAATCAGTTTGAATCTGCTCATGATTTCTCCGGATCCTCCTCCAAGCTTTAATCACGCGGAGTTTTCCCACTGTCTTTTAATGTTGCCCAATTCTCTATTCTTCCGCCAGGAAGCACCGCACAATATGCTCGCCGCCTTTACAGCCCCGCATGACAGTCGAGCCCGGCGCTTTCTCCCTGCAGCGGTCCATTGCATAGGGGCAGCGCCTAAAAAATGCACAGCCGTCTTCGGCCTGCTCAAGATTTACTTCGCCGTTCTCAAGCTTAACCTCATATGGCGCATTTTCGTTTCCGACGTCGGGTATGGCTCCCAGCAAGGCCTTGGTATACGGATGCAGCGGATTGTCGTATATCTCTTCCGCATCTGCGAGCTCCACTATCCTTCCCAGGTACATGACGGCAACCTTGTCGCACATGTAGTATATCACATTCAGGTTATGAGATATGAACAGATAGGATAAGTTCAACCTCTTGTGCAGGTCCTTGAGAAGGTTGAGTATCTGCGACTGAACCGAGACATCCAGTGCGGATACGGGTTCGTCGGCCACGATAAGCCCCGGGCTCAGCATCAGGGCGCTGCCGATACTGATCCTCTGGCGCTGCCCGCCGCTCAGTTCGTGGGGGTACCTGTCCCTGTAGCTTTTATCAAGCCCTACCAGCTCCAGCATACGGTTCACCCGCTCAAGCCGCTCCGTCTTATTCCCGATACCATGGATTTTCAGAGGCTCTTCCAGTATCCAGCCAATCTTCCTCCTGGGATTCAACGAGCTTAAGGGATCCTGAAATACGATCTGGACCTTCTTGCTGATGTTCCTGGCGGTTTTAATATTCTCGCCGTCAATCCTGATCTCGCCTTCCAGATCGCGTATCAGCCCTACGACCGACCTGCCCAGCGTGGATTTTCCGCAGCCGCTTTCACCAACAAGGCCGAAAATCTGTCCCTTTTCAATCCTGAAGGATACATCGTCCAAAACACGCAGACTCTTTTTTCGTCTGAAGAAACCTGTGGTTGGAACAGAATAGTTTATAGTAAGGTTTTTTATCTCCAGTATGGCATCAGATTCTGACATACTCCATTTCACTCTCCTGCTCGGCAAGGTAACAGCTTACGCTGTGCCATTCGCTCAAATCAATCCTCCGCGGCTTTTTGAAAAAGCAATCGTCCTGCGCCTTGCCGCAGCGGGGAGCAAAGGCGCATCCGAACCTTTTTTCGTTGATGGACGGCACTTTTCCGGGAATATTCGCAAGCCGTCCGCCCCTTTTGCTCCTATCCGGTATCGAGCCTATGAGACCCTTTGTATATTCGTGGACGGGATGCACGAAGATGCTTCGGACATTCCCTTCTTCAATGATGTTGCCGGCATACATGACGGCCACTCGGTTGCACAAACGGCTGATGACTCCCAGGTCATGGGATATGAACAGTATGGACGTTCCGAGCTCCTGATTGATCCTTCTTAAAAGCTCGAGTATTTGGGCCTGAATGGTCACGTCGAGGGCCGTTGTCGGCTCGTCGGCGATGATGAGCTTGGGCTTGCACAGGATCGCCATTGCGATGATCACTCTCTGCCGCATTCCGCCAGAAAGCTGGTGAGGATAGCTGTTAAAAATCTCGGCCGGCCTGGGAAGACCCACTTTTCCGAGTACGCTAAGGACTTCGTCCCGCATTTCCTTCCAGGTCAGCTTGTAATGGATCTTCAAAACCTCGGCTACCTGTTTTCCTATCTTCATTAATGGATTCAACGAGGTCATGGGCTCCTGAAATACCATGGAAATGTCTTTTCCCTGAATGGCCCGTAATTCATCCTTCTTAAGGCCATTCAACTCCATTCCGTCGAAGAGGATGCTTCCGCCCGTCACGGCGACTCCCTCGGGCAAAAGTCCGGCAATGGAAAGGGCGGTAAGGCTTTTTCCGCAGCCCGATTCCCCAACTATACCCAGAATTTCGCCCCTTTTGACATGCAGGCTGATATCGTCTACCGCAAGGTGTTCGCCTTCAGGCGTGTTTATTCCTATCGAAAGATTGCATACGCGCAACAAAGTCTCAGTCATTTAAAGACCTTCTTTCAGCAATACTTCTTTCTGATTCCTTCTCCGATGTAATTAAAGCCCAGCACGGTGATCGCAATCATGACGCCCGGTGCGATGGCATACCATGGGGCGTTGAAGAGATAGGACTGGGCCTCGAAAAGCATGCGTCCCCAGCTTGGCGTCGGCGGCTGGATCCCCAGGCCAAGGTAACTCATGCCCGATTCAGCCAGGATGGCATTGGACAACCCAATGACGACGGCCGCAAGCAACTGTGGATAGATGTTTGGAAGGATATGGGCAAGCATGATCCGCAAGGGTGATGCCCCGAAAACCTGTGCGCTTTTTACAAACTCGCTTTCCTTGTACTGTAGGGCCCCGCTCCTTGCGATTCTGGTAAAGCTGGGCACGAACAGTATCCCAAGGGCAATGATGATGGTGAACTTGCCCCTGTCGAGGACGGTCGTCATGACCAGCGCCAGAAGAATACCCGGAAACGAGGTCAGCGCATCGATCAGCCTCATGACAACCTCATCGGCAATCCCTCCGAAGAAGCCCGCCGGCAGACCAAGGATGATTCCGAACAGCAATCCGATTAAAACAGTGCTGATCGCCACAAAAAGCGTGAATTGAGCACCCGTCATAATCCTGCTGAAATTATCCCTGCCAAAATTGTCGGTGCCAAAGAGATGAGCAGAACCGGGGGGCATGAAACGCTGATCCGGGCTCATCAGGTTAGGATCGTAAGGCGTATAGAACCAGCTCACTAAAACCATCAGCACAATCAGTCCGATGAGGATAAGTCCGAACTTCAGATCGAAATCAGTGTTTTTTTGCATGTCACTTCACCCTTATTCTTGGATCAATCAGCCGCAGCGCCACGTCTACCAGAAAATTGACCACCACCACAATGAAAGCGATATAAATGACGAGGGTCTCTATCAATGGAAAGTCCCGAGAGGATATGGATGAGATCAGCAGTCTTCCGATGCCGGGTAACCCAAAGACCTGCTCCACGATGATTGAGCCCGAGAATATCTCGGCCACGATCATCCCGAGCAGGGTTACGACGGGAACGAGAGCATTCTTGAGCACATGCCGGTAAAGAACGGCGTTTTCCCGGTTGCCCTTGCTGTATGCTGTCCTCACGTAATCGGATTTTAACTGGCCAATGACAGAGGTCCTTAAAAACTTGACCACGACGGCAATATTGGGCAGGGCTATGGCCAGAGCCGGGTATAGAAGGTATCCCAGAAAGCCGGCAAAATCGGCTCTGTAATCAACATAGCCGCCGGGCTTGAATAGCCGCAAGATGATCCCGAAAACCCAGATAAATACAACCCCGAGAAAAAAGCTCGGCATGGATATATTGATCATCGTGACAGTACTGATAACCCTGTCGATCAGCGTATAACGTTTCTTTGCGCTATAGATGCCCAGCGGAATTGAGGCAGCGATGATGAGTAAAATGCTCAAAATCGCAAGAGACAGGGTCACGGGCAGCCTTTCGCCTATCAGGTTTCCCACCGGAACCGAATACTTGATGGAATTGCCGGGATTTCCCCTGATAAATCCTCCAAGCCAGTCCACGTATCTCTGAGGAAACGGTTTATCCAGCCCAAGCTGGATTCTCAGCGCCTCAACCCTCTCGGCCGTCGCCTCGGTGCCGAGTATAAGCCTCACGGGATCACCCGGCACAATATTGAAGGCGATGAACGTCAGAACCGAAACCAGCAGTAAAGTAAGAAACAAGGTCATGAATCTGCGGAGCATGTATCCCATCCGATTTTTCCCTCCCGATCCGGAATCAAACGAAATTTGGTGATGGTGCAAAGCAGCGTTGTTTAGCAGAGTTAAAGGCAACTTCCGGAATTTATGGTGCGTAAATTCCGGAAGTATAGGAGAGAGGAGGATATGGTTTTTACTTCTTATAATAGATTGTTGATGCATCAAATACGTAGAGCGGATAAGGGGTAAAACCACCAAGGCCTTTTTTAAGGGCTGTGAATGAAGCGATGTCCTGAATGTAGACATTCGCCGCATCCTTTGAAATTAACTGTTGGGCCTGCTTGAACAATTCGATCCGCTTTGCCGGGTCGAACTCCTTAACCGCTTTGTCGTATAGAGCATCGAACTCATCGCTCTGATAATTGAAAAAGTTGTTGGAGGCCGTTGAAACATACCTTGCCAGGAAGCTCTTCGGTGAGAGGTAAGCCCCGTCCACTGAAATGATGGTAGCCTGATAATCCCGGTTCGTATAGACCTGGCTGATCCAGGTTGCCCAATCGACCTGCTTGATGTCCGCGGTGATGCCTATGGCGGCCAGCTGTTGAATAATTACCTGCGCAGTGTTCACATGAACCACATAGTTTGAAGGAACGGTGATGGTAAAGCTGAAACCATTGGCATACCCCGCTTCGCTCAGGAGCTGCTTTGCCTTCTCGATATCCTTCGGATAGGCATAGGTGAGGCTCGAATCAAAGTAGGACTTGAGCCCTGGAATGACGGGGGTTCCCACTCTTGTGCCTTTGCCGTAGTTTACGGTATTGATGATTTCATCGGGGTCGACAGCATGACTGATGGCCTGGCGAACCCGCACGTCGTCAAAGGGTTTCACGGCATTGTTCAGGTTGAGCTGTTGAACTGCGTTCGAATTTGACTGGTTTATTTCATACTGATTTCCTACCTGCTGTGCCGCGTTATTATCTACGCTTGCCCCGTCGACACTCCCGGATTGCAGGTCAAGGAGAAGGGCGTTGGTATCCGATTTGAGCTTGAACGTCACCTTGTCAAGATGCGGCAGACCCTTCTGCCAGTAATCGGGATTCTTCTTCAGAACAAGCGATTGCTGGGGCGTGAACGATTCAAACACGAACGGTCCGGTACCAACGGGATGATTGTTCTGATCGGTGTAGTCCTTGGGTACGATGGCCACGGTCAGGTATGGAAGAAAATCAGGATCTGGCTCTTTGAGTAAAATCCTGACGGTTGAGGCGTCCAGGACATCGACTGCGTTAATATTGGCAAGGCCTGCAATCTTGGCGGCTGCCGCCGTCTCAAGCGAATACTTGACGTCATCGGCTGTTACGGCGTTCCCGTTATGGAACTTTAACCCGCTTCTGACCTTGAAGGTGTATGTAAGCGCGTCTGCGGATATCTCCGGAAGGCTTTCGGCTACGGCCGGCTGAAGATCTCCGTTCCTGTCAGGCTTTACGAGTCCCTCGAAGATATTGAATAGGATTTGGCGCGTATCGGCCGAGGTTGCCTGATAAGGATCAAGGTGATCCGGTTCGGTTGTGAGGCCGTAAATCAGCTCCCCGCCTTCCTGGATACCGTTTGTTGGAGCTGTCTGCGACGCTTCGGGAGAAGGTGATGCCTCGTTCGTTGATACCTGTGCTGATGGAGAGGCGGACGGGGTATTTACCGACGCCGGATGGGCCTCTTTTTGGCCGCACCCCGTGAATACCATGGCTATAACAGCCGTGATGGATAATATTGAAGCTAATCTTTTTCTTAACGACATTTCTTTTCACTCCTTAAATACATTCATTGTTCCGTTTCTTGCTATGATCTTAATAGCGGCGTCAACATCGATGTCCCGCTGTTCCGGTCTCCTTCACGCGACCACATCCTTCCGAGATCTTGTTTTTTATCCAGACAATGATATCTTCCGCTGTTTCGTCCCTGTTCACCTCTCTCAGGACGCTGTGCCTCATACCCGGATAAATTTTGAATCCGACGTTTAAGATGCCTGCTCTGAGATAGCGTTCACACAAAGCGATCGTTCCCTCGCCGTTATCGGTCAGCGGATCCACTCCGCCGCTTATGAGGAGTATTGGAAGATCGCGGGGTATCGCGGTGGAATTCGATTCTTTATAAACTTCGGTCATGGCCAGTAAAAAGGATCTATAAAATCCGTTGTTGAACAGGACGTAGGTATAAGGAAGCCTCAGGGACTCTTCGATCAGTCTTCTGTCGCTCGTTATCCAGTCTAGTTCGGTTTCCATGGGCTCGAACGGTTTGCGCACCTCTTTGAACAATTCGTTGAAAGTATTTCTGCAAGGAGCTTTCAACCCGTTTTCGCGGATCTCCTCCTCCACCATTTCAAGTAAGAACCCGAGCTGCCGGTTTTCCGCTGGGAATCCGGTAAGCAGGAGGCCGCTTAGATCACTGCCGTATTTAAAGGTGTACATCAGAGCGATAACCGCCCCCATGCTGTGCCCCAGCAAAAAGACGGGTATACCCGGATACTGTTCTTTAATTAGAACGGTGATTTCATGAAGGTCATCCCTAAGTCCGTCGAATCCACGGCTGCCTATGTCGCCCCCTTTTTCGGAATATTCGGGAGAATTGACATCACCGGCGGTTCTACCATGACCTCTGGCTTCATGAATATAGACAGATAATCCCGATGCCGTTGCCTTTACAGCAAAATCGTTGTAATAATCCGCTGTCTCACCCAGACCATGGGCGATCTGAATGACGGCTGCCGGTTTACCATTCGACGAGGGCCAATGCCTGACGTATAGGTTCTCTCCTTCTTGGGTTCCGTAATAAAACTCCAGGTATGCTTTTACGGCCACATCCGCCATTGCTTGGCCTCCTTTTCCATTTCCGAAATTTCTATCAGCCTAATCCATTTGATTCATGATTCTTACATGCATACCCTGTTACCAGGTAAGCATGGGGGAGTTCTTCCGGCGGGGGGCCGGAAGAATCCGCAGATATAAAAAAAGGAAAACCATCCTGCATAAGGACGATTCAGCCTCTAATATCTTTAGTCAGCCGATTGCTCCCGACATAATACATATTATTCATTTATGTTTACTATGTTTTCTTACAGCCATATTATCACCAAACATTACCCCCTGTCAATGGTTAATTAAGAATTCGTGATGAAGTCTGTGAATTTATTACTGTTCATCGGGTTGACACGGGCAGATCTTCGTGCTAATGTATTCATATATCTCATATCTGTTTACTATGTTTGTTTGGTTAACTGGATATACCGGAGACTGGCTTGATTTTGTATTTCTATAAAATCATCTCAGTCTCTTTTTTATATCAACAACAAGCAATATGAGGAAGGCAAAAATATCAGGAAGAAGGTGACCGGATGTCAATCCATCTTAAAACAGCGGAAGTTCAGGCTAGGGAACGCAGGCTCAATTCGTCGAGCAGTTTTTCAGGGACGATGAAAGAATTGTACGGGCTTGCACAAACCTGCTCGATTAAAAATCAGAAGCGGTGCTTCAGTCAAAACAGCAGCTGCATGTCGGGGTGCGCGCAGGGGTATTTGAGCGCCATCCTCGACGCAGCAATCATCAACCATGCCCCAATAGGCTGTGCGGGTGACGCCATGGGCGCCAACAACGCGCGCAAATGGGGCGAATCGGCACAGGGAATCGCGCACACGGACGTTTCCATCTTCAGTACCAATATGAACGAGCATGACACCGTTTTCGGCTCCCTTGAGAAGCTTCGAGAAACGGTTTACGAGGCTTATCGCGTAAAAAAACCCGCGGCGATTTTTATCACAACCTCGTGCACCTCGGCGATCATCGGCGAGGATATCGGCAGCATGGCCGGTTCACTTTCCAAAGAGCTCGGAATTCCCGTCGTTCCCGTCAGCTGCGAAGGCTTCAGGACTAAAATATGGGCATCTGGATTCGATGCCGCCTTTCACGCCATACTATGGGGAATCGTAAAGCCTCCCAGCCGGAAAACGAACGTGGTTAACGTCATTAACTTCCGCGCCAGCGCGAAGAAGGAAATAGGAGATCTTTTCAAACGGTTCGGCTTTGAACCTCTTTTTATCGCGGGCTACTGCACCATCGACCAGCTTTCAAGGCTTTCCGAGTCGGCCGTGACGGTGAGCGTCTGCGGAACGCTGGGGACATATATGGGAAACGGCCTGGAGCAGTTGTACGGTGTGCCCTATGTCAAATCCATGCAGCCCCATGGGATCGTGGGCTATGAAAGCTGGCTCCGCGAGTTTGGCAAGGTCGTGTCCAAAGAGGATGAGGTTGAGGAATACATCCGGACGGAACGGGCTAAAATCATCCCGGCGCTCGAAGAGATAAAGTTGAAGTTCAGGGGAATTCGTGCCGCAATCGGCATGGGACCCAGTTATGCTTTCAATTTTACCCGAATCCTTGAGGAACTTGGGATTGAGGTTGTACATACCGCCGCATGGCATCTGGATCAGCAGTATGATCACGGTTGTGTGCCCGAGTCCATCGCCTATCTGGCCGAGAGCTCTCCCGACCTGGACATAAGCGTCTGCGATCACCAGTATGACGAGATTGCCGAAATGCTTGCAAGGCTGAAACCAGATCTCTACTTGTACCGCCATCCCAGCAATGCCGCAATCGCCATGAAGCTCGGGATAGCTTCGGTATCGATCATCGATGAATACATGGCCTTCGGATACGAAGGGTTGCTCAACTTTGCCCAAACCCTGCTCGACATGCTTACCAACAGAAATTTCGAGAGAAATCTCGCCGCCCGATCACGGCTTCCTTTTTCGAAAGGGTGGCTGGCTGGCAACGAACACCGATTTCTCGAGGAGGAGGTCTGAATTATGCCATCTTGCATAGACAAACCAAGATTCGTATGTGCCCTGGGCGCTTTCAAATCCGTATTGGCTATCAACGGAGCAGTTCCCATATTGCATGCCGGACCCGGCTGTGCCGCGAAGCTGGACGGCGCAATCGGTACCTATAACGGCTGCCAGGGATCGGGTCACGTAGGCTCGCACATCCTCCCCTGCACAAATATTGGCGAGGGGGAGGTTATTTTCGGAGGGGCTGATAAACTGGAACTGTTGATCGAAAACGCCCTGAAGGTGTACGATGCCGATTTGTTCGTGGTCATGACAGGATGCATTCCTGAGATAGTGGGCGACGATATTCGGGACGTTGTGTCCAAATTCTCAGGAGCAGATAAGCCTGTCCTATTTGCTGAAACCGCCGGATTCAAAGGCAGTAACATCGACGGCCACGAGATTCTGCTGGACGCCATTGCACGCCAATTTCTCAAACCGTCCGGCGAGATCGCAGAAAGACGGATTAACGTATGGGCGGGCATTCCGTTTTACCATCCCTTCTGGGCCGGAGACCTGCTGGCTGTTGAAAAGCTGTTGAGGGAACTGGGCCTTGAGCCTAACGTCATCTTCAGTCCTGACGGCGACGTCGAAAGTCTCAACAAAATACCTTCGGCGCGTTTCAATCTGCTCGTTTCCCCATGGGTGGGGCTTGACCACGTCAGATATCTTAAGGATCAATTCAACACACCATACCTTCATTTCCCCAATCTTCCGGTAGGACCTACCGAAACCGGTCTGTTTCTCAGAAAGGTCGGCGCGTTTACGGGAATAGCGGAAGACAAAGTAGAGGAAGTCATCGGCAGAAACGAGAAGAGATATTATTATTTTATAGAGAGAGCAGCAGACGAGCTTTTAAAAACCCGGCTTCTGCCCCGAAGGTTCATCGTGACCGCCGATGCCTCGTATGCACTGGGCATATCCAAATTTCTTGTCAATGACATGGGAATGATTCCTGAAACCCAGTTCATAACCGACGGAACTCCGGAAGAGAGCCGTGATGACATTATTAGGGAATTTAGTAATTTTAACGGCGGCATCAAGGCCGAAGTTGAGTTTGCACTGGGAAGCGGTTATGTGCAGGAACGCATAAGAAGCATGCGTTTCAGTTCCCCTCCCCTGATATTGGGAAGCGGGTGGGAGAAAACCTTCTCAAAGGAAATCGGCTCCCTGTGCATTCCTATAGCCACTCCGCTTCTCGAACGCATGACGCTTAGCCGGACCTATGCCGGCTACGACGGAGCGCTCACATTGGTTGAGGACATTTGCACCGCTGTTTTGGGAAGCTACCAATGATAGCCCGTTGTCGTGAGCATAATGACTCATTTTCCCGGACAAATAGGAACCTCGCCATGCAATCTCAGATTGCTGGTGGGGGCCCGGGAACCTTGTTATTTCATAATAAAAAGCTTTGAATTCTCTGCTTTAAAGAGTTTCAAAGCTTTTTTACAATGTCAAAGAGGGCAAAAACAAAACCCCGAGGTTTTCCTCAGGGTCTTGATAAAATTCTGGCAACGACATATTTTCCCAGGCCGTCTCCAGCCAAGTATCGTCTGCACGGGAGAGCTTAACTTCTGTGTTCGGAATGGGAACAGGTGTGGCCTCTCCGTTATAGTCACCAGAATT
>JAKIML020000128.1 GCA_022702935.2 Bacillota bacterium | reverse complement strand
CCATTACCCATAAGGAAAAAAAGCTTTGGACCTATGTTGCCATAACGGCAGGGGTTACCGAAGAGATTACATACAGGGGATATCTATTCTGTGCCCTCACGGTGCTCTTTCCGAGGTTCTCTGTGCTGGTGATCCTCTTAATAACCACCCTCATTTTCGGCCTGGGGCATATTTATCAAGGTGCAGAGGCCATCAAGCCCACCCTGTTAGGGCTTCTTTATGGGTTCCTGTTTATTGTCTTTGATTCCATTCTGCCCATCATTCTCATTCATATCACACAGGATCTGGTGGTCAGGGACCTTATTGATGAGGATTTGCTGGAAGAACCTATCATCAGCGCGTAGAAGACAGGGAATAGTGCGGAGAATAGGGGATGTCCCAGGAAAGAGGTGACGTCCCAAAATAAAAGATAAACAATAGGCCATGACGTTCTCATCGGATAAGCCTTAAGCAGGAGATTCCTGTTCTTGAGGCCGCCAGAAGAAGAGAGTTTCATGGCTTTTTTACTGCTTGGGATAACCCCTTTTCATTCTTGGTTTCTTTAGGCTGGACAGAGAAGCTAAGATGACTTCGTCAAATCCGATAATCGTCCTTCAAGCCATCGATCAAACCGTACTCCAGAAGGATCTGCTCCAACCGTTCCTGGGTCATGGGCTTGGGAATGGTGAGGAAAGTGTTTTCATCAATGGCCTTGGCCAGGCTGCGGTATTCGTTGGCCTGCTGTGATGTGGGCGCATAGTCTATGACCGTCTTGCGGTTGATTTCGGCGCGCTGCACCACATTATCGCGAGGGACAAAGTAAATAAGCTGGGTGCCAAGCTCTGAAGCGAAGGCCCGAAGCAGGTCGATTTCCCGATCCACATTGCGGCTGTTGCAGATAATACCGCCCAGGCGCACACCGCCCTTTTGGGCGTACTTGGCGATACCCTTGGCAATATTATTGGCCGCGTACAGAGCCATCATCTCGCCGCTGGCCACAATATAGATTTCCTGTGCTTTTCCTTCGCGTATGGGCATGGCAAAGCCGCCGCATACCACGTCACCGAGAACGTCATAGAACACGTAATCCAGGTCCTCGGTATAGGCCCCAAGCTGTTCCAAAAGGCCTATGGAGGTGATGATACCACGGCCTGCGCAGCCCACACCGGGTTCGGGGCCACCGGACTCCACGCACCGTATGCCGCCAAAGCCCCTGCGCATAATATTGTCCAGGGTGACGTCATCACCGGTCTCGCGAATGGTGTCCAAAACCGTGCGCTGGGCAAGGGTTCCCAGCAACAGCCTTGTGGAATCGGCCTTGGGATCACAGCCCACCACCATGACATTCTTGCCCATCTCGGCAAGACCCGCCGTCAGGTTCTGTGTGGTTGTGGATTTTCCGATACCGCCCTTTCCATAAATGGCGATTTGTCTGATTTGCTTACTCATGCGTCTCCATCCTTCCCTATCATATGGTGTACTCCGGCTGCGGTAATGCGCTCGCCAGGTGCAGTTTTTCTAAGATATCCTTGCGTATTGCCAGGAATTCGCTTCCGCCGCGGGATCGGGGATGCGGCAGCTTGACTTCCATGATCTCACTGATGCGTCCGGGACGGGGGGTCATAATCACTATCCGGTCCGAGAGATAGATGGCCTCATCCACATCATGGGTGACAAGAATCATGGTAGTATCGTTCTCTTTGCGCATCTCCAGGAGCTTATCCTGAATATCGGCCCGTGTAAAGGAATCCAGGGCCCCCATGGGCTCGTCCAGAAGCAGCACCCTGGGATTATTAATGAGTGCCCGGGCGATGGCCACCCGCTGGGCCATGCCGCCGCTGATTTGATGCGGATAGGATTTTTCAAAGCCCTTCAGGCCGATGAGATCGATATAGTGGGCGATGCGCTCCTTGTTTTCCTTATAGACATGGCGGGCCTTCAAGCCCACGGCAATATTCTTTTCCACCGTCAGCCACTGGAACAGGCCTCCCTGCTGGAACACATAGCCCCGCTGCGGATCAGGACCAAAGATCTGCTCCCCGTTGAGGATCAGCTTTCCGGTCTCCGGCTTTTCAAGCCCCGCAATAAGGCGCAGAAGCGTTGTTTTTCCGCAGCCCGAGGAGCCGATGATGGACAGGAACTCGCCGCGGCGCACCTCCAGGTTGATGTCCTGCAGTGCCTCCACATGGTTGTCGGTATCGTCGTAATAGGTGTGGTTCACGTTTTCAATACTCAGAATAATATCGCTGATAACCGATAATTCCTTGTTCATTCCTTCACCCAGCCTTTCTGCCAGCGCAGGACGCGGGCCTGTATCAATCCAATCCCTTTCATAATGAGGCTGAACAAAACAGCCATGACAAGGATGGAGGCGAAGACTTTGTAATAAGCCGACCATACCTTGCTGAGGTTGATGTAATAGCCCAGACCACCGGGCTGACCCATCATTTCGGCCATGACCAGGGTGGTAAAGGCAAAGCCGTTGGCATTGGCAATACCGGTAAAGATCTGGGGCATGGCCTGGGGCACCGCGATCCTGAACACCAGAAAGGGTGTTTTGGCACCCAGAGTACGGGCAATTTCAAACAGCGACTTGGGGGTGGACTGTATACCTTGGGCCGTGAGGGCGGCAATGGAGAACCAGGCACAGATAACGATTAAGAACACCGCTGCCGAGAACGGCGTGGGGAATAGGGTCAGGGCAAAGGGCATCCAGGCCACGGCAGGGATAACCCCCGTGATCTTCAGAATGGGATAAACCCAGTAATAGACCTTGGGAAACCAGCCAATGATAATGCCGGTGCCAATGCCGAATATCACACCCAGGCTGAACCCTGCAGCAAAGAGCCTTAAGGAGTAAAGGGTGTTCTCCCAGATAAAGTCCCCTTCCATGAGAAAGGACTCCAGAATCTTGGCAGGGCCCGGAAAGAAGGGCTGGGGAAGCAGCAACAGCTTGGTCCCCAATATATCCCACGCAGTCAGGGCCAGACCCATCACAAAGCGAAAGGGCGCGCGGCTGGCGAATTTCGCCCTGCGATAGGGATCAGAATAGGAATAGATCCCGCTAATCGCATAAATGACGATAATAGCGCCCAGAACCAACTGATAAAGCGTGTTGAAAGTGACGGGAATACCTGCCAGGGTGTAGGTTTTAATCTCCACATCGGCAATTTGCCTGACCAGAAGGTTGGCAAGAATGGCAATGGCGAACCCGAGGAGGGTTAAGCTGAAATAGCCGCCCCATGCCTTGGTCGACACGGCCTTGAGCCCCTTCTTGAGCGGTTTGGCCTTAATATTGGCGGGGATAGGAAGACCTATTTCCACTGAATTTTCCATGGCTGAATACCTCCTGTATCATGGTTGCTGCTCCCGCCTGACCTTAAGCAGCCAAGCGGGAGCAAACAGACATAGTCATCACTTGCCTAAGTTGATGTCAATCTGGGAATAGGCTTTTTTGGTAAACTCGGCAGGATCGGTGGACAAATACCCGATCTCGTGGAGCTGCTCTGCAAAGTAAAGGACGTTTTCATAAACCTGATTGGGCGCTTTCTCACGATCAGCCGTGGTGGGATAGCTGTAGCTCTTTATGAGTTCGATGGCCAAATCCCTGTCCTCGATCTGGGCGTACTTCTTGTTGATGATGATGTCCACGGTTTCCTCCGGGTTGTCGGCAATCCAGTTCTGGGCCTTACGATAGGCTCTTAAGAGGGCCGCCACCTTCTCAGGCTCCTTTTCCAGAAGCTTTTCAGAGGCATAGAGGAAGCAGCAGTATTTGCCGGCAAAGGGATCATCGGAGGAGATATCCAGGATGACACGATATTTTCCGGTTTTTACCTGAACCGAGCCAAAGGGATCCCAAAGGGCGGCCACGTCCACTTCGCCCTTGTTGAGGGCTTCTACTGCCAGGTTGCCGTCGGAGAAGGGGAGGAAGGTCACCTCGCCGTCTTCCTGCTTGGCCGAAATGCCGTTCTTCTCCAGCCATACCGAGGCCACCTGATGCGGGGTTCCGCCAATTTCGTCAACACTGATTTTCTTGCCCTTAAGATCGGTGGCGCTCTTTATGGGAGAGTCCAGGGGAACAATCAGCTTAATACACCCATAGTGGAGACCATCCACCACCTTAACCTTCACATCGTTCTCAATGGAGGGGAAGAACTGGAAGTCACCGTTGACGATGGGGATGTTGCCGTTGTTAAGCCCCACCTTCCGGGTCTCGGTGTCGGCAGAGATGAGGTTGACATCAAAGCCTTCCTCAGCATAAAAGCCTTTTTCATAGGCGATATAGATGGGGGCAGCGCAAAGGGCGCCGTCCTTGCCCGGGATATCGATTTTTCCATACTTGTATTGACCGGAGCCGCTGCCGGGGGTTCCGGAGGCTGCTTTGCCGCAACCGGCAAAGGTACTGGCCACGAGGACCAGCAGAAGGACTATGCAAATGGACTTCTTTATATGCTTCTTCATACTTTAACACTCCTTTTTATTTAGGCCAGGGCCTTTTTAAATGCCTGCTCCAAATCGGCGATGAGATCCGAGACATCCTCCAGACCTGCCGATATGCGTATCAGATTCTCGGGGATATCGGCCACGACTTTTTCGTGGGCCTCCAACTCGCCATGGGTGGTCTGGGGAGAGTTGACAATGAGGCTTCGGGCATCCCCGATATTGACGTGGTAATGGAACAGCTCAACCGAGTTCAGAAAGGTTTCCCGTTGGGCCGTGGTTCCTTTAAAGCCGAAGGAGAGAATACCTCCGGTGCCCCTGGGGAAATCCCGCTTGGCCAGATCATGGGAGGGACTGTCCTTCAGCGTGGGATACCGAACCCATTCCACGGCCTCATGCTTACTGAGATAATCGGCCAGGACCTCCGCGTTGTGGACCTGTTTGGCAATGCGCTCGGACAGGGTTTCCAGCCCTATCAGCACCAGATAGGCGTCAAAGGGGGAGAGGGCCGCGCCGAAGTAGTTCAGGTAATTAAAGCGGATTCTGCCGGTAAAGGGTGCTAAGGGGAACACATCCAGGAAGCTGCGCCAATTCTC
The DNA here is from genome assembly GCA_022702935.2 of Bacillota bacterium. GTDB lineage: Bacteria > Bacillota > Clostridia > DSM-8532 > DSM-8532 > DTU059. The sequence goes on along the minus strand of JAKIML020000128.1, from coordinate 7,846 downwards.
ATCAATGTCGCGCAGGGTGTAGTACAATTCGGAGAATTGGGGGAATTTATCGCTCTTCCAGTTGAACTTGCCGCTTTCAAGCACCAGGCCCGCAATGACATTGCCATGGCCGGTCAGGCCTTTGGTGGCCGAGTAGACCACAATATCGGCCCCATGGTCAATGGGATTGTATAAATAGGGGGTGGCCACGGTATTATCCACCACCAGGGGGATGCCATGATCATGGGCCACTTTGGCAATGGCGTCAATATCCAGAAGCACAGCACTGGGATTGCTGATGCTTTCAACATAGATGGCCTTGGTGTCGGGCTTGATTTCCTCGGCCAGTTTCTCGGGATTGAGGATGTTCTGCGCAATATCAAAGGTAATGCCAAACTTGGGATAGATCTTCTTAAAGCTGTCGGCACTGCCGCCATAGAGATAGGGCGAGGTCAAAATGCGTCCCCCGCCCTCGGCAAGGTTCAAAAGGGTATAGCTGATGGCTGCCATGCCTGAGGACAGGGCCACAGCGCCGCTGGCATGATCAAGGGCGGCTATTCTTTGCTCCAGCACCCCAACGGTGGGGTTGCCGATACGGGTATAAAGGTTTCCTAATTCACGTATGCCAAACAGGGCCTTGGCATGCTCCACATCTCTGAAATCAAAGGCGGCGGTTTGATAAATGGGGGGCGAAACAGCATAGTTGTGTTCCTTAGGCTCATAGCCTGCCCGTAATCTTTGGGTATCAAATCCATATCCGGATTTCTCGGGTTTGATTTCCATGAATATCTCCTTTCATCCAAACAAAGTGACTACATCGGGGTATCTCCTGCAACTCACAGTCGCAACACAAATCAAACCACCTCCTCTTAAAACACACGATCGGCCCATGACATCTTCTTAAGCCCGTGCCGAAGCCAGTGAAGATTCTTCATATGTCTGTATTTAAATGTAAGCAAAGAGTTAACGGTTGTTGTCTTTCAGCAAATTACCCCTGATAAGCTGATCCAGAATGTCGTTGATTTGACCTGAGGCTTCAAAGACTCGCTTCCCGCTGCGCATAAGGGCGATGGCTGCGGCCTGACCAATTCTTGTGACAAAGATGGCGTGGCAGTCCGAGAGCAGAGTGAGAAGGGGACCAAAGCCTCCCTCACAATGGCCCTGATGAAGATACAGGGGCTTGCGGGTTTCTACAAAATGAGCCTGCGAGTCTATATCATAGATCTGCCAATACCTTGCCGAGGCAAAGTGCTGGTCAACCCTGGTGCCGTCAATACTTGCAAAAGCGATTCGGAAGCCCATGGCCCACCTCACTTAAGCATAGGTCGAGAGCACCAGGTGATAAATGTCCTCAATGACCCTGAGTCCCCCGGTAAAACCCACATAATTGGTGGTCATGACCAGGCGGTAGGGAGAGGGTACTGCTGCTGAGAGAAAATCATAGTTTTTTTCCTTGGCCAGCTCCTTATCCCAGCCAGAGCCGATAATCAGGCCCCTGCCATTGTGATGGATGCCCCGGAGAATCTCCTGGGCTCTTCCCGCATCGGGTTCAAAGTAGACGGGGATCTCCCTTTTCTGGCTGGTTGCCTTAAGTTCGGCACGGATATCCTCCTGGAACTTTTCAGGGGTTGCGTCGGTGATGAACTGCTCCTTGGGAACGATGCCCACCTCGTGGAGCAGGAACCGGGACAATCCCACCACATAGCCCGCATCATGCAGAATATGGACATGGTTGGGAAGACCATACCGGAATTCCAAAAGGAAGGTGGCCAGGTTATCAATTTCCTCGTAATAGGCCTTGGACTCGTGCTGGATAAAGGCTCGGGCCGCCTTTTCATCAATCTCGGCACCCTGCGTAAGAGCGAAATCCAGTACCTGATAGAGGAAGGCCTCGGTCTCATTGGCCCCGATGGGCACATGACGGAACCAGGTATATTCCTGACCATATTTGGTCTTAAGATGATCGGCGATGGGCTTGCCATACCAGGGAGAAACCAGAATGTTAAAGTTTGCTGTGGGTATGGTCTGCCATTCCTTGACCCCGCCCGAGTAAGGACCAAAGAGGATGTTGGCCTTAAGGCCCAGGCCGGCCAGCAGACGCTTATATTCAAAAAGATTGCCCTTCCAGAACGGGTCCTGGTAAGGGATGGAGGCCAGAAGGTTCACCGTATTCTTGCTGGACCTGGGTGCATTCTCAGCGACAAATAAGTCCACATACTGATCAATGATGGCATTGACCACCAGACTGTGGGCCTCATAGTTATTGGCCTTGAAGCCGGCCGTTTCCACCGATACAATGGGTTTGCCCTCCTCGGCGAACTCGGACACCAGGCTGTCCACATCGTCGCCCACAATCCCGGCGGTGCAGCCGGTTAAAACCACCTGCAGATCGGTGTCCAGAACCTTGTATGTATTTCGGATAATATCCCGAAGCCGATTGATGCCGCCAAAGACCACCTCTTTCTCGGTGAAGTTGGTGCAGGGGGAGGTGGTTCCTCCCGCATAACCCGTGGAGCGTTCAAAAAAGCCAGCAATCATCTCCCCGCAGCCGGGACCTGAATGGAGGATGGGGACTGCCCTGGGAATGGCTACTACGCTTTGCAGGGCGCCAATGGCACAGGTGAAGCGTTCCTGTTCAATCATGCCTGACAAGCTCATACTCCGGTTCCTCCTTTCAGGAAATAATGGGGGGGCTGGTTCAGCCACCACTGGGTATAGGGGTTGATGGCGTGCTTTTCCAGGTTCTTGACAAACTCGTCGTTTTCAATCACTTCCAGCAGGCGCTCTCCATAGTTGACCAGGCCTTCATAGCCCATGGAATAATGCTCGTCGCCCACCAGCAGGGAGGGGATGCCCAGCTTGGCGCCCCACAGGGTCATGCCCCCGTGACGAGCCAAAAGCACATCGGGACGAATGCGGTTCAGGGCATTGACCAGCTCAAACTCCTGCTTATTGCAGACATTGAAGTTGGGCACATTGCCGTAGTCGGAGACACGCTGGGCCAACTGATCATTCTCTTTGCGCCCGCTGTCATAGACGGGGTCGTGATGGAAAATGGCGGCCCCAACAGTCTTTAGCCCCAGCTCCCCGAGAATGTCCAGCAGGGCATGGCCATGGGCGGCGCCTGCCGTCACATAGGCGGTTTTCCCGCTGAGCTTTTCACGAAGGGCCTCTATTTTAGGCAAATATTTGCGTTTTTTCTCGGCGATGAGGTTTTCGGCGATTTCCTCCTTGCCCAGCACCTTTCCAAGGGCCCGGAACCAGCGATCGGTCTGGGCAATGCCATAGGGAGGCGCAGCGGGTATCTCGGGAACCCCGAATTCCTGTTCCAGTACAGCACCCAGGTAGCTTCCCAGGGTTGAACAGGCCTGGACGGTGGCCGCCGCTTCGCTGGCATACTTTAAGCCATTGACAGTGGAATAGGGGGTAATGTAATTGGGCTTGGCGCCGAAGGCGGCAAACCATTCGGCGAACACATCGCTTCCCCAGAAATTAATCACATTTATCATGTCATCCCGGCGCTGACGGGGCGGCTGGATGAGCTTGCGGGCAATGCCGTGATAGGCGGCATCAAAACCGGTGGTCCAGACCTTGGAGCGGAAGCCCTCACAGAATATGGCCACCACAGGGATGCCCAGTTCCTCCTCAGCCTCATCACAAACACTCTCCACGTCGTCACCAATGATCCCTGCGGCGCAGGTGGTCAGAACAAAGATGGCATTGGCCCTAGTGCGTTCATAGACCTCACGGATGGTATTGGCCAGCTTTGTCATACCTCCGTACACCGTGTCTTTCTCCTTGAGATTGGTGGAGAAGATGCGGCGGGGTGTGGGCTTGACGACGCCCCGCAAGGGGGAGTTCACCCGATAAGTAAAAGCGAATTCATGCAGACAGGAGGCGCATCCCACCGGGCCATGGCTGATGACTGCGGCATCCTGAATTAATACGGTCATACAGGCAGCCTTGGAGGTAGCACAGCCCAAGCATTGGCTGAAGGTGCGCTCCTTATCCTTAAGGCCGCTGTAGCTTGCTTCTACAAGCTCCTGCGCATCCCCCTGGTATCCGGTAATGGAATTTATACGGATTTCTCTTATCTGTACCTCGGGGAAAGATAAATTGACTTTAGACATGAGTCCCTCCTCCATTTACTAAAGATTTCATATCATCCAAACCCATGCGATAGGTCCGACGGTCCAAGAGGGGTTTTGCTCCAAGCCTTTGGTAGAACTCAGCCCCCTTTTTGTTCTCTTCAAGCACATACCAGTCGAGACGTTGGGCCCCTTGCTCAAGGGCGATTTGGGCCAGCTTTTTCATCAACGTCTTGCCGATCCCTTTGCCACGATAGGCCTCCCGGACATAGAGATCCTCCAGAAAGAGGTTCTGGCCTCCCGAAAAGGTGGAATAGACGGGATAAAACAGGGCAAAGGCCGCAGGTATGCCCTCGTACTCGGCGATTAAAACCTGTGCCTGATATTTCTGGAACAAGGAATGTTCAATATGGGATTCGGTGGCCGTTACCAGATGACCCATGCCCTCAAACACGGCAAGCTCTCTGATGAATTCAAGCACCAATGATGCATCGGACCTTTGGGCGAAGCGTATGTAAAGACTCATGAGGATGCCACCTTGCTCCATGTATTTTCAGGGATGCTTTCAAGCAAATCCCCATCTATCATTTCGTAGATACGGTTTCCGAATTTGATGGCCTGTGTGTCATGGGTAACCATCAATACAGTCGTACCGGTCCTGGCGATATTGGACAACAGGCCCAGAATCTCGCCCGCCGTCTGGCTGTCCAGATCGTTGGTGGGTTCATCGGCCAGTAAAAGCCTTGGGTTGTTCATAAGAGCGCGGGCAATGGCCACACGCCGAAGCTCGCCGCCCGATAAATGCTGGGGATAGGCGTTGGCCAGATGCTTAATCCCCACCTGATCCAGGAGGGACAGGGCCCTTTCGGTCACATCCCCCTGACGATTCCAGAGATAATGGGGGAGCCTAACATTATCAAGGACGGTTAAGCTGGACAGAATGCTCTGCCCCTGGGGCACAAAGCCGATGGTGCTGTTGCGGAACAACGAGCCCTCCTTGTCGTTGACCAGGGCAAGATTTCTTCCGCTGATGCGAATTTCGCCCGAGGTGGGTGTAAGCAGCCCGCCGATGAGATTCAGCAACGTGCTTTTGCCGCTGCCCGAGCGGCCAATGATGATGGCAAAGTCGCCATCATCCAGCTTCAGGTTCACATGGCGAACCGCAAAAAAGGGCTTGCTGCCGCGCTTATATTCTTTACTGAGATTTTTGACTTCCAAAAGCATGCTATTCCCCCTCCCTGAAGGCCAGATAGGTGTCCACACGGCTTATTTTGACAGCGGCATAGGCCGAGGCCAACGGCCCGATGAGCAGTGAAATCAACAGCGTTCCCAAAAGAATGGCAAGAATCAGAAGGGGAGCGGGTTGAATATAGGGCAAGCCGATGCTCTGGCTGATTAACAGACTGAAGGGAAAAACGAACATAGCGGCCAGGAGGATGCCTAAAGTGCCGCCGGTACCGCCGATATAAAGCGACTCCCGGATGAGGATGGATGCCAGCTTTTTGCGGGTGGCACCAAGAATACGCAGGGTTGCGAATTCTTTTTTCCGTTCGTTGGCCGAAGTTGAGAAAACCACTGACAAAAGCACGGGGGCCATGACCAGGGCTATGGCGGCAAAGAAATACAGAAAACCCGTAAACTTATCCAGGCTCTGGGAAAGCTTGGCGATCATGCTCTGGGTTTTAATAATCTGGACGCCGTCCACCTTGCGGCGGATGTTGGTCATAATCTGCTCCACCGTATAACCGTCCTTGGCTTTAATCAGCACTGAGGAGATGAGGGTGTCCGGATTGGTGTCTGACAAGAAATTCATGCCCTTCTCCTTGGCATGGGTGAACAAATCCTTAATGGTGGCCTGGGTTGCGAAAACTGACTGATCCAGTCCCGTACCCGTCTCATCAAGCTGGGCTGCAACAGGGAACACTTTGTCATAGAACTTGACCGAAAGGTCATTGTCCAGATGGATATCGCTGCCCACAATCAGCTTTCCGTCCTCAACACCGCCCGAAAGCCTCTGGCAAATCCAGGGCTGGATGACAAAATCGGAGGAGGGATCAAAGCCAATGATCTGAACCGGCAGGTCGCAGCAGTCCGCACCCAGGGAGGTTAAATAAAACTGGGTGGTCAACATCTCAATGCCTTCAACCTGGCTGAGCTTATCCTCCACGGTCCTGTCAAAATAAAAATAGGAGGGCTCCCCGGTTAAGAGAATGGCTTCCTGGGCACCCTCATAGCCCAGGGGCACCACGATTAAGTCGGCGCCGAAGCGTGCTTCAACACTTTTAAGCCCGTTTTTGAGGCTCAGGGTGAGAATGGTTCCGCTAAAAAGCACAAAAGCCAGAATGCCTGCCACAACCATCAGCGCGATGGTGCGAAAGGGCTTCCGTTTTAGGTTTTGAAAGGAAATCTTTCCGGTTGTCAGCGTTTTCATGCGTAAGCGCCCCCTTGGATGGTGTCATGTTTGGGTTATATGGCTTTACAGAAAGTACTCGATGGTATTCTCCGGTGTTTGCCGTGTATTGGTATTGTAGATGAGCACCGCTTCCCGGTTTTTGACAGGCCCCAGCGCATAGGAAGCATCCTCCTCGCGGTTGAACAGCTCAAAATCAACCAGGCGATTGGCCGAAAAGGGAGCGTCGTGAATCAATGCAATCCCCGATTCGGTGAAGGGCCCCTCGTAGTAATAGGGGTCAAAGAGCCGGATGCCCTGTTCGGTGATGCCGGTAAGGGTCACATAGTGCCCACAGCCTAGAAAGACTCGGGTGACGACTGCGCCGCCCTGGCGAAGGGCCTCTATAATGGGGCTGTCCTCTGAAATAAAGACCTTTTCGCCGCTGAGGGTTTCAGCATGCAGCGGGTATTTGGTCACTCTGGCATACTCATTGAGCCAGCTGGCCAGAAAGAACATGGCCATTTTGGAGGTGCCGTTCTTATAGGCCTCACCCTTTTCGTTATAGCTGTCCAGGGTGTACATCATAAAATGCCTCAGAATATCGGGCGGAAAATCCTCCCGGTGCACCAGAAAGCTGATGGCATTAAGCAGGCTGGTGGGGCCGCAGTCATATTCGGTTCTTTGATATTGAAGCGGTATTTTCATGGTCCATCATCCCTTCAGTCGGTCATAAGCGCCATAACCAATTTCACGCCTGACTCCAGCTCGTCAAGATGGCTATGCTCGCGATTGCTGTGAACCTCATGCATGCTGCAGGCAATGACCAAGCCATTGATGCCATGCAGAGCAAAGTTATTCTGATCGCTTCCGCCAAAGGTGCTGTGGATATGGCAGGGCACACCCGTCTTTTGGCAAGCCCGCTCAAATCGTTCCACCACCGAGGTGTGAAGCGGTGTTTCATAGGCCGTTAATTCAATCTTGTGTTTGACATCTACCTTCGCGCCGATATTGGCCGCCTCCTGATGAAAAACGGTCTTAACCGTTTCCCAATAGGCCAGCACGGCCTTATGGTCCAGGCTGCGCATCTCGCCCCTGACCGTGCACAGGGCGGGGACAATATTGCCGGCTCCGCCGCCTTCAATACGGCCGATGTTAAAGGTGAAGCCCGGTGCGGGTTCTCCCTGGGGCAGACGGGCAATGGCCTTTGCGGCGGCCTCTATGGCATGAATGCCCTCCCTGGGGGCAAATCCGGCATGGGCAGCCTTACCGTGAATCTGAATTTCAAAGGATAATATGGTGGGGGCGGCATTGGCAGCCTCCCCGATGGCTCCGCCCAAATCCAATACATAGGCATCCCTGGCACGAATACGGCTGTAATCGATAACCG
>JAKIML020000035.1 GCA_022702935.2 Bacillota bacterium | reverse complement strand
AACTCCGCAAACCCGCATGGTTGATGGATGGGATAAAATGGATGAAAATAAAGATGTTCCGTAAAAGGGATAGTTAAATTGAATTAAATGGGAAAAATGGAAGGGAAAATAGAAAATAAAGTCGTTCCGTAGAAGAGATAAGGAAAAAGGGAAAAGGGCTAAGAATAGAAAAATAAAATCCTTTGTAACCTGCACGATAAGCGGATTACAAAGGATTGATTTATTAAAAGGATGCATAACTTAATTCCTTAAACCTTGCCCCTTAACCCTGTTCCAAAGGAACATCTTTATTTTCAGCGGAACGATTTTATTTGCAATGGAACGAGTTTATTTGATGTTTACAGTTAAAACTCTTGAAGATGGCTTCAGCAATACTCTTTAACCAGGCGGGCACGCAAATAGCCTCGATCCGTTTCTATGGCTTCGGTGTAAAAGCCGCGGCTGTAATAGAAGCGCACCAGAACACTGTGCTTGGAGGCCGTATGTAAAGTCACCTTTTTTACGCCCTGACTTTTAAGGTATTTATCCACCACGCTGATGAGGGATTTGCCGATACCGATGTTCCGGTTTCTCTGATCAACGGCGAATCGGCTTAAGTAGGCCTCATCACCATGGATATCCAGCCTCACCGTTCCCACAATGGCGTCATCAATGACGGCAATATACACAGCCTTGGTTTCAATCTCTTTACGGATATCCTCCTCGGTCTCCTTAAGGGCTTCCAAGTCCTTTTGTCCGGTAAGGGCTCCGTATTCCTGAAAGGCTGACTGAAGAATGGCATAAACCGCCGGGGCATCACCGGGGGTGGCGCGCCTTATAATAAATGAATACAGCATGTCATCACCCCAGGAGCTTGACGAGAACGGCCTTCTGCGCGTGGAGTCTGTTCTCGGCCTCGTCAAAGACCACCGATTGCGGTCCGTCAATAACATCCTCGGTGACCTCATAGCCCCTGTAGGCAGGCAGGCAATGCATAAAGAGGGCATCGCTCTTTGCGGCGCTCATCAGCTTTGCATTAACCTGGTAGGGCATAAAGATTTGGATCCGCTTTTCTTTTTCAGCTTCCATGCCCATGCTGACCCAGGTATCGGTGTAGACCACATCGGCATCCTTAACAGCTTCATAGGGGTCATAGGTAATCTGAATATTGGCTCCGGTTTCTTTTGCGGCTTCTTTCGCTGCCTGAATGGACTGTTCCTCGCATTCATATCCTTGGGGAGTAGCCACCGAGATATCCATACCCACCTTGGCGCAGCCAATGAGCAGGGAGTTGGCCACATTGTTGCCATCGCCTACATAGGCCAGCTTCAGGCCTTTGTACTTGCCCTTGTATTCCTTGATGGTCTGAAGGTCGGCAAGAATCTGGCAGGGGTGCTGGCTGTCGGTCAGCCCGTTGATGACCGGAATGGTGCCGCAATTGGCCAGGTCCACCACATCACTGTGTTTGAAGGTTCTGATCATGATTCCGTCTATATACCTGGAAAGTGTTTTAGCGGTGTCGGATACCGTTTCGCCGCGGCCCAACTGAATATCATTGGAGCTTAAAAAGAGGGAATAGCCGCCAAGCTGATACATGCCCACCTCAAAGGAGACTCTGGTGCGCGTGGAGGATTTTGCAAAAATAAGCCCCAGGGATTTGCCCTTTAACAGATGGTTGTGTCTGATACCGTTCTTATTCTCATACTTCAGTTTCTCAGCTAACTTCAGGGTTTCTAAAACTTCTTCGCTGGACCATTCGCTTAAACATAACAAATGCTTCATCATATTCACCACTTTCCTTAGGATATGAATTATTATACATTCAAATGTATAAAAATACAATACTTTTTTTCTCAGTTTCCTTTGGTTCCTCTCCGTTAAGAAATCCACATCCATTTGCCGATATAAATGTTGCTGATATATTTATCATCAATTACTTCCCTGTTAAAAGGGAATGATTTGCGCAAGCAAAGATAAAGATTTACAAAAGCGGGTGTAGATATGGATATAGCAACGATAGCAGGTCTGATAGCAGGTTTTTTTGCACTGGGCTATAGTATCATCAGCGGTGGTGGCGAGATTTACTTTTACTTAGACTTTCCCTCCATCGTATGTACCATAGGCGGTGGTATTGGCTGTACGATACTGAGTTTTCCTCTTGCTGATACCGGTAAGGCACTGAAAGCTCTGCCACTGATTTTTAAATCCCCTAAAACATCGGCCATTGAGACCATCCAGGTCATGGTGGAGCTCTCCCAGAAGGCACGAAGGGAAGGTCTCCTGGCTTTGGAATCAGCCCAGGCCGATTTAAAGGATAACTTCCTTAAGAAGGCCATGGAGCTGGTGGTGGACGGTATTGAGGCTGATATCGTAAAAACCTCCATGCAGTTGGAAATTGACAGTATGGCCAACCGACATCAAGCCGTGCAGTCCTATTATAAAACATTGGCTGCGCAATTCCCTGCCTGGGGTATGATAGGAACCCTGCTGGGCTTGGTTAACCTGCTGAGAACCATGGATGATCCATCGGCCATCGGTAGTGCAATGGCATTGGCTATTATTACTACCCTGTATGGCAGTATTATGGCCAACTTCTTCTGTAATCCTATTGCTACAAAGCTTGCAGGAAACAGCGCTGAAGAAATCCTGCTGCGCGAAATGATGGTGGAGGGCGTCCTTTCCATTCAGTCCGGTGAGAACCCCAGACTCATGGAACATAAGCTTAAGACCTTCCTGTCCCCCGAGCAGCAGAGACAATATGAAGCATTAACCAAAGGCGACCAGGACAAAGCTGAGGGCGCCGGTAGATAAAGAAAAGTGGTGATGACATGGCGAGAAAAAAAGAACAGGCGTCCGAAGGCGCTCCTGAATGGATGGCGACGTATAGCGACATGGTGACGCTGCTGCTGACCTTCTTCATCATGCTTTTTGCTATGTCCACTGTCGATAAAAATACTTTTGAAGAGGTTGCTAAGAGTCTGTCTCAATCCTTTTTAAACCTCAATACAGGCGATTCTGTTCTCATTCACAAGAGCGGGAGCATTCTGACCATTGACTATACCAGTCTGCAAAACGGCGTGATCAAGGACAGCCTCAAGGAAAAGTATTTGGAAGATGCAGAGGACATGGTGGTGGATGCCGAGAAGGACCTTAAGGAAAAAGTCATCGACGAGGCTAAGAATGACATTCGGGATACCATTGCTGAAAAAGGGTTATCCGATAAGGTTCAGGTGGTTGAGGAAAAGGACTTCCTCCTGATACGCCTTGAGTCCGAGATCTTTTTCCAGTCGGGAAGTGCCGAGATCAACGATGAAGGAAAGAAAGTGCTTTCAGCACTGGCCAATGACTTGCGGGGCATAGAGAACGATATCCTTATCTCGGGCCATACCGACAATGTTCCCATCCACACAGTCCAGTATTCGTCCAACTGGGAGCTTTCCACAGCCCGCGCAACCAATGTCGTGGCTTATCTGGTCAATGTGGAGAAGCTTGATCCGGCCAAGCTGACGGCTACAGGAAATGGTGAATACAGGCCCATTGGCGATAACTCCACCCCGGAAGGTCGTCAAAAGAATCGTCGTATAGAAATAAAGATTATGAAGTAATGGATAATATAGGGAAATATCATATAATAGGAAAGAACAGAGCAATCTGTTCTTTTTCTTTTCAAAACTCTTGTGACAAACGAGGTGCGTATGGAAACCGTTGTCTGTGATATCGCCAAAAGCCGTATGGAAAAGGATTTTAATGAAGCCCTTCAGCGTCTGGGCCTTTTTGTCACATCCATTCGCTTTGACAACAAGGAAAGGCTGGCTGTTGTGCTGGAGCTGTCCTGTGATGAAAGCCTGTTAAACTGTGCCAGTTAAAGGGCAAAAAAACTTGGAGACACCATCGTCCCCAAGTTTTTTATCATATGGATAGGTTCTGCTTACACGTTAATCAACGACGGGTACATCTCTAAAAAGGAGACTGATGCAGTAAAGTCCTGCTATACCTACCAATGAATACACAATCCTGGTTCCCAGGGTTGCTACACCAAAGATACCTGCTACCAGGTCATACTGGAAGAGGCCCACCAGCAGCCAGTTTAGAGCGCCTATGATAACGAGTAAAAGTGCGATTCTGTCAATAGGTGTTCTCATAGTCACGACTCCTTTGCTTTTTTTCAGCGGATGAATCCGCCTTCACCAGTTTATTATGGCCAAGTTTTTTTATTTAATTCCTCGTTGATGTTGAAAACTATGGATATTTCTGTGATAATATATAATCATCTTTTTGGGGTGAATCTATGTAATAGATGAAAGTGAAGAGCGAACGGAGGTAGAAAATATGGCAGATTTTTGGGATTCCGAGGAACTGCTTGGCAAGTTCGTAAAGAACAGCCGTGAGGAAATTCATATTAAGAAGGTCTCAAAAAATTCCAAATCGTATGTTGATATCAGAACATTTTGGTACGACAGTAACAGTGATGAATTCAGACCCAGTCAAAAAGGTGTTGCCATTCCGTTGGAATTCGTTGGAGAACTCAGGTCACTCTTAGAGACCATTGAATAATCGGTTAAAGAGACTCCCGGAAGTATTTTTCCTCAGGGAGTCTTTTTTATCCGGGAATATTCTGTCAAAAGGACAGGCTGCTTAAAAACCTCAACCGCACCCGTAAGTTTCTTACGGGTGCGGCATATCAGAACCGCACTTTTATTGTCGGCCGACTAAAATGAAGGTGCGGATGCTATAGAATATGCTTTTTTGGCGAGAGATGTGATTTTAAAATGCATAACTTAATTCAAAGACCCTATCTTCCATCGTCTCCGGTGACCAGGATCCTTGTGGCCGGAGATATTTCCCCTGCGATGGAGGATGGTCTTAATTCCATTGGTGTAGAATGTATCAAGACCGAGCCCATACAAGGCCTACCCCCGTCCCTGTCCCGGCATACCGATATGCAGATGGTCAATCCGGCTGAGGGGTTGATGGTTTTTGCGCCGGGAACCTCTCCGAAGGCTTTAGCGGCCTTAAAGGACCTGGGCTTTGAATTGATACAGGGAGATACCCCCCTTACCACGGCCTATCCCGGTGACATTGCCTATAATTGCGCGGTCGTAGGTGAGAGAGTTTTTCTCAACCCGAAGCATACGGACAGGAAGGTGCTTGAGGTCTTGGCCAGAACTGGAACTCGGATCATTCCGGTAAAACAGGGCTATGCTAAGTGCTCAGTGCTCATCCTTAATGAAGAGGCCATTATTACCGCCGATCCCTCCATTCATCAGGCGGCCCTCAGCGAGGGCATGGATGTCCTTTTGATACCGCCCCAGCAAAGGATCGTGCTGAAAGGCTATAATTACGGCTTTATCGGAGGCACGACAGGACTTCTCGCTCCAAACAGGGTGGCTTTTTTCGGCGATTACGCGCTATTGGATTCATGGGAGGCTATAGCGCCTTTTATGAAAAAGCATGGCTTGTCACCCCTGGCATTATCCCATGAAAATCCTGTCGATTTAGGCGGGCTAATTCCTTTATGTTCCGTATAACGGACAATGCGGATGACATATACTACACTTGAAAGGATGTGAGAATCAATGCCATCCTTCAGGGTAGACTACGTGAAAGACATTAAAGGATTGGCCGGTTATCTTGAAAAGAGATTTGAGACAAATGCACGCAGTCCATTTCGTATCCGGATAAGCCAGGATAATCATTCCCTGACCATCCTCATGGATGGCTGCATCAGAAAAAACGGCAGGAAATATCTGACGGCTATTAATCATTTGTCGGATACGCTTGCTGAATATATTCTTAAATCTTATGAGAAAAATATTCTGGAAAAGGTCATAAATCGTGTCTGCGAAGGGCTGACCAAGCAGGACAAGGATGAGATTTACAGAATAGCCTGCACCAGGCTTTATACCCAACAGGGCGAGGAATCGCCGGGGTGTCATTTGGAAACCAGGCGCAGAATCATCTCGGCCAATATCGCCGAATGCCTGAGAAACAGCGAGAACCTTATTCTTGAAGGCTTTCTGACCTTCAGGCTGGGCGAGTATGTCAAACGGCTGGAGATTGAGGTTGAGCGCTCCATACGACAATTTTTTGTGGAAAGGCAGTATGAGGAATATATTAACCTTCTTACGGCCTTTGTCAGAATGCAGGTGCCCAGAGTTCCCGAGCTGCATATCTTCGCGCTAAGGAATGGTACCTATAAGGTAGAAGGCATCGGACCCTTTGAAATCCCCGAGGATATTTCGGACGGATTTGGCTTCAAAGGCGGGGAGCCCATTATTGACAGCGATGATTTCATGATAGGCTTTCTCCTGACCTGTGCCCCCGTCAGAATCTTTATTCATAATGCTTCCTTATTTCGCAACAAGGAGCTTTTGAACACCATTCGCATTGTCTTTTCAGAGTGTGTGCTGCTGAATGATTAAGGCCCAGTCCCTTAAGGCCACTATAAAAAAGTTGTATCATTTGTGATAATTGTGTATAATGAGAGCAAAGAAACGGGATTTTTTGCTTATTGGGGGTTGTTTGCTTGGCATTCAAAGTTTTCCAATCCGTAGTTATGCGCATTCGGGATACCATTGGTTACGACTTTGGCATTACCGATGGAACGGGAACTGTTATCGCCAGTACCATTGAAGAAGAAATAGGTACGGTTCATAACCAATGTTCGGACTTTTTGACATCCAATGCCATGACTATTGAGAAACCGGATCTTATAATGAAAAAAATCGAGATTAATGGCAGGCTTGATTTCGTCCTGTATCTTGTCAGTGACCACCCCGACAGAAAAAAGCATGCGGAACTCATTGCCATCAGTCTTGAAAATGCCAAGCTCTATTATGACGAGAAATATGACAGAAGCAATTTCATGAAGAATGTGCTTCTGGGCAATATTCTCCCCGGTGATATCACCATTCGGGCCAAGGAACTCAGAGTCAAAAGCGAAAGCCGCAGAATTGTCTATCTTGTGAGGACGGAAAAGACCAGAGAATTATATGCTTACAATATTATTCAGAGTCTTTTCCCCAATAACACCAAGGATTATATCATTCTTATAGACGATCAGAATACCGTCCTGGTCAAGGAGCTCAAGGAGCGGGAGGACAGTGAGGAGGTTCACAAGAAAGCCAGAATCATCATTGATACCCTGAACAGTGAGCTGATGATCAAGGCCAGCATTGGTATTGGCACCGAGGCCGAAACCCTCCGTGATGTGGCGCGCTCTTATAAAGATGCTCAAACGGCGCTTAAGATCGGTCAGATCTTTGAGGCAGAGAAGAATATTGTGGATTACAATCATCTGGGCATTGGCCGGTTGATTTACCAGCTTCCCACCACCCTCTGCCGTCTGTTCTTAAATGAGGTCTTTAAAGAAGGCGTCTTCGAGACCATTGACTCTGAAACCATGATGACCATACAGAAATTCTTTGAGAACAACCTCAATGTCAGCGAAACATCCCGGCAGCTCTTTATACACCGCAATACGCTGGTGTACCGTTTGGATAAGATACAGAAGATTACCGGGATGGATTTGAGGAAATTTGATGACGCTATTTATTTCAAGGTGGCTATGATGGTTAAGCGCTATCTTGATGAGGTGTCCAAATAAGCCTCTCTTCTATTGATTATCCTCGCGTCATCATAAGGAGCGAAGGAACTGGGCATAAAATGTCCCGGGTTTAATTAGTGGGGGAATGGCATGATCAGGTTTGTAGACACAACCAAAATTTACTCCAATGGAGTAGTGGGGCTTAAGAACTGTACTGTCAGCGTAGAAAAAGGTGAATTCGTCTTTGTCATTGGAGCCAGCGGCTCCGGGAAATCAACCTTCTTAAAGCTCATTATGCATGAGGAGGTCCCCACCGAGGGCGAGGTTTATGTCAATGGTTATAGCGTACATAATATGCCCCGCTCAGAGATTCCATTTCTAAGACGCAGTTTAGGCGTTGTCTTTCAGGATTTCAGACTTTTACCCAATAAAACCGCATACGATAATGTGGCTTTTGCCATGCAAATTGTTGAGGCAACTCCTCGCGAGATCCGCAGGCAGGTTCCCCTGGCGCTGGGGCTTGTAGGCTTGAGCAAAAAAGCCAAGGCCTACCCTCACCAGATGTCGGGTGGTGAACAACAGAGGGTCGTTTTGGCGCGTGCTTTAGTCAATAACCCGGCCGTTCTTATTGCGGACGAGCCTACGGGAAATCTGGATCCCAAGACCTCATGGGAGATCATGAATCTTTTAGAAGAGATTAATCAACGCGGCACAACTGTCATTGTAGCTACCCATGAAAAGGACATTGTGGATACCATGAAAAAACGCGTCATTGCCCTTGAACGTGGTGAGATTAAGAGCGACGAGCAAAAGGGGTTATACTTCAATGAAAATTAGAACAATCAGGCTTTTAGCCAAAGAGGGCACTTCAAATATTTATAAGAACAAGCTCATGTCCTTTGCCTCCATCATGACGGTAGTGGCCGCCCTGTTCTTTCTGGGCATCCTGTTATTGATCGCCATCAACATTACCACCAATATCGAAAGCATGAAGAGGGACCTGGAGGTTACGGTGTTTCTCAATGTCTCTGCCTCAGCCTTTGAACGTGAGGAAGTAGTGACCTATATTGAGCAGCAGCAGACTGCGGGCGTGGTTGCCCAATACCGTACCGAGAGCAAGGAGCAGGCCTTTGAAAACATTAGAAGCGAGCTTAAGAACGACGATTTATTAAAGGGGCTTACGGTTGAAAATATGCCCGAGTCCTTTTATATCAAACTTACCAATCCTGCCTTCAGCGATAACTTTATTGAAAAGCTTAAAACCTTCAGTGGGGTCAATGCCGATTACGGTATCGGCTATGACAAGGCCGAGCTTGAAAAGCTGGAAGGCTTCCTGAAAATCTTCAATTTCGTCATCATGGCCCTTCTGGTGGTCCTGATGATCATCGCGGTATTCTTAATTTCCAATACCATTCGTCTGACCGTTTTTGCACGGCGCAGGGAAATAGAGATTATGAAATATGTCGGAGCTCTGGACAGCTTTATCCGCTGGCCCTTCATTGTGGAAGGCATTCTCATTGGGTTCATTGGTGCAGCGCTGTCCTTCCTGCTGACATCCCAGGCTTATACCTGGCTTCAGAATGTGCTTAACTCCATACTTATCAGTTTCAGGCTGACCACCCTGAGCATCCTGGAGTTTGGTCCTGTGGCACTCCGCATTTTTATGGTGTATTCCATCTTTGGAATTATCATTGGCGGCATTGGAAGCCTTTTGTCTGTAAGAAAGCACTTGAATGTGTAGCCCATACGGGTTATAATAAAATAGCATTTGTAATAAAAATGTAAGATTTACAGTGCATAAACTTTGGTAAATCTGCATATGACCACCATTTTTTATTGAAAGGATGGGGCGCTTACATATGATAAAAAGAATAGTGTCTGCGGCGCTTGCGCTGCTATTAGTCATGAGTTTAGTTTTTGTATCCTCGGCTTCGCAGGTCGATGATGCAAAAAAGGAATTACAGGAGACCCAAAAGGAGATCAATGCTCTTAAGAACCAAAAGAAAGAAGTTCAGCAGAACCTGTTGAAAGATAAACAGTATCAGGAGCAAATCATTACTGAGCTTGAAAAGAAGGGCTATGAAAAAGCAGAGATTGAAGCCAAAATCAAAGAGATTGAGGCAGCCATTGCAACATTGAATGCGGCCATCGAACAGGCTCAGAAGGAATATGACGCTCAGCTTAAGCTATTCCAGGAACGTATTGTTGTTCTGTACATACAAAGCCGTACCAATGCCAACGCAGCCGAGATTCTTGAAAGCACCAGCTATGAAGAGATGTTTAAGAAGATCCATATGCTTCAGCTTATTTCCCAGTATGATCAGGATCTCATGGCCAGCCTGGAAAAGAAACGGCAGGAAATTGAAGAGCTGAAGGCCGCCAAGGAAAATGAAGAAGCCAATGCGCTCCAACAGCTTGAAGAAAGCTTGAAGGTCATCGAACAGCTTGAAGTATCCCGCTCAAAGGCGGCTGAGAAGATTGAACAAACCAAACAAAGTCTGGCGAAGATCGAAAAGGCTGAGGATCAGCTTGAAAAAGAAGCCCAGGAATTAACAGCCTTGATTAAAAAGCTTTCTTCCTCAGGCAGTCCCTATACGGGCGGCGTTATGCAATGGCCCACACCCGGCTATTATAAGATATCCTCACCCTTTGGATATCGTATCCACCCCATCCTGAAGGTTCGCAAGTTCCATGGTGGTATCGATATTAACGCACCTGCCAAGGCCTATATCCATGCGGCCGCCAGCGGCAAGGTTATCTGGTCGGGCTGGAGAAGCGGCGGATCGGGCAATACGGTCATCATTGACCACGGCGGTGGTATTACTACCCTTTATCTGCACATCATGAATGGCGGACTTCTTGTGAAGGAAGGCCAGAAGGTCAATGCAGGGGATGTTATTGCCAAGGTAGGCAGCACGGGCTTATCCACAGGCCCTCACCTCCACTTTGAAGTTCGTGTCAACGGTGAGCGTCAGGATCCCATGAAATATGTTACAAACAAGTAATAATGAGAGTATTTCATACATGCCGAGTAAAAGGATATCCTCTAGGATATCCTTTTTACCATGTATCCCTGTTTGGGTGGCTGAAGGGCTTTTTTTGAATTTAACGGATATTCACTTCTGGCCTAACATGGTTTGAAAAACGAAAGCATAGGATGTAAAATAGATTTAAATGCTTAAAAGAAGGGTTGTTGACATGAAAAACAAACGGATTCTATGGACTGTTGTGCTTGTCGTCGTTTGCTCCACTATCATGTTCTTTGCCGGCTATATAGCTTCTGTAGTGACGATGCACTCCTGGGAAGTCTTTATCAGCAAACCTCTCGTTGAATGGTTCAAGCCGCAGTATATGCTGCTATTTGACGAGGATGATGTAGATATAAGAGATATAAACGCCTACAATCGGGTGAAGAATGTTTTAGAAAAACGCTATTACCAAGCTGTTGATTTCACGGAGATTTTCAATACCTCCATTAAAGGCTTGGCTGCAGGTCTTAAGGATCCCTATACTCTCTATCTCACCCCCGAGGAGATGAAGGAGTTTCTTGAGGACACCTCGGGCAATTATGTGGGCATTGGTGTTTCAGTCCATATGGATGACAACAATCTTCTGACTGTTGCCGATGTCTTCGACAACTCACCTGCCAAAGCAGGAGGCATTCGTAAGAATGATAAGATTGTCAAGGTGGATAATGAGGATGTGACCCAGATTCATGATGCCGACCTGATTGTCAAAAAGATCAAAGGGGAAGCCGGCACCAAGGTTAGGATCACCGTTTACAGGCCTGATTCAAAGAGTTATCTGGATTTTGAGCTGGAGCGCCGGCCCATCAATGTGTCCTATATCTCCAGCAAAATTCTGGAAGACAATATCGGCTATATCCGTATTAAAATGTTTGATGATGATATTGCCGATGATTTTGAACAGCACCTCAACAACCTTATCGCCCAGGGCATTAAGGGACTGGTCATTGATTTAAGGGACAATCCCGGCGGCGATTACCATCAGGTGATTAAGATCGCAGACCGAATTGTTCCCAAGGGACTCATTGTGTACACTGAGGACCGCCAGCAGCGGAAGGAAGAGGAGTATTCCGACGCCCGTGAGCTGAATATGCCCTTAAGCATCCTCATCAATGAATACAGCGCCAGCGCATCGGAGATATTGGCCGCTTGTGTGCAGGACTACGGCAAAGGGGTGCTGGTGGGGACCACGAGCTTCGGTAAGGGACTTGTCCAGGCCATTGACACGCTGTTCCCCAATGGGGGCGGTCTTAAGTATACCATGGCACGCTATTTCACCCCCTCGGGTAAATGTATACATGAAGAAGGGGTTCATCCCGATATTGAGGTGACCCTCAACGAGGAACTCAGGTCAACAGCCATAGAGGATATCCCCTATGAACGGGATGCACAGCTTAAGGTGGCCGTGGAAGAGGTCATGAAAGCCCTGAAGTAAGCCCAGGGAAAAAAGATTGATAATTTGTGGTGAAGAATCAGCATGTTTTGTATACCCATGGGAGCTAGTGGCAATACTATCCTCTGGGGTGATAATGATGCCAAAGAAGGATGAACAGCTCAAGCTGGAGATTGCAAAGGAATTAGGACTTCTGGACAAGATTATTGAGGGCGGGTGGAAAAGCCTGAGCGCCAAGGAAACGGGTCGAATCGGAGGTCTTATTTCCAGAAAGAAGAAATCGAAGGCCGTTTAAGCTGCAGGTGTTCGTATGTACGCACGATTTGCAGAGGTTTATGATCGACTGACACACGATATCCCTTATACCAAGTGGGCTGATTATTTACAATCAGCCTTTCTTAAATTCAATAAGAATCCCAGGCTCATTCTGGAGCTGGGATGCGGTACTGGCAGTATGGCCATTGAACTGGCAAAGCGGGGTTATGAGATGATTGCACTGGATGTTTCTGCCGATATGCTGGCCAGAGCCTATCAGAAATCCCAGGAGCAGGGGACCCAGGTTTTGTTCCTTCATCAGGACATGCGAGAATTTGAGCTCTATGGTACAGTGGATGCCGTCCTGTGTCTCCTGGACTCCCTCAACTATATGAGGTCCCTTTCCGATGTCCAGAAGGTTTTTCGTCTGGTTCACAATTACCTTAACCCGGGGGGGCTGTTCATCTTTGACCTAAACAGCCCCTACAAGCTGTCAACGGTGCTGGGCAACGAGACTTTTTATGAGGTGGGTGAGGACACCACCTGGATTTGGACCAATACATACCACGAGAAGAAAAAAAGAGCCACCTTTGATCTGACCTTTTTTGTCAAAACTGAAGAAGGGCTTTACGAGCGGTTTGACGAGACGCACAACGAATGGGCCTACAATTCCCGGGAGATTGAAGAAGCGCTTCACAAGGCCGGTCTGGTTCTCTTAGGGGAGTATGGTGAGTTAAAATTCACAAAACCACGCCAGAAGGAAGAGCGTATT
>JAKIML020000123.1 GCA_022702935.2 Bacillota bacterium | reverse complement strand
GAGCATGCGGCTGTTAACCGCAGGGTCGTTGGTTCGAGTCCAACTTGAGGAGCCATAGAAAGCGAAAAGTTCATCTTTTCGCTTTTCTTTATGTCAGAGAATCAAAAGAAAGAGCCTTGAGTTATGAAAGATTAGACACGAGGATTTGTTATAAAATGTTGTTGTAAACCCTCGAAAGATTTGTTAAATTGAATCTATGCTCCTAAGAAAGATAAAGAAATAAAAGAACTCAGGAAGGAAACTATTTATGTCTAAAAAAATGCTGGTTAAAATCATTCCCTTTGTCATGAGTGCGCTGCTTCTTACGGCATGCGGCACAAAGTTTGAGCCAACCCCAACAAATGTACCCGATGGAGGTTCTCCTTCGCCTACCGAAACCACAGGCGTTGAGTCACCTACCCCAACGGCTACACCGGAAGCAACCCCTGAGGTAACACCTACACCGGAGCCCACACCCGAGCCCAAAGAGCCCATTAAGGTTAAGGCTGTATATCTTACCGGTACTGTTGCTGGCTCATCAGCGCGTCTGGATCATTTTATTGAGCTGGTGAATACCACTGAGCTCAACGCTCTTGTTATTGATATTAAAGAAGGCGGCTATGTGAACTATGACTCCCAGGTTCCGCTGGTTAAGGAGCTGGGCTTATCCAAAAAGCTCTATAATGTAGAAGAAGTACTTAGAAAATGCCATGAAAACGACATCTATGTCATAGGAAGAATCGTAGTTTTCCGGGATGACGGATTGGCCACTAAAAAGCCTGAGTTTGCTATAAAGAAGCCCAACGGAAACATCTGGAAGGAAGGCTCCCATGGAGCCTGGTCAAATCCCTACATAGAGGGTGTTCAGCAATATAATATAGATATTGCCAAGGAAGCTGTGGCATTAGGCTTCGATGAGATTCAGTTTGACTATGTCCGTTTCCCCACCGCCAAGGCATCCGATGTGAGCTATGGCGAAAATGTTCCTGAGAAGACTGAGGCCATCAGTAATTTCCTGAAGAAGGCTGCCGAGGAGATCAAAGCAGTTAAGGATGTACCCGTATCTGCTGACATATTTGGTATTGTTGCAGAGAGTGACAGGGATGGAAAGACCATTGGCCAGCATTTTGACCTCCTGGGTCTGAATATAGACTATATTTCGCCCATGATCTACCCCTCCCATTATGCCAATGATTCCAATGGTACCATGGGTAATGGCGTGGGACAAAAGATCAATGGTGTGCTGTTTACCAAGCCCGATCTGGATCCCTATGGCGTTATTTATCAATCCCTGTTGAAGATTAAGGACAGGATTGCCACCGTTCCCGAATTTAAGGCCAAGGTTCGCCCCTACTTGCAGGACTTTACCGCCAGCTATCTTCCCAAGGGATATTGGCAGACCTATGGAAAGGAACAGATCAGAGCGCAAATCAAGGCGGTTTATGATGCCGGATATGAGGAATGGATTCTGTGGAGCGGTAAGAACCAGTATACTGAGGATGCATTGCTGCCCCAGGAATAACTCAAGCCATTCTTTCGTTTAAGGAGCCTTGAAGGAATGGCAATGAAAGGCTGATAATCTCATGCAAAAAGTGATTATAGAGACTTCGGAGAATTACAGATTTGATCGTGTATTACAGGCCGTGGAAAGGATCTTTGATCAATTAGGCGGGCTCAGCAGCTTTGTCAAACCAGGCATGCGTGTTGCCATAAAGCCCAATTTGCTCATGGCCAAGAAGCCCGATGATGCGGCTACGACTCACCCCCATGTGGTCAAGGCCGTTATCGCTCTCGTCCAGCAGGCCGGCGGTATCGCTTCCATTGTAGAGAGCCCGGGTGGACCCTATAATGCCACCCTGCTTAGGCGAATCTATGGAGCGACGGGTATGGAGGCTGCGGCCAATGAAACCGGGGCAGAACTCAACTATGATCTTCGTGTCGAAAAGGTTGAAAATGCTGAGGCCAAGATCGTGAAGTCCTTAAAGATACTCAAACCCCTTCATGATGCAGACCTTATCATTAACCTGGCCAAGCTCAAAACCCATGGCATGATGGTTTACTCAGGTGCCGTAAAGAACATGTTTGGTTCCATTGCCGGACTGGAAAAGGCCGATTATCATATGCGCATGAGCGAATATGACCGGTTTGCCGACAGCCTTATTGATATCTATCTGGCTACCAAACCCCGCTTGAACATCATCGACGGAATCATAGCCATGGAAGGCGAAGGCCCCAGCTCAGGGGTACCCAAGTGGCTGGGCGTATTGTTGGGCTCTACCGATGGATTTGCCTGTGATTATGCCGCATTGCAAATCATTAATGTGGACTATCGCATGGTGCCTGTTCTGCGGCTGGCCCAGGAGCGCGGCTTGCTAAGGCCCGAGGAGATTGAACTTATTGGGGCATCTATAGAATCGGTCAGGCCCGATGACTTTGATGTGCCGGCATTAAGCGGCATTAAATCCAGATCAGGCATAGGCCTTCTGAGCCTCATTGGTAAGAGGCTGAAGCCCAAACCTGTTATCCTTCACGATGTTTGTAAGCTGTGCGGCAAGTGTATGGAGGTATGTCCTCCCAAGATCATCAAGCCGGATGAGAATAAGCAGCTCACCATCGACTACTCGAAATGCATCCGCTGCTTCTGCTGCCATGAGTTTTGTCCTGAAAAGGCCATAAAGATTAAAAAGACAGCTTTTAACAAGCTTTTTGAGTATAAGCGATTGTCATGAGATAGACATTTTTCGACATTTTTTTAGACGAGTCGATAAAAAATAGTATATTTATTTGTGGGAGCCCCCCCTTTTATGGTAGAATGTTTAGGTAAATACTTGCGCATAATGAGGGGTAGTAGATAAATGAATGTAGAGTATATTAACCCATTTATAGAAGCCAGCCAATCGGTACTTATGATGATGACCGGCAGTAAACCTGAGCTGGGACAAGTATATGTGAGAAAAAAGCCTTTTGGAAGCGATAACATCGCGGTGTTTGTTGGCCTGACCGGAAGAATCAGAGGCCAGGTGATCATATCCTTGTCCAAGAATACAGCGCTGTCGGTCGCATCCGCCATGATGGGCGGAATGCCTGTAACAGAGTTAGACGAAATATCTAAGAGTGCCATAGCCGAGCTGGCCAATATGATCATGGGGAATACGGCCACCATTCTGGCAAGCCGGGGTATTGGCATTGAGATTACTCCTCCTTCGCTGTTGATTGGTGATAATCTTTTGATCTCACCTTCCAATATGCGAACGGTATGTGTACCGCTCATATTGAGCAACGACAGTACCATGGATATTGATGTATCTTTAGAGGATAAGGGCGCTTAAAAGATGGCACTGCCATCTTTTTTCTTTTAAAGCCGACCAGGTCGGACCGTTTTTCAGCGGAGGCAGGGTTCGGATTTTTGCCATGCTGCCGGGTAGTATGCCGGAAAGCCATTTGCTATAATGGATGAGCATACCTGTTATTACTTGTATGATATTCATTTGTACCAATGAGGAGTGATTCAGTGAAGTTCAACATAGTCCTCGTAGAACCTGAGATTCCTCAGAATACGGGAAACATAGCCAGGACCTGTGCCGCCACTGGTGCAGCCCTTCATCTGGTCGGTCCCCTGGGTTTTTCCATCGAGGATCGTTATCTCAAAAGGGCTGGCCTGGATTATTGGCATTTGCTTGATATGACCTATTATGACAGCCTTGAGGAGTTTTTTAAGATTCATCAGAGCGGGCCGTTTTTTTTCAGTTCAACCAAAGCGGCCCATGCCTACCATCAGGTCACCTATCCCGAGGGCGCCTTCATCTTCTTTGGCAAGGAGACCAAAGGCCTCCCCGAGGAGCTTCTGGCGGCCAATTATGAACAATGCATCCGCATACCCATGTTGGATTCCATTCGTTCCCTGAATTTGTCCAATTCGGTGGCCATTGTTCTCTATGAAGCACTGAGGCAGCATGACTTTCAGGGCATGAAGCTGGAGGGACAACTTCACCAAAAGTGACCCTCTTCTTAACCAAGATTTCATGAGACTATATGCATTGAATAAGAGATTTGAGTGTTGTAAACTCTATCCATATTAAAGAAAGTAGGAGATTCCTATGAGCGGAGTGAAGAAAAAAATTGGTGTATTAACTGGCGGGGGGGATTGCCCGGGGCTTAATGCCGTTATCCGTGCCATTGTAAAGACCGCCATCAATATTTATGGCTATGATGTCATCGGTTTTAAAGATGGTTTTGAAGGGCTCATATTTAATCACTTTAAAAAGCTTACCTTAAGTGATGTCTCGGGGCTTCTCGACAAGGGGGGGACCATACTGGGGACCACCAACAGCTTTAATCCGTTCAAGATGCTGGTGGATCATGACGGAGAAAAGCAGGAACGGGATATGAGCGGCAGAATGCTCGACACCTTGAAACTCCATGAGATTGATTGTCTGATTGTCATTGGCGGGAACAACACCATACGCACCGCCCACAAGCTTACTGAGCTGGGAGTTAAGGTGATTGCCGTACCCAAAACCATTGAGAATGATATCCCTGAGACTGATATGTCCTTTGGTTTTATGACGGCAGTGAATACGGCTACATTTGCCCTGGACAAGCTGCATTCCACAGCCGAGTCCCATCACCGTGTCATGATTCTGGAGGTTATGGGACGCAATGCGGGATGGGTTGCCCTGGAATCGGGCATTGCCGGTGGTGCCGACATCATCCTCATTCCCGAGATTCCCTATGATATTCATTCTGTGGCCAGAAGCATCCTTAAAAGAAAGATGTCGGGCAAGGGTTTCAGCATTATCTGCGTATCTGAGGGCTGCAAGCCCATAGATTCTGCTCAGGCTCAGGACGAGGAGTGCAGAGAAGAGTTTAAGCACAATGGCGTGGGCAACCGCATCTCTAAGGAGCTTGAAAAGCTGACCCAGCTTGAAGCCCGTGTAACGGTTCTGGGATACTTGCAGCGAGGCGGGGAGCCGTCACCCTTTGATCGTATATTGACAACCCGTCTGGGGGTTGAAGCCGTGAATCTGGCAGCCCAGGGCCAGTATAACAAGATGGCAGGTATTTTAAATCAACAGCTTTCTCCCATTGATCTATCCAAGGTGGTGGGCAAGAGTAAAACAGTGCCTGTTGATGGAGAGCTTGTCAGGATAGCCCGAAACATGGGCGTGAGCTTTGGGGATTGATAAGACATTTAGGGGGCTTTATCCTTTGGTAGAATCATTTAAACCAATAACACTGGAAGAACAGGCCTTGTTTTCCGATATTTTTGCTGTTGCAAAAACGACAGCCTCAGAGTTTACTTTTCCTTATCTCTATATGTGGAAAAGGGACTATAACTTGCGCTATGCCATGGTTGAGGATCATCTCCTGCTGATATCCGAATCCAGGACATATCCACCCTTTGCTTTTGCCCCCGTTTCCAGGGATGGCAGCTTTCAGTTGGAAAAGTATAAAAAGGCCGTGGAGGCTATTGAGGAGTACTTTAAAGAGCGGGAGTTCCCGCTGCGCTTTGGGAGGGTTGAGGAATCCTGCCTGGAAAAGCTTAAGCTGGTCTATGGAGAGCGTATGATCGTTGAGGAGCTGGATTCTACCTGGGATTATGTTTATAATGCTTCGGACCTCATCCATCTTGCCGGCAAGAAATACAGCAGCAAGCGAAACCATATCAGCCAGTTTATCCGTAAATATGGCGAGTACGAATATATCCCCGTTCATGAAGGAAATCTGGACGTGTGCAAACAGGTGCTGGATGAATGGTGCGACAAGCATGAAACCTGTGTCCATCCCGATAATTGCGAGCGGCTGGCCTGCTATGAGCTTTTGGACAATTGGCACCGGTTCCCTCTGAAAGGTGCGCTGATTAAGGTGAACGGCCGCTATGAGGCCCTGACCATTGGTGAGCTTCTCAACCCTGAGACAGCCGTCATTCGTGTTGAGAAAGGGAATGCCGACATTCACGGCATTTATACCTTAATCAACCGCGATTTTTGCGCCCACGAGTGGCAGCATGTCAAGTATATTAACCGGGAAGAAGACATGGGCATCGAGGGCCTGCGCAAATCTAAACTTTCTTACAATCCGGCATTTATGGTAAGGAAGTTTTTGGTGAAGGTTCCACATTGACTTTAATGTACAACTTCTGTAGTATAAAACTGGAAAAGGGCTTTAATATGGGTTGGTGTTCTCCAGCCCGTTTTGCATTTTTATTTCATTTAACGGAGGGTGTGTCCATGTCAAAACAGCCTAAAGTTGCCATATTCATGGGCAGTGATTCGGATCTTCCCGTCATTGAAGGTTGTCTTAAGATTCTCAAAGAATTTAATGTGGAAACAATGGTTACAGTCTGTTCAGCCCACAGAACACCGGACAGAGCAGCGGAGCTGGCCAGGAACGCAGAGAAAAACGGTTTTGACGTTATTATCGCTGCGGCAGGAAAAGCCGCTCATCTTCCAGGAGTTCTGGCTGCCTTTACCGTTCTTCCTGTCATAGGCCTTCCCATTCTCTCTTCAACACTGGACGGATTGGATTCGCTGCTGTCCATAGTGCAAATGCCGGCAGGTGTTCCAGTGGCCACTGTGGCTATCAATGGCAGTGAAAATGCGGCTTTGCTGGCCGTACAGATCATGGGCGGCATTTATCCTGAATTAAGAAGCAAGATGCATGAGTATAAAAAGAAGATGGCCGAAGCTGTTGATAAAAAGGACAAGCAGCTCCAGGAAAAGCTTAAGGAGAAATTCGGATGAATGATTATGAGAGTGTAATATTCAGCGCTTCCGAGGAGACGGCAGAAACCCTGAGAGAGGCTTGCGGCGTATTCGGTGTCAGCAACGGAGACACCTTTGACGTAGCACGGCTGACCTATTTTGGCCTCTATGCCCTGCAGCATCGGGGTCAGGAAAGCTGCGGAATCGCCGTAAACAATGACGGCGATATCTCGGGGCACAAAGGCATGGGTCTGGTTTCAGAGGTCTTTACCGAAAAGGTTTTGGACAGGCTGGAGGGCAAAATGGCCATCGGCCATACCCGATACTCTACCACTGGTGCCAACTCCCTGGAAAACGCACAGCCCCTCATTGTCAACTACAAGGCGGGAAGGCTGGCTCTGGCCCATAACGGAAATCTTGTCAATGCCTCAAAGATCCGCCATGACCTGGAGGATCAGGGTGCCATCTTTCAGACGGCCACCGACTCGGAGGTTATTGCCAACCTTATCTCACGGTACGGACTTAAATATGATAATCTTATAGAGGTATTGAAACGAACCATGGATGTCATACAGGGCTCCTATGCGCTGGTCATTATGACCCCGAGACGGCTCATTGGCATCCGGGATCCCTGGGGATTAAGACCCCTGTGCATCGGGAAGCTTCAAAACTCCTTTATACTGGCTTCAGAGACCTGTGCCCTCGACGCTGTGGGAGCATCCTTCCTTCGTGATGTGGCGCCCGGCGAAATTGTCATCATCGAGGACGGCCAGTTGAAATCGGTTCAAACCCATCTCAATAAACCTCATAATCTTTGCATCTTTGAACATATCTACTTTGCAAGGCCCGACAGCTTCATTGACGGTGCCTCCATTTATCGGTCCCGTCTGGAGGCTGGTCGCCTGCTGGCCATTGAACATCCGGTTGAGGCCGACCTGGTGGTGGGTGTACCTGACTCAGGACTTACAGCAGCCATCGGCTATTCGCGGCAATCGGGAATTCCCTATGGAGACGCCCTGATTAAGAACCGCTATGTGGGACGAACCTTTATTCAACCCCATCAAAAAATGCGTGAAAAGAGTGTAAATATCAAACTCAACGCCCTTCGCTCCGAGATTGAGGGAAAGCGTATAGTTCTGATCGACGATTCCATTGTTCGTGGTACCACCACCAAAAAGATTGTCCAGATGCTTAAAAATGCAGGCGCCAAGGAAGTGCATATGCGCATCAGCTCACCCCCGGTCAAGCATCCCTGCTTTTTCGGCATTGACATAGCCTCAAGAGATCTTCTTATCGCGGCGCATCACAGTGTGGAGGAAATTCGTGACATCATAGGCGCCGACAGTCTGGGATACTTAAGTACCGAGCATCTTCTTCAAACGCCTGTAGGCGCGCCGGAAAACAGTTTCTGCCGTGCATGCTTTACCGGCCAATATCCCATGGCGGTTCCTGACGAGGGCGATAAATTTGCTCTGGACAATAAATGCTAGACTCTATTAAACCCAAAATACATAGAAAGGTTTGGTTATTGGAATGGCGACTTATAAAGAAGCAGGTGTTGATGTCACGGCCGGCTATAAGGCTGTGGAACTGATGAAATCCCATGTAAAAAAGACCATGCGTCCCGAAGTTCTCACCGATATCGGGGGCTTTGGCGGGCTCTTCAGCCTTGAAGGTATGCGCTATGAAAAGCCTGTGCTGGTTTCGGGAACCGATGGGGTGGGAACCAAGCTGAAAATAGCCTTTCTCATGGATAAGCATGACACGGTGGGCATTGACTGTGTGGCCATGTGTGTCAACGACATCATCTGCAGCGGCGCTCAGCCTCTGTTTTTCCTGGATTATGTTGCCCTTGGGAAGCTGATTCCCGAAAAGGTGGAGGCCATTGTCAAAGGTGTTTCTGAGGGATGCCTCCAGGCTGGCTGTGCCTTAATCGGCGGTGAAACTGCTGAAATGCCTGGTTTTTATCCGGAGGATGAATATGATTTGGCCGGATTTGTGGTGGGCCTTGTGGATAAGGACAAGATTATCAACGGAAAGAACATCAAGCCGGGCGATGCCTTAATTGGCCTGGCGTCCTCGGGAATTCACAGCAACGGGTATTCCCTGGTCCGCAAGGTGTTTAATGTGAACAAGCCCAATCTTGAGCGCTTCAACGAGTTTTTGGGCAAGAGTCTTGGCGAGGAGCTTTTGACTCCTACCCGCATCTATGCGAAAACCATCCTTTCATTGACCCAATCCTTTGAGATCAAGGGTATTGCCAATGTGACGGGGGGCGGATTTATTGAAAACCTGCCCAGAATGATGCCCAAGGGGCTGAAGCTTGTCATTGAGAAAGGCACCTGGCCGGTGCTTCCCGTATTCCAGCTTATGCAGCAATTGGGCAGCATCCCCGAAATGGAAATGTACAATACCTTTAATATGGGTATCGGTATGGTGCTTGCCGTATCCCCCGAGATTGCCGAAAAGGTGGTGGCCGAAGCCCAGCGTCTGGGTGAGAAGGCCTATATCATCGGAAGGGTTGCAGAAGGTGAGGAGCCGATAGAGATATGCTGAACATAGGCGTTATGGTGTCGGGAGGAGGCACCAATCTCCAGGCCATATTGGATAAAATTGATGCCGGTAAGCTGCCCGGATGCCGGGTGGTGACAGTGGTATCCAGCAAGCCCGGGGTTAACGCTCTGGAGCGGGCTAGAAATCATGGAATCCCTACGGCGGTCATTTCCAGAAAGAGCTTCGATAATCCTGAGACCTATGACGAAGCCCTTATTGCACATATGAAGGCCCATGATGTGCAACTGGTGGTGTTGGCTGGCTTTTTAAGCCTGCTGGGAGAAAAATTCATTGAAAAATACCGCAATGCTATTATCAATGTGCATCCGTCCCTTATTCCAGCTTTTTGCGGCAAGGGTCATTATGGGCTGATACCCCATATCAAGGCCCTGGAATATGGCGTGCGTGTTACCGGTGCCACGGTCCATTTTGTGGAGCCCGAGTATGACAGCGGACCCATTATCCTGCAAAAAGCCGTAGAGGTCCATGACGGGGACACGCCCGAGACGCTTCAAAGAAGGGTTATGGAGCAGGCTGAGTGGGAGATTCTGCCCCAGGCCATTGGCTTATTCAGTCAGGGCAAGCTCAGGGTTGAGGGCAGGCATGTGAGGATACTGGAGTAGATCATGATAGAGAGAGCATTGATCAGTGTATCGGATAAAACAGGGATTCTCGACCTGGCCCGAGCCTTAACGGCCATGGGCGTGGAGATTATTGCCACCCAGGGAACCCATGATTATTTGAGCAGCCATCATATCAAGGCTCTGAAAGCAGAGGAGACCACCGGCTATCCCGAATGTCTGGACGGGCGGATGAAGACGCTCCACCCTGCCATTTTTGCGGCCATTATGGCCGAGAGAAGCAATAAGGACCATATGAGCCAGTTGGAGACCCTGAATATCAAGCCCATTGATATGGTGGTCACCAATCTCTATCCTTTCCGTCAGGTTCTTCAAAAGGGGAATGTGGCCTTAAAGGAAGCCATGGAGCAAATCGATATCGGCGGGCCGGCCTTGCTGCGGGCCGCAGCGCTGAACTACAGGGATGTGGTGGTGCTGGTGGATCACGAGGACTATGGTCCCATTGTCCATGAGTTGGAAGCCACCCATACGGTTTCGGTCAGAAATCGCTATAGGCTTGCCTATAAGGCATTCTCCCATACAAGCCACTATGACACCCTGATTCAGAGGTATTTCCATTCCAGGATGGGGGAGGATGCCTTCCCCGAGATCATTACCCTGACCTATGAAAAGATTCAGGATATGCGCTATGGTGAGAATCCTCACCAAAAGGCCGCTTTTTATAAGGAAATCGGGCCTGTGGTGGGATGCCTCCCCAGTGCCCGCCAGCTTCACGGCAAGGCGCTGTCCTATAACAATATCAATGACAGTAATATTGCCATTGAGCTCATCAAGGAATTTGAGGAGCCCACAGCAGTGATTGTTAAGAACACCCATCCCTGCGGCGCGGCCTCGGCGGAAACTTTGATGGAGGCCTATCAGAAGGCCTATGCTGCTGATGCCGAGTCAGCCTTTGGAGGCATTGCCGCCGTTAACTGCGAGATTGATGAAGCCCTGGCCCAGGAGATGGCCCAGGTCTTCTTTGAGGTGATTATTGCTCCATCCTATACCCAGGGTGCTCTGGACATACTCGCCAGCAAGAAGAACTTAAGGATCCTGGCTCTGGAACATATCGGGAAAAAGCTTCCCGAGGGCAGCCTGGATATAAAAAAGGTGAGCGGGGGACTTTTGGTACAGGACTATAACAATGCGCTCTATAACGATGGGGAGCTTACGTGTGTCACTTCCCGAAAGCCCGATGACAGGGCGCTTTCCGATTTAAGATTTGCCATGAAGGTGGCCAAGCATGCTCCATCCAATGCCATTGTGGTGGTAAAGGATAAGAAAACCCTGGGCATCGGTCAGGGACAGGCCAGCAGGGTGAATGCGGCCAGAATTGCTCTGGAGGCTGCCCAGGAGGCAGCGGCGGGGGCCGTTATGGCCTCGGATGGCTTTATCTCCTTTACTGACACCATTCAATTGGCCGGGGAGGCGGGCATCAGGGCCATCATTCAGCCAGGCGGCTCTCAAAAGGATGTGGATTGCATTCAGGCCTGTGAGGCTAAGGGGATTGCTATGGTGTTCACGGGCGTCAGACATTTTAAGCATTGAATTGGCCATATGTACCAAGGCGAAGACCATAAAACATAGAAAGAGGGAAATGTATGAAGATACTGGTGGTTGGCAGCGGCGGCAGAGAACACGCCATTATTTGGAAGCTGAAGCAAAGTCCCAAGGCAGATAAGATCTATTGTGCGCCCGGCAATGGGGGGATTTCCGAAATAGCGCAGTGTGTGCCCATTTCGGCCATGGATATTGATAAGATGGTGGCGTTTGCCAAGGATGAGCAGATGGATCTGGTGGTTGTGGCTCCCGATGATCCCCTGGCAGCAGGTATGGTGGATGCGCTGGAGACGGCTGGTATACGTGCTTTGGGCCCCCGTAAAAATGCGGCCATTATTGAAGCCAGCAAGGTCTTTTCCAAGGAACTTATGAAAAAGTACGGGATTCCGTCGGCAGCCTATGAAACCTTTGATGATCCTGATTCAGCCAAGGCTTATGTAAAGGAAGCTTCCTATCCTTTAGTGGTCAAAGCCGACGGTCTGGCCTTAGGAAAAGGTGTTTTGATCTGCAAAAATGTGGACGAGGCCCTGGATGCCGTTGCCGCTATCATGGAAGACGGAAAATTCGGTGAAGCCGGACGGAGGATTGTGGTCGAGGAATTTATGACGGGGCCCGAGGTGTCGGTTTTAGCCTTCACTGATGGTAAGACCATAGTTCCCATGGTCAGCTCCCAGGATCACAAGAGGGCTTATGATAATGATGAGGGCTTAAATACGGGCGGTATGGGCACATTTTCACCCAGCCGTGTCTATACCGAAGAAATAAGCAAGGAATGTATGGAGCGGATCTTCATACCCACCATGGAGGCTATGAACAAGGAAGGGCGTCCTTTTAAGGGCATTCTGTTCTTTGGCCTAATGCTGACGGCCAGTGGACCCAAGGTGCTTGAGTACAACGCACGTTTCGGCGATCCCGAGACCCAGGTGGTATTGCCCCGTCTTAAAAATGATCTTCTGGAAATATTTGAAGCTATTATTGACGAAAAATTGGATACCTTAAATATTGAATGGCATGATAATGCCGCAGTTTGTGTGGTCATGGCCTCGGGCGGATATCCGGAAAATTATGTGAAGGGCTATGAGATTAAAGGTCTCGACATAGCCGGGAAGCAGGAGGATATCATTATTTTCCATGCCGGAACACGGAAAGAGGGAAATACCTATTACACCAATGGCGGACGAGTGCTGGGCGTAACGGCTGTGGCCGAAAATATTGAAAAAGCCAGAGAAAAGGCTTATGCCGCTATCTCCCATATTGACTTCAAGGATGCCCATTATCGCAGAGATATTGGTATCAAATAGCATTCAAGTATGATGATCACAGGATAGAAAAAGCCTCTTCAACAGACAATAAATCTGTAGAGGAGGTGAAAAAGCATGAAAGCAAACAGAAGCATCGGTTGTTCTGTAACCGAATGCAAATACCATGCAAAAGGTGAAATGCTGTGCAGCCTTGACCAGATCAAGGTAGCCAAGAATGTGACTTCTACAGCTACCTCGGAAAGTGATACCGAGTGTGCAACCTTTGAAAAGGAATAACCATTCAGTGACATCTTCGCTATAACACATAAAGGGCCGGCTCATTTGCCGGTCCTTTTTATGCCTGATCTGCTTGGGTACGGGAGTATTGCGCAGTAATTCCAGATAGTGATATTATAAAAGAAATGTACATTTTATATAAAAAGTTTGAATTACAAATGTACATTTTATATAATATTATTACAGTCTTTAAAAAGAGCATTCCTGTAATGAAACAAACTGAATTTTGAAAATAGAAGTACCTCCTGTTA
>JAKIML020000067.1 GCA_022702935.2 Bacillota bacterium | reverse complement strand
AGAACCTAACTTAGAAAAGCTAAAAAATTGTCTTGACAAGTGGGGGCATTATATTCCTTCAGTCGCTTGACAAATGCGTGTAACAGGGCTATATTTAAAGTAGTGTTAGCACTCAACCGTTGAGAGTGCTAACAACGTATGGAAGGCAAGTCATCAGACAGCAGGAGGTGAAATCATGGTCTGGGAGAAAGAGCTTAATGAAAGAAAACGTGCCATACTTAAGTCCATCATAGACGATTATGTTCAGTCGGCTCAGCCCGTCGGGTCGAGAACCATTGCCCGAAAGCATGAGCTGGGGCTGGGGTCTGCTACCATACGCAACGAGATGGCGGATTTGGAGGAATTAGGCTATATCACCCAGCCCCATACCTCAGCAGGCCGTATCCCCTCGGACAAAGGGTATCGTTTCTATGTGGAAAACCTCATGCAGATTCACAGCCTTGCCCAGGAAGAGATCGCCAAGATCAAAAAGGCTATGGATGATCGCATTGAAGAGCTTGATCAATTGGTCAAAAGAGCCAGCGTCATTATTTCCAATATCACGGGCTATACCTCGGTGGTCATGACCCCGCTGCTGACCCGAGCCATTATCAAATCGGTTCAGTTGCTGGTGGTGGATGACAAGAGAATTCTGGTGGTGGTGGTTGCCGGAGGCGGTGTTGTTCAGAATAAGCTCGTGAAGCATGACTCCGTCATCAACGAGGTCAGTCTGAGCAGGTTGACCCAGGCGCTTAATGTGATCATGGTGGGAAAGACCATTGACCAGATAACCATGCCCATGATGATTGAATTGCAACGGGAAATACAGGTGCCTGCCGAAGTGATTTCACCCGTTGTGGAGGCGGTGGAGGATTGTGTCAGAAAGATAGAATCCACCGATGTTTATCTGGAGGGTATCACGAATATATTGAACCATCCCGAGTTCAGTGATTTGCTCAAGGCCAGGGAGATTTTGGAACTGCTCAAAGAGGAAGATGTCATTTCCACCCTGGTCAGGAGTGCCGTCCATAAGCAAAAATTCGACTTCAAGATAGGCAGTGAAAACCAAATCAATCAGATGAAGGATCTGAGCGTGATTACAACCGTCTATGGCAGTGAGGGCAAGAACCTCGGGGCCATTGGTGTGATAGGGCCTACGCGTATGGCCTATGGTAAAGTGGTTTCTGCCATTCAATATATCAGCGAGCTGCTCAATCGAGAAATCACCAGAATCTTTGGCGACGACTCGTAAAACAATGAAAGGAAGTATAGGGACATGCTTGATAACCAGCAAAACGAAATCAATGAGATGGAAGCGGGCGGTGAGGAGACTGCAGCCAATGAAACCGCCCAGACTGAGGTGCCTCAGGATGCCGGTGAGCAAAATCCATCCAACGATGAGTTAAACACACTTAAGGAGCTTCTCTCTCAAAAGGAAACAGAATCAAAGGAGCTGATGGAACGCCTGCAGCGTCTTGCAGCCGAATATGATAACTTCAGAAAGAGAACTCAGCGGGAAAAGGAGAAAATCTACAGCGAAACTGTTTCCGAAGTGGTAGCCAGCTTTCTGCCCATTGTCGATAATCTGGAGCGGGCTTTGAAGGCCGCTGAGGATGAGGAGAGCAAGGGCTTGAAGGAAGGGGTTACCCTGATTTTCAGGCAGTTGTCAGACATTTTGGCGAAATTGGGCGTAAAACCTATTGAAGCTGTTGGCGCCGAATTTGATCCCCAATACCATAACGCGGTTATGCATGTGGAAGACGAGCAATACGGACATAATATCATTGTTGAGGAATTCCAAAAAGGATATATTTACAAGGACGAAATTGTGATTCGGCATTCCATGGTTAAAGTAGCCAACTAAGGACTTTCGATTGACCTTAAATATATGATAGGAGAGTGTTTTAAATGGGAAAAGTAATAGGTATAGACCTGGGTACAACAAACTCGTGCGTCGCAGTCATGGAAGGCGGCGAGCCGGTTGTTATTGCCAATGCGGAGGGTAATCGCACTACCCCTTCTGTGGTGGCCTTTTCAAAAACAGGGGAGAGACTCGTAGGTCAGGTGGCAAAGCGCCAGGCCATCACCAACCCCGAACGTACTGTTATCTCCATTAAAAGAGATATGGGAACCGACAGAAAGGTTGCCATCGACGATAAGCAGTATACGCCTCAGGAGATCTCGGCCATGATTCTTCAGAAGCTGAAGGCTGATGCCGAAGCCTATCTTGGGGAGCCTGTTACACAGGCCGTAATCACCGTTCCGGCCTATTTCTCCGACTCCCAGCGTCAAGCCACCAAGGATGCAGGTAAGATCGCCGGTCTTGAGGTGCTGAGAATTATCAACGAGCCCACCGCCGCAGCGTTGGCCTATGGTCTGGACAAAGAGCATGACCAGAAGATTCTGGTATTTGACCTGGGCGGCGGTACCTTCGACGTTTCCATTCTGGAGATTGGTGATGGTGTATTTGAAGTTTTGGCCACCAATGGTAACAACCGTTTGGGCGGTGACGACTTTGACCAGCGTATTATTGACTGGCTGGCTGATGGCTTTAAGAGCGAAAACGGCATTGACTTAAGAAATGATAAAATGGCCATGCAGCGTCTTAAGGAAGCCGCTGAGAAGGCAAAGATCGAGCTTTCCGGTGTGAGCCAGACCAATATTAATCTTCCCTTTATAACAGCCGATGCTTCCGGGCCTAAGCACCTGGATATGACCCTGACCCGTGCCAAGTTCGATGAATTGACCGCTGACCTGGTTGAAAAGACCATGGGACCCACAAGACAGGCATTATCCGATGCGGGACTTTCTCCCAATGAAGTAGATAAGATTCTTTTGGTGGGTGGTTCCACACGTATCCCTGCCGTTCAGGAAGCCATTAAGAAGTATATGGGCAAGGAGCCCTTCAAGGGCATTAACCCCGACGAATGCGTTGCTGTTGGTGCAGCCATTCAGGCCGGTGTTCTTTCGGGTGAAGTGAAGGATCTGCTACTGTTGGACGTTACACCCCTGTCCCTGGGTATTGAAACCCTGGGCGGTGTGTTCACCAAGCTCATTGAGAGAAACACCACCATTCCTACAAAGAAGAGCCAGATCTTCTCCACCGCTGCTGACGGCCAGACCAGCGTGGATATTAAGGTTTACCAGGGTGAGCGTGAAATGGCTGCCGACAACAAGCTCCTTGGCAACTTCCAGCTCACAGGTATTCCTCCGGCACCTCGTGGTGTTCCTCAGATTGAGGTTACTTTTGATATTGACGCCAACGGTATTGTTCATGTTTCGGCTCGGGATATGGGTACCGGCAATGAGCAGAAGATTACCATTACCGCAAGCACTAATTTAAGTGATGCAGATATTGAAAAAGCCGTTAAGGAAGCTGAAAAGTATGCGGCTGAGGACAAGAAGCGCAAGGAAGCCATTGAGGTCAGAAACGAAGCCGACTCCCTGGTCTATCAGACCGAGAAGACCTTGAAGGAGCTGGGCGACAAGCTGGGCAGCGAGGATAAGTCCAAGGTTGAGGCCGAGCTTAACAAGGTGAAGGAAGCCCTCAAAGGCAGCGATATCGACGCCATTAAGCAGGCCACCGAGAGCCTGACCCAGGCCTTCTACGGCATTTCACAGAAGATTTATCAACAGGCTGGGCCTCAGGCTGGAGATCCCAATGGTGGTGCAGGCTTTAACCCTGGCGCAGGTCCGCAGGATAATGTTTACAATGCTGACTATAAGGTTGTGGACGAGGACGAGCAGAAATAATGCGCCTTGATTCAGCTTGTGATGAATTATAAATGAAGGTCATGAAACGGTATTTGCTTGAGGTTTTATATGCTTTGAGCATCTACCGTTTCACGCTTTAATTAAATCAACCCAATTGGAGGGCTCAATTTGGCAGAAAAAAGAGACTATTACGAGGTGCTTGGTGTTTCAAAGAGCGCTTCACCCGATGAGATAAAAAAGGCCTACAGAAAGCTTGCGAAGCAGTATCACCCCGACGTAAATCCCGACAATAAGGAAGCCGAGGCCAAGTTCAAGGAAGTGAACGAGGCCTACAGTGTACTCAGTGATGAGCAGAAGCGCGCCCAGTACGATCGCTTCGGCCATGATGCCTTTTCTGGCGCGGGTGGTGCGGGCTTCAGCGGATTCGATTTTGGCTTTGGCGGCCTGGATGATCTTTTCGAGAGCTTTATGGGGGGCTTTGGAAGAACCCGTACCAAGAAAACAGGGCCCCAAAGAGGCAACGATCTCCAGTATGCCATCGAGATAACCTTTGAAGAAGCAGCCTTTGGCGTCAGCAAGGAGATTTCCATCTCCAGGCTTCAGAACTGTTCGGTATGCGGCGGCTCGGGCGCAAAACCGGGAACCTCGGCCGAAACCTGTAAGCGATGCCAGGGCACCGGTCAGATAAGATATACCCAGGCAACCCCCTTCGGACAGTTTGTCAATGTCAAGACCTGTGACGCCTGCCGCGGCGAGGGCAAGATCATCACCAATCCCTGTGATAACTGTCATGGCAAAGGGCGGGTGTCCAAGACCTCACGCATCAGTATCAATATCCCTGCCGGTATAGACGATGGACAAACCATTTCCTTAAGAGGTGAGGGTGAGCCCGGTTTGCGCGGCGGTCCGGCCGGGGATTTGTATGTGACCATACATATCAAGCCCCATGCCATTTTCAAGCGTGAAGGCTATGATGTGGTGTGCGATGTTCCCATCTCCTTTACTCAGGCCGCTTTGGGCGCTGAAATTGACATCCCTACCATTGACGGTATTGCCAAATATAACATACCGGAGGGCACGCAGACGGGAACGGTGTTTAAGCTGAGAGGAAAGGGCATTAAACACCTTCGCAGCAATAACCGCGGCGATCAGTATATCCGGGTCAATGTGGAAGTGCCCACCAAGCTCTCCCAGAAGCAAAAGGAGCTTCTGCGCCAATTCGCAGAGGTCTCCGGAGACGAGGGCCTGGAACAGAAGAAGGGCTTTTTCAATAAGGTTAAGGACTTATTCAAGGAAAACTAATATACTGCCTTTATAAGGCCATCCCAGAAAGCAGGTAAGCTATGAAATGGATTGAGATTATTGTTACCACCAATCATCAGGCATCGGAAGCCATCCATGAGCTGCTCATGAGCAAAGGGGCCAACGGCACCGAGATGGTGGATTCGGTGGCCTTCCAGCAGGTGCTGGAGAATAACAAATATTTGGACTATGCCGATGAGGGGCTGCTGGAAAGCTATGGCACCGATGTGCTGGTCAAGGCCTATTATTCTGACGACCGTGACCCCTTAAGCCTGACAGAGGAAATCCGGATGGCCCTTTCTGAGATGGCGGAGTACATGGATGTCAAACCAGGGATTGTTCAGTATGCCCTCCGGGATGACGAGGAATGGAAGGATACCTGGAAGCAGTATTTCAAACCCTTTAAGTTCACTGATAAGATTGTGATCAAGCCGAGCTGGGAAAGCTATACCCCAGCTCCGGAGGACATTGTCATCGAGCTGGATCCGGGTATGGCCTTCGGTACCGGAACCCATGAGACCACCAGAATGTGCGCCCTTCTGGGCGAAAAGCATATAAAGCCGGGGGATGAGGTTCTGGATCTGGGCTGTGGCACAGCCATTCTCGCTCTTTCTGCCGTTAAGCTGGGTGCCGCCTCTGCGCTGGCTGTGGACATTGACGATGCCGCTGTTAAGGCCGCACGCCAAAACGTGGAGAACAATGGAGAAACCCAGCGTATAGAGGTTCGCCAGGGAGAGCTGCATCACATTTCACCCAAGGCCTTTGATGTTATTTTCATCAATATCATCGCCGATATCATCCTGGCCCTGTGTCCCGAGGTGAAGTCCTATACCAAGCCGGGGACCAAGATTCTCCTGTCGGGGATCATAAAGGAGCGGAAGGACGAGGTCAAGAAGGCTTACCTGGACGAGGGCTTCACCCTTGCTGAGGAAATGAGCCAGGGCGAATGGGTGGCGATGGTGTTCCATGCATAGATTTATGGTGGCTCCCGAGCAAATACAGGACAAGCGCATAACCCTGACGGGTGAGGATCACAAGCATCTGAGCCAGGTATTACGGCTGGGGCCTGGAGATATTATCGGTGTTTTTGATGGAAGCGGTATGGAGTATGAAGCAAGGCTGATTAAGGTGGATAAAGCCGAAGCCCTGGCCGAGATTCTGTCCTCACGCCTCTCGGATACCGAGCCCCGCCTGAGGGTAACCCTTTTGCAGGGGATACCCAAAGGCGAGAAAATGGATTGGATTGTTCAGAAGGCTGTGGAGCTGGGGGTCTATCAAGTTATTCCCGTTATTACCCAACATACGGTGGTGAAGCTGGATCAGAAGGAACGGCAAAAGAAGGCCGAACGATGGAACCGTATTGCCAGGGAAGCAGCAAAGCAATGCAAAAGGGCCTTTGTACCACAGGTTCTGACTCCGGTGAGTCTGGATGAGATGCTGAAGCTTAGGGACAATTATGATGCCGCCGTTCTGCTCTACGAAAATGAACAAAAAAAATGTTTGAAAGAATTAATGATATGTTATACTATTAATAAGATTGGAGATATTGCGCTTTTTGTGGGCCCTGAAGGGGGCTTTTCCAGTCTTGAAGTTGACAAATGTTTCCAAAATGGGTTTGCTGTAGCCGGACTGGGGAAACGGATATTACGTTCCGAAACTGCAGCCATAAGCGGACTCTCCATAATCATGTACGAGATGGGTGAAATGCAATAATGAAAAAAACAACCTTTGTAATCACCGATGATGCCATTTTCATGAGAACTCTGTTAAGGAGGATCATCGAGCAATCCGAGGAATATGAGGTATTAGGCGAAGCCTCCAACGGCAGGGAAGCGATTGAGGCCGCAGAGAAATACCAACCCGATATTCTCACCTTAGATATTACCATGCCTGAATTGGATGGTATTCAGGCAGTTCCTGAAATCCTGAAGGTCAGCCCACACACCAAGATCATCATGGTGTCGGCAATGGGACAGCAGAACATGGTCATCGAAGCTATTAAGCAGGGGGCCAAGGATTTTGTTGTCAAGCCCTTTGACAAATCCAGAGTCTATCAGTCCATACGGAATGTACTCTCCATGGGGGACTAAAGGCTATCAAAAGTATAAGGAGTAATAGCATCAATGCTCAGGAGTATGACTGGCTTCGGCCATTGCGAATATACCGAGAACGATATTACCTTTACTGTCGAAATGAAAACCGTTAATCACCGCTATACCGATATCTTTTTAAGAATGCCAAAGCAGCTTTCTCCCTTTGAGGATAGGGTGCGCTCCCTCGTCAATAGCAGAATTCAGAGAGGTAAAATTGATATCTACATAACGTATGACAATAAATCCTCTCAAGCTCAGGAAGTTATTTTAGATGAACAATTGGCCAAAGCCTATTGCGATGCCATGAAGAAAATTGCCGAAGGCCTTGGTCTTCGTGATGATATTTCGGCGTCAGCATTGGCGCGTTTTCCGGATATTCTGAAAGTTGAAAAAAAGGATAATGACGAATTTATAGGAGAAATCCTTGAAAAGGCTATGAATAAAGCCCTGGATGAGCTTCTGGACATGCGGATCAGGGAAGGCGAAAAACTGAAGGAGAGTCTTTTTGCCAACCTTGAAAATATAGAGGGCTTTATAAAAAAGATTGAGCTAAAGGCTCCCTTTGTTGTCAGGGAGTATAAAGAAAAGCTGGAATCCAGATTATCCGAGCTCATTGATATTCAGCGTGTGGATGAGGCGCGGATTGCAGCAGAGGTTGCCCTTTTTGCCGATAAGTGCAGTGTTGATGAAGAACTGGTGAGACTCAAGAGCCATATTCATCAAATGCGTGATATGCTCAACGAAGGAAGTCCCGTGGGAAAAAAGGCGGATTTTTTAATACAGGAAATGAACCGCGAGGTCAATACCATAGGTTCCAAAGCCAGTGATCTGGAGATTACACGCAATGTTGTTGAGCTTAAAAGCGAAATTGAGAAGCTGCGTGAGCAAATCCAGAATATTGAGTGATGGGTGGAGGAGCAATGAAGCTGATCAATGTTGGTTTTGGAAATATGGTCTCAGCCGATAAAATCGTAGCCATTGTAAGTCCTGAATCAGCGCCCATTAAGCGTATTATTCAGGAGGCTCGCGAGAAGAGTGTTCTTATTGATGCCACTTATGGAAGACGGACGAGAGCTGTCATCATAACAGACAGCGATCATGTGGTTCTTTCAGCCCTGCAGCCCGAAACGGTTGCCAATCGCTTTGAGGAGCACGAGGATCAGGCTGAGAATCTTAATGAAATGGAGCAGGAACAGGAGGAGAGTGTATGAAACCTGGCCTGCTTGTTGTCGTTTCCGGACCTGCTGGTGTTGGAAAAGGCAGCATTGTCCAGAAGATGATGACGCTGAGCGATTGCGTGATGCTGTCGGTATCAGCCACCTCACGTGCTCCGCGTCCCAATGAGAACGAAGGAAAAAGCTATTTCTTCAAGACCAGAGAGCAATTTGAGGATATGATAAAGAATAATCAACTCATTGAATGGGTTGAGTATTGTGGTAATTATTACGGGACCCCGAGGGATTTTGTGGAGAGCGAAATTGCAAAGGGTCATGTTGTCATTCTGGAAATTGAGGTCGAAGGGGCCTTAAATGTCAGAAAGCTTTTTCCGGAATGTATCCTGTGCTTTATTCTGCCGCCCACCTATGAGGAGCTTGAACAGAGGCTCAGAGGCCGGGGGACCGAGGACGAGCAATCCATACAGCGAAGACTGCGCCGTGCCAAGGACGAGTTTCAGTATATTGACCGCTATGATTATATTATTCTGAATGATACTGTTGATGCGGCAGCTCAGCGGTTTATGAACATCATCGAGTCTGAACAAATGAGAACCTGCCGTAATCCTGAAATCATAGAGACTTTTAAAAACATTAAGGAGTGAGATACAAAGTATGATTTATCCCGCTATGTCGTCATTGCTCAAAAAGGTTGACAGCCGCTATACGCTTGTGATTGCGGCGGCAAAGCGCGCTCGCATGCTGACCAATGGCGCGAAGAAACTGACATCCTATCAATCCACAAAGGATGTTACCATTGCCATTCATGAGATCGATGAAGAAAAGGTGACTTACCATAAGATTTCAAAAGTGGCCCCCAGTAAAGAAAACCTGGTTGAAACAACACTGAGTACCAATGAAGAGTAGAGAGAAAAGGGTAGAGGAGGAGCATAAGAATGCAGTTCGAAAAGACCATGGAAAAGATAGTCGCCCTCTGTAAGAACCGTGGGTTTATTTATCAGGGGTCAGAGATTTATGACGGTCTGGCAAATACCTGGGACTATGGTCCTTTGGGCGTAGAGTTTAAGAACAACGTTAAAAAGGCCTGGTGGAGAAAGTTTATCCAGGAAAGCCCCTATAATGTAGGTGTGGATTGCGCCATTCTGATGAATCCCCAGGTTTGGGTAGCCTCGGGGCATGTGGGCGGATTCTCGGATCCCCTCATTGACTGTAAGCAATGTAAAACCAGACACAGAGCCGACAAGCTCATTGAGGACTTTAATAAAGAAGCCGGTATTGAAATGCAGGTGGATGGACTCTCCAATGAGGCCATGACCGCTTATCTTAAGGAAAAGAATATTCCCTGCCCTAATTGCGGCGGGCATGAGTTCACCGATATCAGAAAGTTCAATCTCATGTTTAAGACCTTCCAGGGCGTTACAGAGGATTCCAAGAATGAAATCTATCTTCGTC
This sequence comes from Bacillota bacterium, assembly GCA_022702935.2. Lineage (GTDB taxonomy): Bacteria > Bacillota > Clostridia > DSM-8532 > DSM-8532 > DTU059. Next base: position 3,674 of record JAKIML020000067.1, on the reverse strand, counting down.
CTGAAACGGCACAGGGTATCTTTGTAAACTTTAAGAATGTTCAAAGAACAACCCGTAAGAAAATACCCTTTGGTATCGGCCAGATCGGAAAATCCTTCAGAAATGAGATTACTCCCGGCAACTTCACCTTCAGAACCAGAGAATTTGAGCAAATGGAGCTGGAATTCTTCTGTGAACCCGGCACCGATTTGGAATGGTTTGCGTATTGGAAGGATTTCTGCTTCAACTGGCTGCTTTCGCTGGGCATGAAGAAAGAAAATCTCAAGCTTCGGGATCACTCTCCCGAGGAGCTGTCCCACTACAGCAACGCCACCACCGACATCGAGTACAAATTCCCCTTTGGCTGGGGCGAGCTGTGGGGTATTGCCGATCGTACCGATTTCGACCTCAGGCAGCATATGGAGCATGCCAAAGAGGATTTATCCTATTTTGATCCTATTAAGAATGAAAAATATATCCCCTATGTGGTTGAGCCTTCACTGGGTGCCGATCGTGTGGCTCTGGCCTTCCTCTGTGATGCCTACGATGAGGAAGAAGTGGCCGAGGGCGATGTGAGAACAGTTCTTCGTCTCCATCCGGCGCTGGCCCCCGTTAAGGTTGCCGTACTTCCTCTGTCCAAGAAGCTTTCAGAAGAAGCAACCAAGGTCTATGAAACCCTGATTAAGGAGTTTGTCTGTGAGTTTGACGAAACCGGCTCCATAGGCAAACGTTACAGAAGACAGGATGAGATCGGAACACCCTTCTGTGTAACGATTGACTTTGATACTCTGGAGGATGGCTGTGTTACCGTGCGTGAGCGTGATTCCATGCAGCAGGTCAGAATGCCCATTGCTGAGTTAACCGATTATTTTAAGGGTAAAATTACATTCTAGAAACGCATTAAGGGATTATTGGGAGTAAGGAGTTGAAGGTCTCCTTAAATATAAATCCAGGAGGTAAACAATGGTTAAATACGTCTATCTTTTTAGTGAAGGCAATGCGTCCATGCGTGATTTGCTCGGAGGAAAAGGCGCCAACCTTGCAGAAATGACCGGTCTCGGCCTGCCCGTACCCAGAGGATTCACTGTTACAACTGAGGCGTGCACCAGATACTACAAGGACGGAAAAAAGATTGAGAAGGATATTGAAGACCAGATTTACGAGTACCTTGCCAAGATGGAGCAAATCGTTGGAAAGCAATTCGGCAACCCCGAAAACCCCCTGCTGGTTTCGGTACGTTCCGGTTCCAGAGCTTCCATGCCCGGTATGATGGACACCATCTTGAATCTAGGCCTCAATGATATTGTTGTGGAAGGTCTTGCAAAGCTGACCAACAACCCGCGCTTTGCTTATGACAGCTACAGAAGATTCATGCATATGTTCAGTGACGTTGTTATGGGCATTGACAAGAATAAGTTTGAGCATATTCTTGAAGGCATGAAGGAAAGCAAGGGCGTGCAATTGGATACCGAATTGGATGCCAATGACTTAAAGGAACTGGTTAAGAAATACCATGAGCTTTACCAGAAGGAAAAAGGAGAACCCTTCCCTCAGGATCCCAGAGTTCAGCTTCTGGAAGCTGTTAAGGCTGTTTTCCGTTCATGGGATAATCCCCGTGCCATTGTATATCGCCGCTTGAATGATATTCCCAGCGATTGGGGTACCGCTGTTAATGTTCAGGAAATGGTTTATGGTAACATGGGTGATGACTCAGGTACCGGTGTTGCCTTTACCCGTAACCCCTCTACTGGTGAGAAGAAGCTCTATGGTGAGTTCCTGATGAACGCCCAGGGTGAGGACGTGGTGGCCGGTATTCGTACACCCCAGTCCATCGATCAGATGAAGGAAACCAACCCTGCTGCCTATGAGCAGTTTGTTCAAATTGCCAACACCCTTGAAAAGCATTATCGTGATATGCAGGACATGGAGTTCACCATCGAGCGCGGCAAACTGTTCATGCTCCAGACCCGTAACGGTAAGAGAACCGCTCAGGCTGCTTTGAAAATCGCCGTTGACCTGGTTAACGAAGGCATGATCACCAAGGAAGAGGCTATTTTAAAGGTTGATCCCAAGCAGCTTGATTCACTGCTCCATCCCAATTTTGAAGTCAAGGCTCTGAAGAGCGCTGCACCCATCGCCAAGGGTCTGCCTGCTTCTCCCGGCGCTGCTACCGGTAAGGTATACTTTACTGCTGAGGATGCTGTAGCTGCCTTTGAAAAGGGTGAAAAGCAGGTCATTCTCGTACGCCTTGAGACCTCTCCCGAAGATATTGAGGGTATGCATGTTTCTCAGGGTATCCTGACCGCTCGCGGCGGTATGACCTCCCATGCTGCCGTTGTGGCCCGTGGTATGGGCAGATGCTGTGTTGCAGGATGCGGCGAGATTAAGATTGATGAAGATAAGAAGATATTCACTGATAAAGCCGGAAATACTTATACTGAAGGTGATTGGATTTCTCTGGACGGCTCCACCGGTAATGTTTATGCCGGCAAGCTGCCCACCGTAGAACCCGAGCTCACCGGTGATTTCGGCACCTTCATGCAGTGGGCCGACGAGATTCGTACCCTGAAGGTCAGAACCAATGCTGATACGCCCGCTGATGCCGCTCAGGCTTACAAGTTCGGTGCCGAGGGTATTGGTCTTTGCCGTACCGAGCACATGTTCTTTGAGGGCGATCGTATTAAGGCCATGCGTGAAATGATTGTGGCACGTACTGAGGAGCAGCGCAGAAAGGCCCTTGACAAGCTTCTCCCCATGCAGAGAGGAGACTTTGAGGGACTCTTCCGTGAAATGAAGGGTTATCCTGTAACCATACGTTATTTGGATCCGCCCCTCCATGAATTCCTGCCCCAGGAAGATGAGGATATTGAGGCCCTGGCTAAAGAAATGGGCATGTCCTTTGAGGATCTGAAGGCCGTTGTAGAAAGTCTCCATGAGTTCAACCCCATGATGGGTCATCGTGGATGCCGTCTGGCCGTATCCTATCCCGAGATCGCTGAGATGCAGACCAGAGCCGTTATCGAAGCTGCTATCAATGTGAACAAGGAAGGCATGAACATCGTACCTGAAATCATGATTCCTCTGGTAGGCGATGTTAAGGAATTGAAGTATGTCAAGGATGTGGTAGTCAAGACCGCCGACAGCATCATTAAGGAAGCAGGGGTTAACCTGGAATACAAGGTAGGTACCATGATTGAGATCCCCAGAGCCGCTTTGACCGCTGATGAGATTGCGGGTGAAGCCGAGTTCTTCTCCTTCGGTACCAACGACCTGACCCAGATGACCTTCGGCTTCTCCCGTGACGATGCCGGTAAGTTCCTGGAAGATTACTATTCCAAGAAGATCTACGAATCCGATCCGTTTGCCAAGCTGGATCAGACTGGTGTGGGCAAGCTGATTGAAATGGCTGCTGAACTGGGTAAGAAGACACGTCCCGATATCAAGCTGGGTATCTGCGGTGAGCACGGCGGTGAGCCTTCTTCGGTTGAATTCTGCCACAGAGCTGGACTCAACTATGTTTCCTGTTCACCCTTCCGTGTGCCCATTGCTCGTCTTGCAGCAGCGCAGGCCGCAGTAAAGAATAAGAAATAAGGAATAATCAGCAACATTACAGCAGGGTATTGCATTCATCAATGTAATACGGTTCTACGTCAATTGTTGGGGTGGAACTAGTAAAATGAAGTAGCTTATGCTTT
>JAKIML020000112.1 GCA_022702935.2 Bacillota bacterium | reverse complement strand
CATCGGCGGCTTGGATCACTATGACAGCGGGGACCTTATCATCAACGGCCGTTCAACCAAGCAGTTCAAGGATGCCGATTGGGATGCCTACAGGAATAACAGTGTTGGTTTCATATTCCAAAGCTATAATTTAATTACCCACTTAAACATCCTGGATAACGTGGAAATGGGCATGACCTTGAGCGGCGTCCCGGCCGAAGCCAGGCATAAAAAGGCCCTGGAGGTTTTAGAAAAGGTGGGTCTTAAGGAGCATATCCATAAAAAGCCCAACCAGCTTTCGGGCGGACAGATGCAGAGGGTGGCCATTGCCCGGGCCCTGGCCAATGATCCCGACATCATTCTGGCCGACGAGCCCACGGGCGCATTGGATACGGCCACCAGCGCCCAGATCATGGACCTTATCAAGGACATCGCCGATGATAAGCTGGTCATCATGGTCACCCACAACCCAGAACTGGCCGAAAAATACGCCGACCGTATTATCCGGTTCAAAGATGGCATGGTCATAGACGACAGCCATCCCTATGCCGTCCCTAAGGAAGAATCGGACTATAAGCTGAAAAAGACCAGCATGCACTTTTCCACCGCCTTAAAGCTTTCGGGCAAGAATATTGCCACCAAGAAGTGGCGTACCACCCTGACCGCCCTGGCCTCCAGCATCGGCATCATTGGTATTGCCTTGATCTTAAGCCTGTCCTCGGGCTTCCAGCTTCAGATAGACCAGTTCCAGCAGGACGCCCTGTCCGAATTCCCCATCATTATTTCCCAGACCACCATGAGCACTGATTTGGAGAGCATGAGCAAAATGCGGGGCGAGATACTGGCAGGCCTGACCGGGAACAAGGAATACGTGAACTCCGATGAGGTCTTTCTCTACGATCCCAAGGACGAGACCCTGAGCCATACCAATGTGATCACCCGGGAATACCTGGACTATCTGTATGCCATGGATCCCAAGATTCTGAGCAGCATTGGCTATACCCGCATGACGGGCATGAACCTGCTCAGGGAAACCGAGGAAGGGATTCAGCCCGTCTCTGTGGCCATTGGCATTAATGCCGATCCCCAGGGCGTCACCGCATTCTCGGGCAATATGGGCAGCATTGGTCTGACTTCATTCCCCGAGCCTCTGGATGAGGGCGCTGTATCCTATCTGGAGAAGAACTATGACCTTCTTGCCGGAGAATATCCCAAGGATGAAACCGATATGGTGCTGGTGCTGGATTCCAGGAACCGTATTGATTACGCAGTATTACAAAACCTGGGCTTTAAGACCGAGGGTGTAGAGAGCATTCCTTTTGAGGATATTGTGGGCACCGAGCTTAAGCTCATCGCCAATAATGATTTCTATATGAAAACCGAGATAGGCAATTTTGTTCCGGGCAATGATTATAAAGCCATGGTGCAGTCCGAGAACACCATCAGCCTTAAAATTGCAGGCATTGTCCGGCTCAAGCCCGACGTCACCTATGGTATTGTCGGCATGGGTATTGCCTACAGTGATAAGCTGGTTCAGCGCATCATTGATTCGGCCCAGGACTCGGACATTGTCAAGGCCCAGCGTGAGGCGGATTACAACGTCATGACCATGGAACCCCTGGACGAGTACACCAAAACCAACTTCCTATCCTATTTGGGCGGCGAGGCCACCCCCTATATGGTCTTCCTCTATCCTACCGACTTTGATTCCAAGGACGAGGTCATTGCCTATCTGGAAAGCTATAACAAGGGCAAGAGCCAGGAAGAGGCCATCCTTTATACCGATCTGGCCAGTAATATCACCGAGATGACCGGAGGCATCATGGACGCCATCACCCTGGTGCTCATCGCCTTTGCGGCTATCTCACTGGTGGTCTCCCTGATTATGATTGGCATTATCACCTATATCTCGGTGCTGGAGCGCACCAAGGAGATTGGTGTTTTAAGGGCCCTGGGTGCCAGAAAGAAGGACATCACCCGGGTGTTCAATGCCGAGACCTTTATCATAGGTGCCTTTTCAGGCTTCCTGGGCATCGGTATTGCTTACCTTTTGACCATACCCATCAACCGCGTAATCGAGAACCTGACCGATTTGGCCAATGTGGCCCAGCTCAACCCGATTCACGCACTGCTTCTGATTACTGTGAGCATTATCTTAACCCTCATTGGCGGCGCCATACCGGCAAAACTGGCCGCAAAGAAGGACCCTGTGGAAGCCCTGAGAACCGAATGATTCCCGTTTGAAGTTTTATATCCGAAAGAGAGGAAATCAATGAAAATACAGAAAAAGCCCCCAAGACCTTTTATCGTCTATTATCTGATTGTGATTGGCATTGTTTTGCTGATGAACACATTGCTGCCCACCCTATGGCAGGAGAAGATCACCCAGGTGGACTATGGCACCTTTATGCGCCTGATAGAAAACGGAAGCGTGAAGAAAGTCGAGGCCCAGGATAAGCAAATCGGCTTTATCGCCACCGATGACAACGGCAAGGATGCCATCTTTGTCACCGGGCGCATGGAGGATCCCGATTTGGCCAATCGCCTCTATCAAGCCAATGTGACCGAATTCTCCCAGGTCATCCCCCAGGAGACCTCGCCCATTTTAGGCCTGCTCCTGTCCTGGGTTCTGCCCCTGGTCTTCTTCATTGTGCTGGGGCGGATCCTGTCGGGAAAGGTTCTTAATAAAATGGGGGGCATGGGGAATGCCATGACCTTTGGCAAGAGCAATGCCAAGATCTATGTGGAAGCCCAGACGGGCATTACCTTCAAGGATGTGGCCGGACAGGACGAGGCCAAGGAAGCCCTTAAGGAAATCGTGGACTATCTCCACAGCCCGCAAAAATACAAGGCCATAGGTGCCAAGGTTCCCAAGGGTGCCCTTCTGGTGGGCCCTCCCGGTACGGGTAAAACCCTTCTGGCCAAGGCTGTGGCCGGTGAATCCAAGGTCCCCTTCTTCTCCATCTCGGGCTCCGAGTTTGTGGAGATGTTCGTGGGCATGGGCGCCGCCAGGGTCAGGGACCTTTTCAAACAGGCCCAGGCCAAGGCCCCCTGTATCGTGTTTATTGACGAGATTGATACTATTGGCAAGAGCAGAACCGCCGGAGGCTTCAGCGGCAATGACGAGCGTGAGCAGACCCTGAACCAGTTGCTCACTGAAATGGACGGCTTTGAGGCCGATAAGGGCGTGGTGATTCTGGCCGCCACCAACCGACCTGAAACCCTGGACAAGGCTTTGCTGCGCCCCGGCAGATTTGATCGACGCATTCCTGTGGAATTGCCCGATCTGGCAGGCCGGGAAGCCATCCTGAGGGTTCATGCCAAAAAAGTGAATCTGGGGGAGGACATTGATTTTAATGTCATCGCCAGGGCCACCTCGGGAGCCTCGGGCGCCGACCTGGCCAATATCATCAACGAAGCGGCCCTCCGCGCTGTGAGAATGGGGCGCAAGGCCATTACCCAAAATGATCTGGAAGAATCGGTGGAAGTGGTCATTGCCGGCTATCAGAGAAAGAATGCGGTGATATCCATGAAGGATAAGCTTACCATCGCCTATCACGAAATCGGTCATGCCCTGGTGGCCGCCAAACAGGAAAACTCGGCACCGGTACATAAGATCACCATCGTGCCCAGGACATCGGGAGCATTAGGCTATACCATGCAGGTGGACGAAACCGAGAAGGTGCTGCTCACTAAGGAGCAGGCCCTGGACAAGATCACCACCTTTATGGGCGGCAGAGCCGCCGAGGAGCTTATCTTCAGCACCATCACCTCGGGGGCTGCCAATGATATTGAACAGGCCACCAAGATTGCCCGGACCATGGTCACCCGCTATGGTATGAGCGATACCTTTGGCATGATGGCATTGGAAACCGTGAATAATCCCTACTTAAGCAGCGATACCACCCTGCTGGTCTCGGGCGAAACCGCCTCCAAAATCGACGAGGAGGTGCTCAGCATCATCAAGACCTGCTATAACAGGGCACTTGAAATCCTTAAGGAGAACAAGGACAAGCTCCATGAACTGGCCAAATACCTGCTGGAAAAGGAAACCCTCACCGGCGAGGAGTTCATGGCCGCCATTGCCTAATTTTATAATATGCCTTCCACAAGGCACAGGAAATCATAGATGGGCTTCAGCTTCATATAGCCTTCCTTCAGGGCGTCGGGCAGCGCCTTGGAGAAGGCCAGGCTGAAGTCTTTTTGTACGCATTCAAAATAGATATTCTTTCGATTGAGCCATTGCTGCAGGTTCTCGGGCTCATCGGGATACCGGTTCCTCTTGTAGCTCTCCCCGCCCATAACAAACTGATCCTGGGACTCATAGCACTTAAGGGCGGCCAAAAAGACCGGGTGCCGCTCCAGTATCAGCTCCCGCATACGGGCCATGGCACTGGCCTGGGCCCCGTAGTAACCCACACCATAGCTGGAGCCGTTCTGGCTGACTTCAAACCAGAAGCAGGGAGCCGTGGACATTTGGGACTTGTCCCGCAAAAAGACGATCCAGGCATTGTCCCGGTACAGGCTCTTGTCCTTGGTAAAGCGGGTGTCCCTGCGCACTCTGGAAATGATCCTGGACGGAGTGGTAATCAGCTTTTCGTCAATCTTAAGGACCTCGGGCGCAATCTCCTGGACAAGGGCCACAAAGGGCTCGTAGACTGTGCGCTTATACACGTCCTTATGCTCGTCATACCATTCCTTGCTGTTGCGCATTCTATTCTCAAACAGGAAGCTTAAGGCCTCCTTGGTAAATCCATTGAAGCTCATGGTGAACCTCCATCATCAAGGTTTTTGTCATAACCTTAATTATGGAGGAAATTAATCGGGGGATCAAGCTGCTCCTCTCTGGAAGGTCCTGCCCCCTCATTTTGCCGGGTCAAAATAATTGGGCAGAGTTACTTTTACCCATTCATCGCAGTAATAGCCATAATGGCTCTCCACCGTTTTCTTTTTAAGATCGAAGATGGAGGTGCAGCCATCGATGCGAATCTCCTTTTTGTCCCTGCTTTTGGGCTTGTGGGCATAGTAGGACGGATAGGGGCCATAGGGCGATAAATAGTCAATGAGCCTTTTGGCGGCCTGGTAGTCGATATGTCCTTTCTCGTTGATTTCCTTAAGAATCAGATAATTAAGGGCATCATACCGCCATTGGATATCGTTAATTTTTTCGCTCACCAACAGGGTCGTCCAGGGATACATGGCATAATAACGCATCTCGGGAATGATGTAATGGTTGGTGGTCAGAACCACATCATCCCTGTCCTCCCTCTGGGGGGCAAAATAGTAGGCCGAAGGGCAGTTCCCGTCCTTCCAGGTACTGTTTATAAAGCCCATGGTATCAAAGGCATCGGGCGCAATGGCGCATTTGGCGCCACTGATGTTATTGTACCGCTTCCAGAGCCCCTTATTATAATCCAGGTAGGCCTTGGGATAATGATAGTCGTTCCAGCGCACCATCAGCCCACTGTCGTAGGTGGCTGACTCGTGGCGGCTCATAAAGATATAATCGGGCAGGACGGGCAGATAGAATTGCATGGGAAACAGCAGTGGATCGGGCTGAATTCCCGACTTGCCCGCTTCAACCACACAGGCTCTGTCATTGATGCCGTCGGAGACAATATAGTTCCAGGACACGCCCCTTTTGGTGGCGCGCATAATATCAATGATATGCCGGGCATCGGTACCGTATTGGATGCATTTTCGCACCAGCAATAAGGAATTGATGCCTATCTGGGTGGGATCACAGAGTGCCGCCGGGGACATATCCACGCCCATGCCCATGCCGCGGATATTCATGGCCGAGATACTGCCAATCATGCCGGGGGCGGCCACACTGACAAAGGGCAGGGTTTTCTGGCCGTTGATGCTCACCGGATCATAGAGAATCATGGCGGCTGTTTCCTGAAAGACATCGGCCGTGGGGAACATGAAATCCCGTCCAAAAAAGTGCCCCCCTCCCGCCGCCTTGCCAAACACCGAGAAGGCATTGCACATCAAGGGAAGATTAATGTCCACGGGCTTAATATCCGTAAAGGAAAGCAAAAGGAAATTGCCTGAGTAGACCATGGAAAGGATCACATCGATGCCCAGGTTCAAGGTCATAAGCCGTTCTATGGCCACCCTGGTCATGGGGTTCCGTTCCCTGCAGCCGTCATAGATGCCCTGTATCTCGTCCCGTATTTCCTGGGGCATGCCTGGAAACTCGGCCCCCGCTAATTGGCCAATCACATGGGTAAAGGCGTCCCTCAGCAGATTGACCTTGGCCAGAACCTTGCTGCCAATAAAGCTGAAGACCACCTTCTCGGTAAATTCCTCGGTCATGCGGGCGATTTCAGGCTCAGCCAGAAGCCCCATCAAATAGCCCATCTCATAGGGCGTCCCCTTAAGGTAATACAGCCGCTTTTTATTGCCTGTGTCATAGCTTTTGGCAGTTTTGTGCTCTGCCATAATGCCCAGTCCATTAAATTTGGTGATGATGCTCCTGGCCTCAAAACCATCCTTTTCAAAAGCGTGAAGCAAGCGGGAGAGTGCCGTACTGTTGTCTTGTGCCATGAATCCTGTCCCTTCCTAAGCCATGGATGGAGTACTTATCCTATCCTATGACCCAGCCGGGCTTCTGGTGCCTTAGCAACTTGGCTGTCTCAAGATAGCAAAGAAGCCATTTTATTGATATTAGGTTATATCCCTACCTCTCGCATTCTCTCAGTAATCAGCCTCAGCCTCTGGTCCAGGGACGGGCTGTTTTTCTTAAGGAACCGAAGCTCGCTGACTATTTTTCCATCCCGCATAAAGAGGATGTGCTGGGTTCTTGCCGCCACCTTGGCATCATGGGTGACAAGCATGACAGCGGTGCCCTCGTCAACGATTTGGGCGAAAATGTCCATGATCTCTTCGGCTGACTTGGAATTAAGGGCGCCGGTGGGCTCATCGCCAAAGATAATGCTGGGCTTGCCCATGAGGGCACGGCATATTCCCGCCCGTTGGAGCTGGCCCCCCGAGGCCTGAGTAATATCCCGTTTTTCCAGGCTCTCAATACCCATCCGTTTCATAAGCGCTCTGGCCTTCCGGGTAAGCTGCGCCGCACTTTCCTTGCCATTGCGCAGAGCCGGCAGGATGATATTGTCCAGGATATTCAGGTTCTTAAGCAGGGTGGGCTGCTGGAAGACAAAGCCCATTTCATTTCTGCGCAAATCCGAAAGCTCCCTTTCATCCAGCTCAGCCAAATTCCTGCCCCTATAGGCCACCCTTCCGCCATCCAGGCCATCCATACCGCTTAAGGCAAACATCAGCGTGGTTTTGCCTGAGCCCGAGGGCCCCATAACGGCCATAAATTCCCCTTCCTCAATGGTCAGGGACACCTGATCAAGCACCCGGCGCTGCTCGTCGCCCTCACCGTAGATTTTGACAATATCCTCACCAACAATCAGGTTATTCATGGTCTACTCCTTTATGTTTTCCGATAGTTTTATGCTTCCTGCCTTCCAAGTGCCCAGAACAGTGGCCGCAAACACCGACAGGGCCATGGCTAAGGGTGCTATCACATAGGCTGAAAGACCATGGGTCTCAAACCGGAAGGATGCGGCACCCATGGAGGCAAAAAGACCGCCGGCCATTCCCTGCCCCAGGGTATTGGCAAGGAGGGTTCCTAAAACAAAACCAATGACCAGAACAAAGACTGACCGGGTTCCGTACTGCCAGCGAAGGTCGTTGTTGGTAAAGCCCAGGGACTTTAAAATAGCTATGGCGTGGCTGTCCTTGGCCACCAGCATTCTCATGAACAACAGGGTGACCAGCACTGACAGGGTAAGGGCTATGGCAATGGCCACAGAACGGGCCAGGCCTATGGCGTTTATGGTGGGGCCCAGGATTTGCTCGGCATAGTCCTCAATGTCCAGTATCTTCGCAAAGGGAAACGCTTTGGTCAGGGTCGAAAGCTTGGTTTTTACCAGGGCCTTGTCGGCCAGCGCTACACTCAGGGTGCACCACATAACACCCGTGTCTTTGTCACTGAAAACCGCCTTGGCCGTCTTTCCGCCATTGGTGATGTCTGAATAAATGCCCGATACCTTAAAGGCTCTCTCCCGTCCCTGGATAACAAGCGTCAGCACATCCCCAACCTTGTATCCCAGCTCCTGTGCATTGATGACTGACAGGGCGATCTCGTCCTCCGATACAGGGGCTCGGCCTTCGGAGTATGCGATAGGGAACATTTGGTGATCCCCTAACTGAACCTTAATACTCTCCTCGGAGCCATCGCCTTTTTTTACCTTAAAGGCCTTGGTGGTATGGAGGGCAAATTTTGAAATGTCTTTGTCTTTTGCAAGGTGACTGACAATACTCTCCGCTTTTTCGGAGATGTCCGTGGTCTGTTGAATGTTGATGAGTATATCGCATTGACCGATACCCATATACCCGATAAAGCGCTCTGATTCCAGAGTATGGCGGAGGTTGATGGGCACAATCATGATAAAGGCTGCGAGCACCAGCACCACCAGCATGGTACCGTACAGTTTCTTTCGGGCCAGGACATCCTTGATGCCCAGAAAGACATTGACATTGAGCAGCCTGCTCCTGCTTAAGGTAAAATGCTGCGCCCCTTTTGCCGGCTCGCCCGAGGTGCCGTAGCGCAGGGCCTCCTGCACCGATATGCTTTTAAATCGCTTCAGGACGCGATTAACATAGGCCATTACGGTCAAAAACACCAGAATTATGCCCGTAATGCCCAAAAGTGTCGCCGTAAAGGATTGATGGCTTTCGCCCATAAAGAGGCGGATATTTTCAAGGAGCCGGTCCTTTAAGACCAGGGCCAGGAAAAGGCCCAGCACACACCCGGCTGCCCCAATAGCTGCGTATTTTGCCTGATAGATCTTTTTGATATCGGAAACCCGTATGCCGATGGCTTTTAAAACGCCAATTTCTCGGTAATCCTCCTCGATCTTGGCCAAAAGCGTAAACCGGATGCACATGAAGGCAATGGCCACCACCAGAGCACTGATAAGCAGGATGACCCCCATCATAATCCCGTCAGAAATGGCATTGACCATTTTAAAGAGCGGATAGGTGATGGTGGGACCGTTGGCCTCAAGCCCCGCTCCTATGTACGCTGTTTCAAAGGCCCCCAGCATGGACAGATCCATGAGTCGAAACTCGATGAGATATTCAGTATTACCAAGGTCTCTTAAGGCCTCAAAATCCTCTTGGCTCACCAGAAACCGCTTGGAGGAGGAAAGGGTGGAATTCATCTGGGAATCCCTTAAAAATCCAGCAACCCTGAACTCCCGACCATGGATGACGGCTCTGTCCCCCACCTTGGCTGTACCATCCTTGAAATAGCACAGGGGCACATAGAGTTCCCCGGGCTTCGGACGAATCACCCTGCCCTCCAGATCCAGCAGAAAGTCGAATTTATCACTTTGGATGCATAAACCATTGTCCTGAACATTGCTGATGAGGGAGTTATCGCCAAGCAGAATATCGGCTCCCTCCATATTGAGGAATTCCAGGACCTGAAACTCCTCTACCTGACTGTTCTTCTGGGCAAAGGCCTTAAGCCGTTCTTCATCCAGGGTCCCGGAATGCATCTGCATAAAGTGGGGCGTCTTGGATTGGGTCATTAAATTATCAATGGCCCCCAACAAATGAACCACCATGAACAACGCAAGAAACACCAGCATGGCTGCTGCGGCGATAAAGGCCATGGTGGTGGCGGTGGTCAGCTTGCTTTTTGCCATATCGTTGCGGACTAATCTGCCATACATCGTATAACTCTACCTTTGTCGTTTTGATGCGGGATATTCACGTCTTGTTTTCGAGCACATGAAGAATGCATTGGAGGCTTCCGGCCCCGACACCCAGCATTCTTTCCAGGTGAAGCAGGGCGGCCTGTATTTTGGTTGCATGCTCCTGAGGAGACAGCTCAGCCAAATTGTCGTCCAGCACCGTAGTGATATAGGCCACTATCATTTCCATGCACTCATAGGGATGGGGAGTGTTGAACAGCCCCTGCTCAATACCCTCCTGGATAATCTGGGCCAGAATGGGCGTGACCCCGCTGATAATCAGCCGTTGAATCTTTTGATGCATCAGCGCGTTATTGGGGCTGTGAATATGCCGCATCAGCGCTTCACTGCCCTCATCGCCCATATTTAAAGTCAATATCACCCGGGCCAAACGTTCCACAACAGGAATGCTTTTGTCGGAGGCCACCTTCTGCGCAGCCCCTATCATGCGGTTATTGCAGCGCTCAATGAGGGCATCCATAATGTCTTCCTTGGACTCGAAATGATAGTACAAGGTGCCCCGGGCAATACCCACCTTCTCTAAAATGTCATTGGTTCTGGTTCCTTCAAAACCCTTCCTGGCAAACAGCTCCTGAGCTGCGTCCAATATCTCATTACGGCGTTCTTCAGCATCTTTGACAATTCTCATAGCATCACTCTCTCTATAGACCGACTGTCTGTCTATTAAAGCGTATACCAGCCCCTGAGAATTGTCAAGATTTTCATGGGACTAAAAAAGCGCCCCGTTTCTGCAAATGCAAAAACGAGGCACCCATGGTCAATCATTCTTATGCCCTATTTACTTTAACGCAATCACTTCAATCTCTATCAGGGAGCCCTTTGGAAGACCGGCAACCTGAACACAGGAACGTGCAGGCGAGTCCGTGCCAAGGTATTTGGCATAGATGCTGTTGACGGCGGCAAAGTCCTTCAGGTCCTGTAAAAAGACCGTGGCCTTAACCACCTTGTCAAAGGATGAGCCCGCTGCCTCAAGCACGGCCTTAAGATTGGCAAAAACCTGTTCGGTCTGGGCTTCAATACCGCCCTCCACCACCTCACCCGTGGCAGGATCCACCGGAATCTGACCCGAGGTAAAAATGAACCCAAGACCTGTATCAATGGCATGGGAATAGGGGCCTATGGCCGCAGGGGCATTGGTTGCATGAATAACTTTCTTACTCATAATCTATCTCCGTTTCTCAATGCATTTTTTCGCCATGGCCATTCTTCTATCCTTAGAGCACCTGCTTTTTACTGTTTAGCCAGAGAATAGCCATTTCATAATGTCATCTTAAAATATGGCCCCTTTCCTGTCAACTGCCGCCATGTATCTATGGCTTTCAAAAGTCCGGGTTGGCTGTGCTATAATGGAAGAAATGCGTAAAATAGAACCCTTAAAAGTGAGTGAGGCTTAAGATGGCTAAAGAGACCAAAACCAATGCAATGCGAATTCTGGAAAAAAACCAAATAGACTATCAGGTTCACTATTACCCCTGCCAGGAGTTCATGGACGGCGTTTCTGTGGCAAAGGCAATCAACAAGCCCCAGGAGGCGTGCTTTAAAACCCTGGTCACCCAGGGCAGGAGCAAAAGCTATTATGTCTTTGTCATCCCTGTTGCCGATGAACTGGATCTCAAAAAAGCCGCAGCATCGGTGGGTGAAAAATCGGTTGAAATGATACCGGTCAAGGACATTACCTCTGTTACCGGGTATATTCGGGGCGGTTGCTCCCCCATCGGCATGAAGAAAAACTATCGCACCGTTATCCATTCCAGCGGGGCTGCTACAGACAGAATAATTGTGAGCGCGGGCAGGCTGGGCGCACAGATAGAAATGGCCCCCGACGACCTGATAAAGGTTACCGGAGGCACTTTTGCAGACATTATCCTTTAGCTGTCTATAAAGCTATCAACTGTTTTATCCCCTCGTCTTTCCGCCAGCCACATTGATGGTGACACCGTGGATGTAGCTGGCTCTCTCTGAGCACAGGAAGGCCACCACATCGGCAATCTCGCTCAGCTTGCCGCTGCGTCCCAGAGGTGTGGTGCTTGTGCTGCTGTAACCGTCACGCAGCTTTTCAACAGAAATCCCTCTTGTATAGGCCAGCGCAGTTTCATAGGACAGGGTACGTAAGCCCGTAGCCTCCAGGATACCCGGAGCCACGCCCACCACGCGTATCCCCTTCTTGCCCAGCTCCTTGGCCCATGAACGGGTCAGGGAGTTGACCGCATTCTTGGAAGCTGCATAAACACTCTGTCCTTCCGAACCTTCCAGACCACACTCCGAGGACATATTGACAACAACACCATGCCCCTGCTTGATCATGTGCCTGGCCGCAGCCTGGGTGCAGATAAAGACACCCTTCAGATTGACATCCATGACTCTGTCCCAAACCATCTCGTCCAGCTCGTACTGCTGTCCCTCATCCACTAACAGACGGGGTATATTGATTCCGGCATTATTGACAATACCGTCGATGGCACCAAAGGTCTCAATGGCCTTGTCCACCATTTGATTCACACTCTGAACATCGGTGACATCGGTGACGATGTAGCGAACACATCCTTTGCTCTGATCAAACACAGGCGGGTTTGGGTTCATATCGCAGACCACAACATTGGCGTCATTGCTCAATAGCTCCTGTGCAATGGCATAACCAATACCCGACGCCCCACCTGTCACTATGATTGTTTTATTCTCCAGCCTTAGCCATGATTGTTCCATGGAAGACCTGACCCTCCTTCATCATTTGCGGTGTGATACGGTTGGTGGGGATATAGTCAAGTCCCATGGCAACCATATCTCCAACTGCCTGGACACTATCTCCGGCACGCAGGCATACCCTTACCCCGACCCTATGGGCCTCTTCTAACAAAGTTGCGGGAAAAGCACGATAATCGGGGTAGTTGAAGGATACGCCGCAATAGCCCATAAAACTCAAACGTTTCACGGCCTCACCATCTGAGAAGATATGATGGATGAATATTTTGTCTGAGATGCTGCGCGTTTGCATAAGATGCATCTCGTTACCACTGGAGATGACAATATCCTCTTCCCTGAAATAGCGGCAGGCCGCTTCAATCACATCCGGGATATCATCCGACTTGGTCTCAATGAACGGTATGGCCTTGTATTTCCTGCATATGGATAAATACTCGTCAAAGGTCGGCATGCGCAACATATCTTCAGGCCAGGAATCCGGACAGCTTTCTGTTTTAAGGCGCAGCTTCATCAGCGCGTCATAGGTCATTTGGGCAATGGGGCCGGAGCCATTATACATGGCATCCACGGTCTTGTCATGATTACATACCAGAACGCCATCCCGCGTTTTGTGCACATCGGTCTCAATGGCCCAGAAATTGGCCTCTCCTGCCGCCAGAAAGGAAGGAATGGAGTTGGCCGGAGCCGCTGATGCCAGCCCCCGGTGTGCAATTAACTTAGGGCAGTCCAGGGAATTTGGAGCCCCTATGCTTAAGCAAAGCATTACCCTATCACCCTTTCACACCTGTTGAGGCAATACTTTCAACAAAGTACTTCTGGGTAAACAGGAAGAGCACGATAACCGGTACAATGGCACTGGCCGATGCAGCCATCATCACGTTATATTCATCCGTAAGCTGCATCCAGTACTGAATGCCCAAAGAAACAGTATAGTTCCTTGTGGAGGGCAGGAATATCAACGCATTGAGATACTCATTCCATGAATTGATGAATGAAAGCACCGTAACAGTTACCATAGCAGGCTTGGTCAGGGGCATCATGACTTTAGACCATATCTGAAAATGATTTGCACCATCCACCCGGGCAGCTTCCATGAGGGCGCGGGGCAAACTCATATAGAATTGCCGAAGCAAAATATTGATGGCCCGGATATTATGGGGCTTGTTTTTCATTTCTTCATCGGTCTTAAAGGTATAAGCCCAGCTCGGGGGTGTGTAAGACACAGGATAATCCATTTCTCTGATCTGGAGCAGCAGGCTCATGCCCATTGTTTTTTGGTCGGCTGCTTCCAGTCCAAACTCCTCGTTGAACTCAGCCTTAGCTTCCCGGCCCACACGATATTCAGCGCCTGTGAGAGGGGCTAAAATGCTGTCGCCAGAACAGTCTATGAAGATCTTAGCCTTAACCTTATGCCATTTGTAAGTTGTTAACTGAAATCCGGTTACGCTCTCAATCTGCCCATCCTTCATGGATGCATCACAACATGTGCAATTCAG
>JAKIML020000029.1 GCA_022702935.2 Bacillota bacterium | reverse complement strand
AACTGCCGGTTACCAAGCGGAAAATGATTTTGCGAAAAAATCTTGACGGTACCCAAGAAAACCACAAACTTGGGGAGAATTATAAATTACAAACTTAGTTCTGGAGACATTTCAATTATTAACAACGATGTTTTTTATTATGTTTCGGTTGATAAAAATGGCTATTTACAAAACTGTCTCTATAAAGTTGATTTAATGAGTGAAAAGCTAAAGCAAGTACAATCAGAGCAAATTTATATGTCAAAAGTATATCATAAAGCCGTGGATGACCATATTCTCGCTTTAAAAGCAATGCGGATTGAGAATATGCAAACCTTTTATATAGAGTCCTATAATACAACTAATAACAAAAGCGAAGTGTTGATTGAGAAAAACTTTGACCGTGGAACAAATACAGGTGAGTATATCGTGTATCCTGATTACAGTAATGGCGATATTTATCTGCTTACAAGAGCAATAAGTTACGACAGAAAAGCGTATTGTATTGAGGTTTATAGCAGTACAGGGGAAATTAAGAATGCTATTGACTGTAGTGCTATTGAGAGTATTATCGGCGATACAGCAATTGCAAGGTTTAATGTGTTTGATGATTACATTTACATACAGAATTTATCAGGTGTAGCAACCATAAATAAAATAATTGAAAACAAGATACATCCTCTTGTTATTGGTACGTACGATCATCGTTTAGATATTGCGAGAAGCAGTAGAGCCCCCCAACCCAATGTGATTATCCTATTTTTTTCATGAGAGAATCACGTGAACTTATTCTGCTTGATACTACAAATTCACAGTTGGTATATCTGGATGTCCATGGAGATAAAGATTATTCGAAGATTAGATATGTTATGACCGATGAAAATAACATGATTGTATCCCTTCTTTCGGACTTTAATAAGGAAAAAGTTTACTATATGGATATCAATAAGCTGCTTCAGTCCCCTATAAAAAAGGAGACTTTATCTCCTGAGAACGTTATATATATACAGTAAGTAATTACGGGGAAAGATTAAGCTAGAGCTGATAAGTAATTTAATCCGAAAAGTAATCAAAAAGTAGGCCAAAACGACTTGGTCTGCTTTTGTTTTTGTTATAAAATGGACTTATAAAGCCTTTCAAAGACAGAAGACGACAGGATGAGCATACTGATGAACAGATTAGGCGAAGAGCAAATCAGTATCATAGAAAAGCAATGCGGCTATGTCCCCTTATTAATGAACAGGAGCAAGGCCGTGCGCAGCTATATCATAGGTGTGTTTCTTAAGTTTATTCTCTTCATTCTTCTGTGCGCCCTGTATAAGTGGAACGAGAATTTTCTTCCGCTATTGATTGTTTATAGCATTTTTCTGGTTGTCCATACCTATGTAAGGGCTTTCACTGTCCTGAATAAGCATATGATCAACCATTTGGACAAAGCCGAGATCCATGCCTCGGGTGTCGTTGTCGAGAAAAGACATGTTTATCCCCAAAAGCTCATTAACTTTGTGCGCAGGCAGACCCAGGGCGCCCGTGCTGCCAAAGCGTACAGCGAGTCCTATTTTGCTGAGATCAAGGTCTTGATGGGGCCGCAGGAAGAAGCCTGGTTCCCCTGTACCAGGATTACCTATGAACGGGCCGTAGCCGGTGACCCCGTCCTTGTCCTTAAGTTTCCTGAAGAATATGAACTGGGCAGCTTTTGCTGCTTTTTAGCATCCAACGAATGAATGACTGGTGAGGTGGCAGATGGATTTAGTGCTGATTGGCGGCTTGGCCGGACTGTTTCTTTTAGCCCTTGTGGGCGACATTTTGGGTCATAAATTATTAAAAATCAAGCGAAGCTTTTTAGAGTGGGTTTTGGTAGGTTCCCTTACGCTGGGGTGTGGCCTGTTTGGATTCTTTGGTGTAAGAGAATACCTCCAGAGCGGGCAGAGGAATGACAGCACCCACTATCTTGCCTATCGCTATTTAATGGATGGAGAAACCTCCCAGGCGCTTTCCGTGATACAGCGGGAAGGAACCGATATGGGTATTCACAGGCAAATTATTGAGCTCTTGGCCCTATGCCAGGATGAGGACTTTATTTCGGCCTATTTTTTGTCATCCCGATTGATGGCAGAAGGGAGGCTCAATGAAGAGCTCCAAAGCAGCATTACACGTCTTAATCAAATGACGGCAAGGATGCTGGGCCTTAATGAGGGTGAGGCTGCCGCCCAGCCCCAGGATTTGTCCGGGTCCGATGACGCCTCCGGCACTTCTCCTGCCGGGCAGGAGGCATCCCAGCAAATCTCCTTCGAAGAAGAGTATCAGCAAAGGATTGAAGAGAACAGGAAACTGGTGGAGCAGGAGATAGACAACTGCTTTGACTTGCTGGATCTGGAGGACCCGGATATGTATGAGGATCTCTACCAGATCCACAAGAAGGTAAGCGCAGGCCAGTATGATCAACTGACCTTAGGTGACGTGATGGATGTGGTTGAAGAACATCCTGAGAATACTGAAATACTCAAGCTTGCCATTAAGTATACCGTGGCCATCAGGGACTATGAAGAGGCTGTCGAATTAGCCGAGAAGCTTCTGAATAAAGAGACTACGGCAGAAAACTATATCATCCTTACCGATGTGATTACCCAGGGCGTTATGGACGGCTACTCCATCACCCCGGAAGATGACAAGGAAAAGGAAGCGCTGCTGGAAAAGGCCGAATCTCTGGAAAAGAGAGCAGCCAAGCAGGAGGATGAAGCGTCAAGAGCTCGGCTCTTGAACAAGGCCAATGAAATTTATCAGCAGGCTTCCCAGCTTGATATCCATAGAGCCATCAACTATTTGGAGGCCAAAAAGCCGTTGATTCTTGATACTTCAGGCCTTTATGATGTTCAGATGGCTAAGCTGTATCTGGCTGTGGATGAGCGGGATACGGCCAAGGCCATCATTCTGGATTTGATGGATGATGCGACAGTGCTTTCCGATGACTCCCCCATTAAGGAGCCCTTGGTGGAGGTCATAGATGCCTATAATCAATCCGAGGCCGATAAGGTCAGCCCCCTGCTGCCGGGCGCCGTCAGGGATCTGGTGAGGGCAGAGAGCCAGGATATTATCTCCCTGGATGAAGCAACCATCAACGGCAAGCTGGCCAACTATATGACATCTACATTGAAATACAGCAAGATCGGTATCTTTATCAGTAAGATCGATACCTCCCAATATCCCAAGATCACCGCCTATGTCAATGTCAATGGGGAGAAGGACGGGGCCTTTGGCCTGGTCAGCGAGTTTGAGAAAAAAGACTTTGAACTCATCGACACCCAATATGAGATCACTGATTTTGTTATCGATAAGGATAAAAAGAATCAGCAGGTCAATATTGCCATTGTCATGGACTGCAGCGGAAGCATGAGCGGCCAGCCCCTGGCCGATGCCAAGATTGCCGCCAAGTCGGTGATTAATAAAATGGGCAGTAAGGATCAGAAGCTGTCCATTGTGGCCTATAGCTCGGGGGCCAACATTGTCACCAGTATAACCGACAACAAGGATGTGCTCATCAACGGGGTTAATTCCCTTGCATCGGGCGGCGGAACCAATATTCCGTCGGGCATAGAAGCCGGAATCAGTTCCCTGGCCGGCAGCAGGGGCTCAAAGGCCATTATCCTTCTTACCGATGGTCAGGACGGTAATTCGGGAGCCATGTCCCAGGCCATTGAGCAGGCCCTTCAGAACAATGTGGTTATCTTTACAGTAGGCTTGGGAGATGTTAACAACGAGTATCTGTCGGGTATTGCCTCTCTCACCGGCGGCAAGTACATACGGGCTTCCAATTCCACCGAGCTTGAAGATATCTATATCACCCTGCAAAAATATATTGTCAACAACTACTGCATGAAGTACACCGTCAAGGCCAATCCCGATGTGGATCCCAGAAACCTGATGGTCAGTATTCCTGAGTATAATGCATCGGGGGACAGGGACTATTCTCTCACCGATGAGACCCCTGAGGAAGGCGACCAGGCCTCGGGCATTGAGAAGGTTGATCCCAATGCGCTGATCATCAGCGGGGTAACTCCCAATGGCCTGGCCGTGGCCGATGTATCAAAAGGCAGAACCATTACTGTGACAGGAATGGGCTTTGCCGAAGGTATCAAGATCAGTGTGGGCAATGTTCCTCTGACCGATGTCAAGCTTGTGGACAATGTAACTGCTACCGGGGTGCTCAAGGGCAATCTGACAGCAGGGACCTATCCTGTCAAGGTATCCCTGGCCGATGGACGAGTGGCGATTAAAAAGGATGGCGTACTTATTTTCAGAGCCGGAACCACCACCAAGGTCCGGATAGGCGCCACCACCATTACGGCTGACAGTATCGGACAAACCGGCGACAATACTTTCGTGGCCATGGGCAATGTGCTGATTAACGGGTTCATCCACTGCGATGCGCCGCTGACCATCACAGCCACCGATCTGCCTGACAACTTTGATATCAATGCAAAGGATATGGTCTATTTAGGCCAGAGTGGTGTGCTGTTGGGGGACGGCAAGCTATATATCAGCTATGGCGAGGTATCCACCGGCAGTAAGGCTAAGCAGACCTTTGCAAGGCTGGCCCTGGGCGGAAAGGACTATGTGGTCCAAAAAGGAGAATTCAGAATTGGTATTGACGGTACTAAGACCGATTTTGACAGAAGTTTATTTAATTTCAATATGCAGATTCCGTTCCTTTTCAGTGTTGAAGTGGCCCAGATGCGTCTTTACGCTGACAGGATCCAGGTGACCATAGACGAGCTCAATCCTGTGGATATTATTGACTCTATCAAAGATGGGATAGGCGACAATCCCCTCACCAACCGCAAGGAAAAGACTGCGGCCGATGCTGCCAAGAAAATTGAAAAGCGGGCCGATGCCTTTAAGTTCAAGCCTCGGGAAGCCATTGGTGGAAGCCTGGATATAGCTCTGACGGCCGATGATATCAAGTTCGGAATTGTTCTCAAGCTGGAGGCCAAGAACTCCATCCAGTTCGGCTCCTTCGGCCTGAATGAAGCAGAGCTTAAGATCAACTCTCTGGACCCTGACAATGAGTACTGGAAGCTCAGCGGGGCCATAGACTTCTCAAAGATCGTCAAGGGCTTTGGCGGAACCGGCATCTCGGGCCTCGAGGGGCATATTGCCTCCTATTACTGGTGCTTTGATGAAATCAAGGTCACCGCAAATCTCTATCCGGGCATTCCTATTTATAATGTGGTCTATATTGATAGCCTGGGGCTCAATCTGGATGGCGCCAGCACCCTGTTCCTCAACTGGGGGCTTATTCCCGAGTCGGCCAAGAAGGTGATGTTCGCCACCGACATTTTAAAGACCATTAAGCCCGAGGACGTGGTGCTCTCAGGTATTGTGGGCGCCGATGCCAACCTGTTTAAGACCTTTAAGCTCAAGGTGCCTGAGGACTTCACCGAGTGGGGCAAACTGGGCGAGATAGACGGAAAGATCTCCTATAACTTCAGCGAAACCCAGTTCTCCATAGAAGCCGATCTGTCCTTGCTCGGTCAGGAAATGGCCAATGCCGCCATCAGCTTTGGCAAGAAGGGGCTGGATATTTCGGCAGGCGTTAAGGCAGAGCTGTCACTACTGGGCTGTGAAGTGGGCGGAGGTATTGACTTTGGCCTTGAGGCCACTTTAGAGGCTCTGGCCCTCAGCCTGGGTATTGATGGACATTTGGACTGCGGATTCCTTAACGTTCACAAGAAGGGGGATTGCGGGCTAAAGTTCATTGCCGAGTTTGACGGCAGCTACTATGCCGTAGAGCTCTCCTATAATCATGAGGTGAAAAAATTCTGGTATGACAATACCGGAAAGCCCTTCTTCTGGGACAGATTCCATACCGCAGTCTATTACGATTAAATAAGGAGGAAAAGCATGAGAAAAATAGCCGGAGTGCTCCTTTCCAGCCTCATACTGCTGCTGATTCTGACTACAGTTGCACTGGGCGCTTCAAAGCCTGTGGAGCTTCAAATAACCGAGGAAATAAAAAATTGTGTGTTCACCATAGAATGGGAGAATACCCAACAGAAGGCCCAGGTGGAGATTGTATCTCCAACGGGTGAGAAGTTCGGCACAGAGCTTACCCCTGAACGTACAACCGTCATGGAGGGTGCCATCTATATCAATGTGGGTACTGCGCCTGCAGGAACCTGGGTGGTGAATATTACCGCTGAAAAGCTTGGCAAGGTGGATATTTGGGCCAGTGAACTGCCGGGCTCCATGAACATCGATGCCTTCAAGGTGGAAAAACAGTCAGATGGCAGTTATAAGGCCACCTGGAGCGTATCGGATTGTCCCGAGAACATCCAGGCAGAGATCTATGCCGACAGGGACAGATCAGGCTATGATGGTGTTTTGGTTGCCCGGACCGGTTCAAATTCCAGCGGTGAGACCACGTTTTGGCTCAACAATCTGGAGAACGGACCCTATTACTTTTGCATCAAGGTATTTCTTTACCAGGGCCCCTTCAGCTATGCCTATGCCAAAGAGGCTGTGATATATGAGGACCCTTACTCCCCGGAAAAGCTTCAAAATGTTCAGGCAGGACTTTTGAACGAGGACGTGTATATTTCCTGGGAGGGCAATGCCCGTCAGTATAAGGTAATGCTGTATGCGGCCGATACCATGGAGCTTCTTGCTGAAGATATTACTCAGGAAAACAGCATCCTGCTGGCATTTCCCAAGGATGTTTCCGAGGTTTTGGCGGGCGTGGCTTCCTATGACTACGAAAGACTGGGTAAGTTTGATCTCTATAAAATCTCAAACACCAACCCTTTGGTGGCAGAGGTGGTCTATCCCTCCGAGAGTGTTACCAATCAGTCGTCCATCTTTGCCGATGTCACCTTTTCAGGGGATTATAATGTTTCGGCTACGCTGAATGATGTCATCATGCTGGACAATGGGGATGGTCCGGGCAAGTATCGGATTAATCTTGAGGAAGGGGACAATACCATTGTCTTTGTCATCTCGGACAATAAGGGCAATATGCGCACCTATCTCAAGGAAATCTATATGGACAGCACCCCGCCCCAGTTGGCCGTATATAAGGACGTCAACAAATCCCGCACCGGGGATTCCACCATCCTTCTGGAAGGGTATACCGAGGAAGGGGCAGCCCTCTATTGCAATAACCAGCCTGTGGAACTGGTCAACAACTATTTCAGCATAACTGTGAATCTTTCTCTGGGGAAGAACCAGATTACTCTTTCAGCCAAGGATATAGCGGGCAACGAATCCCTTTACACGGCTGAGGTAACCCGCATACTCTTCACAGGCAGTATCCTTCGTTGGATCATCCTGGGGCTGGTGGGCCTGGCACTGGTGATCCTTGAAACTGTAGTACTGGTAAAGGGGGTCAAAAGAAGAAAAAATGAAAGCGCTTAAAGTGATACGAATTCTATTTATTGTGTTGACCATCTTGGTGGGCCTCTACGGGGCCTATGCCCTTTTCATGGTATGGGGCAACAAGCTCCTCTATCTCAATGTGGAGCTGGGGCGTTGGCTGGCCCGCACCTACCGATGGGCATGGATTCTTTTTGGTGTGCTGGTTCTCATTGACCTGATTCTGGGTGCCTTCGGACGGAAGAAGAAGGCCGAGAGTAAATGCTAGAGCTTACAAATATTATAAGTTGAAGTAACAGCATCAAAGAGTGATAATACAAGAAAGAACACCAAGAGAGAAGAAACATCTGTTTTAATATACCGGGGGTTATTCAATGTATAAGAAGTCTTTTATTCTGATTATGGTGCTTGCTTTGTTGCTGAGCATGACCTCGACAAACTTTACCGCCTATGGCGCCAGTTCGCCTAGAGTTTCTCTGGCTAAGGCCAATGCAGAGGCTCTCCGCCTTAATCAATTCGGCCTGTTGGCTGGCACGGGAAACGGCTTTGCTTTGGAAGAGATCCCGACAAGACTGCAGGGAATTGTCATGCTCATCAGAATGATGGGTGAGGAGAGCGAAGCCAAGGCCTGTACATACACCCATCCGTTTACCGATGTGCCTGAATGGGGCGACAGATACGTGGCATGGGCCTATCATAAGAACTATACCTACGGAACTTCCGAGACGACCTTCAGCGCCAACGATCCTATGACGGCACAGCAGTATCTTGCCTTTACCTTAAGGGCCCTTGGTTATGGGGAGGATACCAAATTCCAAACAACCATTGAGGATGCGATAAGATTTGGATTGCTTTCAGCCCAGGACTATAATGATCCCAGTGCATCCTTCTTAAGAGCCGATATGGTGCATATCACCTATGGGGCGCTTTTGGCCAATGAGAAAACCACTGGGCAGCCCTTTTATCTGTATCTCATCGCAAAAGGGTTAATGGATCCTGGCATTACCGAGGAGGAACTTGCCAATCTTACCTATGAAGAGCCCGCCGGAGAGGAAATATTGCCAATTCCCAGGGAGTTTTTAGGCCTCCCGTATTACTATGCCGACAACCTTGAACGATACTTAAGTTATAAGGATAAAAACCCTCAATTGGATTTCGGCAAGGTCATACTCAATGTGAATATTGGTCTGGACAAGCCTTTTTATACCGATATCAAGACCATAAGTCAGCCCAATCGCATTGATGTACTGGTCAACAAGTACAATAAGCTTCCCGACAATTTCAAGCCTCAGCTTGAGGAGATTCCCTCAACCTACAATGCATCGGGGGTTGGCAAGCAGTATCTCAGAAAAGAGGCCAAGGATGCCTTTATCCTCATGCATAAGGATGCCAAGAAGCTGGGCCTTAAAATTACCGCTTACGGTACATACCGAAGCATACAGACCCAGAATGATATTTGGAACCGTAAGGTGAAGTCCGGAAGAACCATTGAGGATGTGGACAGCCTCAATGCGAGAGGCGGGCATAGCGAGCATCACACCGGCCTGGCCATAGATGTGATAAGAAATGATTATACCATGGAGAAAACCAAGGAGTTTAGTTGGATTAAGGACAACGCCCATAAATACGGCTTCATTATCCGCTATCCCAAGGGAAAGGAAAGTATTACCGGCTATGCCTATGAGCCATGGCATTTAAGATACCTGGGCCCTGAACTGGCCACCAAGGTCTATGAGAGTGGTCTGACCTATGAAGAATATTATGCCATGCATATCGAGCCCACGCTCAAATGAGGCAGGATTAATATCAGGTAACGGCTTTAAGCCGTTACCTCATTAACAGAGAAAAAATATTGCAGAGGGGCAATCAATTGGGTTGAAAAACCGGGTTGATTGCTCTTTTTCATTTACGGGGATTATTTCGACCTTCGATTCATGCAGAAAAATTTGTGTTTCATGCAGTGCTCCTCTTTTATCCGACAAAAATTGATATATTAAAAAAAGGCTATAGCCTTAAGTGATAGGGTACTTGCATTGAGGTTCCAGCGCTGTAGTATGCCGTCAATACGCAGGTTACAGATGAGATGGGTTCAATGACACCTGGGTCATAATCTCATTTTAGGAGGAGAGCGCATGATGAAAAAAAGAACGATTTCACTTTTCCTGGTATTATTTTTGTTCATGGGCATGCTGCCAGCTCAGGCACTTCCAAGTGTTCCAGTGGTGACCGAGCCTGTGTATCTTGGCTCCGAGGCAGAGTATCAAACCACCTTTGAGACCATGTTCGACGAAAATGGCCTCCGTAAGGTATTTGTTGCGTTCAACAGCAAGGATGGCGTCCTTTATCAAAAGCATGGGCTCGTCAATAAGTATGGCAATTTTGTGGCCCAGCCTATCTATGATGAGATTCAGCTTCATACAGCCTATGATCTGGCAGTGCTTGGCCGGGGCTCTAGCATTTTGCCCCAGTATTTCATCGGTGGTTATACCCAGGCTGTGCGTGACGGAAAAATGGGGCTTCTCAACACAAGGGGGGAAGAGGTCATTCCCTGCCAATATGACTATGTAGGCCTTCCCTCCGAGGGAATGTGCCGCGTGCTCAACAGAATAGGCAACACTGACAATTACTATCTTGGTTATTGGAATTTAGAGCAAAACAGGGAGGTTGTAGCGCCCAATAAATATATAACCTTCGCTAAGGATCCGATGATAGGAAACTATGCGACAAGCCAGAGAAAGCCTGAGGGCGATTATTATGCCTATAATGACTTTATCGAAGGCTATGCCATGGTTTTTACCTCTATGAAACAGGTAAACCTTGATGATGTTTACCAGGCAACCATTATTGACAAAAACGGTAAGGATGTTTTAGGAAAAACCTATATGGTGGTCAGACCGGCTGGAGAGTCCGATGATTTCAGCTTCAGTACCTACCCTCAAAAGGGCCCGTACCTCAGTTTCCAGGAGAACCTGACAATCAAAGATCGTGAATACTATGCAAAGAATACAAGCAGAACGAAATCAAAAGATACATTCACCGGCTATGCCACTGGCCTTGTCAGTCCTGAGGGTGTGTTAATAAAGCCTACATATACTCAAGGCATATTTGTTAAAGGGGCCTGCAGTATGTTGTCAGACAAGCTAAATTTGAGATTCTAACAAAGCCAAAGAGAATAATCACAACAAAGGAAACCCATCCAACCCAATTAATGGGTTTCAGCTATGGTGTTATCGACTTTAAAGGCAATGTTGTTATTCCGTTTACCAAGTCTGTTGAGGATGAAGGTTCTGAGGCTTTTGAGCTTCACTATAACGAAAAGGAAA
Source organism: Bacillota bacterium (assembly GCA_022702935.2). Lineage (GTDB taxonomy): Bacteria > Bacillota > Clostridia > DSM-8532 > DSM-8532 > DTU059. The sequence goes on along the minus strand of JAKIML020000029.1, from coordinate 3,311 downwards.
ATGCCTTCAGCAGCCCCTACAGAACCTATACAACAGCGGGGAAAAAGCTGGATTATACCAAAACAGGCTGGCGGTATGTCAACGGATATATTAGAGCTATTAAACAGGGTGCATATATCGGCGCCGAATCCTACGCCCCAACGACCGTTTTCTTTGTTAAAGCGGATGGCTCCTCTCTGAACCTCACCCAGAAGCTTGGATGGAGTGTTAAGGAAGGCTATTATCCAGGCTATCAAACCAGCGACTTCAGTGTGGGCGGTTATGTATGGGTTCAAAATAAGAACCGCACCAAGTGGGGCCTTATTGACTTCAGTGGAAAGACCATCCTTCCCTTTGAATTCGACAATGTAGATTATGAAAAGTGGGCCTTGGCAGAGAATGGCCACGCCATTGTAGAGAAAGGCGGTATGAAAGGCCTTGTCAATGCTGAAGGAAAGCTTATTATCCCATGCTCCTATAAATATATAAATACGACCAATCAATCTCCTATGGATTTTGGTGTTGAGGTAACTTCTTCGCCTACTGTAGGGATTGAAAATGAGAATGGAAAGCAGGGTATTGCCGAGATTAAAACCGGAAAAATCCTTCTGCCCTGTGAGTACGATTCTATTGGGGCCTACAGAGGAGAAGAACAGATACGCTCAACCCTTTTCGAGATGGGGGTTTACTATGCAAAGAGGGACGGAATGACCTGCTTGGTCGATAAGAATGGCAGAGTGGTCTATTCAACCAATACCGTATCCTTCAAGGAGGCTGTTGATGGCCTATACTGGTCAGAAGAAGGCAAAATGGATAACCGGGGAAGGATCATAATACCCGAGTCCCTTAACAGTTATGAAATCATGGATGACTTCGACAGCTATACCATCTACATCAAGGATGGGAAGGTCTATAGAGCATCGGCCAATTACTTTGCAAGCACCTTTGGCTATAAGCCCTCTGCCCCTGAAAAGGCGACGGCTTCCCCCTCCTCGGTGAAGTTCCTGGTAGACGGCAAGAGCGTGGCCGTGGATGCTTATCTCATCGGCGGAAACAATTACATCAAGCTTCGTGATCTTGCCACCATGGTGAATCATACCGGAAAGAACTTTGAGGTTACATGGGACGGTTCCAAAAATGTTATCAACCTCCTTTCCAACAAAACCTATACCAGTGTGGGCGGAGAGATGGCCAAGGGCGATGGTAAGGCTAAAACGGCAACCCGCACCAATTCAAGAATCTTTGTCAACGGCAGCGAGGTATCCCTGACCGCCTATACCATTGGTGGCAGCAACTACTTTAAGCTGCGTGATGTGATGCAGATTTTCGATATCGGAGTGGGCTGGGATGGTGCTACTGCCACGGCAACCATCAATACTAATGAGGCCTACGCCCTTACTGCCTATGAGCAGAACAAGTTCAATGAATTGAAAAAGGCCTATGATAAAGCCTATGAGGAAGAAGCCAAAAGAATGGCCAAGAAGGAATACGAAGATGCCAACGGACTCAAGCAGGTGCACAGCAAACCCTTTGGTTATCTCCCCTACAAGCCCTACAAATTAGAATACAGAGTGGGAGAGACATTTGAACCCAGGGGCTTAGGGGTTTACTATGTAGACATTTATGACAGATATACCGAGGTCACATCCATGCTTGAGCTTAAGGTGAATTCCACAAAGATTTATCAGGGATACCAGTTCAAAGAGGCTGGCAGAAAAAGAGTTGACTGCTATTACAACGGGGAAGTGCTCGTATCCTTTGAGATTAATGTCAGAAAATAGGCCATGAATCTGCGATAAAGCTGTAAATATTCTTATTAAAAATTGCCGCATGGGAGGCTTAACCTTTCATGCGGCGTAATTTTTTAATGATATGTGCAAGGGGTTGTGGGACATTGGAACCGGTTATTTACTGTTGAGGTGGGTTCCTGTGTTACCCCATTTCCTGCTCAATGTAGTCCTGAATACCTTGTATGATGGGCCATGCGCCATGGCTGTTGTTTGACAGGATTGTATAAATAATACCTTTGCTTCTTATCACAGCGGTTTTAAAGGATACTCCGGCATCGGCCCCAATAATAGATTCTTCGTAGAGATTATTACTTTTTCGAATCCAGATCCCATACCCATAATAGATATTCTCGCCTTCTGATTCTGCCTTGCTCCAAGGCTTTATATATTGTTCAGTCAAATCTCTGGACAAGACTTTATACTTAAAGAAGGCATCCCATAATGTATATAAATCACCGACGGTGGTAAATGCACCACCGTCACCACCGCCTATAATGGGCAGATTATAGATATTGGTACGCCAACCCTGCGCATCATGGATATAGCCCAGGGCCGTATTCTCAGGCAGCCTGTTTAGTTCAAAGAAGCCCGACTGGGTCATGCCAATGGCTTTGAACAGATGCTCCTCTACGAATCTGGTATAGGGGACTCCTGATATTTCATGGATAATGGCGGCTAATAATACATAGCCGCCTCTCTCCGGGTTGAAATTTCATGTCCTCCTGAGGGAATACAGGAAAATAGTCCTTGGGTTCTCTGAGGTTATACCAGGGGATAGCCACAAAAAAGTTATCAAAATTATCTACCGCATCCTCGTCATAATAATCAGGCATCCCGGATGTATGGGTCAATAAATGTTCAATGGTGATTTCTTTGGAATAGAAGGGGAAATCATATTGAATAATGTCAAACACCTTTGAATCAAGGGACAGTTTTCCCGCTTCTAATAATTTTCCGATGGCCAATGCTGTGAAAAACTTGGTGCCGGAAGCAATGCCAAATCGTGTTCCTAAATTGATAGGAACTTTATTGCTTCTATCCGCAAACCCGGATGTACTTTCAAAAATTATCTCTGCATTTCTCTTAATCGAGATAACACCAGAAAAGTTATTCTTCTCAATCAGGGGGTTGATAATATCTGCTATCGTATTCACAAACGCTCTCCTTTAATATGCAAAGTCAACCAGAGAAAAGACCCAAAGGTTCTTTATATGACCCATCTATTATATTATTTAAAACTACTAGATATTACCATATTGGAATTGATCTTGATGAGAATAAATATTTAAGATAATAAGTTAAAAACTAGTGGTAACTTAAAGTATATACATCCAGTATGGAGGGGAGGCTATGGGCATTTATCTAAGCAGTTTGCAAAAATATAAGCTTAAATTCGAGGTATCTTTATGGGACTGATTGAAAGTAAATTTGATGCAGATATGATCAGTAATTATAAGACTGTAAAAAGTATACCCACAATCGAATTTGAGTCAAGTCCAAATTTGTGTGTAAAATACCTCGGTCATCAAAGCAGTAGCTAAT
>JAKIML020000115.1 GCA_022702935.2 Bacillota bacterium | reverse complement strand
TTCCCTATATCACCGAAAGAAGCAATATCCTGCCATCCGATTCGCCTGAGGATGCGTTGGCTCTGGTCTCCGGGAAAAGTCCCACTTTTAAGCACATGGTTTCAGCCCTCCGTAAGAAAGCTGACGGCCATGACGTCCAGCCCGTTTGGGAGGAAGTATATAAATGGTTCAGCAGCCAGGAGGAGTGGCAGAATCAATGTCAAATGGCCAGGAATGCCTTTGTCTATACCAACCAGGCCCAGCGGGTTCAGGAGGAGCATATCAAGGCCCTCTATGGCGACCCCGCCGTGACCAGCGTGTCCAGGCTGGAAAGGTATACAGCCTGTCCCTTCGCCTTTTATGTCCAGTACGGATTAGGAGCCAGGGAACGAAAAATCTACCGTCTTACACCGCCCGATATCGGGACCTTTATGCATGCGGTCATTGAACGGTTTTCCAGGCTGGTGGCCCAGGGAGAAATCACCTGGCGGAGCTTTGACCGGGAATGGTGCAATGCCAAGGTTTCCGAGATTGTGGATGAAATGCTTCAAAAAATGCGGGGTTCAGGTATTGCTGCCAGCAAGCGCTACACGGCCCTGACGGCCAGACTTAAGCGGGTGGTGGCCAGAGCTGTATGGCTCATTGCCGAGCATATCCGGCGCAGCAGCTTTAATCCCATTGACTATGAGGTGGGCTTCGGAGAGGGCGAAAAATACCCGCCCATTCTCATCGAACTGCCCACGGGAGAAAAACTGCATCTCACCGGCAGAATCGACAGGGTGGATGCCTTAAGAACCGAGGAAGGCACCTATTTGCGAATCATAGACTACAAATCGGGGACCAAGGATTTTAAGCTGTCCGACGTGTACTATGGCCTTCAGATACAGCTTATTACCTACCTGGATGCTCTGTGGGAGAGCGGAAATAAGGCGCTTTCCGATAAGGTGCTGCCGGGCGGCATGCTGTATTTCAAGATTGACGATCCCATTATCAAGGGGAGTCAGGGCGCAGCCGAGGAGGAAATTGAGCAGGCCATCATGCGGCAGCTTAAGATGAAGGGGCTTCTTCTGGCCGATGTCAAGCTCATCAAGGAGATGGACCATACCATTGAGGGCTCTTCTTTAATCATTCCGGCCACCCTCAACAAGGGCGATGTACTGGGCAGGAACACCTCGGGGGCCACGCTGGATCAGTTCATACTCCTGCGCAAATATGTCAGAAGGCTTTTGCAAGGCCTGTGCACTGAGATTATGAAGGGCAATGTGGATATTAAGCCCTATAAAAAAAAGGGAGCAAGCTCATGTCAGTATTGCAGCTTCCTGTCCATTTGCCAGTTTGACACGGCCTTCAAGGAAAACAACTACCGCCAGTTGTTTGACAAGGACAATCAGGAAGTATGGGACCTGATGGAAAAAGAACCTGAATGAAAAGGTGAAAGGGTACTATGAGTGAGACCAAGTGGACACAGGAACAATGGGAGGCCATCACCGAGAAAGATTGCAATCTCCTGGTGGCTGCAGCCGCCGGGGCCGGTAAAACAGCGGTTCTGGTGGAGCGCATTATCAAAAAGATAACTGATGAGAAGGAGCCTGTGGATATAGACAGACTTCTGATTGTCACCTTTACCAATGCTGCCGCCACCGAAATGCGGGAGAGGATTGCTGACGCCTTCTCAAAGGTTCTTGAAAAAGATACCCATTCCAAGCTGATTCAAAGACAGCTTGCACTTTTGGGCAAGGCCAGCATTACCACTATCCATGCCTTTTGCATGGAGGTTATCAGGAACAATTTTCAGAGCCTTAATATAGACCCCAACTTCAGGATTGCCGATGAGACCGAAAGTATGCTCATGAAGCTGGAGGCCCTCAATGAGGTCTTTGAGGAGCAGTATGAAAAGGAGAACAATGAGGACTTCTTTGGGCTTCTGGAGTGCTATGGCGGAAACAGGGATGATCAGATCCTGATGGATATGGTCCTCAATCTCTATGACTTTATCCAAAGCAGCCCCTGGCCCCAGGCCTGGCTGGAGAAGATGACCGATAGCTTCAGAGTCCCTTTAGATAAGGATTTTGGTCAGACCCCCTGGGGACGGGTGCTCATCAATACTGTTAAGCTGGAGCTGGAGGGGCTCTGTGATCAGATGCAGCGCGCCGTTGAGCGGCTCAAGACGGCCATAGGCCTTGAGAAATACATCCCCGTCTATAAGGATGAGCTGGAGCAGATTAAGACGCTTATCGCTCTGGCACATGGCGCATCCTGGGACAGCCTCTATGAAGGCCTTGGCGACATAACCTTTGCAACCCTGCCCCGTACCGCCAAAGAGGTGGATAAGGACAGGCAGGAGGAGGTTAAAAAGATTCGGGACGAGGTCAAGGCAAGGATAAAAAAGCTTCAGGAAAAGGTGGTGTCCTCCGATTCCAAGTCCATCAACGGGGATCTCAATGCCCTTTACCCGCTTATCAAAAGCCTGGCCAAGCTGGTAACGGATTTTTCTCAGAAGTATGCCGAGAAGAAGAGCCGGAAATCCGTCACCGACTTTAACGATCTGGAGCATTTCTGCCTGGCGCTTCTGTCTGAGAAAGGGCTGGACGGGGGACTTAAGCCCTCGCCCATTGCCCTGGGATATCGTGAGAAGTTTAAGGAGATTCTGGTGGATGAATACCAGGACAGCAATATGGTTCAGGAGATCATGATCCGCATGATTTCAAGGGCTGATTCCGAAACCCCCAATGTGTTCATGGTGGGCGACGTGAAGCAGAGTATCTACCGGTTCAGACAGGCAAGGCCCGAGCTGTTTCTGGAAAAGTACCGGACCTACTCCCCTGAAAAGGGGCGGCCCTTCCGAAAAATACTGCTGTTTAAGAACTTTAGAAGCCGCAAGAATGTGGTGGATGCCGTCAACTTTATCTTTAAGCAGATTATGTCGGTGAATGCCGGTGAGCTGGACTACACCGATGAGGAGGCCCTCAACCCGGGTGCAGCCTTTGAGGAGCCCATCGATGATAGTCTAATTGTGGGCGGAGAGGCAGAGCTTCACCTGATACAGACCGGGGATGCAAAGAAAGCCCAAATGCCCGAATATGAAAGTGCTCAGGAGGCTTCCAATGAGCATGAAGAGGCAGAGGACGAGGAGGTTCTGGACAATATTCAGTGTGAGGCCAGACTGGTGGCTCAGCGTATTCTTGAGCTGACAAGGCCCGACGCCGACGGTAAATACTACGGGGTCTGGGACAAGAGCCTTAAAACCTATCGAAGAGCGGAGTTCAGGGATATTGTTATCCTTCTTAGAACCACCCGCAACTGGGCCGAGGTGTTTGCCGAGGAACTGGCCCTCATGGGGATTCCCGCCTTTGCCGACACGGGCAGCGGGTTCTTTAAGACCATAGAGGTTCAGGTTATCCTCTCGCTGCTTCAGGTTATTGACAATCCCCTTCAGGATATTCCTTTATTGTCGGTTTTACGTTCTCCCATCGTGGGCTTTACCACCGACGAACTGGCCCAGCTTCGCCTGACCGAGAGAAAGGGTCCCCTTTTTAATGCGCTTATAGAGCTGGCGAAGCAGGAAGGGAAAGAAGCCTCAAAAAAGGCAGCCCGGTTCATGAAGAAACTCGAGGACTGGCGGGAAACCGCCCGCTATACATCCACCGACGAGCTTATCTGGAAGCTATACAATGATACGGGCTATTATGCCATGGTGGGAGCCATGCCTGCAGGGGAGCAGCGGCAGGCCAACCTTCGCATGCTGTTCAACCGTGCCCGGCAGTTTGAGGAGACCAGCTATAAGGGCCTGTTTAACTTTATCAGCTTTGTCGATAAGCTTAAAAGCAACCGTGGAGACATGGGCAGTGCAAAGATCTTAAGCGAGAGTGACAATGTGGTGCGCATCATGAGCATTCACAAGAGCAAGGGCCTGGAGTTTCCCATTGTCTTTATCTCGGGCTGCGGCAAGAAATTTAATATGCAGGATATGAACAAGAGCATTCTGTTGCATCAGGATCTGGGCTTTGGCCCCGAGGTAGTGGATCACCGATTGAGAATTTCCTGGCCTTCGGCGGCCAAGCAGGCCATCCGGGAAAAGGTCAGAGCCGAGACCCTGTCTGAGGAGATGCGTATTCTCTATGTGGCCCTTACCCGGGCAAGGGAAAAGCTCATCATCACGGGCGGTGTTGCCGATACGGACAAGGCCATGGCCAAATGGATGGCCGCGGCCGCGGTCAAGGAAGCCAGGCTTCCCGATTATGAAATGCTCAAGGGCAATAACTATCTGGACTGGATAGTACCGGCTTTGCTGCGCCATGAAGGGTGTGATGCATTAAGAAGCTGGGCCCCCGTGGGCACTGTCTTTGAAGGCGGACTCATGGTGGACCCCTCCCAATGGCACACGACCCTTTGGAATAAGAGCGATGTAATAGGCCGAAAAGCCGAGGAGGAAGGGGAGACCGGAAATTTTGTTGCATGGCTGGACAGCCTTGGGGAGCCCTCCAAACCTTGCAGCGAAGAGGAAGTGCATATGCGCTCTGAACTACAACAGGAGATTGATCATAGGCTGAGCTGGCAATATGCCTATCAGGGAGCCACCCAAATCCCTGCCAAGGTATCGGTCACCGAGCTTAAGCGGCAGTTCAGCCTGCAGAATACCGAGGACAGCGGATTTCTCTCATCCGACCGGAGGATTGAGCCATTCTCAGCGCCTTTGGTGAAGAAGCCCAAGTTCCTGGAGGAGAAGAAGGGATTAAGTGCCGCAGAAAAAGGAACCATTATGCACTTTGTACTCCAGCACCTGGACCTTCAGGCGTTACGTTCGGTCATGGCTTCTTCAAAAGACACCCTCGTGGGTGAGCTGACCCGCCAGACTGAGGCCATGGTCTTAAAGTATCTCATTACCCGTCAGCAGATGGAAAGCGTTGATATGAACAGAATCAGCGGCTTCTTTACCTCACCGCTGGGGAGAAGAATGCTGGATGCCCAGACCATTCATCGCGAAGTGCCCTTTAATATAGAAATTCCTTGTTCAGAGCTTTATGGACAGGCCGCTTGCGGGACCGACGCCAACGATACAGTTCTTCTGCAGGGGGTTATTGACTGCTTCTTCGAGGAACCGGGGGGCATTGTTCTTCTGGACTATAAGACCGATTATGTGCCTGATGGCGGTACGGAAGTTATAAAGGAGCGGTATAGGCTTCAAATAAATTATTACGCGCGTGCGCTGAAGCTGCTCACCGGCAGGGAAATGCTGGGGCGGTTCATCTATCTGTTCCATAATGGCGAGATTGTGGATATGGAGAATTAATGCATGGCTTAGATAATTTTGAAAATAAACCGCCTTCAAGGATTATATCATCAGATGTGGAGGTAAACTATTAGTATCAATCAAATCCGAAAAAGGAGGTTTAGATATGGATTTTTACGATGCCGTGAAAAATAGAAGAAGCATCTATGGACTGAGTAAGGAGTCCGTGGTTTCCGATGATAGAATCTCTGAAATCATCAACCATGCCGTGCTGCATACCCCTTCGTCCTTCAACTCCCAAAGCGCCAGGGTAGTGGTCCTGCTCGGCGAGCACCATAACAAGCTCTGGTCAGTTATTGTCAAGGAGGCCCTGAGAAAGGTGGTACCGGCAGGCAGCTTTGCACAGACCGAGGAAAAGATCAACGGCTTTGCCGCTGCTTATGGCACCGTCCTTTTCTTTGAGGATCAGAGTGTCATTGAGGACTTGCAGGCCAACTTCAGCCTATATAAGGATAATTTCCCATTATGGTCCCTCCAGTCCTCGGGAATGCTCCAGTATGTGGTTTGGACCTCGCTGGAGATGGAAGGGTTTGGAGCGTCCCTGCAGCATTATAACCCCCTCATTGACGATGAGGTGCGTAAGGAATGGAACCTGCCCCAAAGCTGGAAGCTCATGTCCCAGATGCCCTTCGGCAAGCCTGTGACACCGCCCGGCGAGAAGGAGTTCATGCCCCTGGAGCAGCGTGTTAAGTTTTTTAAGTAAATTTGAACTATCGTATATGGAATACCAAAGAGTAGGGCTGACAAGTGCCCTACTCTTTTACATGTTGTGATTATTAAGAAGTATATTTAAACCATTTTAGTGTCCATGGGGCGATTTTCAATCTATATCCTCAATAACCTCCTCGGGCGGAAGCTCCAGCTTTTCAGGGTGCTTGATGAGATTTCTGAAAAGCTTGAAGGCCAGGGCGTAATAATGACCGTCCACGGTGCGTTCATCGGTGACAACACGGAGGGTGACATATTTCTTGTTCACAATCTCGTTATTGGCATTGATGACCTTTTCCTTGGTCTTCATGCCAAAGGCAATAAAGGTGGAAGTGTTCCCGAACTCGTAAAGATGATGGTAAACCGGCTGAATGCCCACAGAGCCTAAATCGGTAATAAATACGCTGGTATGGAAGGGGCTGACCCGATTGATAAACTTGGGCATAAGTCCTATGTAGTCCAGGCCTCTCATCAACGCCACCAGGAGACGCACAAGAAAACCCGGTATCAGCATAATCAGTCTGGCGGTCTTATCGGTATCATTCTCGGTGTCCACCGGTCTGTCCTTGGCAATGGCTTCATTGACCTTTCTAACCACATCATCAAAGGTATCGGTGGGCTCAAATTTAACCTTCAGCGTTGTTTCAGGACATTCCTCTTTTAACTCCCTCTTTAGGGCAAAGGAAATATAGATGTCATTGCGCGCATAGATCTTTTGGCCTGCGATAAAGCGATTGAGACCCGGTTTTTGGGAAATGGTTCTCACAATAGCCGCAATGACCACATGCAAAAAGCTTATGGGTTGGTCGGAGGTTTTTCTCTTATTTCGTATAAACGCCTCGGTCCCGCTTATTTCAATCCGATCCTCAAAAAAGTTCTGAGCATCGCTGCGCGATTTCATGATATAGGGGATGATCTTGTAAAACGGATCGAGAGTGCGAAGAAGCCTGCCGTCATAACGGTCTCCCCATCTTCTTTTCCTTTCAGGCATGTGCATCCTCCCTCAAGCGAGCTATAAAGTGTCGTTCTTTTATTATGATGGGTTTTGCCAAGTCACGCAATCACTTTTTTAAATCATCTTTTATTTTCCAAAGCCATAGTCTGTGACCTGAAATGGATGTTGGATAAGGGAAAGGGGCCAAATTAGGCCCCTTTGCTGTGTCAGATATGATTATTCGTTATTGTTGTTGTTCTTGTTCTCGTTGTTGTTGTCACGGTTCTTGTTCTTGTTTCTGTTCTCGTCCATTGCTTTTCTTACTCCTTTCAAACTTCAAATCCTGTTATTTCATGCTTTCTTCAGCCATCTGAATCATACGTTTAACCATCTGACCACCAATAGGCCCGCCCTCCATACCATTCTGTCTTGACGTAAGATGGCCTTTATAATGGTCATTGTTTTCTTTACAGTATTGAAGATGGCCGATTTCCTTGGCGCATTCAAGCTTGAAATTTGTCAGTGCTTCGCGGCTCGAAGGGACAAGAGGCGTTTTTGGCCTGGACATTTCATCACCTCCTTACCTCAAAGACTAGACAATTCAAAACTGATTTGCCCATCCATTATTGTGATCAGAATTGAAAAAATATTGCGTGTAAAAATTAGTAAATTAAACTTTCATAGATTTGGAATATATTTTCCATGATTTAATAAGACTAAGGTTTTACCGATAAATTATAAAAAGTCTGTCGTCTGGATGGTGAGAATATCCCTTGAAAAAGGTGCTTAAGGTCTTACTCAGCAGAATAGCCATTGTAAGCTTTCTCATGGCCGTACAAGTGCTGTTTCTGATTCTCTTAACCCTGAGAATCAGCCGGGGCTTCGTTTTCCTGTATGCTGCCTTAGGCTGGGTCAGCCTGGGTGTGGTCTTTTATATCATTGGTCAAAGAAGCAATCCTTCCCATAAGCTGGCCTGGGTCATTCCCATCCTTATTTTCCCGGTATTCGGCGGGCTTTTATACATTGTGCTCAGAACCAATGGGGCCAATAAGAAGTTTCGTAAGACCATCAATGATTCCCATCAAAGGACCCGTCACCTTTTGGAAGGGAACCCTCAATACCTGGAAGAGCTTGAAAAAGAGGATAAAAGCATTGCCGCCCAATCCCAGTATATTTCCCAATGGGCGGGCTTTCCCCTTTATCGGCACACCCAGACCCGGTATTTCTCATCGGGCGAGGAGTTCTTCAGCTCCTTTGTTGAGCATCTGAAGCAGGCCAGGCATTTTATCTTCCTGGAGTTTTTCATCATCCATGAGGGACTGATGTGGAATACGGTCCTGGAAATTTTAGAACAGAAGGTTAAGGAAGGGGTGGATGTCCGGGTCATGTATGATGACGCAGGATGCCTTACCACCCTTCCCTATAAATACTATAAGAAGCTCAGGGAGAAAGGAATTCAGTGCTATGTGTTCAATCCCTTTACCCCCTTGCTGGAAATACGGCTCAACCATCGTGATCACCGCAAAATCATTGTCATTGACGGAACCATTGCCTATACGGGGGGCATAAACCTGGCCGATGAGTACATCAATGCCCGTGAACGGTTCGGCCACTGGAAGGATGGGGCCATTCTCATTAAAGGCGAGGCTGCCTGGAGCATGACCCTCATGTTCCTTCAATTATGGGACTACATCTCCAAGACGCAGGAGGATTATGAGAAATTCCGGCCTCAGTACTCTTTGACCGAGGCCCTGGAATCTGACGGCTATGTTCAGCCCTATGGCGACAGCCCCATTGACAATGAGCCGGTGGGTGAGAACACCTATCTGAACATGATCAGCCGGGCTAAAGACTATATCTACATCTTCACGCCCTACCTGGTCCTGGATAATGAAATGGTGACCATGCTCGTGCTGGCTGCTAAAAGCGGGGTGGATATCCGCATTGTCACCCCCCATATCCCTGACAAATGGTATGTGTTTTTAGTCACTCAATCCTATTATGAGGTGCTTTTGGAAGCCGGAGTGCGAATCTTTGAATACACCCCGGGCTTCCTGCATACCAAGGCCTTCGTATCCGATGATGTCCTGGCCACCGTGGGGTCCATTAACCTGGACTATCGGAGCCTTTATTTTCATTTTGAATGCGGTGTCTGGCTGTATAAAACCCAATCGGTCATGGCCGTCAAGGAGGATTTCCTCAATACCTTCTCCAAGTGCCAGGAAATCACATTGGAACAATGTAAGAATATAAATCCTTTTAAACGGCTTTTGAGGGCCTTTTTAAGACTGTTCGCCCCGCTGATGTAGGGCTTCTTGCTGCCAGGAAAAAAGGCCTGAAGAGAGCCAGCAGTCATAAGCGCTTTCTTTCCGATACTGGCCTTATTCTCCGTCAAGGGCTCGCCTCAGAGAGCGGGTGAGATGGGCGACGCTCTCCACGGCTTCATCAATGGTTCTGCTTTCCTCAATTTGCTTAACCAAAGCGCTTCCCACGATAATGCCATCGCAATAGTCCATAAGCTGCCGGGCCTGTTCCGGGGTGGCAATGCCAAAGCCCAGGTAGGCCGGGATGTGGGTGCTGTTCCCAACCTCTTTCATGAAGCTTTCAAAGTCGGTATCAAAGCCTGTTCGGATACCTGTCACACCCAGGGAAGAGACACAGTACAGAAAGCCTTTGGCATGGGCGGCAATGGGGCCAATGCGCGAACCCGACAAGGGGCTCACCAGGCTGATGATGGCAATCCCCTCTTTTTCGGCATAGGGCAGAAACTCCTGCTGTTCCTCGTAGGGGAGATCGGGAAGAATGACCCCATCCACTCCATATTGCCGGCATTTTTTAAAGAAGGCCTCGGCCCCGTAATGAAACAGACTGTTGGCATACATCAGGAACACCAGGGGGATTTCAAGGTTCACCCTGAGCCTTGCCACCAGGTCGAAAACCATATCAATGGAGATGTTGTGCTTAAGTGCCCGGACATTGGCTCTTTGAATGACGGGTCCCTCGGCCACGGGATCCGAAAAGGGAATGCCCAGTTCAATGAGATCGGCCCCCGATTGGGCCATGGCATGGACCAGCTCATATGTGGCCTCCAGGGTGGGATCCCCTGCTGTAATAAAGGTCACCAGTGCTTTCTGGCCCGATTCTTTTTTTCTTTGCAATATATCCATTCGATTAACCATGGACAGCCCTCCCTTTCATTTGGGCGATAAAGCCCACATCCTTGTCACCCCTGCCTGACAGGTTGACCACCAGAACCTTGTCCCTGGACAGTGTAGGGGCGATTTTTGCGGCATAGGCCACTGCATGGGCACTTTCTACGGCCGGGATAATGCCCTCCGTTCTGGCCAGGAGTTCAAAGGCCTCAAGCGCCTCATGGTCGGTCACTGAGACATACTGACCACGGCCGCTTTGATAGAGATAGGAATGCTCGGGGCCCACGCCCGGGTAGTCCAGCCCTGCTGAAACGGAGTAAACGGGGGCGATCTGACCTTCCTCATCCTGGACAAAGTAGGATTTCATGCCGTGGAAGATGCCCACCTGACCACGGGCCAGTGCTGCGGCATGCTGAGAAGTGTTGAGGCCCTTGCCCGCAGCCTCAACACCGATAAGGGCCACATCCTGATGGGGGATAAAAGGATGGAAGATGCCCATAGCGTTAGAGCCGCCCCCGATACAGGCAATAACCGCATGGGGAAGGCAGCCTGTAAGATCCATAAGCTGCGCTTTGACCTCCTGCCCAATCACGGACTGAAAGTCCCTGACCATGGTCGGGTAGGGGTGGGGCCCCATGACCGAGCCAATAACATAAAAGGTGTCCATGGCCCGGAAGGTCCATTGACGGAAGGCCTCGTTAATCGCATCCTTCAGGGTGCAGGTTCCGCTGTCCACGGGAGTGACCCGTGCCCCTAAGAGCTCCATGCGAAAGACATTGAGGGCCTGGCGACGGGTGTCCTCACTGCCCATGAAAATTTCGCAGTCCATGCCGAAAAGGGCTGCGACGGTGGCTGTGGCAACACCATGCTGGCCCGCTCCTGTCTCAGCGATGAGCCGCTTTTTGCCCATGCGTCGGGCGAGCAGCACCTGGCCCAACACATTGTTGATCTTATGGGAACCGGTATGGTTCAAATCCTCCCGTTTTAAGAATATTCTGGCCCCGCCAAGCTGCCGGGTCAGGTTTTTAGCCTCATAGAGGAGGGAGGGCCTCCCCGCATATTCCCTGAAGAGGGTGTTTAGTTCATCGATAAAGCTTTTATCGTTAAGGGCAGCCTGGTATTCCTGCTCAAGCTCCTTCAGAACCGGCATAAGGGTCTCAGGAATATACTGGCCGCCAAATTCGCCAAAACGTCCCGTGTTCATGGTTCATCCTCCTTTTCTCGTACAATCTGTACAAATCGTTCCATACGTTCAGGGTCCTTAAAGCCGTCCCTTCCCTCAACCCCGCTGGAGACATCCACGCCGAAGGGCCTCACCTTTTTGAGAATCTCTCCGACATTCTCGGGGGAAAGACCCCCTGCCAGCATACTACGATCCAGCGAAGGCGGAAGGTGCGCTAAATTTACTAATCGTCCGCTTCCGGGCAGTGCCCCGTCATAGATCAGTCTGTCACAAAGCCCCATAAAATTCTGGTCAGCATGTTGGGCTTTTGCACCATCATAGGAGAGCTTCAGGGCTTTCCATAACTCAACCTTGGCTCCCAGTGCCTCTCTCAGCATTTCGATGGTCACAAGATCCTCCTCGCCGTGGAGCTGAACTACCTTAAGCCCGCAGGTCCTGACGGTATTCACAATGATGTCCGTCCTTTCGTTGACAAATACGCCAACGGGCAGGATCTCGGGTTTCAGGCGTTCTATGAGGCGAGCGGCTTCATCGGGTGTGACTTTCCGCCGGGAAGGCGCAAAGACGAATCCCGCATAATCCGGGCGAACGCCATTGACGGCTTCGATTTCCCTGCCTATTCGTAATCCGCAGATCTTTACTCTAAGCATAGGCCTTTAGTCCTCTCAGGAAGGGCTCCACATTCTGCTGACGCATCAGGGCTTCACCAATCAACAGGGCATCGGCCCCCTTCTGATAGGCCCGCTCCCCATCCAGAAAGCTTTTGATGCCGCTCTCGCAGACAATGGCACATTCTCTGGGAATGAGGGTGCACAGCCGATCGAAGGTTTTTAAGTCCACTTCCATGGTCTTGAGGTTTCTGTTGTTAATGCCAATGATTCTGCCCTCGGTTCGGGCGGCCCGTATGAGTTCAGCCTCATTATGCACCTCCAGAAGGACTGAGAGGCCAAGGGATCTGGCGAACTGATAGAGCCTTTTGAGCTCAGCATCCTCTAAAAGGGCAGCGATAAGCAGCACTGCATCGGCACCCCTGGCATAGGCATAAAGGATCTGATACTCGTCCATGATAAAGTCCTTGTCGAGGACGGGCAGGGATACTGCCGCTTTGACCTTGGCCAGATCCTCAAAGCTGCCCAGAAAGTAGTCCTCCTCGGTCAGCACCGACAGAGCCGAGGCCCCACATGCCTGATAGCTTAAGGCGCGCTCCACCGGATCGATATTAAGATTAATAATGCCCTTGCTGGGGGAGGCACGCTTGATTTCAGCGATGATGGACAGGCCGGGAGTCTTGAGGGGACCAAAAAGATCCAGGGGCAATGAAGCACGGTCAGAGGCCTGCTTCGACAGAACATCATAGGGGAGGCTGGCTTTAAGATCCTCCACCCGCCGTTTCTTTGCCTTTAGAATGTTTTCAAGCATTATCCTCTGGCCTCCTTTATGGCCAGCGTGGCCTCACGATAGTCGTTGAGCTTCTTGAGAGCGGCACCGCTGTCAATGGCTTTCCGGGCCATTTCAAGCCCTTCCTTCAGGGTTTGGGCATAATCGGCCGCATAGAGGGCGGCAGCGGAATTGATAAGGACTATATCCCGCTTGGCGCCAGGCTCACCCTTTAAAACATTCAAGAGAATTTCAGCGTTCTGAGCCGCATCCCCGCCAATGACCTCGGAAAGGGGATAGCATGGCAGGCCCAGGCTCTCGGGATGAAGAATGTAGCTGATGATATGGCCGTTTTTGGCCTCGCAGACCGTGGTGGGGCCGCTGATGGAGATCTCGTCCAGTCCGTCATGGCCGTGGACCGCCAGCACACCCTTAATGCCAAGTCGTACAAGGACCTTGACCAGGGGCTCGCAGAGGGCTTCTGAGTAGACCCCCATAAGTCTGTAGGGCGCCCTTGCAGGATTGGTCATGGGCCCCAGAATATTGAAAATGGAGCGTATGCCCAGCTCTTTGCGGGGGCCGGCGGCATGCTTCATGGATTTATGATAGCCCGGGGCAAACATGAAGCACACATTGGTCCTGGAAAAGCACTGTCTTGCCTCGTCGGGGGTGAGGGCGATTTCCACGCCTAAGGCCTCCAAAACATCAGCGCTTCCACAGCGGCTGGAAACCGAGCGGTTGCCGTGCTTGGCCACGGGAAGTCCCGCTGCCACCGTGACAAAGGCCGCGCAGGTGGAGATGTTGAAGGTTCCCGTGCCGTCGCCGCCCGTTCCCACAATATCAATGGCCTCCTTATCCAAGAGTACCTTCTCGGCGTGTTTATCCATAACCTCAGCACAGCCTGTGATTTCGTCAATGGTTTCACCTTTCATGGAAAGAGCTGTGATGAATGCACTGATTTGAGCATCGGTGGCCTGGCCCGTCATAATCTGTTCCATGGCGTGATAGGCCTTTTCCCGGGTGATGTGCTGGTGATTGACAAGGGTTTTTATGGCTTCTTTAAGCATCATGACCGCTCCTTTCTGAAGACTGAATATTGAGAAAATTACTGATGATTTTCATGCCGTATTCGGTTAACACCGACTCGGGATGGAACTGTACCCCGTAGATGGGCAGGCTACGATGGGCAACCCCCATAATGAGTCCGTCATTGGTCTCGGCGGTGACAGCCAGCGTATCGGGCAGGGTCTTGGGATCAATGACCAGGGAGTGGTATCTTCCAGCCTGGATAATGGGCGGTAGCCCTGAAAAGATGGGACAGCCCGAGGCTATGTGTACGGGGGAGGCCTTGCCGTGGATGGGGCCCGACGGACTATGGCTGACGGTAGCGCCAAAGGCCTCGCCAATGGCCTGATGGCCCAGGCAGATACCCAATACGGGGATGGACTGACCCAGAACCTCTATGGCCTCTACCGAGATTCCCGCCTCGGTGGGATGACCGGGGCCCGGCGAAATCAAAAGGTGGCTGGGCTTTAAGGCAAGAAGCTCTGAAAGGCTGATTTTATCGTTTCGAAACACCTGAATATCGGGATTCAGCGTGCCTAAATACTGATAAAGGTTATAGGTAAAGGAGTCATAATTATCGATAAGTACAATCATTGGACATTCCCTGCCTCTCTGATGGCCTCCAGTACGGCTCTGGCCTTGTTTTGGCATTCCTTGTATTCCTTCTCGGGATCCGAATCTGCCAC
>JAKIML020000083.1 GCA_022702935.2 Bacillota bacterium | reverse complement strand
GAAGAGCGTGATATTGACCTGGATACGTTCAATTACAACTCGCCCGAAACACAGGAGCTCTTCTGGGATCTGATGGAACAGGCGGAAATCGAGCTCGGGTTTGATGCTCAGGAGTCCCAGCTTTGTATTGAGGCTGTATCCGACGTGGATCAGGGTTTTGTAATAACCATTTCTCGGGTTGATGAGGAAAATGAGTTTGAATCCATACAAAAATTCATCAAGAGCCGCTATCGGAGAAAGGATTTGTCAGTCAAAAAGAAGACATCATCAGTATGCTCCACCCTCCTCATCTACGCTCTGGAAAGCTTTGACGACCTCTGCGCTCTCTGCGCTATGTTAAAGCCTTTGTTCTCAGGCCGAAGCAGGGTCTACAGCCTGGACGGCACCTACTACCTGGTACTCTCCTCGGTTGAAGCCCGCATTAAGAACGAGAAGCAGTTTTACAGCATACTCAGCGAATACGCTGATAAAATGCCCAATGTGGACTTCTTTGAGGGGTACCTCAATGAGTACGGAAAGCGGCTGGTTAACGAAAATGCTGTGCAATTGTTCGGAACCATGGGATAAGAAAAATAACGAGGACGGTTCTTTTATGAACCGCCCTTTTTTTTCCTGCTATTATTTATTCCTTCATGCCATTCAGCAGGCCTCTAAGGTAAGCTTCAAAATCATTTTTAAGATCATCCCGTTTCAGGGCAAACTCTACAGTGGCCTGTAAAAAGCCCAGTTTATTCCCCACATCATAGCGTCTGCCCTGGAACTCATAGGCATACATGGGCTCCAGTGCTGCCAGCGTATTCAGTGAATCGGTAAGCTGGATTTCTCCGCCCTTGCCCGGTGTGGCCTTCTCCAGGTGCTGGAATATGGCAGGGTTAATAATATAGCGGCCAAGGATGGCGACATTGGAAGGGGCCTGATCCGCGTCGGGCTTCTCAACAAGGGTCTTAACCTTGTAAATTCTTTCATCCACTTGCTTGCCTGCCACAATACCGTATTTGGAGACATCCTCCCAGGGAACCTGCTGAACACCCAGGATGGAGGTGTGGTATTCGTCATAGACATTGATCATCTGCTTGAGACAAGGAATCTGAGCGTCTACAATATCATCGCCCAGGAGCACCGCAAAGGGCTCATTTCCAATAAAGGATTTGGCGCAATAAATGGCATGCCCCAGACCTTTCGGTTCCTTCTGACGGATATAATGAATATCCACTAAATTGGAGATTTCCCTGACCTGGGCCAAGAGCTCTTCATTACCCTTCTTTCTCAGCTCTTCCTCAAGCTCACAGGATTTATCAAAATGATCCTCAATAGCGCGCTTGCCACGTCCGGTGATAATCAAGATGTCCTCTATGCCTGAGGCAACGGCCTCCTCAATGATATACTGAATGGTGGGCTTGTCCACAATGGGCAGCATTTCCTTGGGCTGCGCTTTGGTAGCGGGTAGAAAGCGAGTACCCAGACCTGCTGCAGGGATAATGGCTTTCCTGACCTTCATAACTCATACTCCTTTTTATGCTATACTTTACTCTGTCTTTTTTTCTCTGTTCTTTCTATTATATCACTTTACCGGGCTATGGATAAAGAAATTAAGATAGCATTAAATTCGTTTTTCTGACAAAAAATGATAAATTTTTGTTTCAATTAGCAAAAATGCGGGTAATACAACACAGATATCGTGAAGATTCGGGGCTGCGGTAAAGGGGCTGTAGCCTTTATTTATAGGAGGTTACAAATGAAAGGTTTATCGATTCAGACTAAAATACTTGCTTTACTCCTGTTTCTCATCATTGCTCCGTCCATACTTTTGACCGGGATAAGCTACACAATCTCCAGCAATTCACTATACTCTGAGATCATCAACTCTATGGAAAGTGCAACCCTGCACATGGAAAACACTCTGAACCTCTTTTTTAAAGGCTATGAGAGTGCCATTTCCACGCTGGCTTCAGATGAACATCTGAGAACCTTTTCAAGGCAAAGTGCATCGGAAAGGCAGGCTTCGTCGAAGATACTGGAGAACTATCTTCAGAAGTATGAGGACCTGAACCTTGTCTACTTTGCCACCTCAAACAACGAACTCTACATCTATCCACCCGTTGACCTGGGCGCTGATTTTAAGCCCAGTGAAAGGCCCTGGTATCAAGCGGCTGCGGCCGGCAAAGGGCCTATCTGGACTGACCCCATGATAGATATGGCCACGGGAAGTATGATCATTACGGTGGCAGAGGCCGTTTACAATACCAATAATGAATTTGTGGGCGTTGTGGGTGCTGATCTTGTACTCGATGAGCTCACCCAGACCATAAATGCCTTCCGCATCGGCCAAAAGGGTTATTTCATTCTGACCAATGATCAAGGCAATATTATTACCCATCCACAGACTGACAAAATCGGTCAGCCCCTCACCACCCAGGTTCTCAGAGAGGCTGCCGCCTCCGGTATCCCCTCCGGCTTTAAGGATTATGTCTACAATGGAGAGCGTAAGCTGGCCAAATACACCACCCTTGAAAGAACCGGGTGGAAGATATTCGGAACCCTTAATTACTCCGAGATTTCCGAAAAGACCTCCACCATCCTTATCAATTCCATTATCATTATGCTGATTGTTATTGTTACCGCCATCCTAATGGGCATCCTTTTCTCAAGGCCCATCATTAAAGGCATTAAAACGCTGTCCCGGGATATGGGGCAAATCAGCCATGGTGACTTTACCGTCAGAAGCCAGGTCAAATCCAAGGATGAAGTGGGCCTGCTTTCTTCTACCTTAAGCAAGATGTGTGAGGATCTGGGCGGAATCATCACCAAGATCAAAGGGTTGGCTAACGAAGTGTCCGATTCCTCCAACATTCTGGCAGCCACCTCTGAAGAGTCCACGGCCACCACTGAGGAAATCGCCAGAACCATCGGCGAGATTGTCAAGGTCACAGAGGATCAGGCCTACAGCACCGAGGAAGGCCTTAAGAGAACCACCCTACTGGCTGACATCATTCAGAACATCTCACAGGAGATTCAAAAGATTTCGTATATGATTAAGGATTCCAGCACCATGAGCATCAAGGGCAAGAACTCGGTAATAGTGCTCAAGGAAAAAGCCGAGACAGCACACCAGGCCACGGCCAAAATGGGCGATGTGGTTCTGCAAGTGGACAGGAGCGCAGATCAAATCAATGTCATTGTTGATACCATCAGCGCCATGGCCAGCCAAACCAATCTGTTGGCGCTTAACGCCTCTATAGAAGCCGCGCGGGCAGGGGAAGCAGGCAGAGGCTTTGCCGTTGTGGCCGAGGAGATCAGAAAGCTTGCCGAGCAGTCGGCTGAAGCCTCCAACAATATCCGGGATCTTATCCGGGAAATCCAGACCCAGTCCAATAATGCGGTGGCCACCATGGACGACACCAAGCCCATTATTGAGGAGCAGAACAAGGCGGTGCTTGAAACCACCAGTGCCTTTGACGAGATCTATACCATGATCGAAAAACTGGGTGAGGAAATCGCCCTTATCAATGAAATGAATGAAAATCTGCTTGCCAAGAAGGATGAGATTCTGACCACCATGGAGAGCATCTCGGCCTCTGCCGAGCAGACTTCGGCGTCCACCCAACAGATCTCGGCATCCACTCATGAGCAGTTGGCTGCCACCGATGAAGTGGCCAAGACGGCAGAGCACTTAAATCTCATCGCCCAGAACCTGGCCGCCGAAATCTCCAAGTTCAAGGTATAATCGTTTAAAGTCAGTTGACGCGATAATAAAAAGCCATGAAGCAGGGATCCTCACAGGAATCCAAGCCTCATGGCTTTTCTTTATGGTTATATTTCTCTTCGTCCTTCCAGGGATTTGTAAAGGGTGACCTCATCGGCATATTCCAGGTCCCCGCCCACAGCAATACCCTGGGCAATTCGAGTGGTTTTAACGCCCATGGGCTTAAGCAGCTTGGAGATATAGACCGCCGTGGCCTCCCCCTCCACATTGGGATTGGTAGCCAGAATCACCTCGGTAATATTGCCCTGGGCGACCCGGCTGATAAGCCCTTTGATGTTGATGTCATCGGGCCCCGTTCCCTCCAGGGGTGAAATCAATCCATTGAGCACATGGTAAAGGCCTTTAAATTCACGGACCCGCTCCATGGCCACCACATCCCGGGGACTCTGCACCACACAGATAAGGCTGTGATCCCGTTTGTCAGAACCGCAAATCCGACAGGGATCGGTATCGGTGAGATTCCCGCATATCGAGCAGCTCTTGGTCTTGCGCTTGGCCTCTACAAGAGCCTTGGCAAATCCCACGACCTTATCCTCGGGTAAATTGAGTACATGAAAAGCAAGCCGCTGAGCGGTTTTGCGACCTATGCCCGGCAGCCTTTCAAACTCCTCTATCAACTTTTGAACAGGTAATGCAAAGTAGTCCATTTAGAATAATCCCGGTATATTACCCAGACCTCCGGCAAGACTGCCCATGGTGTTCTTGGCAAGCTCATCGGCCTGTCTCAAAGCCTCATTGACTGCTGCAAGAACCAAATCCTGAAGGGTTTCCACATCATCAGGATCAACGGCATCCTTGGAAATGCGAACCTCTCTGATTTCCTTGGCACCTGTGGCAACAACGGTTACAGCACCACCGCCCACGGTGGCCTCAACAGTTTTCTCGGCCAGTTCCTCCTGTGCCTTCATCATGTCCTGCTGCATCTTCTGGGCTTGCTTCATCAGGTTGCCTATATTTCCTCCCATACCCATGGGAAATCCGCGCTTTGCCATTTTCCAATCTCTCCTTTTTTGATATCAGATTTATTATATAAGCAATCCTTTACGAAGTAAAGGATTGCGTGCGGTCATGCGATAGCAACTTCCACAGGAAGTTGTGATAGCATGAAGGAGCACACTTCAAAAAACCATGAAGTAAAGGATTGCATCAGATGACCTATTTTCCCTTCTCCCTCACCACAAAACCTGCGGCCAGCATCCGCTCCCGCCCTGCAGACGGGCTGTTCATAATCTCCCCGTTAATAATCAGTTCCGACGAGGCACCCCCATCCAGATTCACCGCATTCTTTAAGCCCAGAGCAAGCAGCTCCTGGGCCAGTTCACGGCCGGTGAGCCCATCGCTAATGCCCGGCTGCCTGCCGTCGGCCACTACAAAGACAAGGGTTCCGTCATCCCGAAGTCCTACAGCGGTACGGGGGGTACGGATGGTCAGGGTTCCCACCCAGGTATCGGCCTCGGGAGCCACATTTTCTCCATCCCTCACCAGCCAGCTTCCGCACTCATAGGCCCAATCAAAGCCGCTGACAGGCTCATTTTCCGAAATAACCTCATACCATATACTTAACCGCATGCCCGGTGTTATACTCTTTTCCAGACGCTGCCTGGCCGATTTGCCTATGGCACTGATGAGAAAGCCATCCTTGGGAATCTCATAGGTCTGGTTTTGGGTGGTCAGCCCCCGGATCTCTCCCAATGAATGGACGGCATTGAGGTGTTGGCCCTGGATTCTGTTGGTCGAGCCGTAATCAGGGGTAAAGACATAAAGACCATCACCCTTGGGATATTGATTGAATTTAAAATCCTCCAGAACAGGTTGGCCCGTGGCTTCGTCACAAATCGCTATTCGGGAGGCAGCATCACAGATAAAGGGCTTTCCTTCCTTAAGAAAGAGGACGGGGTATTTTCCCGTGGCCGGAGTAAGAATTCTGCCATCAATGGCATACAGGCCCCCCAAAAGCCCGTCGGGATGGGAAAATCCTCCGTTAACCGAGACCATGGCCCCCCATTTCTCATGAATAACGCTTAAGTATTCGTAACCAAACAGGGTGCTGTGGGATGACACAGGTCTTATATCCACCCTGTCCGGATTAAGCTCCAGAACATGCATGGAAAGCCTGAACCCATCCTGCTCCCGCGCTACGGTATAGTATTGATACAGCGGCTCGGGTGTTTGGACGGGCGTAGGCTCTGGCGTGCCTAAGTCGGTGGGTATTGGATTTTCCACCACAGATGGCGAATGCCCGGCCATAGCAAGACGCTTTGCTACAACAGGGCATAAATACCATAAAACCAGCATTGATAAAAGAAATAGCGAAAAAAAGGTTATCAGCCTATTCTTCAATGGCTTCCACTCCGTGGGTTGTTTCATTTTTGGGTTCTTGGGCCTGGGCCTCGTCGGCTTCTGACTCAAGGGGTGCTGCTTCCTCGGGTACTGAGCCGGTATTCGGAGTTCCAACCTTATAGGTTCGGTCCATACGGGCACTCAGTTGCTTATAGAGCATATCGGATATGCCCATGCCCCTTTGGCTGCCAAGATCCATCAGCTCATCGTCGAGCATTTCCTCGAACATGGTCCGGGCACTGCTCTTTTCAACAAAACCACCATCGGGGACCGTGGCCTTCATCTGTTTATACAAGGTCTTGAGCATAATGCTCTCAAACTCGTTGCAGGCTTCTCTGAGCTTTTTCTTGTCCCCTTCATCAAAGGCTTTCTGCAAGGTTGATTCAAAATCACCGGCCTCGGTCTGAGCCTTGCTGACCTTTGTGGTATCTATGGGATTAATCTGTCCAAATCCTTCAATCTTCATGTCATCACCTTATACTTGAGCAAAGGATACAGGAAAAGGAACCCCTTCCGCCTGATTATTACGGGAAGCTGTTCCTTTTAACCTTATCGTCTGATATTATTGGCAGTCTGCAGCATTTCATCCGAGGTGGTTATGGCCTTGGAGTTCAATTCATAAGCTCTTTGCGCAGTGATAAGCTTGACCATTTCCTCCACCACCTGTACATTGGAGGATTCCAGGAAGTAATTACGGATGGTGCTTGGGCTTTCGGTCTCAAAGTCACTCAGGGGCTCACCGGTTGCGGAATTGCTGCGGTACAGGTTTCCGCCGATGGCTTCAAGGCCCTGAGGATTCTGGAACTGGAACAGCCCGATATATTGTCCTGTGGGGAGGGATATGCCCGTATCGGGATCCCTTAAAGTTATTTCTCCCGTAGGCTGGATTTCATAATTCTCCATATCACTGTCAAAGTATATCTCCAGACCATCACGATCCAGTACCGGATAGCCCTTGGAATTGGTCAGCATCTTGCCGTTCTCGGTCATGGCCACCTTAAAGCTTCCGTCCCGGGAATAGAAGGTCTCACCGTTCACACCTCTGATGGCAAAGAAGCCGTTGCCTTCGATGGCCATATCCAGTTTATTATTGGTCTGCTCCAGGTTCCCGGAAGAAAAATCCCTGCTGGTGGCACGGGTGACCACGCCATGGCCAACCTGAAGGTTGACGGGACGCTGATCATTCTCAGCCGAATAAGCCTTTTGCATGGATACATAGAGCAAATCCTCAAACTCGGCCTTTTCTTTCTTAAAACCGGTTGTGGACACATTGGCCAGATTGTTGGCGATGGTATCAACACTGAATTGCATGGCCTTCATGCCCGATGCAGCAGTCCAAAGCGATCTCATCATAGTCTTTCACCTTTTTTCTTTTGGACATCCTTATCCGTTTTTCACATCCTGTGAAATAAAACCGTTATTTATTGTATTAATTATACTCTTCCTACTTCATTAACGGCCTTATCCAGGGTGGAATCCTGGTACTGAATGAGCTTCTGGTTGGACTCATAAGCTCTTAAAACCGTTATCATTTCCACCATTTCCTTGACCGAATCCACATTGGAGCGCTCAACAAACCCTTGCTGAATGGAGCCCTGGAATTCCTGATCCTGACTCTCAGCGGTTACCGTCACCAAGTTATACCCGTACTTTCTCAGGGACTCGGGGTTGGCGAAGGACCGGATTCTCAAGGTATCAATGGTTTCACCATTCTGTATGATCTCGCCCTTGTCGGTGATGGTAAAGTCAGTCCCGTTTAAGGTAATGGCGCCGTTGGTTCCCATGACCAGATGACCATCTTTGGTAATAAGCTGGCCTGTGGCACTCAGTTTAAAGGAACCGTCCCGGGTGTAGTATTCTCTGTAGGCGTTGCCGTCATTTACGGCCACGCAGAAGAAAGCATTGTCATCCCCATTGATGGCCACATCGGTGCTTACACCCGTCTGCTCCAACGCACCCTGGGTAAAGTCGGTGTGAACCTCTGCAATATCATTGTAAAGGGTCATATTGCCAATGGGGGCGGGCCTTCCGGCAGGAATGTTTCCTGTGTCATGGAATCGCTTCATCAATACATCAGAGAACTCCTCAAAGACAACCGTGTCCTTTTTAAAGCCGTTGGTATTCACATTGGCCATATTATTGGCGACCGTGTCCATCTTTCTGTTGAGGGTAAGCATTCCGTATGCCGATGTATAAAGTCCTCTGATCATCTTCTCGACTCCTTTAGACTCAAAGTCTGTCTTCTAATTGTTTATCGGATGAAAAAAATAAAAGCTTTAGGGTTTTTGCATGGTATATCGTTCCTCATTGCTCCATGCAATGCAAAAAAGCTCCTCATCCCCATGGAATATGAATGCCCATTCTATTCAGGGAACAAGGAACTTTTTAATCTTCAAACACAAGAGACAGGATTCATGGATGGCCTAATAGGAATAGTTGATACCATCACTCAAGGTATTGCCCTTAAGCAGGTCAAGGTTGTCCAAGGTCTTTCCGGTACCAATGGCCACACAGGAAACCGCATCATCGGCTATGAGGACATTGATGCCCGTCTTCTGCTGCAGGAGCTTGTCCAGTCCGTAAACAAGGCTTCCGCCGCCCGTCATGACAATACCTCTGTCACTGATATCTGCGGCCAATTCGGGAGGTGTTCTTTCCAGAACCGAATGCACCGCCTCCACAATGGTGGAAACAGGCTCCTCCAGAGCCTCCATGAGCTCGGAGGAACTGACGGTAATGGTTTTGGGCAGGCCCGATACAAGGTTTCTGCCCCTTACGTCCATGTAAACCTCCTGGGGTCTGGGGAAAACAGTACCAATGCTGATTTTCAGTTCCTCGGCACTTCTTTCACCAATCATGATATTATGCTTTTTGCGCATATAGCGGACAATGGCTTCATCAAACTTATCCCCGGCCATTTTGATGGAGCTGCTGACTACAGTTCCGCCCAAGGAAATGACTGCGATATCGGTGGTTCCGCCTCCGATATCCACCACCATGCTTCCGCAGGCCTTGGTGATGTCAATGCCCGCTCCAATGGCGGCAGCAATGGGTTCCTCAATGAGATAGGTCTTTCTTGCCCCTGCCTGAACGGCCGCATCCTCGACCGCACGCTTTTCAACCTCGGTCACGCCCGAGGGAACACAGATCATGACCCGGGGCTTAAAAAGCTTGAAGAAGCTCCTGGCACACACCTTATTAATAAAATGCTTGAGCATCTTCTCGGTTACATGATAGTCGGAGATAACACCGTCCCGCAACGGGCGAATGGCCACAATATTGCCAGGAGTTCTGCCCAGCATCTTGCGCGCCTCTTCACCAACGGCAAGGATTTTATCGGTATTCTTATCTATAGCCACCACTGAGGGCTCTCTTAACACTATGCCTTTTCCTTTGACATAAACCAGTACCGAAGCGGTACCCAAATCTATTCCAATGTCCAAACCAAGACCCAACCTTTACAACTCCTTTTTATTCAATTGTATACATTTTTAATATTAACAATATATTTCCCCATTCGCAATAGAAAAAAAGGAAGTTGTCGAAGCATGCAAAAAGCCGGTGTTACCCGACTTTTCTGCCATCTCTTCCATATTTCATCCTTGTTGCCTCACCCCCGCGGATGTGCCTTTCTGCCTTGTTTTCGTCCAGTATTCTCTTAACCTGCCCGGCCATGGACGGATCCAGCTTAGCCAGCCTCTCTGTCACGTCCTTATGTACTGTAGATTTCGATATTCCGAAACTCTGTGCAGCCGCCCGAACTGTCGTTTTGTTTTCAATTATGAAGCTCCCAAGCTCCAAGGCGCGTTCCTCTATGTAATGTCTCATGCGCCTGCCTCCCGCACAGCGCCTAATCGGCTTGATGTCCCGATACTATCTATATGTAACAAGAGGGGTAGCTATACCCCCGATTTGAAAGATCCTTTGTCGTCGCCTTGTCCGAAATGATGTCAAATGAGCAATAAAAGCCCCATGAACTTCAAGGGAGCTCACGAGGCTTTTTTAGTGTATTGGGTGCCTTCTTCATTTATTCGTTAGTGGGTTCACCGGTGGTTTTCCCCAGCTCCATATAGGCTGCAGGATCCACAAGCTTATTCTCCTTATAGAGCTCAAAGTGCAGATGTGTGGGCTCAGCGCTTTCAAAGATGGCTGTCGCACCTACCGCACCGATGGGATCTCCCTGCTTGACCTCCTGACCTACCTGCAGGGTCTGGTCACTGGCTAAGTTGGAATACAGGGACTTATAGCCGTTATTATGGTCGATGACCACAGTGAAGCCATAGCGCGGATCATTCTTAATCTCAGATATGGTACCGTTGCCGATAGCCCGGACAACCTCTCCTCTGGGTGCTGCAATATCCACACCGCTGTGGGTGCGCCATTCATTGAAGGTCGGCGAGAAGACCAGCTTGTCCATGGAATACTCGGCCTGAACATTACCGGCCAGGGGTGCCTTGAAGTTGGGTCTGACCACAGCCAGCACCACATCCTCGGTGGCTTCATCCTCGCCAATGGCAGCCACATTCCCCGAGGTGCTTTGCGCCGGCTCCCCGTTGTTGGTGCTCGTGCCTTTATCCTTGTTGCTCTCAGGGGTACTCTGGGGTTTATTCTCTACATTAGACACAGACTCATCCTCGGAACCAGATACCGGTTCTTCATCATTCAGCCCAACAGGTGCATCGTCAGAATAGGGTGTACCATTGTCTACGAGCGCGCTTTTGGGCTCATCGTCAAGGAAGTCCCTGGGATCAACATAGCCCAGCGGTCCTTCAAAATCATTGTCAGTATCGTTATCCTGTGCTTGCTGCTTCGGATCGGGATCGGTAAGTATCTGATTGGTTGAGAAATATACTGCGCCGGCTGCCAGAGCACAAAGGCCTACCACGATGGCAATATAAAAACCACTCTCCTTAAAAAACCCCTTAACCTTTTTTCCAAAAGTATCTTCATCTTTAAAACTACCCTTTTGATTCACAAAATCCACCTCCGCTTTGTATTATTGCCAGCGGAAGGCGAATTATACTTTATTGCGCTAATTCTTCCACTTTCACACCCGTATAATAGTGCTCAAGAATTTCTATGTAGTCCATACCCTGCCTGCCCAGGGCATCGGCACCGCATTGGCTCATGCCAACCCCATGGCCATAGCCCTTGGTGACAATCTTAACGGTATTCTTATCGGGAAAAGAAATCTCTATGTAGGTGGATCTTAAGGACATGAGCTCACGAAAGTCCACGCCCGACAGGGTTATGGAGCCCAGGCGAATGGCCGTGACCCTGCCGCTTGTGCTATAGGACAGAATTTCAATCTCCTTTTTCGGATCTTCCCCCAGCCTGGCTTCAGGATACTGGGCCTTTATTTTTTTGACCATGTCCTCCCAGGCAAACAGGCTTTCCTTTTCATATTGCGCATAATTGGCGTCTTCGGGGCTATATACGCTCTTAAGGTAGGGTACCTCGCCCACCATTGACCAGACCTCCTGAATATCCTCAGTAGCCCCGCCGCTGTTGGCGTGATACAAAGGATTGATAACCACGCCGTCATAGGTCATGATCTGCCCCCGTGTATCGGCCACTGCCTTTTGGATTTTTAACCAACCCTCTTCACTCCCATGCCTGGCAAGATACACCTCCTTTGACACCCAGGCCTGGCAGTGGCCCGAATCGGTGCATACATGAGCTCCGAAATGGTTGGTGCTCGTCCCATATAACCCCTTCATACGGCTTACAGCAAAGGTTCTGGCCGCAACAGCCTGGACCTTGAGCGCCTCCTCATGAAAGCTTGTGGGCATTTCGGCGGCAACCACCCCAACCAGATAATCCTCCAGGTCCACATCATCCACCAGGGATGCCTCAGGATTGTAGACCACAATCCGCACACTGGTCTCTTTTGCCGGTATCATGGACGGCTGGGCTTTGGGGGCATCGGTATTGCCGGGCGGGATAAATATCAGAATAAACAACAAGGGCATGAAAAGCAGGACCACATCACTCCATTTAACGTTCGTGGGCTGTTTCATGCCGAGGATGCGCTGTCCGACGGCTTTGCGATTGCGCTGTATCAGGCTATAAACACGATTGCTTCTTTCATCCATGGTTAAGTTTATGAGTCTGTCCGGCATTCCATTCAAAAACCTTATTGTCTTGTATTTTATAGAGGTAATATAATAGGGGTACTATAGGGAGGATAAAGAATATGACCAATCCCATGATGGAGGAAGCACTAAAAGAGGCTTGGGAAGCTTTTCACAAGGGCGAGGTTCCCGTCGGCGCCGTCATTGTCCACAAGGGCACCATCATTGCCCGTGCCCATAATCTAAGAGAGTCCCTTAAGTCGGCAACAGCCCATGCCGAGCTGCTGGCTATTGAACAGGCCTGTTCGGTTCTTAAGACCTGGCGGCTTACCGATTGTGACCTGTATGTCACCCTGGAGCCCTGTCCCATGTGTGCCGGAGCCATTATCAACGCTCGCGTGGGAAATGTCTACTTTGGGGCCTATGATGCCAAGGGCGGCGCTTGCGGATCGGTAACCGATCTCTTCCGGCCTGGGCTTTTCAACCATACTCCCACGGTCTATGCCGGCATTATGGAGGAGGCCTGCGAAGAACCCCTCACTCAGTTTTTCAAAAAATTGCGGTAGAGCTTCCTGTTGATTAATAGGCTTGAATGCTTTATAATAGGAAGGCATTGATTGCATTAGACTTAAATACGGAAGAGTGGTTGAGTGGTCTAAGGCACCGCACTCGAAATCTGTTGGGCAATGTGGAAGTCTTGCAGCCGAAAACCTTGATTTTATGCGGTTTCTATTGCACTCGGAGTTCGAATAAAGGTAATTTTTGAGTTGTTCTATCCGAGTTCTATCCGAGGCAGTTTTACAAGTTAATAATATCTGGAGGAGTACCCAAGTGGTGAAGGGGTCGCACTCGAAATGCGATAGGTCGGCAACGGCGCGTGGGTTCAACCCCCACCTCCTCCGCCATGGAGCTGTTAATTTCAAAGATTAGCAGCTCCTACCTTTTTAAGCGGCAAAGATTTTTCAATGATTTTTGCGGTTTTTTTCTTGGATTGATATTCCAAATGACCATAAGTATTGACCGTTGTGCGGATGTCGCTGTGGCCTACCCAATCCCTGATACGCTCCATAGGCACTTCATTGGCCATCATCAAGCCTACGCAGGAATGACGGAGGTCATGAAATCGAACATGGGGCAATCCGGCTTTCTTGAGCAAATCTGCATGTCTGTTGGTGATGTAATTCGGATCAATGATTTCACCCAGGGGATCAACGCAAATATATCCCAGCCATTCGTTGCTGTAGGAGTTGCCGCAAAGCTCCCTCAACTCCTTGTTTTCAGCTATTTTAGCTTTTACTCGTTCCTCAACATAAGGGATTAGGGGATAAGTACGGTTGCTCAAATCCGTCTTGAGCTTGTCGGACGGAATGTATATTTTTTTCTTGTCGATCACTGCTGTCGTTACAGTGTGATTTGCCCTGAAGAATTTGTGCTTAAAATCAAATTGAGATTCTCTAACTCCAAGACATTCACTGCGCCTCATCCCATAAAAGCCGCCCAGTAATATGGGGATTTCAATAATATCACCCACAATAAATTCGAGGTAATACTGCATCTGTTCGGCATTGAGAGTAGCTGCATTGTATTTCTCGATTTTGTGCAGAGTGATGGCGCTGTTCGGATTCACGCTGATCATCTTTTTGCTGACGGCATAATTCAATGCCTGGTTGATAATAGTGTAATCCTTGGCAACCGTAGCTTTCTTCTTGCCGTGTTTAAGCCGATAAGCATAATGTCCCTTGAGCAGCTCGGGTGTAATCTCCTTGACAGTGCATCCGTAAGCCTTGAAGGTCGGATATAAGTTTCGCTTGATGTTTTCTGCATATCCGGCCCAGGTATTGAGCTTGATCGTCTTGTCAAAATTAAAGTCTTCGCCCACAACGATGTTATCCGGGTGTCTGAATTCAAGCCATTCGTTTAATAAATCCGCAAACAAGGGATTCGCTGAATGGTTGTCATCAGAATTGTCCTGAACAACTTTCTTTTCAGGTGTTTCATGCTCGAAGGTCTTATCAGCTACACCATTTTTCACGTCAAGCGAATATTGGATTCTGGCCGATAAACATTTGCTTTCGGCTTCTGCTTTATTTTCTTCGATTGCAGGAAGCCCTGTTGAAATCCAGAGCGGTTTGCGTTTCCCGTCCTTATCCTTTCGATTGAGAACGATGTAATAATATCCCTTCTTTGGGGATATGAACCCTCCTATCAGTTCATCCTCGGTCAATCTGACCATTTCCAGCATTTTGGCGAGTTCCATATGGTTCCTCCTTTCAAATTATTCACTCACCTGCCGTTGACATGATGAGTGTAACATAATAAAAAAGGCTCGTAAAATGTGCAAATATTATTTTATTCGCTGTCGCTGCTCGCGCCTATTCTCAGATAACTCAATAAAAATGGCTTTGGGATTCTGTATGACCGCCCAACCTTTAGACACTCTATTTTATTTTCCTGTATCAAACCGTATCCTGTCTTTAGGCTAATGCCAAGAATTTCACACATTTGCTTCATATCAAGCACATCGGGGTATCCCCTCAACATGATCCGGTAGGCTTTTTCTTGTGATAATTTTTCTTTAACCATAGTTAAGCCTCCTTTTCATTTGCGTTGTTCTGTTAACTTAATAAAAAAATGAGACCTGAAACGCCTCTGGTATAATGGA
>JAKIML020000052.1 GCA_022702935.2 Bacillota bacterium | reverse complement strand
ACCGGGGTCGGACTTTCACCGACTAGTGCGGTCCAGCTTCGCTGGACGCGCGGAATCAAAAAAGCCCGGGAATCCTTGTGATTCCGGGCTTATTTTTTTACAGGTTCTGTATTTTATTCCGAAAGGATGTTTTTTCGCTTTATGCTCTTTCAAGATATTCGCCGGTTCTGGTGTCAATGCGGATCTTATCGCCCTGGTTGATGAACAGCGGAACCTTCACCTGAGCACCGGTCTCAACGGTGGCGGGCTTGGTGGCACCAGTTGCGGTATCACCCTTGAATCCGGGTTCGGTATGGGTTACCTCCAGCTCAACGAACATGGGGGGTTCAATACCGAATACATTATCCTTATAGGAAAGAACCTTACATACGGTGTTCTCCTTAACGAACTGTAGAGCATCACCGATCTTGGAGATATTCAGGGGCATTTGCTCATAAGTCTCAGTATCCATGAAGTAAGCAAGATCTCCGTCATTGTAGAGATATTCCATGTCTCTTCTGTTGATCTGAGCCTTCTCAAATTTATCAGAGGGGTTGAAGGTACGTTCAACCGTTGAGCCAGTTATAACGTTCTTGATCTTGGTTCTTACAAAAGCGGCGCCTTTTCCGGGCTTAACATGCTGGAACTCAATGATCTGATAAACTTGACCATCCATCTCAAATGTTGTGCCATTTTTAAAATCACCAGCAACTACCATAATAGTGAAACCTCTCTCTCACATTTGTCATTTTTACGCAAAATCCTACCATTTTATATTAAGGCATAATCCAGGCTTATGCAAGGGAAAGTTACAGGATAATCATGTCCTTGGTACTGGTTGTAAAGTTTCTGAGCTTCCCGTCAACAAAGACCACCATATCCTCAATTCTGACACCGCCTAAACCCTCTACATAGATACCCGGCTCCACGGTAAACACCATGCCGTTTTGGAGAATATCCTCGCTCTTTGTGGACAGCCTGGGATCCTCGTGAATCTCAAGGCCCACGCCATGGCCCAGACTATGGCCAAAAGCATCTCCATACCCCGCCTTGGTGATAATATCCCTGGCGATTTTATCAGCCTCATATCCGCTCATGCGCTCGACCAGGCTTTCCAGCACCGTTTCCTGCGCCTTTCTGACAATCCCGTAAATTTTCTTAAGCTCGGGATCAGGTTCACCTATTAATAGTGTTCTCGTCATGTCGGAGCAATAATTCCGGTAAATGACGCCAAAATCCAGAACAAGCGCATCCCCCTGCTTCAGGATATTGTCGGAAGCCGTACCATGGCACATGGCTGAACGATGCCCGGCAGCCACAATGGTTTCAAAGGACGGTCCCTTTGCGCCCAGTTTTCGCATAATATATTCCATCTCAGCCGATATCTCGGTTTCCTTAAGCCCGGGCTTGATGAATTTCACAATATGGTCAAAAACCTTATCCCCCAGCAGAACGGCCTGGCTGATACGCTCAATCTCATCGGCATCCTTAATCTGACGGAGCTGATCCACCATACTGCCCAAATTGACAAAGGATTTGCCATGGGTCAGCTTTTTGGTCATCTGCTCATATTCCGAGACGGTCAGGCTATTCCCTTCAAATCCAATGTGCTTCAGCTTATTCTCCAGCAAAAGGGCATTGAGGGTCTTAAAGAAGCTTTCCTGCTGCTCAACCACCTCAATCCCTTCAAAAACCTGTTCACGGGCCTGGATGGTATAGCGGAAATCCACTATCAGCCATGCCCGATCCAGTCCCACAAGCAGGAAGGAGGTTGAGCCCGTAAACCCCGACAGATAAAGAGTATTAGGTCGGCCTGCGATAATGGCCGCATCCACATGCCTTTCATTCAATTTTTCCCTGAGTCTTGCCAATCTGCTGTTCATTGTCATTCTTCCTTTCAGATGTCTCAATCATATTGCTTAAGTCTACGGGACAGAATAAAAAGAGCCGCACTGTATGAATCGGGTCCCAAGCCGCTGACCTGGCCCAGACAAACGGGTGCAATCACCGACTTGGTGCGGAACTCCTCCCGATTATGGATATTGGACAAATGGACCTCTATGCAGGGAATCTTAACAGCGCTTATGGCATCCCTCACCGCATAGCTATAGTGGGTCAGGGCTCCGGGATTGATAATCAGCCCCTGGTACCCTTTCTCATAGGCATCATGAATGGCGTCAATAATGGCCCCTTCATGATTGGACTGGAAAAAGTCCACGGTCAGGCCATAGGCCTGGGCTTCACGGGTAAGCATCTCTTCTATGGCCTTTAAGGTGGTATCCCCATAGATGCCCGGTTCCCGGACGCCTAACAGATTCAGATTCGGTCCGTTCAATACTCTTATTTTCACCATTGCTAAACTCCATTAACCTGTATTCTGTTGCCAAACTTAATAGTCTTAAACCTCGGAGTACATCCTGTTGCACCCCATCTATTACCAATATTTTATATGATTTGCGCGTTATCGGCAATCCTGGGACAGCCCGGGCCATGGAATCTTTATTGTCCATTCCTGGTACAGGATCTGCTGGTTTATATCTTTGTCGCTGTTTCACATATAAAAGCCATGGATCTATGGTATAATGCATAAGAAAGAAAACAGAAGAACTATTTTACCACGAATAGAGGAATCCTATGAATCTGAAAAGCTTTCTTAAGGTTGTGGAAATACAAACGAAGATTGCCAGCGTTACACCCTTTCTTTTGGGCATTGCCTATACCCTGTACACCTTTGGGCAAATCAAGGCCCTGCCCGTCCTCTTTTTCTTCCTGTCCATGCTGGCCTTTGATATGTTTACCACCGCTTTGAACAACTATATGGACTGGAAGCGTGCACAGGTAAAATCGGGCTATAATTATGAGACCCATAATGCCATTGTCAGGGACAGGCTTTCAGAGAAAACCATTCTCATCACCCTGGCCGTCTTATTTCTCTTTGCCGCAGCGTTCGGTCTTCTCACCTTTTTAAACACCGATCTGACGGTACTGGCTCTTGGCGGATTGTCCTTTATGATAGGCATCCTTTATTCCGCAGGCCCCCTGCCCATATCCAGAACCCCCTTGGGCGAAATCTTCTCGGGCTTCTTCATGGGCATGGTCATTCCCTTCCTGGTAGTTTACCTTTCGATCTATGACAGACGGCCCATCGGCATAACTCTTGACACTGCAAACATCGTTCTTACCCTTAATTGGCGCCTGCTTCTTCCCATGGTGCTCATTGCCCTGCCCCCCATGCTCTGCATTGCCGGGATTATGCTGGCCAACAATATCTGCGACATAGAGGACGATCTTCCCAATAAGCGCTATACGCTCCCCATCCTCATTGGCAAAAAGAAAGCACTGTTTGTCTATGACATGCTCTATTTTGTTTCCTATGTCGATATCCTGGTCTGCGTGATGCTGGGCTATTTACCGGTTATTGCGCTCATCACCCTGGTCTTTGGCATAAAGGTTTTCAAAAATCAAAGGGCCTTCCATGAACTTCAAACCAAAAAGGATACCTTTGGCCTGTCGGTCATGAATTTGGCCCTCACTGTTTTCCCGCTGATTCTGAGCCTGTTTGTGGCGGCTGCCCTGAATCTCCTCCGACGTTAAGGGGAGGCCGTGCCCGTTGTCCCGGCCTGCTCCCTATGGAAAATAGATTTCAGGATCAGGGCATCCTCGGCCATGGTATCCCTGGACTCACAGATAATCACAGGGTTAAGCCCAAAATCTAAAATGGCCCGGGCCAGGGGATCGAAGTTTGGCCCGTAGTCCTCATCCTTATAGGACCAATGCCGTTTTTCACCGCCCTTGCCGAACTCTACCCGGCTGAAATGGATATGCACCTTGCTGACCCTTTCCCTGCCCAGATGCTTTTCCACCAATTTAAACACCCGTTTGAAGTCCTCAGAAGTATTCATGCCGCCCAGGGTCAGGGCATGCATATGGGCAAAATCAATGCAGGGCAGGAGCCTTTCATCCAGGCTGCACAGGGCGATGACCTCCTCTAAGGTCCCAAGCTGATTGAACTTGCCCAAAACTTCAGGACAGATGGTCACCTCTGAAAAGTCCAGGGCATCGGCCCGCTGAATGGTTTCAAGGAGGGTGTCCAGGGCCAATTCAATGGCAACCTGGCGGGACACTCCCGACACATAGCCGGGATGTACCACAATGCGCTCGGCCCCCATGATCTTTGCAATTCTCAGGGTATCTAGAATATACTGAATGGATTTATCCCGCTTGACCTTCTCGGTGCTGGCCAGATTGATATAATAGGGTGCATGAATGCTCAGTCGAATATTGTTTTCCCTGCATTTTTCACCAATGACGAAGGCCGTCTCGTCCTTTAGGTGAATGCCTTTGTTGCATTGATATTCATAAGCATTTAAACCCATTTGATGAAGCCATTCGGGCATCTGCCACGAATGCTGATAGCCTTGCTGATAGAAGGTGTCTGCATTACCCGCCGGTCCAAACCAAATCATGTTCATTTACCTCAATACATTTCTGCTGTTTCTTTCGTTATCTTCTGGTCCGTTTCATTGTAATCTTAACCATTTTAACATTGATTATGACAGAAAACATAGGGGCTTGATGAATTTTGGCCCCTTTTTCCTCAACCTATGATAAAATAGGGATAATTCTTCATTCCGAGGTGAGCCATGACCCCCTTTGAAAGTGTTTATCAGACGCTTTACCAAGCCTATGGCCCCCAGGGCTGGTGGCCCATAGTGGATCGCACATCCCGTCCCCTTCACTGTGTCTATGTTCCCCAAAACACCACCAGGAT
Source organism: Bacillota bacterium (assembly GCA_022702935.2). Taxonomy (GTDB): domain Bacteria; phylum Bacillota; class Clostridia; order DSM-8532; family DSM-8532; genus DTU059. The sequence goes on along the minus strand of JAKIML020000052.1, from coordinate 10,194 downwards.
TAAAACAGAGGCAGAGTGCTTTGAAATCTGTGTGGGGGCTGTACTGACCCAAAACACCAATTGGTCCAACGCTGAAAAAGCCCTGGTCTCCCTCATTGAAGCCGACTATCTGAGCCCCGAGGCTTTGGCAGAGGCCGATACAGCCTATATCGCCGAACTTATCACTTCCAGCGGTTATTATAATCAGAAGGCTAAGAAACTAAAGGCCTTTTCAGCCTTTTTTCTGACCCGTCCAAAGCCAGAGCGGCCCCTCTTTTTGTCCATCTGGGGCTTGGGCCCCGAGACGGTGGATGACATGCTGCTCTATGCTTATGACCATCCCGTTTTTGTGGTGGATCTCTATACCAAACGCCTCTTTTCCCGCCTTGGTCTATGCTCGGAAAGGATTGATTACCATGATCTGCAGGCTAAGATAAGCGCGGGCATAGAAAAGGACGTGACCCTCTACAAGGAATATCACGCCCTCATTGTACGGCATGCCAAGGAGTTTTGCCGAAAAACCCCCGTCTGCGGGCAATGCCCTCTTCGTTCACAGTGCAAAGCGGTTCAAGCCGCATCCGTGCCTTAAAAAGCATAATTTTATTATCATGGAAGCTGAATAACCTTATTATTCCTGGACTCCTTATAAAGGATGAACTTGTTGCCCAGTACCCCCACCACATCTGCACCTACGGCCTGGGCCACCTCCTCGGCAGCCTCCCTTGCGGTGTACAGGGAGTTTCTCAGCACGCTGGCCTTGACCAGCTCCCGGGCCTCCAGGGCTTCTTCAAACTGGCGGATCACATTCTCATCAATGCCGTTCTTTCCTACCTGGAAGATGGCAGGAATGGTATTGGCCAGCCCTCGTAAATAACTTCTCTGCTTGCTTGTCAACATATGGCTCTCCTATGGTATATAATCAAATTCTATCTCACCCATGCGCACTGTATCGCCTTCCTGGATTCCCTTCTGCTCCAGGGCCTCGATGACCCCCATGTTCTTCATAACGCGCTGGAAGTATTGCAGGGACTCCCGATCATCCAGATTGACCGAGCCTAAGGTTCGGGTCACCAGAGGACCTTCCACCACAAAGACTTCATTTTCACGTCGAACAGTAAAGGGCGGCTCATCGGAGGGTTTCATCTCAATCTCCACGGTGGAGGGGTCAAAGAGAACCACTTCGGGAAGTTCCTTAAGCTGCTCATAGGTATAACGTATCAATTGATCAACACCCATGCCCGTGGCGGCCGATATCTCGAAGACCTTATAGCCCCTGCCTTCCATCTCATCCTTAAAGCGCTTGAGCCTGTCGGGGTTTTCAAGGGCGTCCATTTTATTGGCAGCAATGATCTGGGGACGTTTGGCCAGATCGGGGTTATAGCGCTCCAGCTCGCGGTTGATAACATCAAAGTCCTGGATGGCATCCCTGCCCTCGGTTTCGGCAATGTCCACCACATGGATCAAGAGCTTGGTCCGCTCCACATGCCTAAGGAAGTTGTGGCCCAGGCCAACCCCTTCATGGGCCCCCTCAATAAGACCGGGGATATCGGCCATAACAAAGCTCTCACCCTCACCTAAGGAAACCACACCCAGATTGGGGGTAATGGTGGTGAAATGGTAGTCGGCAATCTTGGGCTTGGCCGATGACACCATGGACAGCAGGGTGGACTTGCCCACATTGGGATATCCCAAAAGCCCCACATCGGCAATGAGCTTCAGCTCCAGTATACAGGTAAACTCCTGGCCGGGGGTTCCGCTCCGGGCAAAATTGGGCACCTGACGGGTGGGTGTTGCAAAGTGCTGGTTTCCGGCACCACCCCGGCCGCCGCGGGCGATAATTTCCCTTTGACCTGCCTTGGACAGATCGGCCAGAATGCGGCCCGTCTCTTTATCCTTGACAAGGGTGCCGCAGGGTACGCGCACCACCAGGTCAGCCCCGCGCTTGCCGCTCATATTGCGGCTGCCACCGTTCTCACCGTTCTGGGCGATATACTTGCGCCGATAGCGAAAATCCACCAGGGTGCGCAGGCCTAAGTCCACCTCAAAGACCACATTCCCGCCGTCTCCGCCGTCTCCGCCGTCGGGACCGCCATTGGGAATATATTTTTCACGCCGAAAGGAGACCTTGCCGTTTCCGCCGTCCCCGCCTTTTATATAGACTTCCGTATAATCAATAAACATGTTGAATAATCCCCCCGAATCTTATGAAAAAGATTCCGTTGTAAAGGAAAAGGGACGATGCTTCGTCCCTTGCTCACACTTAGTATGACCTGTTGTTAAGCGGAATACACGCTTACCTTTTTTCTGGTCTTATCGAGTCTTTCAAACTTCACCTTGCCATCGATAAGAGCGAACAGTGTATCATCACTGCCGATTCCTACGTTGTTACCAGGATGAATCTTTGTGCCTCTCTGTCTTACCAAGATATTTCCTGCGGTTACGAACTGACCATCGCCTTTTTTGACACCGAGTCTCTTCGATTCGCTGTCACGGCCGTTTTTGGTGCTACCTACGCCCTTTTTGTGAGCGAACAATTGCAGATTAATCTTAATCATGGCTACACCTCCTTATACCTCACTTGTATATGCCGTGCGTACTGATTTTCCACTTGTTTGAGACCAATTTCCATAGTCTCCAGAATAATTTGGGCCTTTGCCCTGGCTTCAGCGGTCATGTCGTCGGGGAGCGTAAGTTCCAGACATCCGTCCGACTCCTTATAGGAATGAACCCCACAGAGCTCGCCCAGTGCGCCGAGAGCGGTATAACCTATGGCCGAAATGGCCGCACATACCAGATCATATTCGCCCGTTCGTTTCGCATTGGCATGGCCCTTGATGCTGAACCCTTTGATTTCACCGCTTTTTGTGCGGTTAATGACAGCCTTGGTCATGGTATTATGCGTTGATCTTTTCGATCTGAACCTTGGTGTAGGGCTGTCTGTGACCTTGCTTCTTGCGCTCGCCCTTCTTGGCCTTGTACTTGAAGACAATGATCTTCTTTCCTTTGCCATGGCCGAGAACCTTAGCGGTAACGGTAGCTCCGGAAACAGGATTGCCTGTTGTGAGAGCGCCATCCTTTGAAACAGCGAGAACCTTGTCAAACACGAAAGCCTCGCCTTCGGTCGCAGTGAGCTTCTCTAAGAAGAGAACATCACCTTCCTGGACCTTGTACTGCTTTCCACATGTCTCAATGACTGCGTACATTAATTTGCACCTCCTCCTACCAATCTCGCCTAGCAGGGACAGGATATGACCCATCATTTCCTGATTTAAAACCCTTTTTCGTGCGGTTGCCGTTATATTGTAGCACAAAGGACCCTTCATGTCAAACAAAAGCTTGATTTGACAAGGCTTAGAAGGAAACATCGACTTAAGGCATAGGATTACTTATTATAAATGAACTCTTTATGGACAATACTTCTCATATTCATTATAATTTAATCTGAGTTTCGGAGCATTTTTCCATGGCTTCGACACCCATTAAAGAATTTTACAGGAGATGAATCCATGAAGCGTTATCGTTTTCGAAATGAACGACTCTATAGAAGACGTCGAAGAACCATTGCTCTCATCCTAATCACCCTGGTCCTTCTGGCTGTGAGCTATTGGTACTTCCTGCGTGACGACAATCCTGTTTCAACCAATTCTCCTACGCCAACGTCCACAGAGACTGCTTCTCCCGAACCTCAGAGCACCGACACCCCCAGCGTTGAGCCTACGCCGACCATTGACCCGACTCCTGAACCCACCCCCGATCCCAAGGGAACCTATACCCAGGACCACGGTTTCCTGCCCGCCATTGGCTCTGTGGAGAAGAGCGGCAAGGCGGATGACATAAAGGCCAAGGTTCAGGACTATATCTCCAAGCAAACAGCCAAGTACGGGGTTTACTTCATTGATCTGGCCACCGGAGAATCCTTCGGCATCAATGATAGGGATGAATATGTGGCGGCCTCCACCTCTAAGCTGCCCATGAATGTTTATCTCTATACCAAGATTGAGGCGGGAGAGATATCCTTTGACACAGTGCTTAAATATCTGAAAGAGGACTTTGAGCCCGGTACCGGCATTATCCAGAATAAGCCTTACGGTACCGAATACACCGTCCGGGAGACATCCAGACTGTCCATTATCCACAGCGACAACTGTGCCATCAATATGATAATTCGTATTTGCGGCATTGATAATATCTGCCAGTATATTCTTGACCTGGGCGGTGATATTTGGTATGACAAGCGCCATCGCACCTCTCCCCATGACCTTGCGCTGGTGACCCAGGAACTCTATCGGCTGTACCTGAATAATCCCGAGCTTTATGGTCTTCTTATCAATGATCTTGAGAATACCGACTGGAAGGACCGTATTGATGCCAAGCTTCCCAAGGATGTGAAGGTCGCTCACAAAATCGGCAACCAGGGTGCTTACAACACCTTTAACGATGTAGGCATTGTCTTTGCCTCCCACCCCTATGTCCTTGCCGTCATGTCCGAAAAGACCAACTATGACACAGCCTGCAAGGGCATCAGCGAAATATCCAAGATCATTTATGACGAGGTGGAGGCTTACGCGGCACAATAAGCCCACCCCATTAATTCTTTTGCGAGGTGTTATCCCATGTACCGTTCATCCTATAGAAGGCGCCGCCGCAGATTTAATCCAGGCAAGTTTATGACCTTTCTGCTCTGCGTGGCTGTCTCCGTTGTTGTCATCACCCTGGCGCTGCAGGGAAAGCTTCCTTTCATGCCTGAAGAGCTGGCCGCCAAGGACAGCCCGACGCCCACACCTGTACAGAGTGAGACGCCGGAGTCCACACCCAACCCCGAGCCCACACCTTGGCCAACGCCCGAGCCCATGGCCGAGGAAAGCACCGACCCCGCTGTACTGAATACATCCTGGCAGGATCCGGCTGTCTTTACCGGCGCCATGGCCTATGCCGACAGGGCCAAGACTTTTAACAAAAGCGACGGATCAACCTTAAGCTATTGGGTCTTTGAAAACGGAAAGCCCGTGGAGTATGTGCCCAAGGATAAGATTATTTTCGGGCCCTCCCAGGACTACTCGGATGTCAAGGGCATCACCGCCTTCAGGGGCAATAACTACAGGGACTCGGCCGCCTACGGTACCCGCTCCATTTCCCAGAAGAAGCTTGAGATTGCGTGGACCTATAGCGGATTGGGCGCTATCAGTGCGGAGGGCAGCTATTGGCCCGGTACCGGATGGACGGGGCAACCCCTTCTGGTCAATTGGTCCGAAAGCGTCCGCAATATGATGAATATCAAGGATGAGTTCAAGGACAAGGATCTGGTAGAGGTCATTTATCCTGCCCTGGATGGTAATATTTATTTTCTGGACCTGGAAACGGGCAAACCCACCCGCGACAAGATCGAGGTCGGATTCCCCATGAAGGGCACCGGATTGGTTGACCCCCGGGGATATCCCCTCTTCTTCACCGGTATGGGGCTCAATGAGAACGGCAGCAAGCTGACTGAATTCAAATACATGATGTTCAGCCTGATTGATCAATCCCTGCTCTACAGTGTCATTGGCCGGGATCCTGTGGCCTTCAGAAAATGGGGAGCCTTTGACTCCTCGGGCCTCATTGACAAGAACAGCGACACCCTCTTTGAGGCGGCTGAAAACGGCCTTATTTACCGCATCAAGCTCAACACCAACTTCAACAGAGAAGAGGGCACCATTGCCATCTCCCCCCAGCTTACCAAGTATCGTTATCGGGATTCCAGCCAGGACGAACTGGGTATTGAGAACTCTCCCGCCTTCTACAAAAATTTCATGTATTTCTGTGACAACGGCGGTCTGTTCCAGTGCCTTGACATTAACACCATGAAGCCTGTCTGGACCTATAACGTGGGCGACGATACCGATGCCACCACCGTGATAGAGGAAACCAACGAGGGCGTCTTCCTGTATACGGCCAACCAGGTGGATAAGCGCAGCCAGGAAAGCAAGAGCGATGAAAACTGCAATATCCGCAAGTTCAATGCTCTGACCGGCGAGCTCATCTGGCAGAAGAACTATAAATGCAAATACAACTTCTACATTAACGGCGGCGCTCTTGCTACCCCGTTGATTGGCAAGGACGACATCAACGACCTCATCATCTTCTCCATCTGCTTTACAGGAACAACCTCCGACGGGACCATGGTTGCCCTGGACAAGAAGACGGGCGAGGAGGTTTGGGTTCGGAAACTGGATGCTTATAGTTGGAGCTCTCCCGTTGCCATCAAGAGCTCCGAAGGAAAAACTTATGCAATCTTCTGTGATTTCGCCGGACAAATGCATCTCTTCGACCCAAGGACCGGCAAGGATCTGTACACCTTAAGCGGTCTTAAGAATGTAGAGTCATCTCCGGCAGTTTATGATGATATGATAGTTGTCGGTACCTATGCGCAGAAAATATTTGGCATCAGGATAAAATAACCGGCAAAAAGCGAGGTATAACAATGGCTAACAGGTATGACAGACGTAATAAAAGCAACAAAGTCATGGTCATGACCATCATCTTTCTCCTCTCATTGACAGCACTCTTTGTCGTGCTGGTGGTACAGGGAAAGATCCCCTGGCTTGACCTTTCCAATTTAACGGCCTCATCCCCCACACCCACGCATCAAACGTCCCCTGCTCCCAGCCAGGAGCCGGTGACAGTGCCTTCCGAGGAGCCCACGCCGACACCCACCCCCGAGCCCACACCGCCTCCCATCATCACCGATCCGGAAAAGCTGGTGCTGGAGGCCATAACAGTACCGTCCTTTGTGGATAAAACCAAGGTCTCGGCGGGAACCTACCGAAAGAAGTTCTCTGACGGCGGCACCATCACCTATTCAGTGTTGCAAAACGATAAGGTGGTGGACTACCAGCCCGACTATACCATGGCCTTTCCTTCGGCAGAGGCCTACACAGTCTTGGAGGGCGTTACCGCTTTTCGGGGCAACAATTACCGCAACTCGGCAGCCTATGGCACCCGCCAGGTGACCCAGAAGAAGCTGGAGATTATCTGGGAGCAGGAAACCGGAGCCATATCGGCAGCCAACAGCTACTGGCCCGGTTCGGGCTGGACGGGTCAGCCCCTGCTGGTCCATTGGCCTAAAGAGGTTCGCAGCATCATGAACCTCAACGAGGAATTCAAGAACGCCGATTTCACCGAGGTCATCTATCCCATTCTGGACGGGAACATCTACTTTCTGGACCTGGAAACCGGCAAGCCCACCCGCCCCAAAATCAAGCTGGGCTATTCCATCAAAGGAACGGCCATGGTGGATCCCAGAGGCTATCCCCTGTTCTATACAGGCATGGGCTTAAACAGCAATGGAAGCAACAGCACGTCCTTTAAATACCGCATCTATAACCTGATGGATCAAAGCGAGATCTTTACCTTCCCCGGCAAGGATCCGGTGGCCTTCAGAACCTGGGGCGCCATGGACTCCTCAGGATTGTTGGATCGCCAGACCGATACCTTTATCCAGGCAGGAGAAAATGGTCTGATTTATAAGATTAAGCTCAATTCCAGCTTTGACGCCAGCACAGGGGCGCTTTCCATGTCCCCCCAGATTACCAAGTACCGCTATAAATCCTCCTACAGCAGTGATCAGGGTATTGAGAACTCCCCCGCCATCTATAGAAACCTCATGTTCTTTGTGGATAACGGCGGAACTCTCCAGTGCCTGGATATTCACCGGATGGAGCCCGTATGGATCTATAACGCCCATGACGATACCGACAGCACCATTGTCATCGAGGAAACCGATGAAGGCGTCTTCCTCTATACAGCCAATGAGATTGATAAGCGCTGCGCCAATGGTCAGGCCAGCAAGGCTCCTGCCAACATCAGAAAGTTCAATGCCCTTACAGGCGAACTCATCTGGCAGAAGGACTACACCTGCTTCTACCGCTCTTATATCAATGGCGGCGTGCTGGGCACCCCGCTGATTGGCAAGGATGACATCGCTGACCGTATCATCTTCCCCATCTGTTTTACAGGCAGCCAGTTGGACGGCAAGCTTGTGGCCCTGGACAAGAAAACGGGTGAGGAGCTTTGGGTTCGGGATCTGGATGCCTACAGTTGGAGCTCTCCTGTAGACATTAGGAGCGATGACGGAAAAACCTATGGTCTTTTCTGTGACTATGCCGGATACATGCATCTGTTTGACCCCATGACCGGCGAGGACTATGACAAGGTCTCCCTGGGCGGAAACATTGAAAGCTCGCCTTCGGTCTATAACGATATTGCCGTTGTGGGCTCCTATGCCAAGAAGATTTTCGGGGTAAGAATTAAGTAATCTTAGTAATTTCAATAAATCGTTAGCTATTAGCAAAATAGGGCTAATGGCAAATTGCCATTAGCCCTATAAATTTCTCCATAAAATATAGTCTCCATAATGAATTGCTCTTTCACAACCTATGAAGTCTTCTGAGTCTACCTCAATTGCTCTAATTACCGAACGAAATTAAGTTCATCAAGCCTACTATTCCATGACTATTACATATGGGTAGAATACATTAATTACATTAATATGGGGAGCGAAGATCATTCATACCATCTTTGTCGAGTGACGTAACAAAGAACCCCAGATCCTCACCAGTTTCTGCATCGTAGCACACAGTTAGAACAGCATTTTTTACAATACCTCTCATAGTAACAACTCCTTCAGGATAATGAACTGTACTGGTCCAAATCATCCTTTCCGAATCAATAGTTGGGTCAAAATTAAACTCAGTATGCTTCTGAAGGAACTGATCGTATGTTAAAAGTTCTTCATCTAAAATTCTTGCGTTAACTTTTTCAAGATGCTCTTTTTTTACATATCCTTTCATTTGATCAATGGATTTAATGTTCTTGGAGTTCTTATTACCTTTCAGTCTAATTTCTGGAAGTCTTACTTCATTTCCATTATTTGCTTCAAGGTTATATGTATGAAGAGCTTTATCTCTTTCAATTTGGTAAGTGCGTTTATCTGATTTAGCTGAAGCAAAGCTTGAAAAGAAGTAAACAGAAACTAAAAGGCAGCATGTAACAAGAAGTAGTATTCTAAACTTTCTTTTCATTTTCATTAAAAACACTCCCTTGCAATATCTTGTATACTTAATTGCTTGTTCCAGTGAAACTACACCACGCAGTATTGGTAGTACCATCATTATATAATGTTTTAGATGCTGTTATACCAAATCTTCCAGTTTGTCCATTGTCGTTTAAATCTACTGCATCAGCGTAATACCAGGGGGCGACAACGCCTCTTCCAGTTAATACAAATGGATATGAAATATTTGATGCTGTAACTACAGGTTTACTTTTTGTGTCGCTTTCAATACATATTTCAAACCCCTGTTTTACATCCCTCACATTTGTGGCTTTATAGCTTCCACCAAAAGAAGTGACTATAGTATTATCAAGATACATATACCAAGTATTATGCCAGATAACCTCACTACTATTTATGCGTGTAAAGCTTTCTTTAATAGCTAGGTGGTATGTATTACCAGGTGTGCAATTCCCACTCACTTTCCAGCATTGATATCCCGATGACGTCATTTTTGCGGCAAAAAGACCGGTATAGCTTGTTACATCATAGAAAGTTCCTACCCCATTAGGCAGCCAAAATCCATCATGGTAACCACCTTCTAGCCATTCTATTCCACCACCGCTATATATAGGAATCCATTGCTCGAAATTAATAAAATTAAACAAATCAGAATCAGATAAGATTTGACCCTGTGAATTGGTATTTTTATACCACTTAGCAGACATAATACTTGGTATCTTAAAATAACCACCGACTCCATGGTAGCTAAATATGTTTGGGTAACAAGTAATGGCATATGCATGAGGTTCTGGTGGTGTTCCATCAGCTGTACTGCTAGCAAAGGATGAATTCGTTAACGTGCAACTAATAAATAATAGAAGGGATAGAATAGAATTAATACTGTTTTTTTCATAAGTGTTCTCCTTTCTAACTCTTTTTTGTTCGTTTATAGCTCGTAACAGGCCTGCATACTGTACGTTCAATATATCACATATTTTTCAATTTTTGCTTCTATTGTAATATATGCGTCTTTTTTTGTAATATCTGCGGTGTATGTATAACCGTGGTAACATAAATCTATAAACCAATTCTAAATACTAGTTATTTAAACATGATGTAATTCATCTGTTAATGTCAATCAAAATTTAGGCCACTTACCGGAGTAAAATTAGGCCACCAAT
>JAKIML020000091.1 GCA_022702935.2 Bacillota bacterium | reverse complement strand
CTGCTGAACATTTTTATCCTCCCACAGGTTATTGATATTGCTCTCATCATCTTCATGATGGACGCAGAACCTGACAAAAGCATCACTTTGATTGCCAACCAGAACCTTAAAAATAGGAGGGCATTCATTTTTAGGGCCATTCCATTTTTCAATAAGTCGATGCTCTTGAGCATATAATGTACCATCCCTAACTAAATCACGGATGAGACTCCCTTTTTGCAAGTATTTGTAGACAGCACAGACTTTGGGATTTGCATAGGGTGACTCACACCAGTCCTTCAAGGCTTTCATGTAATCCTTATGGAATGTATCGCCTTTTTCTCCGCCGTAAGCCGTATAGTCACCAGCCACATATTGGAGCTTGTCATGCAGGGGATGTGCTACTGGGAATTTTCCCGATCGACTAGCTGAAGCCTCCGAGCAGGGAATAAGGGTTTGTCGATTTTCTGTAACTACCCTGCTGCTGATAAAGTCCCCTTCCCCACTAACCATAACTTCTATATCAGCATTCTGTGTTGTATGGGCAATGGGTAAAAGATTCTCAGGTCTATTGGGAAACACATTATCGTAGGTATCAGAAAGCAAGATCAGCCAACTCATCCCTCACCCACCTCCATTTCACTATACCCCTCAAGAAGCCCTTGCTCCTGCAGACCCGAGAAGTTAAGCCCATGGATAAATTTCTTGGGTTTCTGCTTAATGAGGATTCTTTCATGGGGACAATCTTCCGGTCTGCAGAAATGAATCACTCCATTGTGCATCATCGGGTACCATAGTTTAACGGTCAATTGATTACTTGACTGTTCATCAGGATAAACGATAGAATGATATTGGAGTCCGAAGGACATCTCACCCATTTGGTCATAGTAGCCTTGTCCTTCATCAAATTCACAGGGTTCTACATAAGCTTGGCATTCCCGAGTCCCTAAGAATATATCCCTTCTTCCTCCTTTTTCAATACACCGTTTCATGATGAAGTAGTGTTTGTTTTCATTACGATCCTGAACCAGATCGGGTCGTTGAAGATTAAACTCAAAATGCGCCTTGACACGGTATTCAACATCACTGAGATAGGTATAGTAGGATAGATCATTACCACCACTCATATTTAAGGTACGAATTCCTTTTGACTCGGTTTTGATGGGACGCATAATACGGACGCTATCAATAAACCACACAATAGTGGGTTTAAAATATATACTCTCCGTTATGCCCTTCAACGCCTGATAGCTTGGAATTAGCAAACTGTGTTTTTCTCCCCCTATTTTAGTAAGAGGATCTGTAAAAAGAGCATACCTTCCTGTCACTTTGAAACAGACTTCATTTTTCACCTTATCACTCCTTTCTTTAGAATTAATATTTGTTACTCAATTTATATACATAATAATATATCAACTGGTTATAAATGTCAACTATAAATCATAGAAATTTTACTGCATATTTGTTATAATGAATTGTCATCGCAAGATGTGGATTGAAATTTTAGCATTAATATTTAGAACTTTTCGCCGCCATCATGACTGCGTCTCATGGTGGCGGTCTGCTATTTTATCAGTCAATCATTCCAGAATGAGTCAAAGCCCATAGTTAATGGCTCATGCTTTTTTGTATAGGTTACCCCAAGACTCTCATCATAGAAACCATCTTTTAATATAGTCAGACCGTCCACAGGTGACGGAGCTAAGGCTCCCATGTCCATGAGCGACCTATATTGGTACTCATAGAGATTCACCATAAACTGCTGTGCTTGCTTAAGATGCTTTAGCTTTTCTGAAAGAGAACCATTGCCGATTAGTTTACTAATGATCTCCTTACCCTCCTCATAGGGCACCAGAACCGAGCGTGTGTTATCCTCAATGACCTCAAACTGTTCCGCAGCAGTTCTAAACATATAAGTAAATTCGAACGGGAAGGCTTTTCTGTAGCGACTTGAGTAATCATTCTTTGTTCTTTTTGAAGTGCCTAACATATCATATAAAGTGAAACCAAGCTCTTTGATGGGATAATCCATCTGCTTCTTGATCTCACCATCCTGATAGTAATTCCTATAATAATCCATTATTGCTGGAGGTGACAAAAGATCATTGCAATAGCGCTCTGGATTGCTTTGAAACTTCTGAAGTACCAACCGCGTATATTTCTGACCTAACGAAATTTCTGGCAGCTTGCTTAAGCCCTCGTCCCGCATATTGACGATAATGGTTTCCTTGACAGTATTATCACCATGGCGATTTCCTCGGCCTGATGCTTGTGCAATAGAATCCAATCCGGCAAGACTCCTGATAACGGTATCAAAGCTAATATCCACACCCGCTTCAATAAGCTGTGTACTTACGCAAATGACGCGCTCATGATTATCAAGCTTATTTCTTAGTTCACTGATTATCTTCTTTCTATGGGCAGGACAGAGATTTGTGCTCAAAAGATATAGAGTCGTATTCTCTTCATAAGCATCTTTTAGTGACAAAAACACATCTTCAGCCGACTGTTTGGTATTCATCACAATTAATATGCTGTTTTCCCTAACGCTTAGATCAAGAACCAAGTCTTTAAGCATTTCTGAGGTGTACCCACCCTCAATAAAGCGTGGAACCACATTCATTCGCTTGAATCCTGAAAACAACGTCAATGCATCCTCTATGATATGGGGCTGTTTGGAAAGAAAAACGGGTTTCCCTGTATCGGTCAAATTAGGTTGAGTAGCTGAGGATAGCACAATGGTACACTGGCATACTTGATGAAGATAATTAATAGTATGATTAAACAATGATATACATTTGATAGGCAGGGCTTGAATCTCATCGAAAACGAGAATTGCACGATAAAGATGGTGCAGTCTGCGCATGGAAGATGTCCCAGCCTCAAAGAAAGTATTTAAGAATTGCACCACGGTAGTAAAGATGATGGGACAATCCCAGCGCTGTGTTAAAAGCTTATATTGCCCATGCTCAGTGTGGATAACATTGGAGTGGTGTTCAAGCAATTGATCGTCACAATCAAGCGTATCCCTGACGACTTGAGCATTTTGCTCAATAATCGTTGTATAAGGCAAGATATAAATAATTTTCTCCATCCCTTGTAATCTGGCGTGCTCAAGGGCAAATCGGAGACTGGAAAGCGTCTTACCGCCTCCTGTGGGCACTGTTAAAAGATAAATACCTCTTTCTCTCTGGGCAGAGTGATAACACGTCTCTGATACTTGGAGTCGTAAATCCTTAATTTTTCTACCGAGTTCTGTGGTAACCGATTGATTTTTTAAATCTTCCAGTTTATTATTAAGTCGGCTGATATATATATTCCAAAGCTGCTTCGTATCAATGGATGGAGTATCCTCTTTATGCTCCATAAACAAGTAGGTGTCATAACGATCAGAATCAATGAGTATACTGTAAATCTGCTTAATGAGTAAGTGAAAGAAAAATACCAACGGTACACTTCGCTCTTTAAACAATCGCAGCAAAAGGCCTATTTCACGACATGCCTCTTTGAACAGACTTTGAATGACTTCCTCAGGACATACATCCTCAAGGAACCGTTGGACGCATTGATGGTAGTCCATATCACCGGAATGCAGCTCCAACCGCGCTAGTAATGGGGTCTTTAAGTCTAGGTCAATGAAATCCTCCAGTCCGCCATGATGGTAGCATATAACCATGGTCAGAATCTCCGAGGTTGCTTTTTCCAGACTTCCACCAGAGGAATGAAAGGTGTTATAAAGATAAAATGCTCCTATTTTACCATGGTCAACCTTATGTACATCATTGTCCTTTCGCTCATTCCAGGGCATTTTTGAGAAAATATAATCCTGAAACTCTTGACCGTATTTGCCCATATCATGAAGCAATCCCGCCAAATAGGCAAGCTTGCCGACACCTATGCGTGAACCATACTTTTCACATTGTCTGGCAACACAAAAGAGATGTTCCCGCAACTCATGAATTTCTCGATCTGATTCCCTGAAATGGGCTATGTAAGTCATTTTAAAATCACCACTTACATATATTCCCTAAAAAAATATACTTAACCATCGGAATCAGATCGATTTTTCACAGTTACGTCAAACTGCTTCTTCTCCAGCTCCTGATGATGCGATTGCTCTCCTGGAACAGGATTTTGACGGTTCTCCAGAGCACCTCCCTGTTTTCAGGGGCCATGCTGCCAAAGGCCTTCATAATTTCACGCATCTTCTTCAGCTTGTCGCGGGATAAGTCGGTCAGATTTTTGACGCCCACTTCGTCGAAAACCTTATACAGGGTTTCCACAAACTGCTCCCTCTCCTTATTGTCCAATTTATCAATCCAGGACTTGAGGGCGGCCTCAAGGAGCCTGCTTCGTCCCGATATATTATTGACGGTGACAAACCGGTTGCCCAGGACCTCCCAGGTGATGGCATCATGCTGCATAATGCCGGTTTGGCTGCTTTTTACCACCATGTATTGATCCTCATGCTCCAACAGCATACCCACAATGGACGAATGGGGAACAATGGTGCGGATTCTCTGGCGCATCTCCTGATAGGCCTGGGACTCAATCACCTTTCTGTCGAAGCCGGGTCCGTCATTATTAAATACTGTCTTGATCCTTTCCCTGATGGAAGGGCTGCAGTTCACAGCCGCATAGATAGCCAGATTACCGCCCTTGGAGTGGCCTCCAAAATAGATCTGGGTGTATTGGTGGCCCACAGCTTCATCCACATAGCGGGCAGCCTCAATTTGGGCAGGGACGGGAGACATGTAGCTCATGTTAAAGTCCTCTTTCCAGCCAATAATGGTATCGTCGGTTCCCCGAAAGGCCACATAAAGAGTCTGTGCGTCAAGCTCAATGGTGATGGCTGAGAACTGCTTCTGCAAACTTTCGTCAATGGTGTTGATATAGTTCGACAGCTTGATAGCTTCAAAGCGTCTGCTCTGCGCCATCTTTTTAAATACAAAGGGGCACATCCGAAGCAGGGAGGTGCTGGCTAAAAGCTCCTTCTCGTCATGTTGCTGGAAGAACAGTTCAGAAGCCTCCTTTGCCATTATGCAGCCAGGGCTGCCCAGGGCAGGCACAATCCCTTCAAAATCCACATAGGATAGTTGAGCCAGCAGAAGATTATCCACCTCATTAAACTCGGACTGTTGGAAGGTTAAGTCACCGCGCCAATCCAAATAGTCCATCATGTTTGCCATGCTTATCACCACTTTGATTTTCTAAGCTATCCTTTATATTATACCATTTTATTGCATTGTCCCCCAGGCATACGGAAATAGTGACAAAACACCAAAAAGCGGCTCCTTCTGGGGAACCGCTGTTTTGATAATATTCTTTTTAAGCCAATCAGTATCTCTTCTTATACTTAGCCGCAAAAACTATTGCGCCTATGAGGAGTATCACCGAACCGACCATAAGGATAAGGGCATTGTTATTAGCCGTGCTGGACCTTGGGGTACTGATGTTGTTCTCAAAGGCAACGCCAGGTCTTGCGCTTTCGTTCAATGCCCCGTTTTCATTCTGAGTCTGACCCCTGTTTCTGCTGAAGAACTGGCCCCTGGGGCCAAAACCGCCTGCAGGCAGGTCCCATTGACTGGTTTCACCATCCTCATTGTTCTGCCAATCCCATGCACCTCGGCCGCCGCCCATTCTGTTTCCGTTTAAGTCCCTCATATTGAGGGTTTCAGTGGATACCAGCTTATCGGGGTTCTGTCTTTGTCCTTCAGTGGTTGAGGGAATGGTACCATTAAGCTGACCCATGATGCTTTCTGCCCGGAGCTCACCCAGGGTGGTAAGGGCGGCAACAGCTTTCTGGTATTCCTCAAAGGTACAGAATTTTGAGGGATCCTTTTCCACATAGTCGGAGATTAAGCTGTTCAGCTTTTCAATCTTTGCCGCCCATTTCCCTTCGGTAAAATACTCGGTCATCAGCGTCTTGAGATACTCATGATACCTGGCTTTATAGGTTTCATTGGCAAGAAGCTGGGCAAACAGGGGTCTGTCCTCCAGGGAAACACCGCTGACCGGCGTATCAATCGGGAAGTTGACCACTGATGAGGCATCCCCCGATTGGAATCCGCCAAAGGCATAGTTATAGTCCCACGGCAGTACGGTAAGCCTGCCATCCTTCTCATAAATATAGTAGTTTTGCGCCATATTGGACGAATAGCTGTCCAAATTGACCACAATGGTATGGGCGGCCATGTAGCGCAGAATCTGATCCACATCGAAATAGGTTTCCAGATTGCTCCCCTCGGAGAGGTTTTTCAGGGCCTCTATCACATTTTTCTGGGACTGCTCGGTCACCTTGCCCACCACATTGTTGAAAATGGAACTATAGCTGCTGACATTGTCGTCGGTATACTTCAGGTCTCCGCCGCCTCTGCCCATACCGCCGAACATGCCGCCAAACATGCCGCGGCCTCTTCCGTCCACATTGCTGTTTTCATCGCCTCTGGGAAAAGCAGGGAACTGGCCGTCGGAAGGAATTTCAAGCATTTGGCCGATATCCAGTGTGGCTGAGGAATTTGCATCTGCAGGCGATTCCGACATCCGCCCATTTCGGGATGTGTTGGTGCTTGGCTCTGTCGCGGATTGATCCTGCCGCTGGCCATTCCCAGGTCTTGCAGACATCTGGCCGCCTCCAGGCATGGCGGGCATCTGCCCGTTGCCCGGCATTCCGGGGAACTGCCCGTCGGAGGGCATGGCGGGCATCTGCCAATTACCGGGCATTCCGGGGAACTGGCCGCCCCCGGGTCTTTGGGGAACCTGGTCATTTCCCGGCATCCAGGGCATCCCTGATCCGTTGTCCTCATTCCATCCACCCATGTCCATGGACTTGACATTGTATAAATTGCCCGAAGCATCGCCGAAGACTCTGGTCATATAGCTGTCGTCATAGGCCTCAATGGCCAGGTACAGCCCCCATTTCTCCCCGTTGACCGAAATGTCGGCAAAATCGAAGAGAGGTGTGTCCACACCGATGGACCTCATCAGGTCAAAGGATAGGTACTCCTTCATATAGCTGCTGTCCCCGAGCATGTTGTTGACCACAAAGGTGTCCAGGCCAAAGCAGGTCTGCCCCTTGACATACTCGTCAAACTTCAAACGGAAGCTATATCTTTCGGGAGAGCTGGTGGAGGCCACCTGGGCCAGGCTGGAGTTCCCCTTGGGACGAATGCCTACGCTTTGGAACTTGGTGCCGTTTACCACCACATCCACCATGATGTACTCTTCCTGCATGGCATTCTTAATCATGTTATCCCATTCATCGGGATCGGCGATAATCTCCAGGGTGATGATGTCCCCGCCGAAGAGGGCGCTTTCATAGGGCTGAACACGGCCAGCCTCAACCACCTGGTTATTGGAAAAACCGACTATCAGCAGGGCGGCAATCAGTGCAATAATGACTGCGACTGCAATAATGGCATTGATATGTTTACTTTCTATCAAGGATTGCACCTCCCGCTCCTCTTATGTTCATTACATGTACTCTCCGTTGTAGCTGACAAGAACGGCGTTTTCCACACCATTGACCGAAAGCAGCTCATTGACAAGGGTTGCATTCATATCTAAAAGACGGACCTCCACGGTGAGCTCAATGCCGTTTCTCGACACGGTCTTGGACTTCACCAGGTTCTTCCTGGTCTTTGATTTGATAAGGGACATCACATTGGCCTCGGACTGGTCGTTCTGGCAGTTGACCACAATCAGATAAGGCGTATCGGAGCTCTTCCTGTTGACGAAGATAAGAAGGATGATGCCAATGAATATCGACCCAATGATGGCCAGGGGAATAAGCCCTGCGCCGAGCACAATGCCAGCCGAGATGGACCAGAACAGAAAGGCAATATCCAGGGGTTCCTTGATGGCTGTTCTGAAGCGGACAATGGACAGGGCGCCCACCATACCCAGGGACAGAATCACATTGGATGTGACAGCCAGAATGATCAAGGTGGTAATGAGGGTCATGGCCATGAGGGAAACGCCAAAGGCTGCCGAGTACATCACGCCGGAGAAGGTCTTCTTATACACATAAAAGATAAAGAGGCCCAGGCAAAAGGCCAAAACCAAGGCCAGCGCTACATCCAGCAAAGAAAACGAGGCTGCCTTTTCCAGAAAACTGCTTTTGAAAATATCTTTGAATGTCATGTTGGTTCCTCCTGATTATAAGGTTCTGCATGCGGCGTATTTTGAAAAAGCCGCTGCTTGTCTGTTTTTTACTTGCACCAAATCGGCAATGACCTGGGGCAGAAAGCTGTCGTACTTAATCTCCAGAATCACGGCCTTTGTGACACCCCGGCAACAGAGTTCCGAATTTAAAAAACCGTTTACCTGAGTACTGGTCCGAACATCACTGTCCAGGGTGACCCTCACATTTCCGGCAGGAAAGATATAGGCCTGGCGGGTATAATCCACAATAGTCTTGGGTCTAAGCTGCTCAGTGTGCATTTTGGCATAGAGCTCCAAAAACAGCCCATCCTCGCTTTCCTTCAGAAACCCGTAGTCCCCTGAAAGAAGCCTTTCGCACTGTTCCTTTGTGATTACCGCAGAATACTTCTGGCAAAGTCCTCGCGACTTAACTTTCTTCTCAAGCCGGATATAGGAGGTATCCCCGTTATAAAAACGAACCCGGAACTTTTCCCTGTTGGAGATACCGTCTATTTTCTCGCGAAGGGCTTTGTCATAAGCATTATCAAAGTAGAGGCTCCGTACACTGTAGCTTCCGTTGTTCACGGCATGCGTATCGGGCAAGGCCACATGCTTCAGCCTTGAGACCAGCTCTACGGCATCAAAGGAACTGATGGCATGCTTCAGCTCATGACGAAAGTTTTGATGATTCAAGGCATACAACCCTCCTCACTGTTACTTCTCTTTCATCATACAGGTTTTTTTTGACGCATCCATGTTCCTTATGTGATTGTTAAGTGATTGAATTGAGAAAAATGCAAGAATCAGCCATTCCTTTTCTTCTTGTCAAGGAACAGGCGGAACCAGAAGACCGTGCCCTCATTAACCTTTGAGGACACGCCGTATTCTCCGTTATGGAGTTCAATAACCGATTTGACGATGGATAAGCCCAGGCCGGTGCCCGTGACCGCTCTTTTATGGGATTTGTCCACTTTATAATACCGATCCCAGATGTAGGGCAGATTCTCTTCCGAGATGCCCTCACCCGAATCAATGACTTCAATCTTTACGCTGTGGTCCTCCTTAATCTGCCTGACCACAATCCGTTTGTCCTCGCCAGTATAGTTGACGGCATTGATAAGAAGGTTATAAAAGGCCTGGGAGATTTTCGATTCATCGGCAGTGATATAAATATCCCTGCCATAGTGGAATTCAATGGTATAGCCCTCATTCCTGATAAGCTCCTGAAGTGCGCTCACAATACCACGGAGGCTGGTGGTCAGGCAGTATTCCTGGGCCTCAATGGTCCGCATGCCCGATTGGAGCTTGGAAAGATCCAGAAGGTCATTGACCAGGGTGGTCAGCCGCTTGGTTTCATCCACAATGATCTGGGCGTTCTCGCTGTTGTTCTCGTCAGGGAGATCCCGCATGGCCTCCGCGTACCCCGATATCAAGGTCAACGGAGTCCTGAGATCATGGGAGACATTGGCGATGAGCTCCTTGCGCAGATGGTCCACCTTGGACAGTTCCACCGAGGCATAGTTCAGGGTATCGGAAAGCTCAGCAATCTCCTTATATCCCGTAGCTGCAAAGGTAACATCATATTTTCCCCTTGCCAGGATCTTGGCTGATTGGTTGAGTTTCTCAATAGGTTCGGAGACTCTTTTGGCAATGAGCACGGCCAAAATCACCGAGCAAAGGATCATGAACCCGGTTATAAAGTACAGGCCCACCCGTATGGTGACAATGGTGGAACTCACCGGCGACACCACCGAATTAAGCAGGATGATTCGCTTTTTCCCCGCACTGTCGGTGACAATCTTGGAGAGGATAATGGATTCTTCCATGCCCAGATCCCGGGGCGGAACTCTTCCAATGAACCGGGCATCATCATATCTGTCATTTCTGAAATTCTCCCGGTTAAAATACTCCAGGAGCGTACCTCCCGCCTCCAGTGTCTTTCTTACCAGCCGCACCTTCTCAAAGCCCGGAATCTTATGGAGAATGCAGTCCCTCAGCACATCGGCAGAGTAAAGCACCATACCGTCTTCGGAAAGAATTTCAATGCATATGTCATTACTGATGGAAATCCGGCTGACCAGCTCATCCAGACTCTCGCTGCTGATATTCTTTTCCAGGGCACTTCCGCTGGTCTTGATCTCTCTAATCTTAATGGCTTTGTAGAGATCGTCCAGAAACACCACCTGAAACAGCCAGAGCAGCACAAGGAGGATTCCGCAAAACCCGATAAGATAGCTAAAGACCTTCCATTTGATGCTGATATTCTTCATGGTCATCCCTCAAATCGATAACCCACACCCCGCAAGGTCGTGATGAGCCCGGCATAATCACCCAGGGATTTTCTCAGGAGCTTGATATGGGTATCCAGGGTTCTGTCATCCCCATAAAAATCATAGCCCCAAACCTCATTAATGAGGGTTTCCCGTGTCAGGGCCTTGTTTTTGTTCCTGATAAGATAGAAGATGAGATCATATTCCTTGGGAGACATGTCTATGTTTTTACCGTCAATGATGATTTTCCGGGCCGTAAAATCGGCCACAAGCCCGTCCTTCACATAGCGCTCGTGCTGGTCCTCACTGCCCTTGGACACACGCTTCATAATGGCGTTAATGCGCATCATGAGTTCTTTGGGGGAAAAGGGCTTTACCACATAATCATCAATGCCCAGCTCAAAGCCATGGATTTTGTCGTACTCCTCACCCCGGGCCGAGAGCATGAGCACCGGCGTATCCTGGGTTTTCCGAATCTCCTTGACCGCCGAGAAACCGTCCAGTTCGGGCATCATAATATCCATAATGATAAAGTCGAAGGTCTGGCTTCTGCATAATTCAACAGCTTCCATGCCATTTTGAGCCTCAAATACCGTGTGACCCTCAAACAGGGCGTACTTTTTGATCAGCGCCCTGATTTTCTCTTCGTCGTCCACTATGAGAATCTTATACAAATAAAACACTCCTCATCCCTGCATGAAATAGCCTTTGCCCATGCGTTCACATCACATGGGCAAAGGGAAAGGAGAAATCTATGGCTGTTATGCTTTAATGGGTTGCCTGCTCCAGCGTCACATTCAGTACCAGGGTTTGCCGGTTTCTTTCAATAGTGAATTTCACGGTCTTGCCCATGCCAAGGCTGTCAATGATGTCTTTTACGTCTCTGGACGAGGTAATGGCCGTATCGTTAACACTGATAATTCTATCCCCTGACTTAAAGCCGTTGTTCTTCTCAGCCTTGAGCACATAGACACCCGTCTTGGACACCCGATACATGAGCGCGGTGCGGCTGTCATTGATATCAATCAGGGTCAGGCCCAGATCCACCCTGCCCTGGACATAGCCATAGCTGATGATCTGGTCAATGACCACCTTGGCCGTGTCAATGGGAATGGCAAAGCCCAGCCCCTCAATACCCGAGCCGCTGGACTTGGCATTGACAATGCCGATAAGCTCTCCATACTGGTTAAACAGACCTCCGCCCGAGTTGCCGGGGTTGATGGCGGCAGACGTCTGAAGCAGCTTCATGCTTTCGCCGTCAATGACAATATCGCGGTCAAGAGCTGAAATGATGCCCTCAGTAACAGTACCGCCCAACTGGCCCAAGGGGTTGCCAATGGCCACGGCCAGTTCACCCACCACCAATTGGCTGGATGATCCCATGATGGCTGTGGGCAGATCGGTCTCGTTAATTTTAATGACGGCCAGATCGGTTTTGACATCCCTGCCCACTAAGGAAGCATCGTAGGTCTCCCCGCTCTTCAGCCTTACCGTTATTTTATTGGCGCCTGAAATTACATGGTTATTGGTAACGATATAACCGTTGGAACGTATAATCACACCGCTTCCTGCGCCCTCGGAGACAAACTGGCCCATTCTTCCGCCAGTGGTAACGGTCTCGGTGGTAATCTCCACCACAGAATCCCCATTCATCGCGGCAATCTCAGGAATGGTCAGAGCCTTATCATGGACTGCCTTGGTTGACAGTTGAAGGGTAAATGGGCTGTCGATGTTGTTTTCGCTGGCCGTTAATGCGTTATCGTCTTCATGTTTGCTTGGCGCAACCATAACCTGGTCATGCAGACGATTGGCCAGGTATGTACCGCCATAGCCAAACAATCCCGAAAGCAGGACGGTAGCCGTCATGAAAGCTGCCATACCTTTACCTGTTCTATCTCCCATAACAATCCTCCTGTCATTCAAAAATTATCATTCTTTCGCTATATTTATTATGGCTTAAAAATGTGAATTTTGTATGAATGAATAAGGAAGAATTTTTGAATAATTCTAGCCTTTGGGAAGACGCACAACAAAGGCTGAGCCCTTGCCAACCTGACTTTTTACCGAAATGGTGCCGCCGCACAGATCCACAATGCGTTTGACCAATGACAGGCCCAGGCCGTTGCCGTCCGTGGAGCGCGCCTGATCGCCCTGATAAAACTTTTCAAAAATCTTCTGCCGGGTTTCATCGTCCATGCCAATGCCCGAGTCGGCAATCTTCACCTTGATGTTCTTTCCGTCGTCATGGCACTGGACCACGATCTCACCATTGGGATGACTGAATTTGATGGCATTGCCCAGAAGATTGAGCCATGCCTGGGAGAGAATTTCCTCATTGCCATTGTATTGAACCGGGTCCAATTCAAGCTGAAAGCTTATATTCTTGGTCTCCCACTGGTGCTGGAGAAGAAGGATACAGTCCCTGAGCTGCTCGTCCAGAGAATATTCCTTTTTATCATTGATGCTTTGCTGGTTCTCCAGCTTGGTCAATAGCAGGATATTGGTGGAAAGGTGAGCCAGGCGCTCCGACTCGCTGATGATGATATCCACATACTCATTGCGCTTCTCCTCGTCCAGGGTGGGCTGCTTAAGCTGCCGGGCAAAGCCGCGGATGGACACAATGGGTGTTCTGAACTCATGGGAGAAGTTATTGATAAAATCCTTATGGAACATCTCCTTGCCCGCCAGCTCGGCAGTCATATAATTGAAGCTGCGGATCAGTCCGGCCAGCTCATTATCCGCATCCAGCTCGGGCACCCTGACATTGAAGTTGCCCCGGGCCACTTCACGGGTGGCCACAATAAGCTGGTTAATAGGCTTTAGGAAATGCTGCCCCACCACCAGGGTCAGAACGGTACCAATGACAATACTGACCATGAGGGCCACCAGCATGAGGACCTTGGGCGTGGCCCGCAAATCAAGAATAAGGCCCGATTCGAAGAGAAAGAGCAAACAGGCCCCCGAAAGGAGGGCCGAGGACGTCATAACCATTAAAACAAAGAACACCAATGTGATATAGAGAGTACGCAATCTGCTCATTGAGATTTAACCGCCTTGTATCCCAGTCCCCTGACCGTTACGATTTCAAAATCCTTGTTATCCTTAAAGCGCTCCCGCAACCGGTTAATATGAACGTCCACCGTTCTTCCGTCCGAGTCGCTGTCCATTCCCCAAATCTCGTCCATAAGCTGTCGGCGCGTAAAGATTTTATTCTGATAGGAAAGCAGCTTAAAAAGCAGCAGGAACTCCTTTTGGGGCAGTTCCTCGGTCCTTCCGTTGGTTTTCACAGTCATTTCATCGTAATTGAGTTCGGTATCCCCAATGACCAGCCTGTGTTCGCTGGCAATCTTGGAACGCCGAAGCAGGGCCGCTATCCGAAGGAGCATTTCCTCCTCGTTCACGGGCTTAACCATGTAATCGTCGGCCCCGGTCAAAAAGCCCTTCTTTTTATCTTCCATGGCCTCCTTGGCCGTGACCATCAATATGGGAAGGTTGTAATCAGCCTCTCTTAAGGTTTGGGTCAATTCAAAACCGTCCATCTGGGGCATCATAATATCCAGCACAATCAGATCCACATGGGTTCGATCCAGAACCTCCAGGGCCTCCAGACCGTTTTTGGCAAGTAACGGATGATAACCATTCTGTGAGAGCACTGCTTCCATCAGTCTCAGGGTGTTGACATTATCATCCACCACCAGAATATTAAACAGGGTCATCACATCCTTTTGTTCCTATTATGTTTCCTCCATGGCCTTCTTATAGAGATTCTGCATACGTCTGTCCAGCTCGGCAATGGTCTGGGCGCATTCGTAAAGCTCGATACTGACTTCTTCCGACAGAACCCGCTCCTGCTTGTAGCTGAGCTGATGCTCCAGGCAGGCCCAAAAATCCATGCCCACGGTGCGAATCTGAATCTCAACAGGTACCTGCTCCACGCGGTCGGAAAGGCAGACGGGGATCTTCACAATTAAATGAAGGCTTCGATAGCCGTTCTTTTTGGGGTTGGCGATATAGTCCTTCTTCTTTATCAGGGTAATATCCTCCTGGCGCAGCAGGGCATCGGCCAGCATATAGATATCATCAATATAGTGGCAAATCACGCGTACCCCCGCAATATCGGTCAGGTTGTCGCGGGCCGATTGAGCGCTGATGGGCAGATTATAGCGCTTCAGCTTTTTAAGGATGCTTTGGGGTGTCTTTAATCGGCTTTCCAAGTGCCGGATAGGGTTATGGGCATAGCAGACCTTAAACTCATCATTAAGAATCTCCAGCTTGGTGCGCATCTCCTTAATGGCCGCCTGATAGATCTGGTGGATGGCCAAAAAGCCCTGATATTCGCTGAGGATTTCAGAATTTTCGCTTAAGTAGGCAATCTCAGTCACCATCGGCAGTTGATCCATCGCATGTTGATTCATAAATTCCTCCTGCTTCCAAATAATAAGTGAAGACCTCCTTTCTTTTTAGTATACCGTCCCTTTTTAAACTGAATATGAACCGGAAGTAAACACGTTTATTTGGATAAACTTAATTTTGTTTAAATTCGGTTAACACACATGCCCTATAATGACCAGGTACCCTACCACACAACGCACAATCAGGAGATGATGAAATGCTGCAATTAAACGGAATCACCAAAAGCTACACAACCGGCGACTTTACCCAGGTCGCATTAAATAATGTCAGCCTGAACTTCAGAAGAAACGAATTTGTTGCCATCCTCGGCCAAAGCGGTTCAGGCAAGACCACCTTCCTGAATGTCATCGGCGGCTTGG
>JAKIML020000122.1 GCA_022702935.2 Bacillota bacterium | reverse complement strand
CCGCCGCCTCCGCCGCCTCCGCCGCCACCATTGCGGCCACCGCCACCACCGCCGCCGATGCGACCGCCTCCGCCGAAGCCGCTGGGGGGCCTTCTGCCAGGGCCTCCGCCCATGGGTGGCCGGGGTGGTCTAGGGCCAAAGCCTGGAGGTGGGGGAGGTGGCGGTCTGAAGTAGTGACGGCGAAACGGTGGGGCTCCCCAATAGCCGCCGCCGTATCTGCCGGCGCCATAGCGGTTTCTTCTGCCGCTCAACAGGGCGATGATGAAGATAAAAATGAAAAAGTACAGAATGATTCGTCCAAAGCCAATACCCGGGGATCTGGAGGCGGGCTTCTGATCTAAATTGGGCCCATAGCCGGGATTTCCCGGATAGCTATAAACATAGTCATCGGTATAGCCCGAGGTTTTGCAGTGGAGCACCGATATTTTCTCGGCCTTCTCGCCGGCGTCAAGGTTTTTGGTCACCCAAATGGCCTTGGTATCGGCCCATAGATCGGGCTCGGGCATGAGCACAAGATTATATAGGTCACGGGTTTCCATAATGACCTTCAGTTCTTTGATGACGGCGAAGTCGAACCAGCCGGGAACAAACTGGAAGGAGATATCATTCTGTCCTGATCTGTTATACATGGAGCCCTGCTTGACAGTGAACTCCAGATAAAAGCGATCCCCTGCTTTGGGAAGCTTCCTAAAGTCCAGATGGACAAAGGAACCGTTCTGGGTGATGCCATAAGCGCTCTGAATCAGGGAATCTGGCTCATAATCCAATAGCGTAAAATCGGTATTGGGAACCCCCACCTCCAGGTACTGAATGTCGGAAGGAAAATCGGTGGCGGCCTCATAGTCCAGGTAATAGTGAATGTTGAGGGTATTGTCGTCCTGGGGGGTGATGGTGATTTCCATACTATGAATGATATCGGGGTCTATGGCAAAGCTTAAAAAGCCACTGGAGCAAAACAGGCCCAAAAGCAGGACAAAGACCAGCAATCTCTTCATTTTTATTTACTTGACCTCCTTAAGCGCACAATGGGGCTTTCCGGCATATTGGCTGCGAATTCTGACACAGGTGCTATTCTTCCAGATGGACTTCCATGGTGTGGTCCGCATATCTCCCAAGGTCTGACCGTTGAGCCAGCTCTGGCAGGGGACTACCTGCCCATTAGGCGCAACGGCCATATTGGACAGGCATGCTCCGCATTGGGGAGCACTGGGAAGCCCTAAATCCAGGAGCTCCTGGGAATCCAGCCAGCCCGGAGAGGTAAAGGATATCTCCATGTTCAGTTCCTTGCAGAGGTCCACAGCCTCCTTCAGGATTTGCTTCAAGGCCTTTGGTGTAAGGGCCTTTCCTGTAGCTATCTGCTCCTGGGCTCCGCCTGTGGGAATCAGGCTTGAGCAGCCCACGCAATAGATGCCCAGGGAATGGGCGAACCGGAGGGTTGAAGCAAAGTCCTTGTTCCTTTCTACCAGCGGGGTGTTGATGCTGACGCTGAGTCCCGCTTCCAGGGCGTTTTTGATGCCTACTACAGTTTTCTCCCAGGCGCCGGGTTTTCCCACCAGGTCGTCATGGATGGCCGGATCACTGGAGTAAAGGGTGATCTGTATACCGTCAAGGCTGGCATCACGCAGGGCCTGAGCCAGCTCCCTGGTCAGATGAAAGGCGTTGGTGTTGAGCCGTGTCACAAACCATGAGGCATGGGCCACCAGATCGACGATATCGGGCCTTGTCAGGGGCTCGCCTCCAGTGAAGGTGAGCATGGGAATACGCGCTTCCCGGCAGGCATCGATAATCTTTTTCCATTCCTCGGTGGGCAGGGGCTCGGTGATGTCCATCATCTCGTGGTGATCGGCGTAGCAGCAGGAGCAGTCCAGAGGACAGAGTCTTTTATTGTTGACGGCCATGGGGGCCACAATCAAATCCATGCGATGAGGGGCTGTCATGTATCTGCTGTATTTTTCAAGGCTCATGCCATTGAGGGTGTTTTCGGGCACTTCCTTGCCCGTGGCAATGTTCACTGCCAGGGTAATGATCTCATCCAGGTCGTCCAAAATGAGGGATTCTTTAGCCGCGGGGTAGTAATAATGAACCTTTTTGGCCACAGCCTCCTCGATTTGCCGTATCTCTTCAGAGCTGACCTCGCGCTTGTCCTTGCAATACTCCTGAAGGCTGTCAAAGAACTCTCGCAGAATGGTTGCCCAGGAAGGGCCTACGGGCAGGAAGTATTAGCCGTTAATGACCAGAAGACTGGGAGGATCACTAAAAAGCGAAGGCTTTGGCGGTACAAGGTGCAATCTGGCGACACCGGGCCCGTCAGGATCAAGGGTAACATGGGCAACACCGTCCTGCCAGGCTCTCTTTTTTCTTTCCAGGCTCTTAAGTATGATCATGTATTAATGCCCTCCTCACGTATTTGATCCTATTATACTGGTTAAACATGGATTTCACAAATTAAAATACCATTAGGACAGTTGTAATCATTTGACATTTTGTGTAGAATAAAGAGGTTATTTTTATATGGAGGTATGAATTGTGGCCCATGATGTTTTTATCTCCTATTCATCCCGTGATAAAGGTATAGCCGACGCGATTTGCGCCAGTCTTGAAAATGCTAAAATTCGGTGCTGGATTGCCCCCAGGGACGTGCTTCCCGGCAAGGAATGGGGAGAGGCCATTGTGGATGCCATCAGCGCCAGCAAGGTCATGGTTCTGATCTTTTCAGAGGCATCCAATAACTCCCAGCAGGTATTGCGGGAAGTGGAAAGGGCAGTCAACAAGAATGTGGTCATTGTGCCCTTCCGTATTGAGCCGGTGGTTCCCACCAAATCCATGGAATATTTCCTGTATTCCACCCACTGGCTGGACGCCCTCACCCCCGATGTGGAAAAGCATATTGACATCCTGGTGGACACTGTGGGCAAGTTCATGGATCGGGAAATCACAACCGATACCATCTCCAAACCCACTCCCGCAGTTAAATCCAAAAAGCCCAAGTTCAAGCCCATACTGGTGCCCTTCATTATACTGGGCATCATTCTGGCCGGTTTTGGCGTTTATGGCATGTCGACCCTTCTGACACAGAATCGGCAGACAGCAGGCCTGCCTTCTGATACGCCCATGCTTACATCAAGTCCGTTGCCCGAGGACGATGGCACACCGGGCACAGAGAATACACCAACAACCTCATCAGAGCCCGGCGCTCCCGATAATACGGTGGCAGAAGCGTCACCCGCAGCCCAGGAACAAGCCCAGGACCAGGGTCAGTCTGAAGGTCAGGGTGAGCCCCAGGGAGCCGTCCAGGCGGGTGCCCAGGATGGCGGAGTCCGCCAGAGCCAGTCAAAGGAAGGACAGTCGGGCAGCGCTGAGTCCCAGCCCCCTGCCCCCAGCGAGGCCAAGACCAAGCTCAGGGTGGGACAAATCCTGCGCTTTGGAAGCTATAACGGCAAGCCCATTGATTGGATGGTTCTGAATATCGATAAAGAGGGCAAGCCGTTAATGCTGTCCACCCATATTCTGACCCTTAAGCCCTTTGATGCTTCTGAAAGCGGCACCTACAACAAGAACGGGGACATGGTCTTTGACAACAAGAAGCCCAAGGCCGAGGTTTATACCAGCTATACCCCTGAAGAGATGATTCTCATGAAGGGCAGCAATTCCTGGGCTGACTCCAATATCCGGCAATGGCTGAATTCGGACCAGAAGAAGGTCAGCTTCACCACCCAGCCCCCGTCGGTTTCGGCCGTTTGGGGAGGCTATAATGACTATGACAAGGAAATGGGCTTCCTCTATAACTTCACCCAGGCCGAAAAGGACTTGATTAAGAAGGTCAAGATCAAATCGGTGGTCTCCATGATGGAGAAGGACAAGGCCGTAGGCGGCAGCGCCCTCTTTAATTTCTCCAGAGCTTCCCTTGAGGATGCATGGCATAATACCAACGAGGCCTATTATACCTATGTGGAGGATAAGGTATTCCTGCTGTCGGTGGAAGAGGCCCTGACCTATATTTACGAGAAAGGAAACCTACTTAAGGCTTATCTGACCGAGGAGGCCAAGGAGCGGGATGAATCCTACTGGTACAATGATTTGAAGCATGAGGCCGGCGGCGCCTTTATGTGGTGGCTTCGTACCCCCAATGCCAATACCCCCTGCGAGGTCTGCATTGTCGCCACCACCGGCGATATTATCTACAGCGACTACGCCGTGCTTTCAGGCGTGGGTGTCCGCCCCGCCTGCTATCTGGTTTCCTCCGAGCTGGCTGTGACTGGCTCAGGTACCGCCGAAGACCCGTATGTTTTAAAGTGAATGTGATAGATGCGTCTGATAAACCGACAACACACGAAAGGCCATGGCGTTCTCATCTGATAAGCCTCCGCTGGAAGATGAGAACACCATGGCCTTATTTTACTGTTTGCAGACAGGCTCAATACCTGTTGTCATAGATTCGGGTGGATTTTTTCTCGCTTCTGGGCAGGTCGCCAATGTCCACGACCTTGGGTACAATGGTGATGCCGATGCGGGTTTTAAAGAGGGTGGCAAGGTTATGCTCCACAACCTTTTTATCGTAGCTGGAATCGGCCTCCACAAAGAGGGTCAGAATGTCCTTGCCGTTCAAGTGGTCAATCATGACCTGGTATTCGCTGCTGGCGCCTTCCACGTCCTTAAGCAGGGAGTCAATCTGTCCGGGATAGATGTTAACGCCCTTGACCTTCACCATATCGTCAGTGCGGCCAATAATGGTATCAATGCGCGGGTATTTTCTGCCGCAGGGGCATTCACCGGGCAGGATCCGGGTCAGGTCATGGGTGCGATAGCGGATAAGGGGCGCTCCTTCCTTGCGGAAGGTGGTGATGACCAGTTCGCCCATTTCGCCCTCGGGCAGCACCTCGCCGGTGCGGGGATTGATAATCTCAAAGTACATATAATCGTCCCAGTAATGCATGCCGCTCTGGCAGTCACAGTTAATGGCAATACCGGGGCCGTAGATTTCGGTCAGGCCATAGATATCATAAAGCTCCACGCCCAGCTCGTTGGCAATACGCCGGCGCATTTTTTCGCCCCAGCGCTCGGAGCCAATAACACCCTTCTTCAGGCAGATCTTGTCCTTGATGCCGCGACGGGCGATTTCCTCGGCCAGAAGTAGGGCATAGGAAGAGGTGGCGCAAAGGACGGTACTCTTCATATCCATCATCATCTTAAGCTGCTTGTCGGTGTTACCGGGGCCCATGGGAATGACCATGGCGCCTAAAAGCTCGGCACCGGTCTGGAATCCGATACCGGCCGTCCAAAGACCATAGCCCGGGGTGATATGTATGCGATCCATGGGCGTGATCCCCGCTGTTTCGTAGCAGCGCTTGAACATTTGCGCCCAATCCTCCACATCCTGACGGGTATAGGGGATGATGATGGGGGTGCCCGTGGTTCCCGAGGAAGAATGGATACGCACAATCTCCTTTTCGGGTACAGCCATCAGGCCCAGGGGATAAGCCTCCCGCAGTTCGTCCTTGTCGGTAAAGGGAAGGGCTTCAAAATCTTTCTGGTCTTTAATGTCCTCGGCATGGAGGCCCTGATATTTCTTGCCGTAAAAGCTCTCCTTCTGAGCTGTCAGGGTGCTTATCTTTTGCTTAATGGCCTCAAATTGAAACTCCTTCATACTCATCTCGTCTCCTCTCATCCATTAAAGGCTTTCGCGTGAAAGCTGATTCTATCTTATCATAAACCCATTCGGGAATGCGCAGCCTGGGCTCCCAGATGCAGCGCCTTTAAGTTCATGGGTCGAATTTTTTCAGGCAGTACATGGTTCAGTGTGTTTTCCATCTCTTCCAGGGTGAAATCCAGAACACCGAGCGCTGCTGCAGCACCCAGAAGGGCCACATTAATGACTTTCTCGGTGCCGCATGCCTGGGCAATAGCCCCCGTGTCCAGCAGGGTGAGCTGTCCCACTTGACTTTCAAGGAAGCTCAGGATTTGCCTGGTGTCATATTCAGCCCCCATGAGGGAGGTGGTGAATGGAATAATGCTCTTTTGAGCGGCCACCATATGCCCGCCGGGCTTCAGATAGGGCAGCGCCCTTGCGGCCTCAGCCAATTCAAAGGCGATGATGGCATCGGCGGTTCCCAGGGGGATGAGGGGGGAGTGAATCTCCCGACCCACTCGTACATGGCTTAGGACACTGCCGCCCCGCTGAGCCATGCCGATGGTCTCGGCTGTGCGTACCTTAAGCCCTTTGTCCATAGCCGTTTGCGCAATGAGTTTGGCGGCCAGGATGGTTCCCTGACCACCCACGCCGGTTAGAATACAGCTTTTCATAATGCGGCACCTCCTATGGCATCAAAGGGACAGACCTGGGCACAGAGGGAACAGCCGCTGCACATATAGGCATCAATGACGGCCTTTCCGTCCTTCATGGCCATGGCCGGACAGCCCAATTCCCTGATGCATCGGCGACAGCCCTTACAGGCTTCCCGATTCACGGTATAGGCGGTTTGGGGCTTTACCACCTGAATGCAGGGGGCCTCAAAGATGATGGCCGATACGCCCTTGAAGTCGGCGGCCTTTACAGCGGCCTTTTTAGCCTCATCAAGCTGGAAGGGGTTGACCTTCTGAATGGATTCCACGCCCAGAGCGGCCAGAACCTTAGCAATATCAATTTTTTCGGAGATGGTGCCCATCATGGTTTTACCGGTGCCGGGATGGGGCTGATTGCCCGTCATGGCCGTTGTGGCGTTATCCAGCACCACCAGAACAAACGGGGTTTCATTATAAAGGGCATTGACCACTCCGGGGATACCCGTATGGAAGAAGGTGGAGTCGCCAATGAAAGCGAAATGCACCGTATCGGGCTCGGCCCTGTGAAGGCCCTGGGCCATGGTAACACCCGCACCCATGCAAAGGCAGGTATCCACCATTTCCAGGGGCTTGGCATTGCCCAGGGTATAACATCCGATATCCCCTGTAAAGACGGCCTTTCTGCCCTTCATAGCCTGTTTGACGGCGTAGAAGGAGGCCCGGTGGGGACAGCCCGCACAAAGGACGGGGGGACGGATGGGCAGGGGCACTGTGCTGTCCTGAACCTGGGGCGCAAGCTGGGGCAGGCCCAGAAAATGCCTGATCATGGCCGATACGGATTCTACTGTATTCTCACCCGCAAAGGGCGAATCCCCGGTGAGCTTTCCTCTGATGCGCACGGGCAGATGATACTTGCCGCAAATCATCAGAAGCTCTTTTTCCAGGTAGGGAGAAAGCTCTTCAATGACCAGAACCTCTTCTAAGTCCTGCAAGAAGTCCAGGGCCAGTTTTTCGGGGAAGGGGTGGGATGTTCCGATTTTCAGAAGCTTGACCGGATGGTCTATGGCTAATAGGGCTTCTCGGGTGTAGGCATAATTGATGCCGTGGGTGACAATTCCCTTCTTTCCGCTGCCTGTCAGGGCATTGAACCGAGAGACTGAGAATTCCTCGCTGAGCCTCAGATTGCGCTCCTCGATCCTGGTATGGTTTTGAAAGGATAAACGGGGGAAGATAACCCATTTGGGATCCTTTTGAAAGCCCTCGGGGGAAATGCTCCTGCGGTGACCGTCCAGAACCAGGTCGGCACTGGCATGGCAGACCCGGGTGGTGGGGCGCAAGATCACAGGGGTTCCATATTTCTCGGAGAGCTCAAAAGCCTCCTGTATCATTTCATAAGCCTCATCGGGGGAGGAAGGATCAAATACCGGCAGTCTTGAAAAAACCCCGAACTGTCGGGTATCCTGCTCGGTCTGAGATGAGATGGGGCCCGGATCATCGGCCACCACAACCACCATACCGCCCTTAACACCTATGTACGCCAGACTCATGAGGGGGTCGGAGGCTACGTTCAGTCCCACCTGTTTCATGGTGACCATGGTTCGGGTTCCCGCTAAGGCTGCGCCCGAGGCGACCTCCAGCGCTGACTTTTCGTTGACCGACCACTCCACATAGACATCTCCCGGGTTATGCCGGGCTACGGTTTCCAAGATTTCTGTGGAGGGTGTACCGGGGTAACCCGTCACAACGCCAACCCCTGCGCGAATGGCGCCCAGGGCTATGGCCTGATTTCCCATTAACAACTCTTTTGTCACTTCAATAACCCTCTTGTTTGAATTTTTATAAATTCTTTTTAATAATCATACATCAATTCTTAAAAGTTTTAAACCAGAATTCCAAAAGTATAAACCATAAACATAGCTCTCACCCTGCGCATGGAATGGAGGACTGGCTAACGCCAGAGAACCATCTTAAGAACGTCGGGTTTAAAACCAGCCATTGTCAGGGCTTCGGTTAATTGCTGACGCTGGGTGTTGTCCTCGGGCCAATACTTGACGGCGATCTTCTTGCGCTGGGGCCAGATCCGCTTTGCCATAAAGGCCTCGGCGAATGCCTTTATGGCGTCCTGGAGTTCATGAGCTTCACAGTCAAAGAG
Organism: Bacillota bacterium; assembly: GCA_022702935.2. GTDB lineage: Bacteria > Bacillota > Clostridia > DSM-8532 > DSM-8532 > DTU059. The sequence goes on along the minus strand of JAKIML020000122.1, from coordinate 6,914 downwards.
AATCCTTTCCCCGAACCTGTCTATGACAACCCGGGGCTCGCCTCTCACAAGAACCAGAGCGGTGCCGGGGATATTGACAAAGGGCGGCAATGCCTCGTTCCGGCCCAGTATTTTACCATAGACCTGGGCAGGGTCACAGGCATTAAGAACCTGGTACTGGGCGGTGAGGTTAAGCTGCTGATAGGCTTCGGGGCTCATGAACTGTATCCCGGACAGGCCTTCAATAAAATAGCCCCGCAGAACATGGCCTGCATACTCCCGCACCTTAAGAGCTTCGTAGGCTTCGGTCCAGGTGAAGGGAGATTTTTCAAGGGCCAGGGCCTCCCTGGCCAGAAGTCCATAGCGGTTGAACAAGCCATCAATAAAGGCTGAAAGATTATTGTCCTCAACGGGCCAGGCGATTTCCCAGCGGCCCATATCCATACGGGAAACAGCCAGTGCCGCGCGCTTGGCTCTTGCCACCCCTGAAGTCGGAGTGCTCTTTGCAGAAGCGGTCTTTTGATCCATGAAAAAGCGGACAGGAATAAAGGCATCGTTGATGACCCGGCCTTTGAGGACCAGTCTTTCCAGAATGTCCAGAAGCACGGGGGTAGAAAAGCCCGTCATTGCGGTCAAGGCATGGACAAAGCAGGCACCTTTTTTTCTGAGGACCTCAAGGACCTTCTCTTCACCCTCATCAAAGGTCTTGAACCATGTGTCGGGAACCTCCAGATTAAGACGGGTGGTTTCGGTGGTGTACCAGGTCAGGGACAGGTTTTTTTGGTCCTCATCCAATATTGCGCGCCAGAATACCCGACCCGAGGCGCAGAGCCGATCCAGATGGCCGGGGGAGTAGTTTTTGACCCGAGCGGGGAAAACGATGCTCTCCCACCAATCCCAGGGCAGGTACAAGCCTTCAAGCTGGCCAATGACCTTGTACAGCGCTTCCTCGGGACTTCCCGATTCCTGACCCACGCCCTGCCAGTGGGGTAAAAAGGCGGCATAGACAGAAGGCTTCAAGGTGGAAAAAGCATTGGCCTTCAGGGCGCTGGTCTTTCGGACCATGGCCTCAAAAAGCTTTATATGGCAAAATTCCTCGGTGGTTTCATTAAGAAAATATCCCTTAACCAGTACCTCTGAGGTATGGAGCTGCTGCAGTGCTTTTTGGATGAGCAGCGGAGGCAGACCATAGCGCTGTACGGCATCTTCTGTTGAAAAGGGGCTGTTATAGCGGCTGTATCGGCGAAGGATGCGTAAAATAGCCTCCTCACGGCTCCAGGTACCCTGGTCGGAGAGCTTTAAGGAGAGGGACTGGGGAAGCAGGGAAGGGTCACGATACAAAGCACTAAAGTATAGCTCAGCCTCTTCGGCGGCAATGATCAGATCAGGATGACCCTTATCACCCGCAAGAAGGAGGCAGCGGTTTTCCTGAATCAAGGTATGAAGCCAGGCTGAGATCTCCCCCACGGGCATATCAGAAAGGGGTATGTCCCCGTAAATCAGGAGGAAGGAGTGAAGGGCATTGGGGCTTTTAACCTCAGCCAGTCTTTCGGCAGGGCTGTGTTTAGCCTGAACCTCGCGGATGGCCTCGGCTGAAAGCTGGGGCAGCGTCTCCTGCTGCCGGTAGGACAAATGAAGGGCATCCACGCCTGATATGAAGGGGGCCTTGGTTTCCCCGGGATGGGGAGCCTTTTCTTCGTACATCATAAAGAACTTGAACCCGAACAAAAGCTCAGAGGAAAAAGGAGAGGGAAACCAGTTGCTCTTTTCAACCACCTCGATGCGGCCTTCCCGGATATCCTTAAGAACCTGGATGGCGTGAGGGATATCATAGATATCCTCCAGACACTCCCGCATGGTTTCAATGATCATCGGGTGATCCAGGGTTTTGCGTGCATTCTCCAGGGCATCCACCGAACGGAGCCGTTGGAGCCAAAGGGGTAAGCGCTGGCCCAGATTCTTGACCCCCATCATCATGGCCCGATAGGCCGTATACCGGAAGGTCATGGCAAACCGGGGGGTGCCGGGCAGCATGTCAATGAGCGCTTTTTCCACCCTGTCCGGATGAAGCAGGGACAGAACATGGGACAGATCATCGGGGCAGCCGTAGAGATGCAGCAGGATGGCATCATCACTGTGACTGGCATAGGTCTGGAAGCCGAGGGTGTCCTCAAGGGCCTTTTGAAGAAGAATGGCCAGAACCCCATTGACTTTGCCGCCGAAATGGGCATGGATAACGATTTTATGATCGGAAACGTCGTCCTTGAGATACTCCACCACAATGCGGCGGCTGTGGGAGATGACCCCCAGGGATTCCTTCTGATCGGTGAGATAGTTCTTAATATTGATAGCGGCAGTTTCGTCCATGACCCTGGATTGTGTCAGAAAAGAAATGAAACCCTCCGAATCCAGCTTTTCGGACAGTGTTCTCAGGTATTCGCCAAAGGCCAGGCCCTGATCGAAGGGGCTTCCGATGCCATCCCCCTGCCAGAAGGGGGTTTTTGCACCCATGACGTTGCCAGGGGCGACAATGACCCGATTATTCTCTATCTTAACAAATTTCCAGGCCGAATTGCCCAGCATGAACTGATCCCCCAGCCGGGCTTCAAAAACAAAGACCTCATCCAACTCACCAATCCGGGTTTTGTAATCCTCAAGAAACACAGGGAAATAGCCCCTGTCCGGTATGGTGCCGCTGCTGTTGACGGCCAGCATTCTGCTGTAGGCTGTGCCCTGAACGGTATTGTTCTGCCTGTCCCAATAGATTCTGGGCTTCACAGGAATATCATCCAGATGTTCATAATCCCCCGCCAGCATGGCAAGGACCTTAAAAAAGTCGCTTTTAGAGAGGTTTCTGTAAGACCAGCAGCTCCAAAAGACCACCATCATCTCGTCCAAAGTCCAGGTCCTTTCACAGCTCATGGACACAATGTGCTGGGAGAGAATGTCCAGACAGTTTTCGGGGATTTTCTCCTCTTCAATGGCACCCTGGAGCATGGCCTGACCCATGAAGGCACATTTTAAGAGATCACCCCGGGTTTTGGGCAGTATACGGCCCGTGCTTACGGCGTTAAGACGGTGACCAGCCCGCCCCAGACGCTGCAGTCCGCTGGATATGGTAAGGGGGGAGGACACCTGAATCATTAAGTCCACACTGCCCACATCAATGCCCAGTTCCAGGGTGGAGGTGGCAATCATGCACTTAAGATCACCTTCCTTGAAGCTTTCCTCCACTTCCAGGCGCCGGGACTTGGAAAGGCTACCATGATGGGGGCGGCAGATAACCTCGTCCTCCATACTGTTCAGGTTGGCGGCAACCCTTTCGGCCACGGCCCGGTTATTGACAAATACAATGGTGGAATTGGCGTCTTTGACAAGTTTATAGATGCTGTCGTAGATATCGGGCCAGATAGACCCTTGCTCAAGGGCACGGAAATCAGCCACGGGCATATGGATCTTAATGTCCTTGATTCTTTCCATGCTGGGCGCCACAATGGTGACGGGCCTTTGAAGGTATTGACCATCCTTCTTTTCAAGCCCGCCAAGGTAGGCAGCCGCTCTTTCCAGGGGATTGACGGTGGCTGAAAGGCCAATGCGTGTGATTGGGCGGTCCACTAAATGCTGGAGCCTTTCCACAGAAAGGGCCAGATGAACACCCCGTTTGGTGCCCAGCATGGTATGGATCTCGTCAATGATAAGATAGCGGACATTCTTGAGCATCCCTATTGCATTTTTAGAAGTGAGCATGAGGTAGAGGGATTCGGGGGTGGTGATGAGGATGTGGGGAGGATGCTTCACCATTCTCTGGCGCTCGCTCTGCGGAGTATCTCCGGTGCGCACGGCCTTTCTGATGTCGGGAAAGGGAATGCCCGCTTGTTCACAACAACGGGCAATACCTTTAAGGGGGATGTCCAGATTCTTATAAATATCGTTATTAAGGGCCTTCAAGGGGGAGATATAGAGAATGAACACTCCGTCGGGAAGGTTGTCCTCAAGACCCTTTTTCAACAATACATCAATGCTTTCCAAAAAAGCGGCCAGGGTTTTCCCTGCGCCGGTGGGGGCACTGATAAGGACATTTTCGCCTGCCCGTATATGGGGCCAGCCCTGGGCCTGGGGCAGGCTGGGTGTGCCGATATTTTGCGTAAACCATGCTTTGATGGCCGGATGAAAGGAATCCAAAACCTCTGAATGCTCCATGGGTCACCTCGAAAGAAGCTGATAATCTATTTTATCATGCCCCTGCGATCTGGGATGATTTTCTTACCGTAATTCGTCTTTCCGCCATTATATCAAACAACAATAAACAGAACAAGCGTTCTGTTTATTGAGCTTTCTGCCTGTCTGCCCATGCCTCAAATCTGCGTAAATACCTTTGTAAGCAAATATCTTTCCTGAACAGGCAAGGGGCTGCAGTTGTTTAAACTGCGGCCCTTTTTGCATCTTTCAGACTTGTTGGCCTTTGACAGTACTTTGAAGCGATGGATTCAACATGCCGAGTATATGGAAAAAAGCAAAAGAAGCACAAGTAAGGCAAGATATTCGAATGATCTCATATCTTTCGTATGGTATGATGCTTTTGGAAGCAGTCGGATAACCCGATGGCTTTAACCCTGACTTTCATGTGACGGGAGGTACCCGGGTATGGAGATAAGACCCATCAAGCCAGAAGAAAAGATTATTAAATCCAAGATTCAGTCCATTGCTTTTATGTACAGCCAGGACTTCAGCCAGGCCGAGAAAAACCCCGAAGCCTTTGGAAAGGACTATGAAACCACGCGGGCGGCCTTTGATGATAATGGAAAGATGTGCTCCTGCCTGGAGCTCATACCCTTCACCGTCCAATTTGACGGACATGGCGTACCCATGGGTGGGATCGGCGGCGTGGCCTCCCTGCCCGAGGAGAGGGAAAAGCGGTATATCCGGCATATCTTTAAGGCTGTGATGGCAGAAATGTACGAGAAGGGCTATGTCTTTTCCTATCTCTATCCCTTCTCTCATGCTTATTACAGGAAGTTCGGCTATGAACTCAATATGCGTCTTCGTTCCTATACCATTCCCTTAACGGCTCTTAAGGCCTTTGAACAGAGGGGGAAGCTTTCCCTAATCACCGGCCGGGATGACAGAGGCCCTATTATCTCGGTGTATGAGCGGTTTATCACCCCGCTGAATCTGGTGGTTCATCGGACAAAGAGGCTGTGGGATGCTTTCTTTGAGAAGGACCCCTATAAGGATAATGTGTACCTCTATCTGTGGTCCGATACCCAGGGGGAGCCCGGGGGTTATGTACAGTTCAGGCCCGAGAAGCAGCCGAATCAGAAGTGCACCCTACATGTTCAGGAGTTGGTCTGGCTTAATGACACAGCCTTGAGCGGTATTTTAAGTTTTATGTCGGGGCTTACGGCCCAGGCCGAGCAGATTGTCTGGAGGGCCCCGGATTTTGTGGAACTCCTGCCCTTATTTCAGGAGCCCTATGACATTAAGCAGGAAATTCTGACCTTTGGCATGAACCGTATTGTCAATGCAGCCAAAGCCCTGGAAGCCATGCATGTGCCCATGGAAGGCGGGGAGGTGACCCTGGAGGTTAGGGACGATTTCTTTGAGCCCAATAACGGTATTTATACACTGACCTGGGAACAGGGGCAAAAGAAGGTGGCGAGAAGCTCGAAAACACCCGACATGACCTGTGATGTGCAGACCTTAAGTCAGCTTGTCACCGGTTTTGCTTCACCCGGGCTGCTTAAGGGCTTTGGAAGGCTGAAGATACATAATAACAAGGACAGCATTCAAAAGCTTTTCATCCCCAAACGGTTATATATCAATAATTACTTTTAGGTGCCAGCCTTAAACAAATTGTATGGTATTTAGGAGAGTGTCACTAAAATGTTTCTTTTTTCCTCGGGATTTATTGCATGATGAACAATCCCTATGTATAATTATACAAAATAAAGTTTAGAAAAGAGGAGAAGAAATGAGCGGAGACACTTTACAGATTCTTATTGCCATGTGCTGCTATATCGCTGTGGTTGTCGGCATCGGATTGTATTATGCCAGAAAAGCCAGCGAAAGCAGCAGCAACTATCTCATCGGGGGCCGTCCGTTGGGACCTTGGGTAACCGCTATGGGAGCAGAGGCTTCCGACATGAGCGGCTGGCTTTTGATGGGGCTTCCGGGCGTTGCTTACTGGTTTGGCTTAAGTGATGCCATCTGGACGGCTATCGGACTTCTCATTGGTACATATCTTAACTGGCTTTTGGTTGCCAAGCGTCTTCGCGGCTATTCGAGCCTTGCGGGGGATGCCATTACCATTCCCGACTTTTTCAGCAACCGGTTTAAGGAAAGTAAAAAGTTTATCATGACCATTGCTGCGCTGTTTATCCTCATCTTTTTTACCGTCTATGCTTCCAGCTGCTTTGTGGCAGTGGGCAAGCTGTTCAGCAAGCTCTTTAGTGCTGAGTATGTCACCATGATGATTGCAGGGGCCATCTTTGTTGTGCTCTACACCTTCATAGGCGGATTCCTGGCAGAAAGCGCCTCTGACTTTATGCAGGGGGTTGTCATGATTATCGCGCTGGTGACCGTACTGGCTACCGGCATTTCTGCTGCCGGCGGTATCTCGGCAGTCATCAACAATGTGAAGGAATTCCCGGGCTTCATGGAGTTCTTTGGTATCGCAAGCCCTGTGGTGGATGCGGGGACAAAAATTCAGTTGGTGGAGGGTGGCAAGCCCCTCTTCGGCGAGGCCGGAAAATATGGTTGGCTGACCATTATCTCCACCCTTTCCTGGGGTCTTGGCTATTTCGGTATGCCCCAGGTGCTGCTGAAGTTCATGGCTATCAGAAAGGCCAGTGAACTCAAAATGTCCAGAAGGGTTGCCACCATCTGGTGTGCCATCTCTCTGACTGCAGCCGTTGCCATCGGTATCATCGGAAGAG
>JAKIML020000064.1 GCA_022702935.2 Bacillota bacterium | reverse complement strand
ATACTAACTTATTTTGGCCGTTTTGTCTGTCTTAATTTCTGGTATCATTATAGAAAGTCCTGCCTTTGCAGAAACCTTGGATAGCCTCATTTTTTCAGCCTTTCCAAGCGTCTGTTCTCCCGATAAAACAAATACTCATGAGCGGTTCTCATGAGTATTATGATGCATTTGGTTTTAAACTATGAATTTAAGACCAACAGGTCCATTACCTTGGAAGTACGATGCTCATGCGAATGCCCTCACCATTCATATCGTCCGCATTCAGGCGGCATCTGAGCGCATTGAGCCGCTGGCCGATTTCGTTATAGCGGGGATCCATCCGAAGCTCATCCACATCGATAACCGCATCTCCGGTAATGTCAATATGAACTGTATTGCCTTCCTCATAGGCAACTACTTCAATATTACCGATGCGCTTGCTCCTTTCCTCGCTTTCACCATAGGCCTTCTCCAGAAGAATGCGCACCAAATCACCCAACGGAAGGGCTAAACGGTCGGCAATCTCCTTGTCCACCTCGATGTTCTCTCCCATGGTAGAGAACATAACCTCCAACTGATTCTCCTCGATGATGGAACAGGCCGAGCGGGTCAGCTTTTGGAAGGCCTGCTGCAGTGTGACCATACGGAGCTCCTTAAGGATGTTCCGCACATCGTGAAGCAGATGGTAGGCCTTTGTGGTTTCTATGGTTAAGGCATCGTTGCTTCCGAACCGGAGTACGGCCTCATCCTTGACTGAATCGTAAATGGAGCTCACGTTTTGAATGATGCTGATGATCTGATCCAGGCGCTCCAGGGGAATCTTGACATATTGATCCACCGAGCCGGTGTTGCGAACCTTCTGCATGCGTATGGCCTTGATGATATCACTGGCATCCACCTTTTTTTCACGAAGGACGATTTCGCCAAACTTCATCTTATTGTAGAGACTGGTCTGCTTCTTTAAAACATCCTCCACCTGGGAACGATCCAGAGCGCCTTCCTGAACGAGAATTTCGCCAATCTTGGACTCCTTCTCCAGGGGCTGCCGGGCTTCAAGCAGTATATCTTCCTTGCTCTTCTTCAGATTCATGATATGCCGTTCGACCTGACCGGGGAACCGTTGGTCAGAAACCGAGGCATGATGGGTGCATAATTTCTTAATGAAACCGACGGAATCAAGAATAAGATTAATGATGTTCTTGGAGGCTATGGCACTGTATTTTCTGACTGCCTCCAGCAGTTCCTCACTGGCCACCGCAATTTTCGTGCTGGTTTCATCATTAATGAGGCCAGTAAGTCCTCTGATGGTGTGGAAGCTGCAGTATATGGAATTAATGCTGTCCATGCTGCCCGGATCCATTTCCAGGTTAACCAGCTCCAGCTCGATATCTTCAATGATTTCTCTGATCTCAGTCAGGAAATCCTCCATGTAGCTTTTGCTGATTTCCGAAAGGCCGGGAACTGTTGCAATGCCATCCTTTTCATCTTTTAAATCCATTTCATTTGCCTCCCGTCATATCTCTAATCTCATACTCAATCTATAAACTCAATAAATACCGAATTCGCCAGATCCATACCTCTTTTTGTTAATTTTAACACAGTACCACAATGTTCAACAAGCTTCCATGCTAAGAGTTTTTCTATTTTTTCGGCATATTTCATCTCCAGATCCACATTCAGTTCCAGGGAAAGCACCTCAAGATCAACCCCCCGGTTCATACGAAGCCCCAAAATCATCCTTTCTGAGATTCTGTCCTCCATATCAAGGGTTATATCCTCGGACAACAGAGGTTCACCCGTCTTAATCCCTCCGATATAGGCGGCAACATCCGGGGTATTGGCAAATCTCCTGTTTCTTGCAAAGGAGTGGGCGCCGGCCCCAATCCCCATGTATTCTCCACACTCCCAATAGTTTATATTATGTTGGCAGGAGTAATGAGGTTTCGCAAAATTGGACAGCTCATATTGGGCAAAGCCTCGCTCAGCCAGATAGTCAATGGCCATGTGGTACATTTCTCGATCCAGCTCCTCCTCCACCTCTTCTAGTCTGCCCTGGTTTTTCAGATCCCCAAAGAGGGTGTCTTCCTCAATTTTAAGGCTGTAACAGGACAGATGGGTCAAATCAAGGGCGGTGACCCGTTCCAAGGTCATCCGCCAGTCCTCCAGGCTTTGACCGGGAATGCCGAATATCAAATCTGCGTTAATATTTTGAAAGCCGTTTTGATGGGCTAAATCTACTGCATGAAGGAAATCCTCATAGCTGTGAATCCGGCCCAGCTTTTTCAGTAAATCCTCCTGGGCAGCCTGCAGGCCCAGACTGATACGATTCAGGCCCAGTTTCCTGTAGGTCTTGAGCTTATCAGGGGTCAGGGTTCCCGGATTGGCCTCAATGGTGGCCTCACCATGGGGGATAACCCGGTATTTACTATGGACTGTTTCCAGAATTCTTTCTATAAGCCGATATGGAAGAAGGGAGGGCGTTCCTCCTCCGATAAAAAGGGTTTTGATGGTCGCCTGGGAGAAATCCTCGGCTTTGAGGGTAAGCTCCTTGACCACCGCCTCAGTATAGGCCTCCCAATAGTTTTCCATCCCGGCATAGGAAGGAAAGTCACAATAATGGCATTTTCTTTGACAAAAGGGTATATGGATATACATCCCTATGGCTTTACCCTGAGTATTCATCATTATTCCATCCTCTGTTCATGGGGCTGCCCCCTTGGTCTCGCTGTGTAAAATAACACAAGAACGCTCAACCCGGACGGCCAAGCGTTCTTACTGATAACGGCCCTGAGGCCGTTACCTTAAGTATCCAGTTTTAAAACACTCATGAAGGCTTCCTGAGGCACTTCAACACTGCCTACCTGGCGCATGCGCTTCTTGCCTTCCTTCTGTTTTTCCAGCAGCTTCTTCTTTCGGGTGATGTCACCGCCGTAGCACTTGGCCAAAACATCCTTGCGGAAGGCTTTAACCGTCTCTCTGGCAATGATCTTGTTGCCGATACAGGCCTGAATGGGAATCTCAAACATCTGCCTCGGAATGGTATCCTTGAGCTTCTCGGCCATGCGGCGGCCACGGGCATAGGCCTTATCGACATGAACAATAAAGGACAGGGCATCCACAATCTCGTTATTCATCTTTATATCCAGCTTGACCAGCTTGGATTCCTTATAGCCCTTAAGCTCATAGTCCAGGGAGGCATAGCCCTTGGTACGGGATTTTAAGGCATCAAAGAAATCGTAGATGATTTCATTGAGGGGCATTTCATAGTGCAGAATCACTCGGGTAGCCTCCATGTATTCCATGCCCTCATAGACACCTCTGCGTTCCTGGCACAGCTCCATAATATTGCCCACATACTCGGTAGGGGTCATAATGGTGGCCTTAACAATGGGTTCCTCCATGGAGGCAATCTCGGTGGAGTCGGGCATATTGGTGGGATTATCCAGCTCAATGGTCTCCCCGTTGGTCTTGGTAATCTTATAAATAACACTGGGCGCTGTGGTGATAAGATCCAGGTTGTACTCCCGCTCCAGTCTTTCCTGAATAATCTCCATATGGAGCAGGCCAAGGAATCCGCATCTGAAGCCGAAGCCCAATGCTACCGAGGTCTCGGGCTCAAACATGAGTGCCGCATCATTGAGCTGAAGCTTCTCAAGGGAATCCCTCAAATCTCCGTACTTGGAGCCATCCACGGGATATATGCCGCAGAAAACCATGGGTATGGCCTTCTTATAGCCGGGCAGGGGCTCGGGTGCAGGATTGTCGGCGCGGGTAATGGTATCCCCCACACGACAGTCCCTGACATTCTTGATGCTGCCGCAGATATAGCCCACCTCTCCCGCCAGGAGGCTGTCATTGGGCATTATTCCGCCCGGACGCAGATAACCCAGCTCGGTTACCGTAAACTCTTTGCCCGTATGCATCATGCGGATGGTCTGTCCCACACGGACACTGCCCTCCATCAGGCGGACATAGGCAATAACCCCTTTATAGGCATCATAATAGGAATCGAAAATCAGCGCTCGCAGAGGCGCATCCTCATCCCCTTTAGGCGGGGGAATGACCTCGATGACCTTTTCCAGAACCGATTCAATATTCAAACCGTTCTTGGCCGACACCTGGGGCGCGCTGTGGGCTTCCAGCCCAATTACGTCTTCAATCTCCTTAATAATCTCCTCGGGCCGGGCACTGGGTAAATCAATCTTGTTGATGACCGGCATAATCTCCAGATTATGCTCCAGCGCCAGATAGACATTGGCTAAGGTCTGGGCCTCAATGCCCTGGGAGGCATCTACCACAAGAATGGCCCCCTCACAGGCGGCAATACTCCGTGACACCTCATAGTTAAAGTCCACATGCCCCGGAGTGTCTATGAGATTGAAGATATATTCCTCACCATTTTGCGCTTTATAGACCATGCGCACGGCCTGAGCCTTGATGGTGATGCCGCGCTCACGCTCCAGGTCCATATTATCAAGAACCTGCTCTTCCATCTCCCGCGCTGTCAGAACGCCGGTTTTCTCCAATAATCTGTCGGCTAAAGTGGACTTGCCATGGTCGATATGCGCAATGATACAAAAATTTCGTATCTTCTGTTGTCTTTCATTCCCCATATTTTAAAAAACCTCAATAATACCAGTTTTTATATTAAAATGCCTAATCAGAGAGTTATTATACCATAGGCTGTGATGACGCACAATCAACAATTGCGGGGCTCTGCTTCCCTTTGAAGGAATTGGGCTTAATGCCATGGCATTGCAAAATAAGACACCGGGGTATAAAATCTAAGGGATTACAGAAAGGTGGAATTATAATGCGTTACCCTGCCGATATGCATGTTCACAGCACTTTTTCCTGCGATGCAACCTACACCATAGAGGAGCATGTCAAGGATGCCATCAGCAATGGCTATCGCGCGGTATGCTTTACAGAGCATGTGGACTATCATCCCCTGGATGAAGGACGGGGCTTTTACAACTACGATGCTGTCAGCCAGGAGATCCATCAGCTTAAGGAAATCTATGGTCATCAAATTCTTATTCTCAAAGGCATTGAGTTCGGTGAGCCCCATCAATATCCCCGTGAGTTTGAAGCCTATACAAAGAGAGATTATGATTACATTCTGGCCAGTGTTCATTGGATGGGGGATTATTTTGTCCTGGATAAGAGATTGATACAAGAATTTACACCTGAGGCGATTTTCGAAAAATACTACCGGGAACTGGAGGCCATGGTGCGCTTTGGCGGCTTTGACGCAGTGGCCCATATGGATTATTTGCGCCGCGGAACTGGCTTGGATCTTTACTCAGAGGAGCAGCTTAAGGCCATCTTTTCTCTGATGGTGAAAAATGATATAGCCCTGGAGATTAACAGCCAGAACCTCCGAAGGGGTATTGAGCATAGCTTTCCCTCTCCTGATAAAGTGTCCCTTTATGCCCAGGCGGGAGGGAAAAAGGTGGTGCTGGGTTCGGATGGCCATCATGCGGGAAACCTGGGTTCGGGCATAGAACAGGCCCTGGACGCCTGTAAGCATATCCAAGGCCTGACCTATGGGATTTTTATGGGAAGGAAATTCACTGCGCTTTAAAAGAGATATTCCCCATCTTATCCAGAGCAAAGCTTATGGTGATGGTTTTGTCCTGGAGCTCGTCTTTCAGAACAAGGGAATTATTCTTAATCTCAATCAGAGAATATTTATGTTCTCCGGGTTCCACATAGCGTTCATTGATCAGCCCTGCCTCGTAAAGGATATTGATAGGGCTGGGTTCCAAAAAGTTCACATCAAGGGCATAGGGAGCCTCATTGAAGGCGTCCATATAGATGAGATGGCTATTGGTCAGCCATTGGAAGCTTGCTGCCGGTACATGTATGTATCTGTCCTGAATGGTATGATCCAGGGTTCTGACAATAAAGTGATGGCTCATACTGTAACGCCATTCATAAACGGCACAGAGCTTGCCGTCGGGCGATACAAGTCCTTCATTCTGGAAAAGCTCCTCAATCTCCAGATAACGGCTCAGCTCATGGAGCATATATTCAACAATCATGTCCTGGGCCATAAAGCTGACCTTGAACCGTGGGTCAGCCACAGCATATTCATAGAGATTGCCTTCAAAATTGCTGTAGATCTCGATAGTTTTCCCATCAAAATCAATAATGCTAATGCCTCGCTTGGAGGTTAAATAATACCCGCCCCCGTTAATATGGCCTTGCTCATCAAAAAAGGTTCCCTCAGGATCAATCCTGTCCACAGCATCACTTAAAAACTCAAAATCCTCGGCATTAAGAACCTCAAGAATGGTATTCAGAATATCTGCGTCATATTCGCCTTCAGGGGCTTTCATGAGCACTGTATAATCCACCCTCTGATTGCCCTGGAAGAGCATATAATAGTCCGGGCTGCGATATACCAGAATATCATCGGTTTCCCATCCCGGATCGCCCAAGGTCTTCCTGATCTTGTCAAAGCCATCCCCAATGGAAAGGCCGGCAATAATCTCATCCTGATATCTTTCGTTGATCACATATGCATTTTCAGTGGCAATAACACCTTTAAGATGATCCTCTGTGGTATGGGGCGCTGACCCGTCAAGGATTTGCATTAAGTGCATATTTAACCCATAGGAATTCAGATCGGTCTGTTTGATAGGTTCCCCCAAGGCATTCCCTTCCCGCATCCGAATAACATGTATGGTTGGCACCTCGTTCTGGACAGGGGGTATTGGAGTGACCTCATGAAGGGGCGGTGCTGCCGGCCCAGTCTCTGGGATAGTCCCCGTTGGGATCTCCTCAATCTCATTCCCGGGGGTTATGACATCCTCACCCTGGCCCCCATTGTCCCTATTCTGGCTGTAGGAACAGGACGACATGGTCAGAAGTCCAATCATCAATATAAACATAAGAAGATATTTTAAACATTTGGTCATGATCAATAATCATCCTTTGGGCTATGCTCTTAATAATCTTAGTCTAAGTTTTTCACCAACGCAAGTGAATCATTGGTCCCACTGGTTAATTAAGGGTCGAAACATATTATAAAGTCAAGGGTTTAAAAAGCTCCCGTAAGATGTCCTTACGGGAGCTGCAAAACAATGAACTCAGATCATTTCAACAAAGGATTTTGGGAATTTATGAAACGCAAAGGGATTATTTCTTGCTAGCCAACCAAGCGTCGAACTGAGTCTGGATTTCCTGAAGCAGGGTGTCAACACCAGCGGCCTTGAAGTCAGCTTCCATTCTAGCAAGGGTAGGATCTACGTCAACAGAACCGGTGAACAGCTGCTTGTAGTAGGTCTGAACAACGTCCTTACAAGCTGCAACTTCACTAGCAACGTTGGTAGCGTCGAATACGAAGCCGAGGTTCAGGAGAGGTGTAGCGCTAGCATTGTACTTCTCCCACTGCTGAGCCTTGTCAAGAGCTTCACCAACGGTGAGGTAATCCTTGAAGTTGTCACCGAATCTCCAACCACCGGAGGTCTTGTAACCGGATTCTTCGATGGGGATGATGTAGTTCTTGTCATCGGACCACTTGTAGTGAACGCCTTCAACACCGAAGTTCATGAGGTTCTTCAGCTTAGCGTCAGTGTAGAGCTTTTCAATGAACATGAATGCTCTTTCAGGGTTCTTGGAGCCAACGGGGATAGCAAGCATAGCGCCGTCAGCTTCACGGTTACTCATAACGATAGGAGTGATGAAGATTTCTTCCCATTCAACACCAGTCTGCTGGGTCATTTCAACAGCCTTACCGGGCTTCATAGGAGCAACGAATGCGAAGTACTTACCGGTGCTCATTTCAGCACTGAAGTTGTCCTGAGTAGCTGCATCGGGATGCAGGTAACCCTTCTTGTAGTATTCACGCTGCTGCTTGTACAGAGCAACGGATTCAGGAGCGAGGAACTGGTTGATAACCTTAGTATCGCGGTTGTCAGGATAGAGAGCGCCAGGAACGTCATCATCACTGAAGGTGTTCCAGTCAAGCAGGTGCCAAGGACCATCCATCTGTACAGAGAGGAGAGGAGTCATACCGGGCTCTTCAGCCAATACTCTGTCGAAGTAGGGTTCCAGGTCTTGGAGAGACTTGATGGAGTTCAGGTCGATGTTGTACTTAGCAACGAGATCCTTCTTGAGGAGGAAGCCCCAGTTATGAGCTTTTTCCTTGTTGGTAGGAACAGCGTAGTTCTTACCATCGATCTGGGTAGCGTTCAGGAAGTCGCTTCCGAGAACCTGCTCAACGCCAGGATACTTCTTGATGTAGTCGTTCAGAACGGTGAAGTAACCAGCGGTAGCATTGCTTCTGAAGTTAGCAGCCCAGTTAGAGGTGAACACGATATCAATAGGATCACCAGCAGCTAACATAGGATTGATTTTAGGAGTGTAGGTGTCGCCCCAGCCGAAGCATTCGTACTCAAGAGTGATGTTGAGAGTATCCTTCAGGTACTCGTTAACACCCTTCTCGATGCCGGACATATCCTGGCTGTCACCAACACAGTAGAAGGTAAGAGTTACAGGATCGAGAGCAGCAGCAGGAGTAGCGGACTGACTAGGCTCTGTAGAAGAAGGAGTAGTGGATGAAGGTGTCTCAGAGCTAGTAGGTTGAGTCTCATTTCCGCAGCCAGCCAATACGAACACGAGGCAGAGAACTACAGCAAAGACTCTGGTCAAAAGCTTTCTGTTCAGTTTCATGGATGTTTTTCCTCCTTATAAATTTTTATTGTGATCCGGTTACCCGGTATCAGCCTTTAACAGCACCAATTGTGAGACCTTTGATGAAGTACTTCTGGAAGAACCCATAGGCAAAGATGATAGGTCCGATGGAGATAACTGCAATGGCCATACGGGCACTCTCGCCGGGAAGGTCGGACAGGACCTTACCCAACTCGGCAAAATTTGCACTACCACTGGTTAAGAACTGGATACTGGAGAGAGTTTGATACATGGTGTACTGGATATTGAACAGCTCTCTCTTGGTGACGAACACCAGGGGCAGATACCAGTCATTCCAGTAGCCCAGGCAGCTTAAGAGACCAATGGTGGCCAAGCCGGGCTTTAACAAGGGCAGTACAATGGAGAAGAAGGTTCTGAATTCTCCGGCACCGTCTATCTTGGCGGATTCCATAAGGGCTTCGGGTACTGAGCCCTTGATGAAGGTTCTCATAATCATGACATAGAAGCCATTGATTAAGTAAGGAACAATCATAATCCAGATGGTGTCGCGGATTCGTACAAGCTGTGAGTAAACCATGAACCAGGGAACAAGACCGCCGCCGAATATCATGGTGAAGAAGACAAAGAAGGAGAAAAAGTTCTTGTACCTAAAGCTGCTGCGTGCCAGCGGGTATGCATACAGGGTTATGACTGACATACTCAGAATGGTACCCAGGATGGTAACGAGAATGGATATCCCGTAGGAACGCATGATGGCGTCACCAGCACTGAGAACGAAATCATAAGCCTTGATGCTGAACTCTCTGGGTATGATGTTATATCCATGGAGAAGAATTTGCTTTTCTTCGGTAAAGGATATGGCAATAACCAGAAGAATCGGGAACAAGCATACTATTGATATGAGAACAAATATAATATTCAGTACTACGTTTGAGCCTGTGGAAATTTCATTGGCCAGTCTAAATTTTCTCTTACTCATCGTGTCGTCCCTCCTTAGAACAGCGCTTTCTCAGGATCGATCTTCCGTACAATGAGGTTGGCACTGAAGACCGTGATGCAACCCAATACTGCTTGATAGAGACCTGCTGCTGCAGACATACCTACGTTATTGGAATTTCGGAGGGCACGGAACACATAGGTATCAATAACGTCGGTGGCGGGATACAGGGTACCCATGTTCTTCGGAACGTTGAAGAACAAACCAAAGTCCGCATTGAAGATTCGTCCCACAGCCAGAAGTGTCAGTATAATCATGACCGGCTTCAGCAATGGAATGGTAATGTGGCGAATGGACTGCCATTTGGATGCTCCGTCAATAACGGCTGCCTCATAGTATTCACCGTCAATACCTACAATGGATGCCAAGTAAACCACAATATTGTATCCGGTGTATTTCCATAGATGGAAGAAGGTCAGAATAAACGGCCAATACTTAGGTTCGAAGTACCAGTTGGCGGGTTCCAGTCCGAGGGGGCCAAGGATACCCTTGTTGATAAAGCCGTTTTCAAAGCTGAAGAAGGAATAAGCAAGGTAACTGACAACAATCCAGGATAAGAAGTAGGGAAGGAAGATAATACTTTGATAAAGCTTGGCTCCCATTTTATTTCTCAACTCATTCAGCATAATGGCCATGGCCACCGGAATGACGATATCAAGAAAAATAAAAGCCAAATTGTAAAGGATGGTATTACGGGTTACCGTAAAGGCATTCGGTGTTTTAAAGAAGAATTCAAAGTTCTTGAAGCCTATGAGCTTACTGGTAAGAAGACTTGTAATAAAGTTATCCTTGAACCGATATTGCTGGAAGGCTATGACAACGCCGAACATAGGAAGGTAGTTATTGATAAGAAGAACAATAACGCCCGGCAGAAGCATAAAGAAGAATGGTATCTGCGTTTTAAGACCTCGTTTCATATCATCCACACACCCTTATGTTTTCTCTTTGATGTTTTGTACATATTTATCATAGTTTTTTGTTGAATTTGTTTAAATGGAGTAGTTTGCGCTATGGGTTTCTTGCTTGCAATATTGGAGTAAACGCGCGTGCAAAAATATACAACAAAAAAATACACCACCCAAAAAAGGTGGTGTATTAATGACTTTACGAGAGGTCGGTTATACAAGCTTTTGGGAATCCTTGTATTCGGTCGGTGTCATTCCCACGTATTTCTTAAAGAGCTTGGAGAAATAGTGGGGATCCGAGATGCCTATGGCATCAGCCACTTCATAGGTTTTATAGCGGACATCCAATAGAAGTTCCTTGGCACGGTTTATCCGTATCTCGTTCAGGTAGTCAACAAAGTTCTTGTTCAGTTCCTTTTTGAACATACGGCTGAGATAGTAAGTGCTGATATAAAGCTTTTCTGCCACATCATTGAGAGTGATGGGCTCGTTGTAGTGCTTCTCAAGATACTCAACGGCGCTCTTCAAAAGCAGCTTCATATTCTTATTATTGTAGGTATTGACGCTTTCGGCCGCTTTTCGTGCTGCTTCCTTAAGAATATCATTGAGATCCATGATGTTTTCGCAGCTCTCTATCATGGGATACAGGCTGGTAAGCCCCAGGCTCTTATTCTCATTCTGATTGCTTATCAGCGTGCTTCTGATGGTGTTAATGGCAGACAGAGTGCTTAAATAAAAGCTCTTGATGTATGCTCTGTCATCGGCCTTTAATTCACGAATGTAGTTGCCGATGGATTCCACCGTCTCCTCCACAATTTCCTTATTGCCTGTTTTAATCTGGTCAATGAGATTGCGCTGCTGCAGTTCCAGATTGGTATGATCCTTCACATTAAAGAAGGAATTCAAGTCGCTGTAGGAGATGATGGTATTGCCCCCCAGATAGAACCGATGCTCAAGAGCGTTCTTGCATTCTCTAAACTTGATGGGAAGATCCTTATAACCCCTGCCCAGGGTGCTGATGGCGATGGATACGGTAAAGCTGAAGCAGTTTTCTATCATCTCCTGGAGATAGGAGAGCTTGCCGTGCAGCTTTTCAATATCCAGGGGCTCATCGGCAACCGGTTTTGCCACAAACAGCAGCCATCGGTTGTTCAGGGCCGTATAAATAAACGAGAACTCACCCGACAATACCTCCTCAAGGGTACTTATGATACCGAACTGATAGAGCTGCAGCGCATAGCCGTCCTTCTCCTCGCTGCTTTCGTTGTCGATAATGCCCATGACAAACTCGTCAATGGTCAGATTCAAGTGCTCCATCTGGGACTCGATATCCTCATCATTAAGGTACAGGCCATATAATAGATTATAGAGAAGCTTCTCCTTAAGAAGGGGAATGTTCTTTTCGTAAAGGGCCTTAAAGCGATAAACCTCCTCATCCCGCTTCTTTTCACTGTCAAGCTGCTGTACCGTTCGCTTAATAACCTCGGTAAGCTCCTCTATCTTTGTGGGTTTCAGCAAATAGTCAAATGCCCCCAGTTTAATGGCCTCCTGGGCATAGTCAAAATCTCTGTAGCCGGTGAGAATAATGATCTTGCTGTGGGGCGACAACTCTTTAACCCTGCGGATCATGGTCAAACCGTCAGCCTTGGGCATGCGGATATCAGTCAATACAATATCGGGCTTCATTTTGAGGATGAGTTCCTCACCCATCACCCCGTCTGCGGCTTCGCCGCATATTTCGCATTGTAGCTGCCCCCAGTTCATAATGCTGGTTAAGCCTTTTCTTATAATAGGTTCATCATCAATTATCAAAACCTTGTACATGAGCGCCCCCCCTTATGTTGGATTATTTTGCACATCAATGGGTATGGTGACAATGACTTTTGTATAGACACTCTTCTTGCTCTCAATCACCAGACCGTACTCATCGCCATAGAAGAGTTTTATTCTTCGATTGACATTGTCCAAACCGATGCTCTTGCCCTTTTTGGACGTCAGCCGTTTAAAGTATGCATCATTATTGGCTTTCAGGCTGTTATTGATCATATCAAGCTCATCCTGCTCAATACCCTCACCATTATCTTCCACTGAGATGGTGAGGTTCTCCTCCGACTGGATGGCCGATAGAACGATGACACCTTTAGTTTGTACCCTTTCAATGCCATGGACAATGGCATTCTCCACCAGGGGCTGAATAAGCAGTCGCGGTATCTTCACCTTCAGAACCGAGTCTTCAATATTCTTAATCAATTCCAGCCTGTCACCGAATCTTTTCTTGATAATTAATAAATAGCTGTCGATATAGTGCAGTTCCTCCTGGAAGGTGATGAGTTTGTCGTCCCTTCCGATGGAAGCCTCCATAAGCGTGGACAGGGAGGTAACCATTTCACTGATTTCAGGGACATTATTGAGAAGCGCCATCCAGTTGATGGATTCCAGCGTATTGAACAGAAAATGCGGATTGATCTGTGCCTGAAGGGCTTTGATTTCCGCTTCCTTACGGGTAAGCTGCTCCTGATAAACCCAATCGGACAAGGTGTTCATCTCCTTGACCATTCGGTTAAAAGCCTCACCCAGGTAGCCAATCTCATCCTTACGGGCAAGGGCAATCTGTACATCCCTCTCCCCCTTGCGCACCTTCTCCATACCCTGAATCAGCTTCTTAAAGGGGCGGGTAAGATCGGAGGTTACCAAAAGGCTGATGGTGGAGAGCGCCAGAACAATAATCACCGAGGTTAAAATAATTCTCTGTCGCAAAAGATGAATATCCTTGTACAGGCTATCCAGTGAGACCACCGAAACAATCTTCCAATTGGGCTTCTCATTCATGATCAGATAGGAGATGATGTTCTCTCCGGATTCATCGTAGAACCAGCCCTTGGAGCCGGTAACACTGGCCATTTTCTCAGCAATGCTGTCACTGGTGGCCTCATGGCGCTCCACAACAATCTGGTTGCTGTCGGACAAAATCATGATGTTCTGCGTATCCTCGTTGACCAGGTCCTTTAAGACCGAGTCCAGAAACTCCATACGCAGCAGAATAACATAGAGGCCAATCTCTTCATATGTATCAATGCTGTAGGCCATTCTGGCTATGTAAAGATTTTTAGTTCGGCCATTTTCCAGCTCCAGAAAGAAAATGGGCATTCCGTTTCTCTGTCTGGCCTGGGCCAGCATCTTCAGATAAGTGGAGCTGCCATAGGGGACCATTTGCTTGATATTGGCCACCCTACTGTTCCTGTTGGTCGAAAAATAATAGGAACGGGTAATTAATGCCAGGGACTGAACCTCGTCCCGCGAAAATAATGTTTTCCGCAAATATTCCTCGACAATAAGAGACTTTTCGTAGAGCAGCAGAGAATCTGTTTTGTCAGCATTTTTTATGCTCTTGAGCAGCTCGTTATCAGGGATGAGCTCCTGAGAAATGATATTGAGATTACGCACATAGTCCTTCATGCGGTACTCAACCATTTTGAGAATATCCTGGGTATACTGGGTAGACTTTTTGGTGAGGGTTTCTTCTGAGTTTCTGTAGTTGATATAGCTTAAGCTCACCAAGGAAATGATCAGGATCATATTAAAAACCAGCATGAGCTTATAGCGTATGGGAAGATTCTGATAGAACTGGATAAACGGTATATGCGCCCTAAACCATATTCTTTTTATTTTCTGCTTACCTGCTTTTGTGGACTTCATTTAGCTTAAACCCTCATATTAGTCTTTACTCTCTGCCAGGGCCCTTTTCCAGAGTTCTTCGGGCGTCATTTTATTCTCCAGTATGTAGGGGAAGTTCTTGACAATGACGTTATCCCAGGCAGAGCGCGGCAGATAACTGTCGGGTGGGCCGATAAGCTGGGGAAACTTGCTGACCAGGCTGATGCCCTTATTGACAAGATCACTGTATTGCACATTGAACTCATAAATATCCACATTGCTCAGCATCCCTGTTTTTTCGGCCAATAATGTGGCAGTGGACTTGGAGGTCAAATACTTAAGCAGCTTCAGCGCAGCTTCCCTCTGATTGGGGTCAAAGCCCGCCTTGGTGCTCATATAAAAGGTTCCGCAACCCAAGCCATAAATAATCCGGGTCTCATTCTTTCCCCCCGTCATCTCAGGAAACGGTACAAAATCCACCGTTGATTCGTCGGTTATGGCCGACACAAACCATGAGCCCTGTACAATCATGGCCGCCTTTTTTTGGAGAAACAGCTCATTGCGCTCCATACTGCTCATGGTAAAAAGATTTTCAGGAAAAGCGCCAAGCTGGTAAAGCTCCTTCATGATATTCATGGCCTCAATATAGCAGGGATGGATTTTGCCATCCACTATGGGGTTTTCAATGGCATCCTTCCCCCCTATCATCATGGCTATATTCTGATACAGATAGGTTCCTTCGGATTTGCAGTTGAAGGCGATAGGGATGATACCGTTCTCACGGAATTGTATGACCGCCTGTTTGAGCTCATCATAATTCTGAGGAATGGCCACATGGAATTTTTCAAACAAATCGGTATTGACATAGAGCCCTTCAAAGATAATTTCCACGGGCAATCCGTAAATTTTGTTATCGAAGGTGGTGGTGTACCACATCTTTGGATCAAAAGAGGCTTTCCATTCCGGGTCATTCTCGAGCTCACTGGTGATTTCTGCAACCTTACCTGCGGCTACAAGAGCTTCAATATCCGATCCCGGCCAGAGACCAAAGACATCGGGGTCATTTCCCGAGGCAAAATCGGTTTTCAGTTTAATTAAAAAATCGTCGCCATAAATGGACTCGTTAGTGATGGTTATATGAGGATATTCCTTGGTAAAGGCATTAAAAATAGACTGGAGGGTTTCGGCCTTAGGATCGCTGCCGCCCCAACTATTAATAAACTTTAAATTTACAGATGGGGACGCAACGGGACTGGAACTTACCTGTACCGAGCCGTTTTGGTTATCGCAGCCACTAATGGCCAGAAGAAGTACAAGGGGTAAAACCACTGCCATAATGTGCTTTACTCTCATTGGAATACCTC
>JAKIML020000096.1 GCA_022702935.2 Bacillota bacterium | reverse complement strand
CGTGTTATTGTCATTGGGATTACCGCTCTTCACATTGTTAACAGTTATCTTATAGTTCTTGACCGTCACTCCGTCGGCAGCCGTCACCACAATGTTGATGACATTCTGACCACGGCCGAGGTTGACCTGGAGATTGCCCAGATTGGTCTTTCTGCCGTTGATGGTAACCGTCGCTTCAGGGTCCTCGGTGGTGGCTGTAATCAGTGTGCTGGTCATATCCTTCACAGATAGGGCATATTCTGTTTTCCCGTTTTCGAGCTGGAAGGGAATGCCCGTGAGGGTCAGTGTTGCCAGGTTAGCGTTGTTATTCTGAGCCAGCACCGCATCGGAATAGGAAACCTCCACCGCTGCCCCTTTCTGGTTAAAGCTGAACACCCTTTGTGCAGATTGCTCCCCGCCTAGGGCGATAAGGCCATTATTGGCCGCCTGGGTATCATAACACTGCTGGCTGTCCAGTACGCGCCCCGACTCATCCAACAAAGAGACAATGAGGTTACCGGTTGTCCTGTTGCAAAGGGAGTTGTTCTTAACCGTTACACGCGCCTGGGTACTGTCAGTCTCATTGGTCTGCTCTGTCATAATGGTGACAGGAGCCTGATACAGCGCCAACAAGCTCTCAAAGAGGATGGAGCGTACATTGTCGGCCCTATTGTACTCCAAAATCACATCCATCTCGCTGTCGGGATTGGACGGATCCTCCTGTTCTTCTACCCATGCCCTGGCATAGAGCCTGATGCCCTCAGTGGGTATTTCCTTGTCCTCACCCACAAAGGCAGCGATATCAAAGGTAAACTGGCGGGTGTAAGCACCTTCATCAATCAGCACCAAATCCTCCATAGGCACTGTATAAGGTTGGCCGCCTTCCTGCCCCGATACCTGGGAGACAAGCTGGGTGCATTCTTCGTCGGAATAGAAGCCAATTCTGACCCTTCTTCCGCTGCCGTAGAGCATGGAGTCACTACTGTTGTAGAGGGTGACCTGAATGTCACGCTTACCATTTTCACTGCTTATGGTTTCAAAATTCGAAATACCGATATCGGGGATATCCAGATAGAGGATATCGGTTACAATATCGATATCACCACCTGCAAATGAGGCAGTAACGGTATACGCCGGATTGACCAGCTTATCCTCGGGAATATCGTAATAAGCCGTCAGCAGCCTACTTTCATTGGGAAGCAGCATAAAGCCCTCGTCATACACCGCCGTATTATCCCCGACTTTTAGGGAAATGCGCTCAATGATATCAACACCGTTGTTATAAACAGAGAACTGTACGGGAATTCTCAACCCCCGAATCACCGAGGTATAGTCCACAGCGGCATAATCAACACCTACGTCGTTCTTAAAGGTTCCGACGGCCGTATACAGATGGGATATGGCTATGGGAACCGTAACGGTCTCTGTACCGCTGCCACTATCCACAACAATCTCTTTATAGCCGTTATTGTAGTTGGTGCCCAGCAATACAGCCTTTACAGTGTTTTCACCGGCA
This sequence comes from Bacillota bacterium, assembly GCA_022702935.2. Lineage (GTDB taxonomy): Bacteria > Bacillota > Clostridia > DSM-8532 > DSM-8532 > DTU059. The sequence goes on along the minus strand of JAKIML020000096.1, from coordinate 14,126 downwards.
GAATACACACTGAAGTGGTTGATGAGGGTGTAGTCATCCATCTGTGCAACCAGAAGCGGTGCCGTAATATAGATGAAGCCCCTGTCATTTCTGAACTTAACCGCTTTGAGCAGATCCCTGTCCGGAACAGCTTCCTTATCCTCGTTAATATGGGCATTTTCGGTCTCAGCCCACAGAATGGATAACTGATCAATGGTAACCGCATTGTTGACAAACCGGAAATTCCTGCTGATATTGACACTGGCATTGGCATTGACGCTGTGGATGCTGTCAATAAACCCATCATACAGCACACCCATATTATCAAAGGCACAGAGCCGAATATCATTAACCTTTACACCGTCAACATCATGCTCGCTGTACCATCCAAGAACAAACCGCTCCTTGCCGTCAGCAAAGCTTACCGTAGTAATCTGAGGATTCTCATCCAGGTAGATGTCATTGGTCTGTCTGACGTTCTTTATGACCTGACCATCAGCATCAACAACGGCATAAACGGTTTCCAGGCTGCTCATACCGGGATGGGTCACCACAATATCATTGGCATCTATGGTATAGACTACGGCGGAGGTTCCATCCTTAAGCATGGCGGCTTCCAAGCCCCTTACAGAACCCGATGACCCATTATACAGGGTCTGTGTCTCAGACCATTGCCCTGTACTCTTATCATAGATCCGATATTTTATAGTATCGTAACCCGAGAAGTCCAGCGGGTTCGAGGAATCGGCAGCATAGACACTCCTCCATGCCACAATGACCTTATTGCCGTTGGTGGCCACTGCCGGAGCCAGATCAGGGGTGGCGTTCTCGGTCAGTCGGTATACATCCCAGGAAGATCCATTATAGAGGGCTGCCATGATCTCGGTACTGTTGGACATCAAAGCAATATCGGCGCTGGTTACCGGGTCTCCGGCTTCCTTATTAATGCTCTTGCTGAGTCTTACCCATGCGGCCGCTGCGAAGTCCTGATCCCCTGCAAGCTTCACCTGGGAATCACCAAATCCGCCGGGTACGGCCTCTATGGCTGACCCGTTGGGATAGCCCCCGGCGGTAAGCTTGGTCCAGCGCACCTCAGTCTTTTCAACATCGGTACTGTCGGCATCGGAAACATAGAGCATAATTTGTCCGTCCTTGGTCAGCACGGGATTTGAATAGGGGTAGGAATTGGTTTCCAGATGGCGAACCTCATCCTCGGACACGCCCCATGCCATAAGCATTCTGGACATTGACAGGGGTTCATTCCAAGTCCGCTCAAACTGTTCAAGATAGTCCCGTCTTTCAATAGTGGCAGCCTTGGATGCAGTGGATGCCGATGCCCCCATATCCATAGGTGCTGAGAGCATATATTCAGCCTTATCGGTGATTTGCTCACCCACCTTTCTGATGTTCTCCCACAGTTTATGGATATCATTCCACTGGTTATAGGTTTTTTCCATGAGATTGTAGCTTTCAGAGACCAATACATGTTCGTGGGTAACAAACAGGAACTTTAAGACAACCTCAATCCCAACCTTGCCTTTCATAGACAGCTTTTGTCCGGTATCGGCTTTGCTTTTGATCTCGGGTCGGTTAAGGAATGCAAATTGTGCATCAAACGATATCTGTCCAAACAGTCCTATTTTCGCTGCCACTACCGAATAATCAAAGCCCAGCCCGGCAAAGGCGCGGATATAGGCGTAGATCCTCAAGGTTGTGAGATAATGGTTGATGGTATCGGTATCAACAGAAGGCGGATAGTGATCATCAACCCTCTCATCCTTTAGCACATAGGATTTGAAAATGATCTCTGCAGAACCGCCCAGAGTAAACTGAGCAGTAACCGGAACAGGTCCTGCAAATGTGTTGAAATTCCAGCTATAGCTATAGCCGCCGCCAGCGTTAAAGCCGCCGCCGAGGATGCTTAAGCCCCACTTTTCCTTATCTTCATTATATCTAAGCTCGCCCTCCATATAGCCGCCAATGGTATAGGATATGCTGTCCGAGCTGCTCCTTACCTGTTTGGTATTCTTCTCCCAGGTCTTTCTTGACTTTTCCAGATACTGTCCCTTCGACATGTCAATCACGTCCATAAGACTCGGGGTGGCATCCAGATCGACGAAGATATCATCTTCCATATATATACCAGTAGAATTATCGTTTGCCATATTGCCAAGGTCCAGGTGAACCAGTACCTTGTAAACCGTAGGATCTGCGGTGGGTGAAACCGTAACGCCGAAAATGCCGCTGGGGACCTGTCCATCAAAAGCAATCATCCATAAAAAGTCCAATCCGTTTTGAATGACATTGTCCACAATATTAATCTTGGTGGGGCTAATTTTAAAGTTATCGCTCAGCTTGTCAACCCAGCCTTTGAATTCCTTGCTTTCCTCAGCCCTATCAATACCAAGCATATCGATGACCGAGAACGGTAGATCCTCAATCTTATAGAGCTCGCCCTTAGCATCGGTCATAATCAGTTTCAGAGGTCTGCTCTCGCCTGCCTCAAGCCAGCCTTCCAGGGTATCCCGATTCAAAACAAAGTTATTTCGTGTGGCCTTAATGGATGAAAAGGGATAAATCAGTGGGTAGGACGTCTGCCCCTTGGGCACAATGCCATAGACATCCTTTATGGTTAAGGAATGCTTGTCATTGTCGGAGTTTATGTCCTCACCCCACCAGAATACGGTGGTAACAAGCTCTGCTTTTTCACTTGTCTGCCCTGGCCCTACCTTTCCGGGAAAGCTCAGCACATTCATCCGGGTCCCGCTCTTAAAGCCATAATCAACGTATTGGCTTACAATGAAGGGCTTGTACTTTTCACTCTCGGTCACAGGTCTGACTGGCACGACCTTGGTTCCAAGACGGATGGCATCCTCATAGCCGCCCCCGTATCTAATGGATAGAAGCTGCGGATAGTAATTGTCACCAGGGAAACGGATCTCAAAGATAAATTCCAGCTTGTCATCAGCTTGAAGAACCTCAGTGCTGGAACGAACCCAGAACTGGGTGGGATCCATTTTGACAACAAACCTGCCCTTTGAATCCAGGGTGATCAATTGGTCCTGGGTGCCGGGAAGATCATTAAGCTCTGCTTGGGCACAATACTCCCCATTTTTATAGACCCCGCCCCTTATGATCACCTGACCGCTGTATGTCGAATTGAAGGATTGTATAAAGTACAGCTCTGCTGTTGAAATTTCCTGCAGTCTTAAGTAGTTGACAGGATAAAGCTCCAGCTTGGTATAGTCCTTTTCAGAGGAAACAATATTATACAGCGTTCCCACATATTCCTTGTCGCCATAGGAGGATTTCATATGGATCTCGCTTTTTATTCCGCTTTCCTCAAACAGCGCCAGTTCACCGTTGTCATTGGTTTCAACCGTTCTTTTAATGCCATTGCCGTTGATATATGTCAGCGTCGTTCTTGTTTTGGGACTGACCTGGAATATGTAGAGCTTATCCTTCAGGGTTTCCACCTGTACATCCAGGGTCTTGGTCTGATTGGTTTCTGCATGGGTTGCCGTAATCCGAACCATACCGTCCTTAAGCCCTGACAGGATGAAGGTGTCGGTGGGACGGTAGGAGGTATAGCTCAGATCCTCGATATTATAGTAGAAGCTTACATTCTTGAAATTGATGCTGGATACACTGCTGTCCGAAGAGCTCCAGTGTATCTGATCCTTAAGCTGGCCCCAGGGATAATCGCCATAGTTGATGCTTAAAACATTCTTCAAGTAAATATCCCTGTTCAAAGCGAGAATCTCATCACTGGACATTTTGCTGATGCGCTCAATATTGCTCATGGTATGGGTGCTGCCTGCCTCCTGGCCGTCAATCCAAATCTTCAGCGCATCATCGCTGTAAACATACAGCACAAATGAATCATAGGACCAGGTGTCATCCAGGGTATTCTTGGCCTTTGCAGCAATGGTGTATATGTCTCTGTATCCGTTCTCAACCTTGGGAATGGTCAGGACACAGTTATCCCCGCTGTCCTGGGTATGCGTCTGTTTTTGGATGACCCTGCCATCGGTGTTGTTGGTTATCTCCAGCACAAACTCAGAGCCATTAAGGGTATCAAAATGCTCCAGGACCCAGTTGATGTTCAGCGATGTGGTTTTATCAGTGATAAAGTAATTGTCCAAACGACCCAGCTTCACAATGGCGGGCTGGGAGTTGATGGATATGTAGGCCCTTGCTTCGAAGATTTCTCCCGGTTTAAGAGGATGGGCCGCTCTGACCTCCACTATATAGCTGTATCGGCCTATGAGAGAAATACCTTCGAGCACATTTGCAGGAATGATATAGCTTGAAACAGGGGCATCCTCGCTTGCTGAAAGGGTCTTTGTATGTACTGATGCACCCTTATGCAATACGCCTTCAATATAGTCGGCCATAAACACTTCAATGGTAAACTCGGTACGCTTTCCACTCTCAGCGTTTTTGGCAATGAGGTTGGAGGTCCAGCGCACCTCGGCGCTCTCCCCGCTCCTGACAATAATATGGTTGGTTCCCTCGGGAATGCTCAGGAACGGTGTCAACCCCACCTTCACCGTCAGCGGCCTGCTGACAAGGGTCACTGCCCTGCCCTCCAAACCGCCGTTTTTCGCTGTCAGGGTAAAGGAAACGGGTGTTTCACCAGTAGGCTGACCCGTAAGAACAATAACGCCATTCCTGTCAATGGTGGCTACGCTGGGATTGCTGCTGGCCCATTCAAAGTCCTCGTGCTTGCTCCATGTTGCTGCCTTCTTTAAGGAATAGTCAAGTTTAAAGGACGAAGTCCCCTCCTGGAGGAAAACCACACCATCCTCAGGAAAGTTGTCAGACAGCTCAATGTCATCGGCTTCCAGGAACACCACCGGAGGCACGATATAGGTTGCAAATTTGCCCACCATATTATTAAAAGTGGTGCCATTATCGGTATAGTAAAACTCTACGACACGGGATTGATTGGAATCTGACAGATTATACTCTGCTATGAATGTACACATAAGGCCTGTAAGAGATCCGTCCGAGCCTTCCACACCATAGAGTGGGATTCGGGAGCTGCCGCCGTCGATGGAGGCATAGACACTGGTCATCATCTTTTCACCCGTAGTTTCATCATAGACACCATCATGGTCAATCCAGCGTGTCAAATCATTGTCGGATATGGGAAGAAATGCTGTTACAACAGTGTTTCCGCTATCATTTACCGATGTGCTGGAAGTGGCTTCGGTTGAAAAGGAATAGAATTTGGAAAGCGGCATGATAACATCTTCATAGACGGTACTGGGGCCCTCAACAGTCTGAGCAATGCCGCTTAAGTCCACTGCGCCCTTCAGATTGGATACAGTGAGATCGTCAAATACTTCCTGGGAACCGATTGTATAAAGGAAGGTGGCCTGTCTGGTGCCGGTACTGGTGTTTTCCAGCGGTGAAAGGGTTATTCCGTTGGCATTCAAGGTAACACCGGTCAGGTTCACCGGCTCATCGAATTCCACAAGGATGGGCACCGATTGACCATAGGTATATTGCCTGGCAGGCACCGTCATGGATTTTACGGTGGGAGCCTTCTTATCATAAAAGCGTATGGTAAAGGTTCCCGCTGATGCCCAAATGTATTCTGTCGTCTCCACATAGAGATTGCCGCCGTTACTGATGGTAAAGGCCTTTTTCATCTTTGCCGGACGAAATTCAAAGTCCTCCGGTGTTGTCGCTTTATAAGTCTTTCCAGCCTCCAATGCACCCAGATAGCAAGACACCACATCATAATCATAAGTTAAATAGTTTGATGGATTAAAATAAGTGTCGCCGTCATTTCCAATGGTCACATAAAGAGATGCATTGGGCACATAATTGGCCGCATTGCTCATTTTAAGCTCAACATCAATGGTGTTGAAGATGCCCTCCTCCATCATGAAGGCAAGCACATCATCGGGTACATAATACCATCTGGCAGTAGTGCTATAGGTTCCTTTTTTATTACTTTTAAAACTAAGTGATGAAGTGCCGTCATCAGGATAGGTGACATCAATAGCAGGCCAGGTATAATCTTTGCTTACCAGGACCACCTTTTCTGCTGAAAGCATATTGTCCTTGACCACTGAATCCTTAACAATTTTAAGGACAACATTGTTGCTGGGCTCATCAAACTGTATCAAAAAGGCCTTTTGTCCGCTGAAACGGCTTTGGTCATTCTTGATGTTGAAGGTTAAGCTTTTTTGGGTCTGTGTGCTGCCAGCGGTAAATTTTATGGTGCCGTTGAAACCGCTGGTATCCTCATAATTTACCGACTTTTTAGCACTTCCGTCTACAAAGCGATAGGGTATGCTTATATCGTAATCGGGTACTTTCGAAAGGTTATCGCCGTTTTCGTCCACCAGCGTAATGGTAACATTCTGGGAACCAGCACCATTGGCACAATTGAGGGTTGATGTGTCAATCACAGCGCGTACATGGTGGTCGATGCCCGAAGGAACCTGAATGCTCTTTGATGAAAAGGAGCTGACTAAAGGGATGCCCTCCCCTTCAAGCTGTGCGCTGATGGATTCAAGGGCTTTAATGTGTTCATCGGTTAAGGTAATATCATTGTTGAAATAGGTGCTATAGATTCTTTGAAGCTCATCCTCTATCTCTATCATGGTCTTCAGATGCCGAAGGGTTAAGCTTGTCCCGTCAACACTGACCATCTTGTCCAGGTCAACTCCGTCGCTGTTGACGAGCTCCCTGATTTCATCGAGGGTCATGAGCCTTCCATCCACATCGACCAATACAGTACGGAACTCTCCGTTTTCATCCAGGAGCCCAAGATTCGTAAAGAGCTCCAGGAGTTCCTGGGCCTTGGCATCATCCCCCGTGATGCCTCTTAATATTTCAAGTATCTCTTGATTCTTTTCCAGAGTATTGTTTTTTAGGGTGCTGATTGCCGCAAGTGCAGAGTAAGGAATGAGTGTAAATACCACACAGATAATCAAGAAAATCGACAATATTCTCATTATTTTGCTCTTTTTTTGCATAAAAGGCCCCTATCCCCTTCATATAATATACATTAGATTATATACCTTTATTTACAATGATTGAAAGTATAGGGATGTAAAAAATTTGTCGCATTTTATGGGCAATACACCTTAAAACCTGACACAGCGCATATTCCATGTGTGCCAAAATGTGTGCCGACAGTGAACTATGAGGCTTTAAGCGGATACAATTACATAACAAAAAAGCTCCCTGGGTTCTCCAAGGAGCTTTGGTGCGAAAGGCGGGATTTGAACCCGCACGTGCTTGCGCACACTAGAACCTGAATCTAGCGAGTCTGCCAATTCCACCACTTTCGCACGTGAATCAAGCAAAAATAAGTATACACGAAAACTGGCATTATGACAAGATAATTTTTAAATTTCCTTCAAGAAATCTCGCTGACAGGCAGTATCATTCCCTATAACACTAGAAACATCCTGATTTGAGCTGGTTCGCTCCGTTTATCGGGCCAGCACCAACAGCTCAAAGGGACGGACCGTGGCCGTTCTTACCCCCGCCTCTTTCCTGCTTAAGCCATGATAATCGGCCAAAAGCCTGTACTCAGCCTCCAGTTCAAGGGAAAAAGGCGTCTTGTTGGGATTGATAATCATGAGTATCTCATCATACTCGCCATACTTCCTCACATTTTCCAGGGTGTAAATCACAACGCCATTGTGCAGAACCTCGATATCCACATGCTCCTGTATCTCCTGACTGGACCGAAGTCTCAAAGCCTTCAGGCTTTTTCTCAAAGCAATCAGGTCCTTGGCATAGTTGACATTGGAGATGTATTGATCCTTCCTGTCCCAATCCAGACGATTAATGGCATCGGGGGACATATAGCTGTTGTCGGTGCCGTTCTTGGTGCGAAAGAACTCCTGACCTGAATGGATAAAGGCTATACCCTGGGAGACCAGAATCATGCCCAGCCCCAGTCTGTGGCGCTTTTCACGGGTATCCTCATCATCCTCGCTGTTGCATAATGAAAGCTTATCCCAGAAGGTATGGTTGTCATGGCACTCGATATAGTTGATGGACTGGGTGGGTTCCATGAAATAGGGCTCCAAACCTCCCCATGTTGTCACCGAGCCTGCTAAAACATTCTTAACGCTCTCGGCTAACCTTGTGGCTCCCGACAGATAGCCCAGAGGCTTGGTGGGGTCCTCAAGGGCGTGGCCTCTCAGTACGGTATAGAACCTGTCATTAAAGAAGGCCAGTTTGGGGAGCTTATGATGGTTTTGGATGGTGGCTTTCTTCTCCTCCTCAAGCAGCGTGGGCATATTCCAGCCCTCTCCGTAGATCATGAGGGAAGGGTCCAGCTTTAGGCACTCATCAGCAATAAGGTTCATGGTATCCACATCCAAAATGCCCATCAGATCAAAGCGGAAGCCGTCAATGCCATAATCCCTGACCCACATTTTTGTGGAGTCCAGAAAGAACTTTTGAGTCATTCTGCGGGTGGAATCCATGTCATTGGTGCAGAAGGAGCCGTTTGAAATCTCGCCGTTGGGCCCTAAACGGAAGTAATAGTCGGGCACAATCTTATCAAAGGACGAGGTATCCTTATTGAACATATGGTTGTAGACCACATCCATGGTCACCCTCAGCCCCTTCTCATGGAGCTTGGCAATAAGCCGTTTAAGCTCAGTAATGGAGGAATAGGGGTCCCAAACATGGGTGGCATAGCTTCCTTCGGGAACATTATATTGAACCGGGTCATAACCCCAGTTATAGAAAGCAAACTGATTGAGCTCATCAACCGATCCGAAATCATAGACGGGCATGAGTTGGACATGGGTAATGCCCAAGTCTGCAATATAATCAAGACCGGTCAAGGTTCCTCTGGAGGTTATTGTTCCCTCCTCGGCAAGGCCTAAGAATTTTCCCTTATGCGTGATGCCCGAGTTTTCATGCACTGAAAGGTCGCGGACATGAACCTCATAGAGGATGGCATCGGTATAGGATTCTAATGGGGGCAGGCACTCCTTGTTGAGGGGAACCTCAGCTTTCTTCGGATCGATAATGACCGAGCGCTTTGCATTGGGCATGGAGGCTCTTGCGTAGGGATCGGTGGCCTCCTGCCACTGACCATTGACCTTGACCAGATAAACATAGGCCCAGCCTTCATAGTCTCCTTCCAGGGTTAAGGACCATACACCCTTCCCCCCTCTTTCAAGCTCGAAGGTTTGCGCCTTTAAGCCCGTATCCTTGCCGGCCTTCTGTATTACAGTCTTGACCGCTGAGGCGGTTGGCGCCCAAAGCTTAAGTGTGGTGGCCTCCTTGGTATAAACGGCCCCCAGATCATCCCCATCATAGTAAAACAGATCATCAAAGGCTTTTGTTCGAACCACATACCCCATGGCCAGGGTTGTGACCAGATGATGGTCATTGAGCACCTCATATTCCTGACCAATGACAACATTCTGGGCCTTGAGAGTATAGCGGTAATAGTCCCCTTCATCGATGGAATCGATAATGGGCAGCTCACTGAGATTGCCTTGAGCATCTCTTAATTTAAATAAGCAGCTTATCCCATTGTAAAAAGCTTTGGATTGGTACACCGAAATGGTGGAAAGATCGTCAAGATAGGCTTCAAAGGTCTTCTGCTTTCTCATGTTCATGCTCCTTAGCAAGTGCTTTAATAGGACAAACTGCAGGTGTGTCCCTCTATAGCATAGGCTATGCAAGCCTTTGCATCAAGATGTAAACACTAGAAAATTGACAAAGCCGCCAAGATCTCATGATCCTGGCGGCCGTTGTTTTAGCATGCTTTAAATCTTGAATTGCTGAACCAGCTTAATCAGGGCCTCCGACTTTTCATTGGACCGGTTGGCCAGGTTCACAACATTTTCGGTCATATGCACGATGGTTTCTGACCTCTGAGCAATATTGGCCGCGCCCAGAGCCTCTTCATTGGTCGAAGTAGAGATTTGGTTAATGGCATAGACCATATTCTGCATGGACGCCAAAAGCTCCTGCGAGGTTGAACTGAAGTCCAGAACAATATCATTAATCACCTTGGAGTGCTCATTATAGCGTTCGCTGGTCTCTACCAGGTTCTCATAGTCGCTAAGCACCTTCCTGTCAATAAACTCCATAACTTCTCTGGAGCTGGCCGAAAGATCATTGACCACCGAGAGTACCTGATTTGTCACTTCTTGAATCTGCGATACTGATGTTTTGGAGTCCTCAGCCAGCTTTCTGATTTCATCGGCCACTACCGCAAAGCCTCTTCCCGATTCCCCGGCTCTGGCAGCTTCAATGGCAGCATTCAATGCCAGAAGATTGGTCTGGGTGGTGATGTCCAGAATGGCATTGGACAACTCGTTAATCTGCTCCACAGCCTTGGATTGTTCTATGGCGCTCTGCATGTTGACCTTTGATTTACTGTACATCTCCAGCGCTTCATGCTTTGAAGAGATGGCTCTCTCCTTCATGACCTCGCTCATGGCACTCACTCTGCCGACAGTTTCGGCGCCTTCCTGAGCCTTTGCGGCGATGGACTCAATGGCCTTTTCGACCTCCATAGATGTGGCATTCATTTCTTCTGTGGATGCGGCCGTTTCTTCAGTCGCTGCCGATAATTGCTCGGTGGTGGAGGAGATTTCCTCTATACTTTCGTTCAAGCCATACATATCCTTATTGATGGTTGACAGCATATCGGTGACGACAGTGGATTCATCAACAACGGCTTTCATCATGTTTCTCATGGAATCTTGCATCTTTTTCAGCGAATTGGCCAGAATCCCCATTTCATCCCGCTTCACCAATAGCTTTTGGGAGATTTCCCCTGTAAAGTCACCAGTGGCAATGGCATTCACATAACCGGTGGCTTCCTTAATAGGTCTAGAGATATTTCGTGCTATCACAAACGTGATTCCGATACCAATCAGAAGGAACAGGACCGACACAATGATCAGGTTCACCGTCATCCCTTCCACCCTTGCCATTACCACTGATTTGGGGGCGGTGACGCCCAAGGACCAATTGGTTCCATTCACCGGATAATACGCCATGTATTTGGAAACTCCGTTAATGGTGTATTCGCCCACGCCCTGTTCACCCGAAGCCATCTTCATCTGAAGATTATAGATCTCTTCTATGGCAGGGTCTGCCGCATAGGCATCAGCAATGTTGTACATGTCCATTACACGACTCGCATCGTTATTGGCAACCGTAGTGCCTTCATGATTAATCATGAAGACCTCCCGCTCACCAAACTGCATCTCGCTGGTATAGCCGCTTAACTCATTGCCGTCCCGCCCTGCAATCAGTACACCTACAACTTTATTGCCTTCCTTTATGGGCACTGCGAAGGCAACCACTATATTGCCGTCGGTCTTGCTGACCATGGGGTCTGAAACAGCATATTCTCCAGCCAGTGCTTTCTTAAAGTACTCCCGGTCAGAAATATCAAATGTCTCTCCGTTAGTTTGGTGCGCAACCCCCTTAACATCCGCCATCATGATGCTTTTGTGCCCGCTTCTTATCACTTCCTGACGCAAAATCACCATTTTCTCCTCCAGTGTCGGTTCACTGCTCACTATGGTGGGATTGTCGGCTATAGCCTCCAATGCATTAAGTTGTGTTTGAATTTTCTCGGTGATAATCTTGGCATCGGCTTTTGCCAGCTCCAGAAGATCTTCATCAATACTTCTTTTCAGAGAAGCCTGTGAACCTAAAGAAGCACAAACTCCCAGTCCTAGACAGATGATGAGCATCAATATGCCAAAAAACAGCACAATACGTGCCTTAATACTTTTGAATCTCACTTAGTAATCCCCCTTACGCTCAAATTCTGACACACCCGAAGCTGAAACTACTGATCATAAAGGGTTTCAAGACTTTATTCCGGGGTACGCCATGTCATTTCAGGATGTAACATGAAATATCACAGGAAATTTCCTTTATCACAAGCAAATTCCCTCTTTGCAATAAATTTATTATGTTACCTCTATGTTAACATGGAATAACATGCAAGGCAAAAGCAAATTATGTTTACTTTTGTCCAAGCCCCATCAGTTTTCCGTAGCCATGGCTACCGATTAATGAGGAGAGATGTATTAATATAGGTATCAAAGGAGGTTATTATGAGACATTTTGAAAATATGCTGCGTCAGCACGCGTCCATTCATGAGGACTTAAATTTTCTTGTTGCCGTGTTGGAGAAAGACAGCACTGACATCAATGCAACCGATGTGGCTCTGTGTATCAGTCGTTTGGCCGGAAAATTGAAGGTACATATGCTGGAGGAAGACAAGTTTCTTTATCCAGAGTTGTTGCAAAGCCCAGATGCTGAGGTGAAAGCTATGGCTCATCAATATATCAGTGAAATGGGACATCTGGCTGAGGAGTACACACGTTTTAAGACGGAATATAATACGGCCAATAAGATACTGGCCAAGCCTGAAGTCTTCATCAGTGAGGCCAGGCAAATTACCCAGGCCCTCGTGCAAAGAATGGACAAGGAAGATCATGAGCTCTACATTTTAGTACAGAAAAGGCAGAAGGGTAATTGAATGAACCAGGATAATCCAAAGTCCATGGGCGCTGCCTCATCATATAGAAACTGCCGCCGGATAATCTTCCGGCGGCAGTTTTATCTTTACTTGCTATTAAGGTGTCATAATGATGCTCAGTCAATAAAGACGGCCGAATACCAGTTGACGGTCTCCCCCTGTTCTTTGAGGGTATTGATGGGAAGTTTAAACTTCCGAACAGTCTTGAACACGTCAATGCCTACGCTATGGAAAGCGGGTCTTGCCTTCTTCGGATTGGCGCAGCGTGCACCTTTAAAGCCGGCACACTTTGCACAGCAGGCGCAGTCGCTCATGGAGAAGGCAAAATAGTAACCGTCCACAAAGGCCTGGCGTTCAATTTCAAAGGAAATATCCTGAGAAAGCTTCTTGTCGGTAGAATGAATTATTATCCCCCGTTGATAGCGTTTGAGAATCATCTCATATTCCCATGGCTTGAGAGATCCTTCCCTGGATGGACAGGTATGGCCCAGTCCCCAGTCGGAACAGCCGAACATGCATTTTAACAAGGTTCTTGAATCAAAAGCAATCTGATCTATGGAAAATGCAACGGCATGGTCAGCACCCTTTTCCAAGGCCAGGGCTATGTACTTATCCAAACTCATGGTTCCACCTCAACTAATTACCTGATGCGGGCAAAATACTTTCTGTCAAATCGGTCAGGACATCATGGAGCAAATCCCCATCCGTCAATTCTACGGTACAGAAGAAATAGAATATAACTACTGCGGCAATAATCAAAAGTACCGTGGGAAGCACCTTGAGCTTTTTCATGGTCAACTTAAGGCTCAGGGTATAGATCAGCAGAGCAATAGCCACGGTTAAAAGGATGTAACGCTGAGCATCTTCTGTCAGCACCGGATAATCGTACTCGGGATGGATTAATACAAAATAGCTCCAAAGGCCAACTGCTGCTGCAGCAAGAACCCAAAGCACGGTGAAGACCCAGGGGAATTTCTTCTTGGGTACCGGCTTTTGTGCAGGTGCCGTCTGGGGTGCCGCGGCGGGAGTCTGTGGAGCTATGGAAGCAGGCTGAGGAGCGGCGGCTGTCACTTGCGGGGTTGGCGCCGGGCTCTGTGCAACGTAGGGCTGCTGCGGTGCAACGGGCGCAACAGGTGTTTCGGGAGGCAACTGCTGTACTTCAGGTTGTTCAATATCAGGCTGTGAAGGAGCCTCGGCTTCTATAGCGGGGGTCTCGGTCTGAGCAGGACTATCGTTCTGGACTTCCTCAATGGGGCTTGTCCCTGCCAAAGCGGGTTCGCTCTCGGGCACAGACTCTGTATTATCAGTGGAATACGCGTTGGTCACCGGAGCTTCGTCGGCTGCAGAATTCTGCTTCTTGCCACATTGATGGCAAAATGCTGCAGATAAAGCAAGGGGTGTACCACAGGACGGGCAATACTTTACATCACTCATAGAATTACCTCCAAATTTATCGTGTTCCTGCCTATATGCATTCTATCATTATACGGTCTTTTCTTTCAACCACTATTTCCCTATGCACAATATAAGGTTTTGAGCGCATTTTAGCCCTCCACCATGTTAACGTTCAGTACGTTAGCGTAAAGTTACTGTAGGGATATTAATGAAATAAAAAGGGAAAACAATAGA
>JAKIML020000109.1 GCA_022702935.2 Bacillota bacterium | reverse complement strand
TTTTGCTCTATTTTACCCCGTATTTGGAGTTTACACAAAATTCGGGATACTACCCGGACAGGTCTATGACCCGTCCGTCTGCTTCTTTCTTCATTGTATCAATCTAAATCCTGATGTTAAGCCTGCTTTAAGCATGACCTGCTTATTGCATTTACATCACAATGGTCTGTTCTCTTTCGGGACCCACGCCGATATACTTCATCTTGACCCCGGTGATTTCCTCAATCCTTCTTACATAGCGCTTGGCGGCCTCAGGAAGGTCATCAAAGGAACGAACCTTGGAGATGTCAACACCCTTCCAGCTTTCAAACTCCTCGTAGACGGGTTCGACGCGCTCCAGCTCTTTAAGATTGGCGGGATAGTAGTCGATAATCTTGCCGTCCAGCTTATAGTTTACACAAAGCTTGATGGAATCCAGCTTTCCGATGGTATCCAGATGGTTCATGCAAAAACCGGTCAAGCCGTTTACCCGTGCCGCATACTTAAGCATCACAGCGTCCAGCCATCCGCAGCGGCGGGGGCGTCCTGTGGTGGTGCCGTATTCATGGCCCAGTTCACGGATGGTGTCTCCAATCTCGTTAATCTGCTCGGTCACAAAGGGTCCGGCGCCTACGCGGGAGGTATAGGCCTTCATAACCCCCAGCACTTCGGTAATCATTTTGGGGCCAACCCCGGCTCCCGTGCATACACCACCGGCAATGGGGTTGGAGGAGGTGACATAGGGATAGGTTCCGAAATCAAGATCCAGGAAGGTGGCCTGAGCGCCTTCGAAAAGGACAGTTTTCCCTTGCTCAAGGGCCACATGAATCAACGAGTTCACATCGCGGACATAGGGCTTAAGCCGCTCCGCATAGCCCAGGTAATCAGCGATAATCTTTTCAGGGTCCAGGGGCTCTCCCCCATAAACCTTTTCAATAATGGCATTCTTAATCTCAATATTGGCATAGACCTTTTCCTTAAAGGCCTCAGCATCCATGAGATCCCCCATGCGGATACCGCAGCGCTCGGTCTTATCGCTGTAGGCAGGACCAATGCCCCGCTTGGTGGTGCCCAGCCCGTCCTTGCCTCTCTTGCTCTCCTGAAGCCCGTCCAGGACGATATGCCAGGGCATAATCACATGGGCCCGATCACTGATATAGAGGGCGGCCCGCTCTACCTTTTGTGATTCCAGCCGATCCAGTTCCATGAGCAAAACGGCCGGATCTATGACCACACCGTTGGCCACAATACAGGTGATATTCTTTCTCAGTATGCCCGATGGAAGAAGGTGCAGCGCATACTTTACGCCATCGTGAACAATGGTATGTCCGGCATTGTTTCCACCCGAAAAACGCACCACATAATCGGTATTCGACGATAAAATATCGATATACTTACCCTTACCTTCATCTCCCCATTGTGTTCCAATGACAACGATACCTGCCATAATACCATTCCTCCGTAAAGCGACTCATTCACCGACTTTGTGACACAGCCTCAGACAAGTCCAGCGTTTTATTCCATGATAAAGGCCGGATTGTTATGGTCATCCGGTCGGCACTAATATTATATAGGGTATGGCCCTTGATTGCAAACACTAATCTTCCCGATAACAGGGTGTCCCCCGGGCATGCTTTTGAGATGGGTAACAGTCCCATTCTCCCTGAGAGGCAAAAAAGTGCCCTCCGAAATTTGTCGGAGGGCGTATAAAGGAAGGCAAAAATACCCTATTTCAGTTCCCGAGCTCCGTCTCCAATCTCCGAGACATAGAAGCTGGCCCCATAGCCTATTTTGTCCTGGTAGGCCTTGCCCACCGATTCAATAAAGGCCGGAATGCGCTCATTCTTAACCAGGCTGACGGTGCACCCCCCAAACCCCGCGCCTGTCATGCGTGAGCCCAGGACGCCCTCAATCTTCCGGGCCTCCTCCACCAGAGTATCCAGTTCTTTGCCCGTGACCTCGTAAAGGTCTCTCAGGGAATTATGGGAATCATTCATGAGCCTTCCAAAGGTGGCCATGTCCCCGTTTTTAAGCGCCTCCACAGAATCCAAGACACGCTGGTTTTCGTAGACCACATGGGCCACCCGTTTTCTGATAACTTCACTGTCTATTAAATGCCGGTATTTTTCAAAATCCTCGCAGGACACATCCCGAAGGCATGTGGCCTGAGGCAGCGCTGATTTAAGCAGCTCCAGACCTTTTTCGCACTCGGCTCTGCGCTCGTTGTATTTGCCTTCTCCAAGGCTGCGCTTCTTATTGGTATTGCCAATGACCAGCGAATACCCCGAGAGGGTTATGGGAACCCATTGGAAGCTTAAGTCCTTGCAGTCCAGAAAGATGGCATGGTCTTTTTTGCCCATGGCCGAGGCGAACTGATCCATAATACCGCATTTCACCCCAATATACTCATGTTCGGCCCTTTGTGACAGCTTTGCCATCTCGATAGCGTCAATGGCCTTGGTTTTGCCATAGGCCTCATCCCCCAGGCTCACCAGGGCGATGGCTGTGGCCAGCTCTATGGCTGCCGAGGAGGAGAGCCCGCTCCCCAGCGGCACCTTATCCTCGTACATAAGGTCACAGCCCTTAATCATATAACCGGCCTTTAAAAGCGTCTGGGCAACCCCCAACTGGTAATTGCCCCAGGGGAGGTTTCTGTACTGGTCCAGGCAATCCAAATCGGCCTCCACCATTTGCTCCAGATCGGTGGCAATAAGGCGGATCATTCGGTCCTTTCTGGGTCTTGCCACCACCGTGGTGGCAAGGGTCAGGGCAGCCGGGAAGACAAACCCGCCATTGTAATCGGTATGCTCACCGATAAGATTCACCCGGCCCGGTGCTGTAAACAGGCGTATGCCTTCCAAAGACCCGTCGAAATAGCCTAGAAATTTCTCAATAAGCTTGCTTTTATCCATCTTTCTCGGCACTCCCTTCTTCCATCAGGCTTTTTGCCCCGAATCCTTATTCATGAACTTTAAATAGGCTTCCCTAAGCTCGGCAGCCTTCTCCTCGGGCGCCGTGGGATTGCAGTGAGCCCAGGCCCCCGTCTCGCTGGAAGCATTGAATTTTTGCTTGACCGCTGAGCGCATGGGCGGGAAAAACTCAATGTGGAAATGATAGTACTCGGAGAAATCGCCGCTGTTCACCGGATCCTGATGCATGCACATCATATAGGGAAAGGGCTTATCAAAAAGGGAATCCAGCATGCCCACCGTCTGTCGGATGGTTTTAGCCAGATTATCCTTTTCCTTAGGGGTGAACTGGCTCAGGTTCTGCTTATGATGTCGGCTCAGAATATAGACACCATAGGGATACTCAGTGAAAAAGGGCAGTACCACGGTAAAATCCTCATTTTCAAAGATGACCCGGTCCTTGTATTCCCGCTCCTCTTTAAGCATCCTGCACAGCAGGCATTCCCCGTGGTTCTGATGGTGCTCCTGGCAGGCTTCAAGCTCAAGGGCCAGCTTCTTGGGTATAAAGGAATAGCCATAGATCTGGCCATGGGGATGGGGCATGGTCACTCCCACCACTTCACCACGGTTTTCAAAAATGAACACATATTTAATCTTTTCGTCCTTCTTCATCAGCTCAAACCGCTGGGTCCAAAGATCCACCAGCTTACGCACATGGGCATCGGTAAGCTCGGGAAGGGTTGCTGTATGATTGGGAGAATAGAGAATGACCTCGCATTTTCCGTAGGCCGGAGCCGTCTTAAAAAAGTCGGTGGCAACGGGATCGGGCTCCGGAGGTGCCTGCATCAGTGCCGGAAAGTCATTATCGTATTCTGCCACTTCATACTCGGGCACTTTACCGCTGGACGGACAGAAAGGACACCAATCCTTGGGCATCTGAGGCCTGTCCTGACGATGGGAGGCGATCATGATCCAATCCTTGATGAGCGGATGCCATCTGAGTTCGGCCATAGCCATCTTCCTTTCTTTCTTGAATATGCACGCGTGGACCTTTTCCAAATCAATGCCGCAGGGCTTTTATGAACAAGCCCCTCCACCTTGATTATAGAATTGTATTCCGTTTGGGGTAAATGTTACAATGTGTATAGTTTATGTGTTTTTGTTGACTTAAGGATTGAGGCGCATGCTTGAAAAGTATTATATATCTAAAAAGGATAATACGGATTTAAATGTGTACAGATGTGGTTTTGAAGAATGTGTACCCGGACACTCCTGGGGGCCGGGGGTTCGGGATCATTTCAGTCTCCATGTGATCCTGTCGGGCCAGGGCAGTTTTTCCCTGAACGGCAACACCTACGTTTTGAAGGCAGGGCAGGGCTTTCTTATCTGGCCCGGTCAAATCGTCCATTATCAGGCCGACAGCACCGTACCCTGGACCTATTCCTGGGTGGGCTTCCATGGTTTAAAGGCCGAGGCCATTCTGAAGAAGGCCGGACTTTCGGTACAAAATCCCACCTTTGACTTCGATCCTGAGGGGCCCCTTATTGAGAGCCTCCATCATCTTATTGCCGCCGCCAGAAATGAAAAAACCCCTGAGCTTATGCTCACGGGTTATCTGTTTCTTTTTCTGGCCAACCTTTTGGAGCTTCAGCGGAAGGTCATGGCCTCCGATGAAAAAGCGTCTTCCTCAGATCGCTATGTTTCCAGGGCCGTAGAGTATATTGAAAAAAACTATGGGGGCCCCCTTTCGGTGGAGGACCTGGCCGGAAACCTCAGGATTGACCGAAGCTATCTGTCCGCGTTGTTTAAGCGGTATCTGGGGCTTCCGCCGAGGGAATTCATCATTGGCTACAGGATGGATAAGGCCTGCGAGCTCTTAAAAAACCCGCAGCTCAGTATCGGCGATGTAGCCCGCTCGGTGGGATATGAAGATCCCCTTCAGTTTTCCAAGACCTTCAGGAAAACCAAAGGGGAATCGCCGTTGAAATATCGAAAAAAGCTCAATGCTTAATAATTGCTCTGGGAACGGCCCTGGCCGCTTATTAAAACCGGGGTGGTGGAGAATCCTACGCCCAGCCTCTCACAACCCATATCAATATAGCGGCGGGCTGTTTCAATATCGCGAATACCGCCCGAAGCCTTCACACGGATACGGCCCTTTGCGGCCTCCACCATGGCCTTGACAGCTTCCACGGTGGCACCATCATTGTGGAAACCCGTAGAGGTCTTCACAAAATCGGCCCCTGCCTCTATACAAATCTCGGTGGTCTTTTTGATCTCTTCCAGGCTGAGGGTGCAGCTTTCAAAGATAACCTTTAAAAGGACACCGGCTTTACGGGTCACCTCGGCCACGGCCTGAATATCCTTCAAAACCTTGTCCCATAAGCCCGAACGGACATAGCCGAAATTGGCCACCATATCGATTTCCTTCAGTCCCTTGAATGCGTACTGGGAGGCCTCAAAGGCCTTGACCTCAGTGGGTACGCAGCCGTGCGGGAAAGCCAGCACGCAACAGACATCGGTTTGGGTCCCCTTGCACAGGCCAACGGCCAGCTCAATATCGCAGGGTCTTACACAGACCGTACGAACCGAGTAATTAATCCCCTCCAGAATGGCTTTTCGGGCTTCATCCTGAGTCATTTCAGGCTTTAATATGGCATGATCGATATAGCGCGCAATGTTATTTTCCATAGCTTGTCCTCCTTCGCTGAAAGGAAACGGGGGTTAGCCTCCATTCCCATGAACTTGGTTGTCCTTCCCAATACCTGTTAGTATAGGCCAAATGCCCGGGGCTGTCAAATAAACGCGCTTAAACCACAATTTCACCGGATTTAAGGCTGACATAGACCAGCCAGTATCCGCCCATGTCCCGAACGGGGCTGTCGCTGACAGGAACCCACCGGCAGGCCGTTTCAAAAGGTCGGTTGTCGGTTTCATTCTTGGCCGGAACTCCTATGACATAATAATGGGCACCGTTATCCCCATGATAGAGCCCTGCCAGAATGTGCTTATATTTAAAGAGCCCCACAAGAATTTTCGGGTTGGCGAAAACCGGCACATTGACACCGGACATATACATAATATTGCTCAGTTTGGCCAGATCTGATACCCGATACCAGCTATATCCTCTGCTGGCTCGTTTGAAGGGGGTACATTCCTCAAAGTAATTTTTGAGGGATTCCTCCAGCCTGCCCATATCACACCGGTGATAGAGAAGGTCCTGGGGCGTCCTCTGATGTACCGGGTTGGCCTGAACCGGGGAGGGTGTCTGAGCTTGCGTATTGGCGTAAGGTGCTGTATTGTATGTGCCCGAATCAGCATTGAACGTCTGGGCTGCAGGCTCGGTCTGAACACCCGTGGGTTGAGCCTGGGTCATGACGGGCTGGGTATTGGCATTCGCCGGCTGCGGATGGATTACGGCAGGCTGGCTATGGACCATGTCGGGCTTTTCTTGAGCCAATGCGGGCTGTGCCTGAGCAGCAACAGGCTGAGGGGGGGTATTGACGGGCTGTACCGGCGCACTCATGGGCTGGGGTATATTCACCGGCTGAGGGGTGATAAGCATCGGCTGGGGCTGGGGTGTATTGAGTTCCATGGGAGAAAGGGGACGACGGGCCTCATTAACAGGCCTTTCGGTCACAGACGGCGCTTTGGCCTCCTCATAGGCCCGGGGCTCGGGCCTGTCGGCCGCAGAAGACCTTCTCAGCATGACCTGGCGGATACTTTCATCCCATTTATAGCTCTTTTCAAAGCTTGAAAAAAGCGGCACCCATTTCTTATCCTGATTCTCGGCCGTTATGGCTGCAAAGCGAATATTCTCCGGCTTCAAACCATGCTTTTTCAGGGTCTCCGCATCAATTTCCAAGCCGTTTTGCATGCCGTTGTAGGACGAACTCAGCGAGCCCGCCGAAAGCGGTATCAATTGGTCGTGCTTGGCAAAGATTAAATAGAGTTTATAGGTATAAGGCCCCTGCTTCAGCCCTTTGACATGCAGGGATGCCTGTATTCTGCCCTCCCAGGAATCCAGCCTGACAAAGGCCTCGGGCGTATGGCCTGCGCCAAAGCCGGAGTCCAGCTCTTCCATTATGGCATATTTCCTGGCGAAACCCGATAACGACTGCATAATACCACCCAAAAAAAGTTCTCTTGAAAGTATACGCAGTATTATCAGGTGATATAACATTTCCCCCGGGGATTTCAGGATGGGTATGGGGCCTTAGGCGAGCTCCCGGCAGAGGGCGGCAAAGGTCTCTAAAGAGAGCTCCTCTGCCCTCACCGTTTCCTTGATGCCCAGCTTGTTAAGAATCTCCTTCAGCCGCTCTTTTCCACCATTGAGCCAGGGCTGGAGCCCCAGGGCGTTCAAGAGGGTCTTGCGTCTTTGACCAAAGGATGCCCGAACCACCTGGAAGAAGAATTCCTTGGGGATGTCCTGCACAAAGTCAAGCTCCCGCTTTTTGAGGCGAACCACGGCCGAATCCACGTCGGGCTTGGGGATGAAACAATTTTTTGATACCGTGAAGGCCATTTTGGGCTCGGAATAATAGCGAACAGCCACCGAAAGAGCGCTATAGTCCTTGGAGCCCGGTGTGGCCGCCATTCTTAAGGCCACTTCCTTCTGAACCATGAACACCAGCGTATCCCAGTTGATATCCCCTTCCAGCAGCATCATGACAATGGGCGTGGTAATGTAATAGGGCAGATTGGAAATGACCTTTTTGGGTCCCGCCCAATCCCCAATCAGGGCATGGATATCCACCTTCATAATATCCCCGTGAACCAGGTTCACATTATCAAGATGGGCCAGGTTTTCTTCCAGGGCCGGAATAAGATGCTTGTCAATCTCAACCGCCACAACTTTGCCCGCTCTTTTGGCCAGCTCCACCGTCATGGCGCCGATTCCGGGGCCTATTTCCAGCACCAGATCCTCCTGATTAACCTCACCGGCATCCACAATCTTTTTAATAATATTAATATCGGTGAGAAAATTCTGGCCCAGGGTTTTTGTCAGTTTCAAATCATACTTTTTCAAGATTTCATTGGTGTTAATCATGGTTCGCTCCGACTTCTCCTATGGATTTCAGAGGGTTCAGGCATGCCGTGAACCAGGTTCACGGTCAAGCTCCTTAAAAGCAACTAAATAAGGGGCCTATTGACCAGCCCCTCAACCTTTTTCTCTTCTTTTATTTTGAATACCATGGCGTATCATTCTGCTTCCAGCGGGTATCGTTCTGCTCGTTCAGAATGTAAACCACCACGTTTCTCCTTCCCCATTGTCTGACAGTCTCGCTGCTGTCAAAATAGAGATCGATGAGGTTGCCCTTAATGGCGCTTCCGATATCGGCAGCAATGGCAAATCCATAATCGGGTGCCGGGCCCGGAACCTCAACATAAACCTTGGTGCCCAAGGGGATAACCTTGGGATCCACCGCAATAACCCCTTCTCTGGCCTTTATCCCGGTATAGGTAATGCCGAAACCAGGGTCTCCCGGGTTTTTTCCTGTGTCCACAAAGGAGGAGGTATAGGCGGTGGCCTTCATTTTCATGACCTTTGAATACCGGACCAGCTCGCCGCGGGAATTCCTGAAATTGAGCACGGTTCCGAATTCCACAATCTTGCTGACCGGGTCCGAGACCACCATCTCTTTGAGAAAAGTTCTGTCTATAGCTCTTCCGTCTTCATAGGTAATCTTGTAGTACTTTTCCTTAATACCGTTCTGACCGATATTGATGACCTTTTTCTCGCCGCTGTTCATGGTGTTGTTAGGTCTTTCAATAACGTCAAAGGGAATCTCTTCCTGCTCGGTAATCACTTCTTCACGGACACGGACTAACCGAATATCCATACCCGCTACCACTTTATCATTGGGGCTGACACCCTCAAACCTGTCCAGGGGACCTACCGAAATTCCGTTTTCCTGTATCACTTCGGCAACCGTGTCCCTATATGACATGACCTCCTTAAGCTGGCCGTCGATCTTGAGGTTCAGGGGAACCGCCCGTTTGATGTTGATCACATTCAACGACTGGCTATCTAAAACCGTATCCATGGGGGTGCTGATGTAATCGTAGGGGCCCACGGATATATCCATGACCGCAAGCGCCTGTTCCACATCGGCTCCCATTGTTTTCACGACGATTGGCTTGCCATCTTCGATGACTTTAATGTCCTTACAAAGTTTCGAATATAAAAATACGCCCGCAGTAATAGCCAAAACCGAAAGGATTAACAGCAAAGCCAATTGCTTAAGGGGAAGGGCACGTTTGATGTACTTGATGTAAAGCTCGTTCACTCAAACATCCTCTCCTTATTATTTGGTTTTCCGCAGCAACTTCTTTAATGCGTTCTTCTCTCTTTTGTATCTCCATCGGCGGCATATAGCCGTATGTAATAGGTAGGGAAAATCCTCCCTGTTTTACTGCAAGGCTTTTTTATTGTATAACAACCTGAATTTTTTTGTCAAGGCTTACCAACTTTTAGGGTGGACAGCGAGGCTATTGCCCAATGGGCTGACTCGGTATTATAGGTAAAGATGACCTCCAGGGTATTCTCCCCCGGGTCCAGATGGATGAATCCCTTTTCTTCATTCAGGGAGACCTCTATGCGGATTTGGGATTTGATTTCGTAGGCCCCTCCCTGGTCGGCCAGGATAACAAAGGGCTTCACATCCGTGTCCTTATCTTCTTTAATGGTGATGGACTTGATGCCGGAAATAAGCTCTATGTATTGATCCAGAGAATAGCTTCTTCCCCAGAGCTTGCAGCTCTTGTCCAAAAAGGCCCAGGACTCTTCGGGGTTTTCAGAAGTCAGGCGGGCGAAAAACTGCTCGGCCACCTGATAAATTTCATCCTCCATAAAGGACTTATAATGGCGCAGGGCCTCTTTATGGTCCTGGATCTCCAAAAGATTGCTGTTTTCCCGCTGAAGGGCTTCACTGACCTGACGCTCCAGTTCTACAATCCGGTTGCGCTGGGTGTCGTTTTGTCCTTTCAGCGTTTCAATATTTCGCTGCAATTCATCAACGGTGGACTGGAGGGTAAGGTTCTGGCCTCTGAGCCAATCCTGCTCGAGTTTGTCGGTATCCCTTTGCTTGAGAAGGTTTTCTTTATCCCAAAGCAAGTAATTGAGCATGAGGAAGACAAACAGGACCAGTAAGGAAATCATGACTATGACAAATTTCTTCATGGAGTACCCCCTTGCCTGGAAAGCATCAAACTATAGGCCGAACAATCGGATGGCGTTCAGCGTGGTTGCTTCTTCAACAGCCTTCTCTTCAACTTTCTTGATTTCGGCCATTTTATTCAAAACCAGTCTCATGAGGCCCGACCAATTTCTCTTTCCTCTATGGGGCTCCGGGGCCATATAGGGACTATCGGTTTCCAAAAGGAGCCTGTCCATGGGCGTATAGTCCACCACCTCAACGGGCTTTACGGCTTTCTTAAAGGTCAGGGCACCGCCAATGCCGATATGAAAGCCCAGATCCAGAACTTCCCGGGCCATTTCCTTGGAGCCTGAGAAGCAGTGAAAGACGCCGCCCACCTCATAGCCCTTTTCAGCCCTCAAAATATCCAGTATATCCTTGTGGGATTCTCGGTCATGGATAATGAGGGGCAGCTTAAGGCTTCTGGCCAGGGCAATCTGCCTGGCAAACCACTCCCTCTGAACCTCGCGGGGCGAAAAATCGTAGTGGTAGTCCAGGCCGACCTCTCCGATGGCCACTACCTTATCCTTCCTGGACAAGTCAGTCAGTACCTGAATGGTATTTTCGTCACACTCGGAGGTGTCGTGGGGATGCACCCCCACGGCTGCATATACAAAGGAATACTGCTCGGAAAGGGCAATGGCCCTTTTCGAGCTTTCCATATTGCTCCCCGGGTTAATAATATGGGTAACCCCCTCGGCCAAACAAGCCTTTAAAACCTCGTCCCGATCGGGGTCAAACTGTTCATCATCATAGTGGGCATGTGAGTCTATCACAGTGAAAACGCTCCCATCCTAATTGTGTCGTTGAATCAGCTTACCTTGGTTCCAGTGGGTATCTCCCCTTCTATGGTAACCAGGGTCAGCTTGCCCGATTCCTTGTCCGAAGCGGCCAATATCATACCCTGGCTCTCAATGCCTCTTAATTTGGCAGGCTTGAGGTTGGCCACCAGGATGAGGGTTTTGCCCACCATCTCCTCGGGTGAGTAATACTGGGCAATGCCCGACACCACCTGTCGCTCCTCGTCACCGCATTGAAGCTTGAGCTTCAACAGCTTATCGCTTTTCTCAACCTTTTCACAGGCCAGGACCTTGACCACCCTGAGATCCACCTTGGCAAAGTCCTCAATACCAATAAGCGCAATGCCCTCTGGGGCTTCAGCCTTTGGAGCCTCGGCCTTCTTCTCCTGGGCAGGGGCCTTTGCCTGGGCCGGGGCACTGTTATCCAGAGCCGACAGGGCTTCCAGCTCCTTGGCCATATCAATTCTCGGGAAGATGATCTCGCCAGGTGCCACGGGGCTCACGGGATCATAGGCTCCCCAGACCCCTGCGCTTTCCCAGGTTCTCTGGGATTCGGGCACGGCCAACTGTCTCCATATCTTCTCAGGGGTTTCGGGCATGAAGGGCTGAATCAGAATGGAGACGATGCGGATGCTTTCGGCCAGGTTGTACATAACCTGGGCCAGTCTGGGCTTATTCTGCTCATCCTTGGCAAGGGCCCAGGGCATGGTCTCATCAATATATTTATTGGTACGGGAAATGGCCTTCCAAATCTCGGCCAGGGCTGTGCTGAACTGGAGCTTGTCCATGAGCTCCTCGGTCTTGCCCTTGATCTGGCTGACCACGGCCTTAAGGTCCTCATCATAGTCCCCGGCGGCTCTTTCCTTGGGAATCACGCCTCCGAAGTACTTCTGGATCATGGCTACCGTGCGGCTTACCAGATTGCCCAGGTCATTGGCCAAGTCGGAGTTGATGCGTGAAATCAGGGCTTCATTGGAGAATACCCCGTCGGAGCCAAAGGGCACCTCTCTTAAAAGGAAGTAGCGGATGGCATCCAGGCCGTACTTTTCAACCAGCACCACCGGGTCCACCACATTTCCTTTGGATTTTGACATTTTTCCGCCCTCCAGCACAAGCCATCCATGGCCAAAGACCTGCTTTGGAATGGGCACATTCAGGGCCATCAGCATGGCGGGCCAGATAATGGTATGGAAACGGACGATTTCCTTTCCTACCAGATGAACGTCGGCAGGCCAGTACTTCTTAAACTTGCTGTCGTCCTCGCCTAAATAACCCAATGCGGTGATATAGTTGGACAGGGCATCAATCCAGACATAGACCACATGCTTGGAATCAAAGGT
Organism: Bacillota bacterium; assembly: GCA_022702935.2. Lineage (GTDB taxonomy): Bacteria > Bacillota > Clostridia > DSM-8532 > DSM-8532 > DTU059. The sequence goes on along the minus strand of JAKIML020000109.1, from coordinate 4,536 downwards.
CACCGGCACACCCCAGTTGAAGGAGGTACGGGAAACACAGAGATCCTCGAGGCCCGGACGGAGGAAGTTGTTGAGCATTTCATTGCGGCGGGAGGCGGGCTGAATAAAGTCGGGATTCTCCTCCAAAAGCTGAATCAGCCTGTCCTGATATTTGGAAAGCCTGAAGAAATAGCTCTCCTCACGGGTCTTTTCCACCCCTCTTCCGCAGTCGGGACACTTGCCGTCCACCAACTGGGTCTCGGTCCAGAAGGATTCACAGGGGGTGCAGTACCAGCCCTCGTATTCGCTCTTATAGATGTCTCCCTGATCATAGAGAGTCTTAAAGATTTTCTGTACCGTCTCAATATGCTCCTTGTCGGTGGTGCGGATAAACTTGTCATAGGTAATCTTCATCAGGCTCCATAAATCCTTGATACCTGCAACGATTTTATCCACATATTCCTTAGGGGTTACGCCGTTTTCGGCGGCCACCCGCTGAATTTTCTGACCGTGCTCGTCGGTTCCTGTCAGGAACATGACATCATAGCCCTGAAGCCTTTTATACCTGGCCATGGCATCAGCAGCAACAGTGGTATAGGAATGTCCGATATGAAGCTTTCCGCTGGGATAATAAATCGGGGTAGTAATGTAAAAAGTCTTTTTGCTCACGTGAAATGCCCTCCAAAACTAAATTGATACACTTTCTCTATGTAGAATAAAACAAGTCAATGCCATTAATTGCATTATAACATATTGTTACAGGTTTGTAACATGCTCTTGCACCGTGATAATAGCCGTGCAGAAGATACCGCTGCCCCTGCCGAATTCGGTCAGCCCTTCCCCGGTGGTGGCCGTCAGGCCCACACACATGGGGCTTATGTCTAAAAGCCTTCCAATATTCTCACGGATCCTTTCAATATGGGGTGCCAGCTTGGGCCTTAAAGCCTCCACCGACAGGGAAACATGGACGATTTTATAGCCCTTCAGATATTCCAAAGCCTTTTTAAGATAAACTGAACTGTCGGTGATGCCCTCCTTAAGACAGAGGTCATCGGCCACCTTACCTAAAATATTGACACAGGTGATGCCCGATATGGCATTGGTCAGCGCATGGAGGATCACATCGGCATCGCTGTTGCCCGAAAGCCCCGGGCACCCGTCAATGGGCACTCCTCCCAGTATGAGCTTTTTACCGTTTTCCTCTTCACAGAAGCGGTGGCTGTCCTGTCCAATGGCGACCTTAATCAACAACATCATCCCCTTAAAAAGCATTGTACCCTATTTGGGCATTACTCTAAACGCCCGGCAAATAACCGGAATGTCCATAAATCCATAGTCAGGCGTTGGTCTCTGGTATATAATAATAACAATTTTATCAGCATCATGGGACTCTTAAAGAGCCTGAGTTCTTTAGGAGCCTTAAGTGTTAAGGAGCAGTTTATGTATCAGAACATTATTTTCGACCTTTATGGAACCCTTCTGGAGATTAAGACCGAAGAAGAATCCCCCGAGTTCTGGACCTTTGTGGCCCGTTTTTTCAGCTATAATGGTGCTGTCTATGAGCCGTCTTCATTGAAAAGCCGTTATGAAGAACTGGTTCAGCAGGCCCTGGCAGAAAAAAGAGCCCTCACCCCCCATCCCGACATTCAAATTCTTCATGTCTTTAAAAGGCTTTATGAGGAAAAGGGTATTATCCCCGGGGATGCTGTGCTTGTGCAGACGGCCAGGGTCTTCCGCAATCTTTCCACACGGATGATACGGCTATTTGACGGGGTTAAGGAGACCCTTCAGGCCTTAAAGGAACGAGGCATCCGCATCTTCCTGCTGTCCAACGGGCAGAGGGAGTTTACCCTTCCCGAGCTGACGGCTTTCGGCATTGTTCATTATTTTGACAGAATCTGTTCCTCGTCGGATCTTGGCATCTGCAAGCCCGATCCGCGGTTCTTTGAACATCTCATGGCCCTTGAGGGGCTTAACGCCCAGAACACCCTCATGGTGGGCAATGATCACACTTCGGATATTGCGGGGGCTCACCACCTGGGCATGGATGCCCTCTACATCCATACCTCAAACTCCCAGCCCATAGACCCCTCAGAGGTCCAATGCCGGTTCAAGATTCCCGACGGTAATTTTATAAACCTTAAAAAATTGTTGCTCAGCTTATCTTAATATCATCCTGCTCCAGGGGACTTTCCTTCTGGGCCTCGGATGCTCTGACGGCCTCAAAGGCCTTGGACAGCATCAGCTTGATGCGGTTGAGCTGGTTGACCTCACTGGCGCCGGGATCATAGTCCACCGCCACAATGTTGGCATCGGGATACTGGCGCTTAAGCGCTTTGATCATGCCCTTGCCCACCACATGGTTGGGCAGGCAGGCAAAGGGCTGCATGCAGATGATGTTATTGACGCCATTTTCAATGAGCTCCACCATCTCCCCTGTCAGCAGCCAGCCCTCACCGGTTTGGTTGCCAAGGGACAGGATGCTGGAAGCCCCATGGGCAATCTCCTGAATGCTCTTTTGCCGATAGAAGCGCTTGCTTTTGGCCAAGGCCTTTTTCATGGGCCCACGATACCATTCAATAAATCGGATGAAGGCCAGGCCTGCCATACGGGCCAGCCAGCTTCCCGATCCTTTTTGATAAGCAAAATCGCGGTTATAGGCACAATAGAGGAAGAAGTCGATGAGGCTGGGCACCACGGCCTCGCCCCCTTCGGCCTCCACAATCTCCACCGCATTATTGTTGGCAGTGGGATGGAATTTGACCAGAATCTCGCCCACCAAGCCCACCCGGGGCTTATTCACCGGGGATATCTCCAGGGCATCAAACTCTCTGACAATTCCCTCCAGATTTCTCTTATACTCGCCAAACCGTCCCTTTTTCAAGGATTCCAGACAGATCTGGTTCCATTTCTCATAGAGTTTATTGGCTGAGCCCTTAATAACCTCATAGGGTCTTACCCGGTAAAGCACGCTCATGAGCAGATCCCCGTAGACCATGGCCATGACGGCACGGTTGATGAGGGGAAGGGTCAGTTTAAAGCCGGGGTTGGTCTCCATGCCGTTGGCATTGAGGGAGATGACGGGAACATGACCGAACCCGGCATCCAAAAGGGCTTTTCGTAAGAATGCAATGTAATTGGTGGCGCGGCAGCCGCCCCCGGTCTGTGTAATCATGACAGAGGTATTATGGGTATCATATTCCCCCGACTGGAGGGCTTCGATAAGTTGCCCCACCACCAGTATGGAAGGATAGCAGGCATCATTGTTGACATACTTTAAGCCCACATCCACGGCCTTTTTGTCCATGGACGGAAGAACCACAACCCTATAGCCCGACAGCCTGAAGGCCTCCTCCACCAGTCTGAAATGGATGGGAGACATTTCAGGGGCCAGGATGGTGTGTTCCTTCTTCATCTGCCGGGTAAAGATCAGCCGTTTATAGGGATTGGTCCGGGGTGCCGGTCTTTCCTTCTTTTCACGCTCTTCCATGGCAGCCTTCAGAGAACGAAGCCTGATTCTGGCCGCTCCCAGATTATTGCCCTCGTCAATCTTCAACGTGGTATAGATTTTGGCGTTAAGGTCCAGAATCTCCTTAACCTGATCAGTGGTGACGGCATCCAGACCGCAGCCGAAGGAGTTGAGCTGAACCAGCTCCAGATCGTCCCTTTGTGCCACAAAGCTGGCCGCCAGATACAGTCTGGAGTGGTACACCCACTGATTGACCACCCTCAAGGGCTCCTTTAGCTTGCCCAGGTGGGCCACTGAATCCTCAGTCAGCACAGCCATGCCCAGGGCATTGATAAGCTCAGGGATGCCATGGTGGATATGGGGATCGGCATGGTAGGGCCGCCCCGCCAGAACAATCCCTTTCAGCCCCTTTTTGCCTATCTCGTCCAGGGCCCTTTCTCCGGCCTGGCTCATATCCCTTCTGTAAAGCGCCAGAGTCTCGTAGGCCTTTTCAACGGCCTGGGCAATCTGGCCGGCAGACAGGTCGAAGTCTTTAAACTCCTCCTTAAGGCGCTTAATTAGCCTTTTTTTGTGATCCAGGGGAAGGAAGGGATGCATGAAGCGCACTGAGCCGCTCCGCAGAACCTCCACATTGTTGGCGATAACCTCGGGATAGGAAATGACAATGGGACAGTTAAAGTCATTGTCGGCGCCCTCGTACCGAATATTCTCATGGGAAACCGAGGGATAGAAAATAAAGGTGATACCTTTCTCTATCAGATTCATAATATGGCCGTGGACCATTTTGCCCGGGAAGCAGACCGATTCCGAGGGCATGGACTCTATGCCCTTATCATAAAGCTCCTTGGAGGAATGATCCGAAAGGACCACCCTAAAGCCCAGATGGGTAAAGAAGGTGAACCAGAAGGGATAGTCCTCGTACATATTGAGCACCCGGGGGATGCCCACCGTCCCTCTTGGCGCCTCCTCCTTGGCAAGGGGCTCATAGCCAAAGACTCTTTCATACTTATATTGAAACAGATTGGGAAGATTGGAGGCGCTCTTCTTTTTGCCTTCGCCCCGCTCGCAGCGATTGCCGGTGATGAACC
>JAKIML020000111.1 GCA_022702935.2 Bacillota bacterium | reverse complement strand
AGTGCCTGGGCTTTCCTGGCCACCTGTCTCTGGTATTCTCTGAACTCCTCGGAAAGGGCTTCCTTGAAGCATACGGCCTTACCTGCAATCACATGCATCAGGGGTCCTCCCTGAATGCCGGGGAACACAGCGCGGTCAATTTCCTTGGCATACTTCTCCTTGCACAGGATCATACCGCCTCTGGGGCCTTTGAGGGTCTTATGGGTGGTGGTGGTCACAAAGTCTGCATAGGGCACGGGGCTGGGATGAACACCGGCAGCCACAAGGCCTGCAATATGGGCCATATCCACCATAAGATAAGCCCCCACCTCGTCACAAATCTCCCTGAAAGCTTTGAAATCCAGGGTTCTGGAGTAGGCACTGGCGCCTGCAATGATCATCTTGGGCTTGGTCTCAATGGCCTTGGCCCTTAAGGCATCATAGTCAATGCGGTAATCCACAGGGCTTACTTCATAGGAAACGGGCTTATAGTATTTTCCCGACATATTGATGGCCATACCATGGCTGAGATGACCACCATGGGCCAGATTCATTCCCATAAATACATCGCCGGGATTCATGACGGCAAAGAAAACCGCCATATTGGCTTGTGCGCCCGAGTGTGGCTGCACATTCACATGCTCAGCACCAAACAGTTCCTTAGCTCTGCTGATAGCCAGGCTTTCAATTTCATCCACATACTCGCAGCCGCCATAATAGCGCTTTCCAGGATAACCCTCGGCGTATTTATTGGTCAACGGGGTTCCTACCGCTTCAAGAACCGCCTTGCTGACAAAATTTTCGGAGGCGATTAATTCAATCTTATCGGTCTGCCTTTGAATTTCTTGACCGATGGCTCGGGCGACCTCCGGATCAACCTTTTCTATCTCTCTAAACTCAAGCATTCACAATGTTCCTCCTGCATAGTAATACAAAAATTATATGATTATTCGCAAGAATGTGTCAACTTAAATGCATAATTATACATTAAGTGCATCATTCCTGCGTTTTCAGCGGTTTCTTGTTAAGATCATGACGTTCAAGGGAGGCCGCATCCGCAAACATCAGAACGGTTAATCTCCGGGTTATCATGATAATGATGACCTCAAAGAATGAAGATATAAAAAGGGCTAACAGGAGATTCCCCACATCCATGGCAAACAAGCTGATGATGAGACTGACACACAGCGGGAACATCCCGTTAACAATAACATTTCGTTTACAATCCCTGGTGATGTCCCAGGATCTTTTAAAGTTATTGAAGATCCCCACATCGAACTCGATGATTAAGAGATCCTTGAAGATAAACAGGGCCATCAGTCCGAACAGGAATACGGGCAGCAGCAGATTGACCAAGGAGAAAACAGGAACAATCAGGGTAATGAAGCCCGAGACCAGCGTCAGAACCAAAGCGCCAATAAAAAAGGCAATATAGAACAATACATTAAAGATAATCAGCTTGGGAAGTCTCCTTAAGTACACCATAAAACGCTGGGAGCCCCTCATGGTGGGCTGGGTCAGGCTGAAATGATAGTAGGTCCCATAGAAAAGAGATATAAAAAAGGAGAGAATCCTTATAACCAGGATGATGAGAAGAACCCTTGCTGAAGCATTGACCAAATTGGCATAAAGGTCGGTATTGATGATGGATATATCCACGACCTTTCCCAATTGCTGCAGCTGCTCCTTGAATCTGACACTGAATTGCTCAAAGAGGATGGCAAACTCCTGAACATAGGGCCGGGCAAACCAGTACCCCCCGAAAAGAATACCAAGCTGAACAAGAAACAGGATTTGGGCCACAAACGGGTTATCCAGATCATAGAATTTGATGGCATCCTTAATATATGCGGTGATTGGTTTCACTCGGCTCTGAGAATTCATCGATGGGTTAATCATTTCTTCCTCCCTTTATAAGCTTTACTTCCTTAGGTGTCAAATAACGCCACTGGCCAAGCTTTAAACCGCTCAGCCCCAGCTTACCCACGGCTGTACGCTTAAGCTTTAAAACAGGGTGTCCTACGGCCTCGCACATGCGTTTGACCTGACGATTTTTGCCCTCATGGATAACTATCTTCAGAATCGTACTCTTGTCCTTAATTTCCACAACATCAACCTGGGCTGGAGCGGTTCGTACTCCATCCAGAATCACGCCGCTTCTTAGGGCGTGCAGGGTATCGTTTGACGGCATCCCCGAAACCTCGGCCATATAGGTTTTTGTAATTTCTTTGCCAGGATGGGTGCAGGCATGGGCAAAGTCGCCATCATTGGTGAGAAGCAGCAAGCCCGTCGTGTCATAGTCCAGGCGTCCCACTGGGTAAATCCGCTCTTCTACACCCTTGATGAGGTCCAGAACGGTTTTTCTGCCCTCCGGATCGGAAACGGTTGTAACATATCCTGAAGGCTTGTTGAGCATGATATAGACCATTCGCTTTTCTTGTCTGATGATCTTTCCGTTGATCTCCACCTTGTCCTTGGGCGAGACAAGGACGCCCATTTCAGTCACGGTTCGTCCATTGACCCTGACCTTTCCCATACGGATGAGCTCCTCGGCATGGCGCCTGGAGGCAACACCGCACTGGGCTATATATTTCTGCAATCGCATTTTGTCATCCATTTTTTCTACCGTCCAATCCAAAAATTAATTATAGCATAGTTTACCCTTGTTTACCAATTCAATTATCGGGTCCCGCTATGATAAAATGGAGCCATAGCATCCAAGGGGGGAATGATTATGAGAAAAGGCCGATTCAGAATTCTTTTGGCAGGGGCGCTGACCCTTCTGGTCATCCTCTATCATTTTGCGTTCTCCTCCCTCCCCCAGCATGAAGCTGTTCTTTCCCCTGTCGACAGTACTGAGGCCATGGCAGCCCCCGACATTCCCACAGAAGCTGCCATCCATACGCCCCCGGCGTCACCTGCGGCAACATCACCCGCAACGCCCGAGCCTGCTACCTCTGAGCCTGCTTATGAAATTCAAGCTGAAACACCGGAGCCATCCCGGGAGCCAGTTCAGGCCGCCCCGGAGTCCCCATGGCCCAAGGCTCCCGAGGGGTTTGTATATCTTAAAGAGGCCCTTCCCGATGCCAAATTCGATGTGCGCTATGCCACTGCCCATAACTTTACAGGACAAGTTGTGGAGGGTTATGAGTCTGATCGCATCTTCTGCACCATTGAGGCCGCTGAGGCCCTTAAGAAGGTCAATGCCCTGGTTTCTGAGCAAGGATACGGGCTTTTAATCTATGATGCTTATCGGCCCAAAAGAGCCGTGGACTTCTTCATTCAATGGGGGAACACGCCCGAGGACTATTCAACCAAGGCCGAGTTCTACCCCGACTTTGAGAAGGCTGATCTGTTCAAGCTGGGATACCTGGCTAAGCGCTCAGCCCACTCCCGAGGTTCAACCATTGACCTGACCCTCTTTTCACGGGATACGGGGGAGCCTCTGGACATGGGAAGTCCCTATGATTTTTTGGGGCCCATCTCTAATCATGACACCAAGCTCATTACCGAAGAACAGACCCGGAACAGGAATATTCTCCGGGAGGCCATGAAGGCCGCGGGATTCAAAGAATTAAGGACCGAGTGGTGGCACTACCAATTGGTTAACGAGCCCTATCCTGAGACCTTCTTTGACTATCCCATACGCTAGTCTGAAGTCCGGCCCTGATACCGGCAGGTTCTGCCGGATTTAGCCTTGTACAGTGCTGGCACAATAGGATATAATTGTTGGGTGCCAAAAATAATGAAAGTTAAAATTTTGGAGGAATTATAGATGAAACTCGGTATTGTCGGTCTTCCCAATGTGGGCAAGAGTACGCTTTTCAATGCCATCACCAAGGCGGGGGCCGAAAGTGCAAACTATCCCTTCTGTACCATCGATCCCAATGTGGGTATTGTGGCCGTTCCCGATGAACGCCTGGATACTCTGGCCAAGATGTATCAGCCCAAGAAAGTCACCCCCACCACCATTGAGTTTGTGGATATTGCAGGTCTGGTTAAAGGGGCCAGCCGGGGCGAAGGTCTGGGCAACAAGTTCCTTTCCCATATCCGTGAAGTGGACGCCATTGTGCATGTGGTGCGCTGCTTTGATGACGGGAATATCGTGCATGTGGACGGCTCAGTGGATCCTGCCCGGGATATTGAAACCATCAGCCTGGAACTGATCTTCGCTGATATAGAGGCCATCGACAAGCGTATGGATAAAACCCGCAAACAGATGAAGTCGGGGGACAAAAAGTATCAGGTTGAGCTGGAGCTTCTGGAAAGGATCAAGGCCACTCTGGAAAAAGGCCTTCCCGTCCGTTCCATGACGTTTACTCCCGAGGAAGCAGAATATGTGGAGCAACTCTTCCTCTTAACCTGGAAGCCCGTGCTCTATGCCGCCAATGTCTCGGAGGACGGTCTTTCCACCATTGATCAGAACCCCTATGTGGCTAAGGTCAGGGAGATTGCGGCCAATGAAAACGCCGAAGTCATTGTGGTCTGCGCCAAGATTGAGGAGGAAATCTCCCAACTGGATGATGATGAAAAGCAGATGTTCCTGGAAGAGCTGGGTCTGGCTGAATCGGGCCTGGACAAGCTCATCAAGGCCAGCTATAAACTCCTGGGTCTCATCAGTTATCTCACCGCCGGTGAAACCGAGGTCCGTGCCTGGACCATAGTCAAGGGCACCAAAGCACCCCAGGCCGCCGGCAAGATCCACTCGGATTTTGAGCGCGGCTTCATTCGCGCCGAAATTGTGGCCTATGAGGATCTCATCCGCTGCGGAAGCTATGCAGCCGCCCGTGAGCAGGGCCTGGTGCGCTCCGAAGGCAAGGAATATGTCATGCAGGATGGGGATGTGACCCTGTTCCGCTTCAATGTGTAATTGGTAGATGGAATGAAAGCCATGAGTTCAGCCGTATCAACGGCCTGCGCTCATGGCTTTTTGTTTTACGTAGAAAGCCATGAGCTTCAGCCCTTGAAGCCTCTGCAGGAGCAGTTGAATGTTGTCATGCGAATATCGCAGCACGAGTGAGGTAAAAGCAGCCGGACGCTGCTTTTAGTCGGCTGCCTCCCGGAAGGAGCCATTGCCAACGCCCTCGCGAGAGCAAGATTGAGCATAGACAACTTCCTGCGACGAGGACAGCAAGAAGGGCTGAACGCATGGCTTATTCATTAACACTACAAGTAACCTGAAGCCATGAGCATCAAGGATAAACTCATGGCTTCTTAGCGTCCCAGGCGATAGCGTTTGTTATGATTTCGGCTCCTGAGCCGGTACAGGTTGATCCGGGTTCCCAGCACAATGGCCCTCAACCAGGGATTGATGGAGCGCCTCCTGTAGGGCGTGTTCAGTTCCTGCACAATGAAATCGGCCAGGTTCTTGGCCGCATAGGGCAGGCATCTCACATACTCATTGGTGTCAATATTGGCCCTGTACTCCTCCAGAATATTGGTAGTCAATATCTCATGGATGATGGCGTTAAACTCTTTCTCGTTTTTGGCAAACCATCCCATCTTGTTTTCAACGCAGAAGTCAATATTGCCTTTTTCATGGAGGGCCGCACTATGGGTGAATATGGTGGGCACCCTTTTGACCAGAACCTCCAGGGTGGTGGATGCGCCCCCTTTGGCAATGGCCAGATCCGAGGCCTCCAAAAGCTCATGCATATTATCGACAAAGCCCAGAACAGCCATGGGCACCTGGGCAGGATACTCTTCCTTAAGCTTGTTCAGTTCATCAAAGAGCTCCTGATTCTTGCCGCAAATGGCAATGATATTAAAAGGAAACTCGCTTTGATACAGCTTCTTGATATACTTACTGGTATCCCCTATGCCCTGTCCCCCCGAAGTGGCCAAGAGGGTTTTGCGGGAAGGGTCCAGTCCAAGTTCCAGAAGGATCTCCTCCCGGGTCTTGGAGATGGGCTCAAAGAACTTCTTATTCAAGGGAAAGGGCATGACCTTCACCTTGTGCTTGGGTTCTCCCTGCTTAATGAGATACTCCCTGGCTTCTTTGGTGGCCACTATAACGGCCTCCACCCGTGGGTTGACCCACAGGTTGTGACCTCGTACCGGGTCAGTCATGTAGCTGTAAATCTTATAGCTGAAATTATAGCGGTCCCGTGCAAATAGCGCCACCGTACTGCAAAAGAAGTGAGTAGAAAAAACAATATCAGGCTTATACCTGCGAATATATTGAATGCCCTTTTGCAAAAACTGCTGATAAAGCAGCGGCATAACGGTATTGGAGCGTGTAAGATGGTTGAGTGCATCCAGGAGCTTGTTTAAGTTTGTGGTGAGTTCAGGCCGGGCCAAAGCCCAATCCCAGAACCCTTTGATGATCTTATCGTCCCAGTTGGCTCCCGCCTCCTTGGCAAAATCGATAACATCAATCTGGTACTGACCGGGATAAGAAGCCTCAATTGCTTCCTTAATAGCAAGGGCAGGCATTTTATGCCCGCCGCCTGCTTCTATCATCGGGATTAGTATTTTTTTCAAAAAGTATCAGCTCCAAAAATTCTGTTATTCTCTGTTCTCGTTGAAGATGATGTTGACTGCTTTCATGGGCGATACGGTTGAGATGGCGTGCTTATACACAAGCTGCTGTTTGCCTTCGCTGTCCAGCACAACTGTAAAATTATCAAACCCCTTAACCATTCCGCGCAGTTGGAAACCATTGGTGAGGTATACCGTTACAGGAACATGTTCCTTTCTTACCTGATTTAAGAAAACATCCTGCAAATTAATGTTTTTATTCACTTTCTCTTCCTCCTCGTGACACATAAATAAGATAAACTGAGATCAGTACCTTGCCATCATTTTACACCAACTGCGCTTAAACATTCAAGGCATCCGTCAATATTTTTAACATTGCCCAAGGGTCGAGCAAACTGCCATTCAACCACCTAAGGCCCTCAGTCTTTCTGAACCAGGTAAGCTGCCGCTTGGCCAAATGCCGGGTTCCCATCTTTATGCGTTCCACGGCTTCTGCGAGTGTGCACTTGCCTTCAATGGCCTGAATGATCTCCTTATACCCAATCCCCTGCAGGGAAATTAGGTCGGGGGAATAGCCCTTTCTGAGGATTCCCTCAACCTCCTGGTAAAGACCCTTGGCCATCATCTTGTCCACACGCTGCTCAATACGTGAATAGAGCACATCCCGATCCAACTCAATGCCAAATATCCTGTAATCATAGGGCGGGGCTTCCCGGCGGGATTCCTCCTTATGCTCGGATATGGGCTTGCCCGTGGTTTCATACACCTCAAGGGCCCGGATAACACGCTTTACATTATTGGGGTGAATGGCCTCCCCGCTTTTGGGGTCAACCTTCATTAAAAGTGCGTGCAGCGCTTCGGGCCCTTCTTTTTCAGCCAGGCTTTGCAGGCGGGCTCTGTATTCCCAGTTGGTTATGGTTTCCGAAAAAGTGAGATTATATACCAGGGCATTGATATAAAGTCCCGTTCCTCCGGCCACAATGGGCACCTTGCCCCTTTTAATAATATCGTCCAGGGCTGCTTTGGCGTCCTGCTGAAACCTGGCCACACTGTACTCCTCATCGGGGTTGACCACATCGATAAGATGATGGGGCACGCCCTTCCGTTCAGCCATATCGGGCTTGGCCGTTCCAATATTCATTTCCCGATAGATTTGCATGGAATCCGCAGAAACGATTTCACCGTTAACCCTGAGGGCAAGCTCTATGGCCAGATCGGTCTTGCCCGAGGCCGTTGGTCCTGCAATGACGATTACTTTTTCCACCGTATCCTCCAAAGTCAGATCATGGGTGTATTATCTATACAATACGCTTGAACTTCTTTTCCAGCTCCCGCTTCTCCATCTTGATGATGACGGGTCGGCCATGGACACAGGTAAAGGGATTCTCCATGGAACACAGCTCGGCCACCAGCCCCTTGATTTCCTCTTTGGATAGGCTTCTATTGGCCTTCAGGGCACCCTTGCAGGACATCATGAACAAAGCCTCATCACTGATAAGACGGGCGGGGTGATGGGTCTCCATCCAGCGGTCCAGTATCTCATGGAAATCGTTGATGCTGAAGCTGGTGTCGTAAAAATCGGGGACACTTCTTAAGATCACGGTGCTTGGTCCAAAGGACTCCAGCTCAAAGCCCAGCTTTAAGAAGGCCTCCAGCTTTTCCATGACAAAATCGTATTCCTTGACCGAAAGCTTGATGATAAAAGGCTCAAGAACCCCCTGGGAGAAGCTTTCCTCACGGGCCAGACGCCTCTTGAGGGTTTCATAGCGGATGCGCTCATGGGCCGCATGCTGATCAATAACATAGAGATTATCGCCGTTTTCCAAAAGGATATACGTGTCAAAGGCCTGTCCCACAATGGCGGCTTCTTCAATGTCCCGAAGGGTCTCATCCTTAGTCTCAGTATAATAACCCCCATGTTGCTCGGTATCAGCATATGATTCATGGGCAGGGGTTTGGGCTATATTCCGGCTTTCGTTCTCCCCACCAGAGGCCTGGATTTGCTCCGTCGGACCCGGTGCTGAAGCGTTGTCCTCTTGAGTTGGGGGCAAAGCAGCATGGTCAGCTTCAGGCTCACCGCCAGTATGCGTCTCTGCTTTATCTGCAGGTTGAGCCACATAGGGCGTCCATGTTTCGGAGCGAACCGCCTTCGGCTCCTGCCAGTTTTGCAGGGACGTCGAAGATGTAGCCTTTGCTGACTGAGCCTCCGCCTGCGGCTGTTCTGCTGGCCTTGCCGGCATGGTGGAATACATCTGATTAAACAGTCGGGTCTGCTCGGGTACGGGATTGGGCTTTGCATTCACCCGGTGGGATGGGGACTGCTTTTCAGGCAGGGGTCCCAGCCTCGTTAGAAGACTTGCGCCCTTACTGGTCTCATCCAGAGCAACGGCTGTTTCTTTCTTTGGATCAAAGTCTCTTATTAGTGAAGTACCCATGAGGGTGTTTTTGACACCATGGAAGATGGTGCTGAAAACCTGATTCTCGTTGGCAAATCTGACCTCCAGCTTCTGTGGATGGACATTGACGTCAAAGCTGCCGGAAGGCGCCGAAAGCAGAAGTACGCAGAACGGGAACTTGTTCTGCATGAGCACAGTCTTATAGGCTTCCTCGATAGCGCTGATCAACATGCGGCTTTTGATATACCGTCCGTTAAGGAAAAAGGACTGATGGCTCCGGGTTCCCCGTGCAATCTCGGGTTTTCCCACATAACCCGTCACTGTAATCCCTTCATTGGAATAGTCCACGGGCAGAACCAGCCTGGCCACATCCTTGCCATAAATACTGTAAATGACGCTTAAAAGGTCGTGATTGCCCGGTGTGTGCAGAATCACCTGGTTGTTTTGAATGAACTTGAAGGATATGCCTGGATGCGCTAAAGCAAGGCGCTCCAGGATATCCGAAACATAGCCCGCCTCAGTGGTATCCTTTTTAAGAAATTTATAGCGGGCAGGCGTATTGTAAAATAGATTTCTGATAATAAAGGTGGTGCCCTTGGGGCATCCGGTCTGGGAGACTGAGAGAACCCGCCCCCCTTCCATTTTAAGCAGGGTACCCACCGGTGCGTCCTCGGTCTTTGTCATGACCTCAAGATGGGACACAGCGGCAATGGAGGCTAAGGCCTCACCACGAAAGCCCATGGTTGACAGGGAGTCCAGATCCTCGATACGTCGCATTTTACTGGTGGCATGGCGCTCAAAGGCAAGCTCCACATCATCGCCCTCTATGCCGCTGCCATTGTCGGTAATGCGAATATAGGAGATGCCGCCGTTTCTTATCTCCACTGTGATCTGGGTGGCTCCTGCATCAATGGCGTTCTCCACCATTTCTTTGACCACCGAGGCTGGGCGTTCTATCACTTCGCCTGCCGCGATTTGGTTTGCTGTTTTTTCATCCAATATGACAATCTTGCCCATGGGCTACCTCATCATCTTTCTTCATGCTGCCTATAAAGAGGCTATTTTAATTTCTGCTGCAAGCTGTAGAGCTTGTTCAGGGCATCCAGAGGGGTCAGCAGGGAGGGATCCAGCATACGAAGCTCGTCTAAAACCTCTCGCTCGGCCTTTGTCAAGGAGCTGGCCGCAAACAGATCCAACTGGCCCTCTACGGGCTTTTGCTTGCGCTTCCTCGAATCCTGGTTGATATCGGCTTCATCAAGCTGTTGGAGGATCTCCCTGGCCTTTTCAATCACCGGATTAGGGATGCCCGCCAGCTTGGCCACTTCTACGCCATAGCTCTGGTCCGCTCCGCCCCGGATTATTTTTCTTAAGAAGATAATATCTTCTCCCTTTTTGCGCACCGAGACACAGTAATTCTTGATGCCATGGAGCTTGTCCTCCAGTTCGGTAAGCTCATGGTAGTGGGTGGCAAAAAGGGTTCTGGCGCCAAGCCGTGCCCTGTCGTTGATGAATTCAATAACGGCCCAGGCTATGGACAAACCGTCATAGGTACTGGTACCGCGTCCGATTTCGTCCAAAATCAGCAAGCTTTTCGGAGTGGCATTCTCCAGAATATTGGCCACCTCGGTCATCTCCACCATAAAGGTACTCTGGCCCGAGGCCAGATCGTCGGAGGCTCCCACACGGGTAAAAATCTTATCGGCCAGTCCAATCCTGGCATAATCTGCAGGGACAAAGCACCCGGCCTGGGCCATCAGGGTCATGAGCGCCACCTGGCGCATATAGGTGGATTTACCGGCCATATTGGGGCCTGTAATAATACCCACACGGTTATCCTCAACATCCAGATAGGTGTCATTGGGAACAAAGGGGGTATCGGTGAGCATCTTCTCCACCACCGGATGGCGGCCGTTGCGGATTTCTATGGTCCCGCCCTCATAGACCTCGGGACGGGTGTAGTTATTGCGGTCAGCCACCTCGGCAAAGGAGCACAGGGCATCCAGTTCAGCAATACAATCAGCAGTAATTTTAAGCCGTGAAACGCGCTGGAAGGCAAAGTCCCTGATCTGGCAGAAGAGCTCATACTCCCGCTCCACCACTTTCTTCTCGGCGCCCAAAAGGGTATCCTCCAGCCTTTTGAGCTCATCGGTGGTAAAGCGCTCAGCATTGACCAGGGTCTGCTTTCTCACATAGTCCTCGGGTGCCTGAGCGATATTGGCCTTGGTGATTTCTATGTAATAACCAAAATTATCGTTATATCGGACCTTTAAGCTTTTGATACCCGTTCTCTCCCGCTCCCGGGCCTCCAGCTCCGATATCCAGTTCTTACCCTCCACGGCGGCTTTCCGGTATTCGTCCACCAGCTCGTCATAGCCATCCTTGATAATACCGCCCTCTTTGACCGACAGGGGCGCTTCCTCATGAATGGCATTTTCTATAAGCTCACAAAGTTCTTCCAGAAGATCCAGACGCTCATAAAGCTGCCGGAGCCTTGTGGCACGGGTGTCTGCAATCAGGGACTTAATAAGGGGCAGGCGGGATAATGAGGTTTTCAATGCCAGCAAATCCCTGGCATTGACAGTACCAAAGACCAGCTTGGAGGTCAGCCGTTCAATGTCATAAACTCCTCTTAAGAGTTCAAGAAGCTCGCTTCTGACCATAAAGCTGTCCTTGAGCTCTGCCACACTGTCCAGCCGCAGATTGATTTCCTCCACGTCCAGCAGGGGCTGCTCCAGCCAATGCCTGAGCCTTCTTCCGCCCATGGCGGTGGAGGTCTTGTCCAGCACCCATAACAGTGAGCCCTTCTTTCTTGCGTCCCGCATGGTCTCGGTAATCTCCAGGCTCCGCCGGGAGGCGCTGTCAAGCATCATATACTGCTCTATCTTATAGGTCTGTATGGCCTCAATATGAGCCAGATTAATCTTTTGCGTTGTTTCCAGATAGGAAATCAAAGCCCCTGCCGCACATTGGGCCAGTTCCAGGGATGAAAGGGGATTATCGCCCAGGGTCTGCCGTATCTTTTCATCGGCCAGGGCCGAGGCAAATAACTCATCCTCCAGGATGGAAGGCTGAACATTCAAATAATCCATAAAGAAGGACTTGTATTCGGGCTTTTGGGCCAACTGCCCGTTGGTGATAATCTCGGAGGGCCTGTACCGGGCCACTTCGTCAATGAGCTTTCTTAAAGAGCTTCCCCAGGTGATCTGGGTGGCATAGAATTCGCCGGTGGAAACATCCACCACGGCAATGCCGTAATAGATCTGCTGACAATACACCGACATCAGATAGTTGTTCTTCTTCTCATCCAGCATGGCCGGGTCAATGACCGTACCCGGTGTAATCACCCTGGACACATCCCGCTTAACAAGGCCCTTGGCCTGGGCCGGGTCCTCCATCTGATCGCAAATTGCCACCTTATAGCCCTTGGCAATAAGGCGGGAGATATAGGTATGGGCCGCATGATAGGGCACGCCGCACATGGGCGCCCGTTCCTCAAGGCCGCAATCCCGCCCGGTCAGGGTGATTTCCAGCTCCCGGGAGGCTAAAAGCGCATCATCAAAGAACATCTCATAGAAGTCTCCGAGTCTGAAGAACAGGATGCTGTCCTTATAGCGTTCCTTGATCTCCATATATTGCTGCATCATGGGAGTCAGCTTAGCCACGCTTCTTTCCTCCTCTGCCCTCCAGCCAGAAGGCGCCTGCCCTTACAATTTCCACGTCTACCAGGTCACCCTTCTCCACCTGTCCTTCGGCCTTAAAGTTGACCAGGCGGTTGGTCCGGGTTCTGCCCGAGAGCATCTCGGGGTTCTGCTTGCTGGGCCCGTCCACCAGCACCTCCAAAATCTGTCCTTCAGTCTTTTTGGCCAGCTCGGTGCCTATCTCGGTTTGGAGATCCACCAGGGCTTTAAAGCGCTGACTGATGACTTCCGAGGGTGTGGTCTGCTCAAGCTTGGCGGCAGGGGTACCCTTGCGCGGCGAGTAAATGAACATGAAGGCGGCATCAAAGCCCACCTTTCTGACCACATCCAGGGTCTCCTCAAAGTCCTCCTGGGTCTCACCGGGGAAGCCCACGATAATATCGGTGGTCAGGGCCATGTCGGGAACGGCCGCCTTGATTTTTTCCACCAGATTAAGATAGTGCTCCTTGGTATATTTTCGGTTCATCTTTTCCAGAATGCGGTCGCTCCCCGCCTGGAACGGAAGATGGAGATGATGGCAGACCTTTTTGCAATGGGCCATGGCATCAATGAGGCTATCGGATAAATCCTTGGGATGGGAAGTCATAAAACGAACCCGCTCAATACCCGGTATCTCCTCAATGGCATAAAGGAGCCTGGCAAAGAGATCCTTCTCCCCCAAGTCATTGCCATAGGAATTGACGTTCTGCCCTAAAAGGGTAATCTCCTTGCAGCCGTCCTGGGCCAGAGCCCTTATCTCGGCAAGCACATCCTCCATACTGCGGCTGCGCTCCCTGCCCCGTACATGGGGTACAATGCAATAGGAGCAGAAATTATTGCAGCCTAAAATGATATTCACCCAGGCCTTGTGTTTTTCGGTACGCTTTACAGGCAGATCCTCTATAATGCGATCGGCCTTGTCCCAAATCTCGAAAACTCTCTTTCTCTGGGTCAGATAGCGATACAAAAGCTCGGGGAAGGTATGGACATTATGGGTTCCAAACACAATCTTAACGTTGCGGTAGGATTTCTTGATTTTCTCCACCACATGGGGCTGCTGCATCATACAGCCGCAGGCCACTATCATGGCCCCTTTCTCCTCACATTCCTTGGAGAGGGCGCCAATATGCCCATAGACGCGTTCCTCAGCATTTTCTCTGACACAGCAGGTCACAAAGACAATGATGTCGGCAAAGGCATCCTGGGGGACCTCCTCATAGCCCATGTCAGTCAGCATGCCCGCAATGGTCTCCGAATCACGCTCATTCATCTGGCAGCCAAAGACGTCGATCTTAAACTTTCTGGTTTTCCCCGTCTGCCGGGTATATTCCATACTCAGGTTTCTGACCTGTTCCACCCATTCGGAGGATTCAGGCTGTAAATCTACCCCGGTGTTTCCTTCTGCGGCATTGGTTTTCAGCTTGTATACTCTGTTTTTCTTTATTTCCAAAACAAAAGTCCTTTCTATTCATAACATGCAGGCATGTTCTGTTGTTTTTCTGCAATCATAATCATAACAAAAATGCGCTGAAAATTAAAGTTGGTATTGTCCCCCTCCTCCCCTGAGTGATTCTGATATAATAAAAAGACTTATGTTAAGCCAAGATACTACAAGTAAACATCAGGAAAGAGGCTGTAAGCATGGAAAAGTATCTGAATTATGCCATTGAGCAAATCGTGAATCTTTGCAATACCCCCAGTCCCTCAGGCTTTACCAAGAAGGCTCAGGCCTACCTCATCGAAGAATTGGCCTTTTTAGGCTATTCTCCCAAGATCACCAACAAGGGCTCGGTGTTAGTCAGCCTTGGCGGCGAAGGCCATGGGCTGGTCCTGTCAGCCCATGTGGATACGCTGGGCCTCATGGTCCGCTCCATCAAACCCAATGGCAGACTGCGCTTCACCCAAATCGGAGGCTTTCCCCATAACTATGTGGAAACCGAGAACTGCACCATCTTCACCCGGGAGGACAAGGTCTATTCGGGAACAGTGCAGCTCGTGAACCCTGCTGCCCATATCCGCAAGGACATCTCCGATACCAAAAGGGATGAAAAGAATATGGAGATCGTTCTGGACGAAAAGGTGAAAAACAAGGAAGATGTTCAGGCTCTGGGCATCAGTCCGGGGGATTTTGTAGCCCTAGATCCAAGAACAGTGGTCACCCAAAGCGGCTTCATCAAAAGCCGTCACCTGGACGACAAGGCCAGTTCGGGCATTCTTTTGGCTCTGGCCCGATATATCAAGGAAGAACAGGTAAAGCTTAACCATCAGGTATGGCTGCTGTTTACCATGTACGAGGAGGTTGGCCACGGCGGCGCTTCCGGGTACCCCGAGGGCGTGTCGGAGATCCTCTCGGTGGACATGGGTGTGGTGGGCGATGATCTGGAAACCGATGAATACAAGGTTTCCATTTGCGCCAAGGACAGCGGCGGCCCCTACGATTACGAGATGACCACCCGGCTGATTAAGCTGGCCAAAGTCGCCAAGCTCAATTATGCGGTGGATATTTATCCCCATTACGGGTCCGATGCCGGCGCCGCTCTGGCCTCCGGCCATGATTTTAAGCATGCTTTGATAGGGCCCGGTGTGGCCGCCTCCCACGGTTATGAAAGAACCCATAAGGAGGGCCTACTCAATACCCTGCTGCTCTTGAAAGAGTATATCACCCACGATACCCTTATGTCTGAGGGATGAAAAAGCCGTGGCATTTCGCCACGGCTTTCTGGTATGCCTTCACAGGCTTAATTTCTTCTTCTGCCAAAGATTCTGAGCAGGGTGAGGAAGAGATTGATGAAGTCCAGATAAAGATTAAGTGCACCTAAAATGCCCAAATTGCCGCGGAGCACCGTATCTCCCTCAGTACCGAAGTAATAGCCCTTAAGCTTCTGCATGTCGTAGGCTGTCAGCCCAAGGAATACAAAGAGGCTTACAATGCTGATGATCCATTCAAGACCGCTGCTTCTTAAGAACAGGTTAATCAGGGAGAGTACCACAATGCCAATAAGCCCCATAAAGAGAAGACTGGATTGACGGGTGAGATCGGCCTTGGTCACATAGCCATAGACACACATTATACCAAAGGTAATAGCGGCTACACCAAAGGCGCTGACGAGGGTCTCACCGGTATAAGCCAAAAAGATAACCGATAGAGTCACCCCATTGAGGGCGGCATAAAAGAGGAATAATCCTATTGCTGTAGCTGTTCTCAAACGTGTAATACGGGCTGATAGAACCGATACAAGCACGAGCTCACCAATAATCAGGCCAAAGAACAAGAAACGGTTGGTAACAATGGTTATGACCAAATCAATATTACTGGCCACATAATAAGCCACACCGGCGGTTAAGAGCAAGCCAATAAACATCCACCCAAAAACCTTGGATATAAAAGCATTCATTCCTTTGACTGAAGCAAATTCCTCTTCAAAGGTTCTGGGACTATAGCTTCCATTCTGATTATAATTCAAAATAATTCACCTCTTTTATTATTACTCTTAGTTTTGTTCTATTATATACTATAATGCCTCTTTGTTAAACCAATGTAAACAAAAAGCGAGCAAGAATATCCTGAAGCACACCATTCCCCAGGCCGGGAATGCGCTGCTCAGTTGCCAAAAGCGCCTTGGCGCTGAGCTTTTCGGCCCCGGCTGCGCTCAGAATTGATATCATATTTGATCATCATGATAAAATTCCAAGGCCTTTTTCATCCGCTCCGCAAGAATCCTCCGTATATGAGGAGGCTCTAAGACCTCGACAAAGTGACCATAGGACAGAAGATACCCATAGACCCATTCGTCCTCGGGAAAGTTGACAGTCACTGTGCAGGTGCCGTCCCGATTTCGGATAATCAACGCATCATTGAAATCATCATAGAGTCTGTTGAGAACCTGGGGCTGGAACCTAAGCTTCAGGGTAATCTGATTGGGGGGAATCTCCTTCATATAGCTTTGATAACCCCCATCATCCTGCCTCCGTGTAAAGGTCTCCTCATTAAGTATGACGTTTTTAATGCGTGAAACACGGAAAATACGATAATCCTGCCGGGCTCGGCAGTATCCCCATAAATACCAGGCCTGTCCTTTGTAGATCATCTGCATGGGTTCTATTTGCCGTGTGCTTCTTTTTCCGTCCGAGTCTACATAGTCAAAGCTTACGACCCTGCGTTCAAGAATGCCCCGTTTAATATCCACCAGCCTATTGCGCTCGTTGGGGCTGCTTGACCAGGGTGAATAATCAATATGCACCCAATCGGCAGCACCTGCTTTGTGGAACAATGCGCCCAGCTTGTTAAGCACCGCCTCAACTTCAGGGTATTTTGTGGCCTGAAGTGTTTTAAGCGCCAGGAGCATACTCTCGCTTTCATTCTCCGAAATCATGGCCTTATTGAGGGAGTAATCCTCCATAAGAGAAATTCCGCCCCCGTGGCCCTTATTGGTAAAGACAGGAACACCCGCGCTGGAGAGCACATCGATATCCCTATAGATGGTTCTCTTTGAGACCCCAAACCTTTGGGCCAGCTCCTTGGCGGTGACGGTGCCCCGGTTCAGCCATAATATGGTGATTTCCAGCAGG
>JAKIML020000050.1 GCA_022702935.2 Bacillota bacterium | reverse complement strand
GAAGAGCGTATTTTCTATATTGCGCAGAAACCTTAGCATGGGTATAATCGGAGTATATATAAAATTAACCATGAACTTTGACGTTACGACACGGAGGGACGACCTTGGGAAGAAGAGAGACCCGGGAGAATGCTATGAAGCTCCTTTATCAGGTGCAGATTCAGCGCGACGACATTAGTGAGCAGATTGAGCGATTTGTGGAAGAGCAGCAGATTATGGATGAGTCTGACAAAGACTACCTGGTGGGTGTAGTCAAGGGTGTCCTTGAGCATGAGGCGGAGTTGGACAGTCTTATCGCCCAGCATGCCAAAGGATGGACCATACAGCGGATGCCCAAGGTGGATCTGGCTATTATGCGGCTTTCCTGCTATGAGATGAAGTACAGGGATGATATCCCTGTCAATGTATCCATTAACGAGGCGGTAGAAATGGCCAAGAAATACAGCGGGGAGCAGTCCAAGGCCTTTGTCAATGGTGTATTGGGCAAGATATATGCCGACCTGAACAATGCTTGACAGGGAGGTTTCCATGAATCATACCCTAACGGTTTCAGAATTAACAGGATACATTAAGCAGCTTGTTGACAACGATAGGCTGCTTTCTCATGTCTGGGTAATCGGTGAGATCTCCAATTTTAAGGCCCATTCCTCGGGCCATATGTATTTCTCCCTGAAGGATGAGGGGGCGGTCATAAAGGCCGTTATGTTCAAATCCCAAAACAGCCGCTTAAAATTCAGGCCCGAAGAAGGCATGCGGGTCATCGCCCGGGGGTATGTGTCGGTTTATGCCCAGGGTGGGGCCTATCAGCTCTATGTGGATGATATGCAGCCCGATGGAACGGGGGCCTTGTATATGGCCTTTGAGCAGCTCAAGCAAAAGCTTGAGGCCCAGGGCTTTTTTGATCCCTCCAGGAAAAAACCCATTCCACGTCTGCCCAAGGCCATTGGTGTCATTACCTCCCCCACGGGAGCGGTGATTCGGGACATTACCCATATTCTCAACCGGCGCTATCCCAATGCCCGGGTGATTATCTATGGTTCGGCCGTTCAGGGTGCCGAGGCCCCTCCACAGCTTATCAAAGGTATTCAGTGCTTTAATCGCCTGAAGAATGTAGAGGTTATCATTCTGGCCCGGGGCGGCGGTTCGTTGGAGGATCTATGGCCCTTTAATGATGAGGGTCTGGCAAGGGCCATATTGGAATCGGAGATTCCCATCATCTCAGCCGTAGGCCATGAAACCGATTATTCTATCTCCGACTTTGTGGCCGATCTTAGGGCGCCCACCCCTTCGGCGGCTGCTGAAATGGTCATGCCTGAGAAGGAGGCCCTGAAACAGGAGCTCATGAAGATGGAGCGCAGGCTTTCGGTGTCCCTGAAGCATCGGCTCAATAAAGAGCGGGAAAGGCTTTTAAGGCTTAAGAACTCAAGGAGCCTCCAAAGGCCTTTGGAGGCCATCAACCAGAAAAGACTCCGGCTGGATATGCTGGAGCAGCAGCTTATCTCCCATAGCCGCAGTAAGGTGGAGAAGACCAGGGCGGCGCTGCAGTTGGCGGCGGGTAAGCTGAATGCCCTAAGCCCCTTGACGGTTCTCAGCCGGGGCTATGCTGTGGTACATGACCTTAAGGGAGAAGTCATAAAATCAACTAAGCATCTTAAACCGGGAGATCCTCTGAGGATTACAGTAAAAGACGGAAGGTTTGAGGTCTCCTATACCAAGGAAATCCCATAGAAGGGGGTAAGGAAGAATGGCAAAAGCCGAAGAACTCAGCAATATGCCCTATGAACAGGCAGCCATGGAGCTTGAGAGCGTGGTGAATCTTCTTGAAAGCGGGGAACTGACCCTGGAGGATTCCATCAAGATGTTTGAAAAGGGTGTCAGCCTGGTCAGGCTATGCAACAAGCGACTGGATGATATTGAAAAGCGCATTACCTTATTGATAGAAGGAAAGGACGGGGTGGTCGAGAAGGACTTCCTCGCCGAGGATTGAAAAATGAGTTTCAGTACCGATGTAAAACGCTATTCAGATCAAGTGGAGCAATGGATACGGGAAAAACTGCCCGTTCTGGAGGTGCCCGAAAAAAGAATCCTTGAAGCCATGAACTATAGTCTCCTGGCCGGAGGAAAGCGGCTCAGGCCGGTTTTGTCCCTGGCTGTCTGTGAGATGCTGGGCGGCAATCCCCAAGAGGTTCTGCCCTTTGCCTGCGCCATTGAGCTTATACACACCTATTCCTTGATCCATGATGATCTGCCTTGCATGGATAACGATGATATGCGCAGGGGAAGGCCCACCAACCATAAGGTCTACGGTGAGGCCATGGCCCTTCTGGCTGGGGATGGGCTGCTCAATCTGGCCTATGAGATCTTGCTTGAGGCGTCCTTTAAGACCAAGGATAACCAGGAGGCCTGTCTTGCGGCTGCTCACTATATCGCCCGTGCCGCAGGAACTGCGGGTATGATTGGCGGTCAGGTCATAGATATGGAGGCGGAGGAACGAAAGCTTACCTATGATGAGCTTTGCACCATGCATCTTAAGAAAACAGGGGCTTTGATAAAAGCGGCCATACTCACTCCCGCCCTTATTCTCAAAGCCCGGGAGAATGTATGCCATGCTTTGGAGACCTATGCCGAGCATATTGGTCTGGCCTTCCAAATCAAGGATGATATTCTGGACGTAGAAGGGAATAGCGAAATTGTCGGAAAACCCTTAAGAAGTGACGCAAGAAACAATAAATCAACCTTTGTAACCCTTTTGGGAATCAAAGCAGCCAAGGAGAAACTGAGGCTTTCGGTGGAGCACGCTGTAGAAGCGGTGAAGGATATGAAGCAAAGTGAGTTTTTGATCCAAATGGCCGCATATATCGCTGAGCGTGATAAATAGCTTTTCTATTGTGAGGCAAGGGGAGAAGTAGCGTTGACTTTTATTGTAGAGATCTTTACGAATAAGGCGGTTATTCTGCCCATATTCGCATGGTTTCTGGCACAGTTTATTAAGTTCATAGCCTATTTCATACAGCATCGCAAGGTGGATTTCAGGAAGTTTGTGGCCTCGGGCGGAATGCCCAGCTCCCATAGTGCCATCTCGGTCTGCCTTGCAACGGTTCTGGGCATCCAGTATGGCTTTGATTCGGGGATCTTTGCCATAGCCATGGTTCTGGCCTTTATTGTCATGGCCGACGCCACAGGGGTCCGGCGAGCCGCAGGCAAACAGGCCGAGGTGCTTAACAAGCTCGTCTACCATTCCAAGGAAATAAAGCTCGAGAAGGAATTGAAGGTCCTATTAGGTCATACACCCGTACAAGTCATTGCCGGAGCCGCTCTGGGCATACTGGTAGGCATCCTGTTTGCATAAAACCCTCGTTTAGTGTATAATTATCTTCCATAGAAAATCATCAGGATGGCGCAGTATCCTAGTCAGTACTGCCTGCTTCGAAGACGGGCCTAAAAATCCGTTAAAGGGCACATCGATGAAGTTCCTTGTGTCGGCTTGTTACGCCCAGTGATGGGCTGATGCTGGGAGTTAAGGTTTAGGGGCAGCCTGCAATGGCATGCGGGAAATGACCCCTTTTCCGCGGAGACCCTCACTTGTGGGAGACAGATTGCCTCGCTTCTACGCGATAGAAATCTTGACTACGATGAGGGAGTAAACCTGTCATGCGGTATCGCTTTATTCGATGCTGTGGACAGTGTAGCCTGCCTTGAGTGTTGTTTGGAGGGATAACGGATCAGGTGTTTATGTACTGGCCGGTACATAAGCAATATTGCCGTTTGAAACCAACGATGCAAAAGAGGCTAGAAGTTGGGTAAGACTCATGGGGAAAACCCCTAGGCTGTCAGTCATTGAGACAATACGGGGATTGCAGTGTGTACTAAGTGGCGATCAGGCTTTGATGGGGGCAACCTCTCAACGCAGGCTTTAAAGGGTAACCACCGGATTGGTGACGATTCGGTAGCATGTGGGGAAAACCTGCCTGACCTAAGACGCAAAATTTACTCGTATTGTTGCCATCCTGTTGATAATTTTCTAGAAAGATATACCGCTTAATTTTAAATACATAGATTCAATAACTCTTGCCAAAAGAAAGCAGGATTTTGCCTTGGAACCAGATAAATCTGAGAGGAAGTACTTTAAGCTCTTTGATAAATACGCTCAATTATCAAAAGAAAATATACCGGTTAAGAAAGGCTCTGGAATAGAGAAAAAGCATATTCTCTGGGGTCTTTTTATTACATTTGTCTCCTTTACCCTGTCCCTGTTGATTCTCTTTGGCTCTAACAGCATCTTCAAAGTAATCTCAGCGCCCTTTGCAGCCCTGGTGGTATTGGGCATTATATTAATTGGTGTTATCTTTGACGTGGTGGGCATGGCCGTTACCGCCGCTGATGAGACCCCTTTTCATTCCATGGCCTCCAAGAAGATTCGAGGTGCCAGGCAGTCCATTATGCTCCTTCGCAATGCGCCAAGGGTCTCCAGCTTCTGCAATGATGTGGTGGGGGATATTTGCAGCGTGGTCAGCGGCGCAGCCGGAACCGCCATTGTCTTCCGCGTCTTTTCCGAACATGCCCAGGCCTCGCTGATAGAGGTCATAATCGGGGCCTTTATTGCCGCGCTGACCGTGGGCGGCAAGGGCTTTGCCAAGAATATCGGCATCAATAATGCCAACTATATTGTCTATAAGGCTGGCCGGATACTTTCCATCTTTGCGCCCAGGAAAAAGAAGAAAAAGGGAAAGGTTTAAAAAAGCCATTGATTTGAGGTGTTCACTTTTTGAATAATGGTAAACTATTAGATAGAATCAATAACCCCAATGACTTGAAAAGCCTGAGTTATGCTGAATTAGATCAGCTTGCTGAGGAAATTCGAGAGTTTATGATCCACTCGGTCTCCAAGACGGGCGGGCATATTGCGTCCAATCTTGGAGTGGTGGAGCTTACCCTTGCTTTGCACAAGGTGCTTAACGCCCCTTTGGATAAGATTGTCTGGGATGTGGGGCACCAAACCTATGTTCATAAAATTCTCACAGGCCGCAAGGATACCTTTGGCACCCTAAGACAGCTTGGCGGATTGTCGGGCTTTCCCAAGACCCAGGAAAGTCCCTATGATGCTTTTAATACGGGCCACAGCAGCACCTCCATCTCAGCGGCTCTGGGCATGGCCCGGGCCAGGGACTTAAAGGGTGAGAAATATACAGTGGCCGCCGTTATCGGGGATGGGGCCCTCTCGGGAGGAATGGCACTGGAGGCTTTGAATGATGCGGGGATTTCCCGAACCAACCTCCTTATAATTCTCAACGACAACGGCATGTCCATCGCCCCCAATGTGGGCGGGCTTTCCCGCTATTTAAGCAAGGTGCGCGTCAGACCCTTTTACTATAAAACCCGTGAGTCCATGCTGGCCTTTATTGATTCCTTGCCCAGAAAGGGCAAGAGGCTCAGAAAGTTCGTCCATAAGCTCAAGGCCGCTGTCAAGAGCATGTTTGTGCCCTCCATGTTCTTTGAGGATTTGGGTTTCCGCTATTATGGCCCCATTGACGGCCATAATATCCGGGAGATGGTGACGGTTTTTGAGCAGGCCAAGACCATGAGGGGACCCGTTCTGGTCCATGTGACCACCGTCAAGGGTAAGGGCTATAAATACGCTGAGGAACAGCCCTCGGTCTTCCATGGAATTGCCCCTTTTGAGATAGAGACTGGCCAGGTGCTTAAGCCGGGAAGTGTGAACTATTCCAGTGTGTTTGGCAAAAGGCTATGCGACCTCGCCCTGAAGGATGAGCGCATTGTCGCCATTACCGCAGCCATGACCGACGGAACGGGGCTGGGGGCTTTCAGAGAGGCCTTCCCCAAGCGCCTGTTTGATGTGGGCATTGCCGAGCAGCATGCGGTTACCCTGGCAGCAGGCCTGGCCATGGGTGGTGTCACCCCGGTGGTGGCCATCTATTCCACATTCCTGCAAAGGGCCTATGATCAAATCCTTCACGATGTGGCCCTGCAAAACCTTAAGGTTGTTTTCGCCATTGACAGAGCCGGCGTGGTTGGGGATGACGGGGAAACCCATCAGGGCATCTACGATGTGGCCTATTTATACACCATTCCCCATGTGGCCATCCTTTCTCCGGCCTCCCCCAATGAGCTGATCCAGATGCTGGATTATGCCGTGACCAGCCATAGCGGCCCCATTGCCATTCGGTACCCCAGGGGCTCGGGCTGCGAATTTGAAGGAAGTGACAGCCCCCTGGCCTACGGCAAAGGGGTATGTCTTAAGGAAGGCAAGGATGTGACTCTCATTGGCGTAGGGCCCATGGTCCCCATGGTGCTGGAGGCCTCGGAGCTGTTAGAAAAGGAAGGCATCTCCTGTGAGGTCATCAACCCTCGGTTCTTAAGGCCTGTGGACGATGAGCTCATCCTGACCTCGGCCGGGAAAACAGGCCGTGTGGTATTGGTTCAGGATCTTATCCAGAGTGGGGGCTTCAGTGCCTACATAACTGACCTTCTGTGCATGAGCCGCTTAAATGTGCAGCTTCAGATTCTGGCCCTTCCCGACAGGGGCATTGAGCATGGGGACAGAAATTTGATCTATAAGCGCTATGGGTTAGATGCCCAGGGCATTAAAGCCGCCGTATTAAACGATTTCTCCATAAAGCAGTCCTGATAGCTCGTCTGTCGGCTTAAAGCAAAATTAGCACAGCAATGCGAGGATGAAATGGCAAAAGAACGATTGGATGTTATTCTGGTTCAAAAAGGTTTGTTTGAAAGCCGTGAAAAGGCCAAGGGGGCCATTATGGCCGGCCTGGTCTATGTCAATGGCGAGCGCAGCGACAAGCCGGGTGCCGCCTATGAGGCTGATTGCACTATAGAGGTTAAGGGCCATGCCATTCCCTATGTTAGCCGGGGCGGTCTTAAGCTGGAGAAGGCCCTTCGTGTGTTTGGGCTGGATCTTAATGGGGCTGTGTGTGTGGATGTGGGAGCCTCTACCGGGGGCTTCACCGATGTGATGCTCAAGAATGGCGCCGAGAAGGTTTACGCCGTTGATGTGGGCTATGGCCAGTTGGCCTGGGAGCTTCGGAATCATCCCAAGGTGGTCTGCATGGAGCGGACCAATTTTCGGTATGTGACTCCCGAGGCCATCCCTGAGCCCTTGGACTTTGGTTCGGCAGATGTCTCCTTTATATCATTGAAGCTCATCCTTCCGCCGCTTAAAAACCTTCTGAAGGAAGGGGGAAGGGTGGTTACGCTGATAAAGCCTCAGTTTGAGGCAGGACGGGACAAGGTAGGCAAAAAAGGCGTGGTCCGGGATCCCAAGGTTCATGCGGAAGTGATAGAGGCCGTTATGGCCGTTGCAGAGAATCTGGGCTTTTCCATCAGGGGTCTGTCCTATTCTCCCATCACCGGACCCGAAGGAAATATTGAATACCTGCTTTATCTGGTGAATGATAATTCGGGTGATAAAGCAGATATTCCTGTATGTGACATTGTTAAGGAAGCGTTTTTAAATCTTGGCCGGTAAAAGATGCCGCAATTCCTCTACTGTCTCAGCAGTATCCAGAGCCTTTATAACGCGCCGGCTTGGCGTTTGGTAAATGACAAAATCGTCATGCTCGTTCAAAGCCTTATTAATTGACAGTAAGGGTGTTTCCTGCTCGGTGTTGAAGATCCAGGAATCCTCGCGGCTGGCATCCAGACGGATCCATTTATCCAGCTCCTTGAGGTAGACGGCGTTGAAGCCATGAACCACGAACTGTTCCAATTCCTGATCATAGAGAATCTGATAGCAGAATCCGGCGGGTATGCCTGATGCTCTCATGAGAGCGGCTAAAAGATGGGCCTGGGCATAGCATATGCCATGACCTTTTTCCAATACTTCGGAGGCTTTTTTAGTAACACTGGTTGCACTGATTTTAAATGAGTGGAAGATTTGATCCTTTACAAACTGATAGAGGACCCGGGCTTTTGAAATACTGTCCTTGAGACCGTATGTAAGCTGCTCAGCGGTTTCCTCAACTGAGGGATGGTCACCGTCGATGATATCGGTAAACTCCAGATAATCATTGACATCCGGTCTCTCAGGCTTAGGGTCGGGCATTTCTTTCTCAACTCCTTAAAGTTTCCTTATAGCTATGCTATCATTGATCTTTAGCCGATGCAAGTGTTCAGTTGGGGATGAAAGGGGTCGGACCCTTTACATAGAGCCTTTAAAAAGTGATATAATGAAAAATATGCGGCCTTTTTGATACACATGCCAACTATGGTATTAAGCACCTTGGAAAGATTTTATGAATCAGGCCCAGGTCTTGAAAGGTGGTCTTTTTCTTGTCTGATAAAGGAAAGGTTTTTAGGGAAATATTAAGCTGGCTGCTGGTGATCGTTATCCCGGTGGTCCTTGTGTTTGTACTTAATGTGAAGGTCTTTGCCCTTCCGGTCATCGATCAGTCATCCATGCACAATACCCTCTTTGAAGGGGATCTGGTTTATGTTGACCGTTTTGCCGACGACTTATCCAGTCTGAAACGGGAAGATGTTATCCTGTTTTTGGCTAACGGCAGGGAAAAACAGGGCCTGTGGGATGAGATCAGCCTTAAGTTCATCGATATTGCCGATCGGTTCAGACCCAAGGAGCAGAAGGTCAATGAACGCTATGTAAAGCGCATCATTGGACTACCCGGCGATGTTATTGATATCACTCCCGAGGGAGCGGTCTATATTAACGGAGAGCTTGAAAACAAGTCCTATGTGGTGGGCTTGACCCCGCCCAGGGATCAAACCTATCCCCTTACCGTACCCGAGGGTCATTTATTTGTACTGGGGGACAACCGGGAGATTTCCAAGGACAGCCGCAACTTTGGCTGCATCAGCATCAAGTCGGTAGAAGGCAAGGTACGGTTCCTTCTGTGGCCTCTCTCCAGAGTGGGAACAGTGAAGTAATCTTTTAAGGACATGGCTTGCCGGGATTTAAAAATAAGTGTTTTAATTCTTCCTATAGCAGGATAATGTGAGGATGTTTATGATGGATGGCGAACAAGTTCGTACAAGAAGGCTGCTTCCCGTGCCCTTTGACTCGGGAATACTCTATACCGTTGTAGCCCTGTATTATGTGTATGTGTCCCAGATCGTTGTCAAATTCCAGTTCAATGACACCATCAATCTTATAATTTCTCAAGTGATGTTCTTCCTGGTGCCGCCGCTGGTCCTGGCCTGGGCAAGGGGCTATGACATTAAGAAGACCTTCCGCTTAAAGGCGCCGAGGCCCCTGGAGGTTCTGCTCATGCTCGTGATAAGCCCCGTCATGGTGATTGCGGGCTTTTGTGCCGGATTTCTTGCCCTTTTTGGGGTTAAGGCCGTTTTTGGCAGGGTTTTGATTACCGGCGATGTGGGCGAGTTTATGAATCAGGGCGTTCTGGTGTCCCTTTTGCTTGTGGCTGTGCTGCCCGCCATCTGTGAGGAATTCCTGTTCAGAGGTCTTATCCAGAGGGGCATGGAGGGATTGGGTGCAGGCTGGTCCATCTTCTTGAGCGGTTTGCTCTTTGGCCTGTTCCATTTTGATTTTCAGCGCCTGGCGGCCCAGACCCTTATTGGCTTAATCGCCGCTTATGTGACCTATAGAACGGGCTCCATCTTCAACGGCATGATTCTACATTTTATGAATAACGGACTTCTGACCCTTATGTCCAACCTTGCCACCAGAGCATCGGAGGGGGCCCAGGTTCAGGTGGTTACCGATCCCTTTGAAACGCCCGCGTTTCTGGAAATGGCCTCTGCCTATGGCATGTCGCTCAAGGAGCTTTTGGGAGTCATGTCGGTTGTTCTGGCCTTCGCGCTGGTTTTCAGCCTGATTGTCATCTTTGGGTTATTATTGATAGTGCGGGCTTCCACCCAAAAAACAGTGGAAAAGCCCGAGAGAATCAAGGGAAGCGCCAAGGGGCTGTTATTGGGGATACCCGGCCTGTTCCTCATCGCTGTTGTTTATGTATCCCTGGGCCTGATGCTAGTGGAGAATCCTTTGGGAAAACAAATCCTTCGTTTCTTTGGTTTCTCCTGATCCCCGTCTAGGGCTGGCCCCGTTTGGTCATACTATGAATCAATGAATTTGGAATGAAGTCTTAAGAAATACAATGGGAGAGTTGCTACAGCAATGATAATTGCAGATCAATGGATTGACTATAAGCTTTTGGACGCAGGAAACGGTGAAAAAGTGGAGGACTGGAACGGAACCAGGCTACGCAGGCCCGATCCCCAGGCCATATGGCCATGGACCAAAAAGGATGTTAAGGATAAGGTGGATGCCCATTACCACAGAAGCAAGTCGGGAGGCGGAGAATGGGAGTATAAAAGAAAGATTCCTTCCTCCTGGACAGTGCGCTATAAGAACCTGACCTTTAAGATTGAACCTACGGGCTTTAAGCATACAGGGCTTTTCCCCGAGCAGGCCGCCAACTGGGACTGGATGACCGAGAAGATTACCAAAGCCGGGAAGCCCGTCTCGGTGCTCAATCTTTTTGCCTATACGGGGGGAGCTACCTGCGCCTGCCTGGCAGCGGGGGCTTCAGTCTGCCATGTGGATGCCTCCAAGGGCATGGTGAGCTGGGCCAAGGAAAATGTGGCCCTTTCGGGACTCAGCGACCGGCCCGTCCGGTTCATTGTTGACGATTGTATGAAGTTTGTGCAAAGGGAAATTCGCCGGGGAAGACGGTACGATGCCATTATTATGGACCCGCCCTCCTATGGCCGGGGTCCCAATGGCGAGCTGTGGAAGCTGGAGGACGAGCTGTTTGCATTGGTGGATGTGCTCAAGGATGTGATGAGCGAGGAACCGGTGTTTTTCCTGCTTAATTCCTATACCACGGGTTTTTCACCCCAGGTTTCGGCCAATATAGTGGAACTGTGTATCAGAAGACGGTTTGGTGGAAGGGTTACCTGTGGCGAGGTGGGACTTCCGGTGACTGATTCGTCCATTATCCTGCCCTGTGGCACCTTTGCCCGTTGGGAACGTTGAATTGGTACTTTTTTTCATGTTATACTGAAACCCGAGAGCATTGAAATACCGACCCCGCCAGATACATACTTTTCGTAAGAAAGGAACTTGATTGGTACAATGGACAATATTCAATGGATTCTTGATACTGCGCTCGATGCTTTGGACGACAAGAAGGCAAAGGATGTCAGGGCTATTGATATCAGCCATCTGACCACCATTGCCCACTATTTTGTGATGGCCAGCGGAACCTCGGTAACCCATATTAAGTCCCTGGCTGATAATGTAGAAGAGAAGCTTAAGGAAAAGGGGCTTAATCCCCTTCATATCGAGGGTTACAATACCGCCCGCTGGATTTTGATGGACTACGGTGACGTAGTGGTGCACATCTTCCATGAAGAAGACCGAGAGTTTTATGGTTTGGAAAGACTATGGCAGGACGGCAAGGAGATTATTCTCAAGGCTCGTAATGCGTAAGGATATATCTGTGCCTTGGCATGGCCCATGCTATGGGCATGCTTTAGGCTCAACATATGGAGGGTTATCGTATGAAATACTCAACACAGGTGGATAAAAAATGGCAGAAGAAGTGGGAGGAAAGCCAGCTTTACCGCTTCGACAGGGATAACCTGGACAAGAAGCTCTATTGTCTTGAAATGTTCTCCTATCCTTCAGGCGCCAAACTGCATGTGGGACACTGGTACAATTTCGGCCTGACTGACTCCTGGGCGAGAATGAAGAGAATGCAGGGTTACAATGTGTTCCATCCCCAGGGCTTTGATGCCTTTGGTCTTCCCGCTGAGAACTATGCCATTAAAACAGGTATTCATCCCAAGGATTCCACATTGAAGAACATAGAGACCATGGAAAGGCAGCTCAAGGAAATGGGCGCCACCTTTGACTGGGACTACGAAGTGGTGACCTGCGCACCCGAATACTATAAATGGACCCAGTGGATCTTCCTCCAGCTCTATAAGAAGGGGCTGGCCTACCGCAAGAATGCGCCTGTTAACTGGTGCCCAAGCTGTAAGACCGTGCTGGCCAATGAACAGGTGGTAGAGGGCGGATGCGAGCGCTGCGGTACTGAGGTGACCAAAAAGAACCTGACCCAATGGTTCTTTAAGATCACCGAGTATGCCCAGGAGCTCCTGGATTGCCTGCCCAAGCTGGATTGGCCCGAGAAGACCAAGAAGA
The DNA here is from genome assembly GCA_022702935.2 of Bacillota bacterium. Taxonomy (GTDB): domain Bacteria; phylum Bacillota; class Clostridia; order DSM-8532; family DSM-8532; genus DTU059. Next base: position 5,796 of record JAKIML020000050.1, on the reverse strand, counting down.
TCCAGACCAACTGGATTGGACGTTCCGAAGGCGCCGAGATTGAGTTCAAGGTTGAAAACAAGGATCTCTCCTTCCGGGTCTTCACCACTCGTGCCGATACCCTTTACGGCGTGACCTATGTGGTGCTTGCACCCGAGAATGAGCTTGTGGACCAGATTACCACCGATGAATATAAGGGGCAGGTGGAGGCCTACAGGGAACAGGTCAAGAAGGTTTCCGAGATAGACCGTCTCTCCACCGTTCGTGAAAAGACGGGTGTGTTCACAGGGGCCTATGCCATTCATCCCCTGACCGGCCAAAAGGTTCAGATCTGGATCGCCGACTATGTACTGGCCGGCTACGGCACGGGCTGTGTTATGGCTGTACCGGCTCATGACGAAAGAGACTATGAATTTGCCACCAAGTTCGGTTTGGATATTGTCAGAGTTATCAAGGGCAAGGACGGTGTGGATGATACCCTTCCCTTTACCGAGTACGGTATTCTGACCGGAAGCCAGGAGTTTGACGGCATAACCTCGGAAGAGGCGCGTGTTGCCATTGTTAAGAAGCTTGAAAAAGAAGGCAAGGGCGAGCTTAAGGTCACCTACCGCTTGAGGGACTGGCTGGTTTCCAGACAGCGCTATTGGGGTGCGCCCATTCCCATTATCTACTGTGAGAAATGCGGTATTGTACCTGTGCCCGAGGATCAGCTTCCCGTAGAGCTTCCCTATAACGTGAAATTTACCCCCGACGGAGAATCTCCGCTGGCCAAATGCGAGGAGTATATCAATACCACCTGTCCCTGCTGCGGCGGTCCTGCCAAGAGGGATTCGGATACCCTGGACACCTTTGTATGCTCAAGCTGGTATTTCTTAAGGTATCCGGACAACAAGAACGATAAAGAGGCTTTTAACCGTGAGTGGATAAACAAGATGCTGCCCGTGGATAAGTACGTGGGCGGTGCCGAGCATGCGGCCATGCACCTTCTGTATGCCCGCTTCTTCACCAAGGCCCTCCGGGATATGGGTTATCTTGATTTTGATGAGCCCTTCCTGTCGCTGGTTCACCAGGGAACCATCCTGGGCGCTGACGGACAAAAGATGTCCAAGTCCAGAGGAAATACTGTGCTGCCTGACGAGTACATCCAGAAGTACGGCTCCGATATCTTCAGAATGTACCTGGCCTTTGGCTTTGCCTATGTGGAGGGCGGTCCTTGGAGTGATGACGGTATCAAGGCCATGGATCGTTTTGTAGGCCGTGTTGAAAGACTGGTTGAGAAGCTGGTGGCCGAGCGCAATGAACCTGGCATAACTGAAATGGGCGCCGAGGAAAAGGAGCTTAACCTGGTTAGACATAACGCTATCAAGAATGTCACCATCGATACCGAGCAGTTCCAGTTCAATACTGCCATTGCGCGTACTATGGAGCTGGTTAACGCTATTTATAAGTATGATGCGCTGCCTCAGAAGAACAGAGGGCTTCTGGAGGACACCGTCACAGACCTGCTTAAGCTGATGGCGCCTTTTGCACCCCATTTTGCCGAAGAAATGTGGGAGCTCATGGGCAAGCCCTTCTCCATCTTCAATGCTCCATGGCCTGTGCATGATGAAAGCGCCCTGGTTCGTGACGAGGTGGAGATTGCCGTTCAGTTCAACGGACAGATCAAGTTCAAGATCAATGTTCCCTCCTCGGCTGATAATAAGGAAATTGAAGAGATTACCCTCAAGGACTCCCGTTCACAGACCTATCTGGCAGGCAAGAATGTTGTGAAGGTGATTGTGGTTAAGGGTCGTTTGATTAATATTGTTGTGAAATAAAGGAGGGAGGCCATAATGGATCAGTCCTTTCGCTTTATCGTTATCACTGCTGTTACATACATGGCTTTCCTCTGCGTGATTCGACTGGTCTTAGGCACCCAGTACAGGAATAAGTCCTTCCTGATTAATATCATTGGGATGATTACGGTATACGGAAGCTTCCTGATTGCCCGTTACGGCAATTTTCTGAAGCTTCCGGCCTTCCTTTATTATGCGCTTCCTGTACTTATCACTGTTTTCCTGCCGCCCCTGGCCCTGAAAATGAAGAGTGATCAGACTTTGAAGTATCTGGCCTTCAGTATACTGGCCGTTCCTCTGATTCATTTTGTTTTCTCCTTCTTCATAGGCTGGGGTGAGTTTCTGCCCTTCTTTAAGATCCCCTCCTTGTGGAATATTGTATAAGGTCCTCCGCAAAAGATAGGATTGCAGCCATTAAGGTCATGGAGTATAATGGGTCAGTGACTTTTTATGGCAATTGATGGAGGTGGTGAAGATGGCTATGACAACAGATGAAGTGAGGCTCATGCAACCAGCCGTTCTGGCCTTTATGGGTGATGCGGTATTTAATCTCTTTATTCGGGAAAGATTAATTTTAGAGAGAAAAGGAACCTCACACCAGCTTCACCTTTATGCGACCGATTATGTGAAGGCATCCTCCCAGGCCAAGGTATCCAAAATCTTAATGGCGGGCTTCACCGAGGACGAGACCTATATCTTCAGGCGGGGAAGGAATGCCAAGTCAACCACGGTACCGAAAAATGCTGATATTCAGGACTATAAGTATGCAACGGCCTTTGAGGCCGTTTTGGGGTTCTTACATCTTACCGGCCAGCAGGAAAGACTGAATGCCCTGATGCTTAAGGCCGCAACTATCATAGAAAAACCTGAAATGGAGACTGAACACCATGAAGAATCAAAATAGCTCCGGCAGAGGGGCTAGGAAACCGTCAGGTTTCAAAGATGGAAAACCCTCGGGATCAAGAACAAGAAAAACCGATAAGCCCAGAAGCTCAGGCAGCCAAAGGGGCAGAGGAGACAGGCAGGAAGGCTCTGATGTGCAATGGAGAAGCACCGATTGGAGCACCGGCGGCTATCGGATTACCAAAAAAGGCGCAGGCAAGGGTAAATCAAAGTTCAAGGGCTATATCCCCGAAGAAGAACCGGCTGTGAGAACCAGACGGGACTATGAGAAGCCCGGGAACAAAGGTGCCCGTCATTATGAGGGCAAGGGTTCCCGTACTTCGGGCAAGACCTTTGAAAAGAAGAGACCCCAGGATGAGGCCTATATAAGCAAGCAAGCGCCTGCTGAAAACAGCTTTGCTGAAGAGCTGGATCGCGAGGATAGGGTAGAAGGCAGAAACCCTGTGCTGGAGGCCCTGAAATCCGGAAGACCGCTCAATAAGCTCTATGTGGAAAAGGGCAATGATGATCCTTCCTTATTAAGGATTGCCGCCATTGCCAGGGAGAAGAACGTGCCCATTCAGTATCTGGAACGCTTTAAGCTGGACACCATGTCCCAGACCCGCATCCACCAGGGTGTTATCCTGGAGGTGGCGGCTCAGGAGTATGTGGAGGTGGACGACATCATAGAAAGGGCCAGAGAGAGGAACGAGAATCCCTTTATCCTGGTTCTGGATGGCATTACCGATACCAATAACCTTGGCTCCATCATCCGTTCCGCTGAATGTGCCGGTGTTCACGGCATTATTCTGCCCAAGCGCCGCTCAGCCACATTGAATGCCACTGTGGCCAAGGTGGCGGCAGGAGCCTTGGAATATGTTCCTGTGGCCCGTGTCACCAATCTGGTTCAGACGCTGCGGGAGCTTAAATCAGAAGGAATTTGGATTATCGGCGCCGACATGGACGGCCAAAGCAACTATTACGATGCCGATCTTACAGGCCCCTGCGCCCTGGTCATAGGCAGTGAGGGTGAAGGCCTTGGAAGGCTTGTGAAAGATGAATGCGATATGATGGTGAGAATCCCCATGAAGGGGCAGATTTCCTCCCTTAACGCAGGGGTGGCCGCAGCACTCATCATGTTTGAGATTGTAAAGCAGAGAGAAGAATAATCACAGTATTAAAAGAGGCTCTTCCTTGAACGGAAGAGCTTTTTTGTGCCCTTGGCATGTTAATCGGAATATGACGGGACATCCCTGTGAGGATGATTTCTATGAATGCCGTTAAGATAAGAGAAGCTAACTGATATGAGGTATATTAATCAATATCAAAAGAAATTGACATAGTGTACCGAGTATTCTCATCATACTCTGCCCAGAAGGTAGCAGAATAATGGCCTTTTGTAAGTTCTGGTGTAACAATCGTTTTATCGTAAATGTCACCCTGTTTTAGGGTTATATTTTCAGTATCGTCACCTTTTCCTGTTATTTTTTGGCCAGTTCCATGTCTTTGAATTTCATAGTTCATTATACTTCCCTTATCGAACTTAACAGTTTTATCTGATCTGTTCTCAACAATCCAGTGTAAAATGATACTTCCATTATGAATACCTTCTTCTCTTAAACTTATATAGAGCACAGGTGGTTTTTGCTTACAACTCATAAGCGCAGAAGTGAGTAGTATAAGTGTGATGAGAATAAAGAAAATGCGCTTCTGCATCGATTCCTCCTGAACAATTAATTATACAGGGAAATTATAACATATATAGCAATACATTGTTAATAATAGGCGCTTTTTATTGTAAGGATTTTGATTATGTACAAGCCTACCATTGTCCTTTTTTGGGTACAAGGCATATGCTATACAAGGACAAGATTTAAGAGGTCGATGTCATGGACAATCGATGTGAAGGGTGCTTGAAGATTGGTCAAATGGCACCTGATTTCACGGCATTATCCACCTATGGCCCCATATCTCTCTCGGACTATAAAGGCAAATGGCTGGTTTTCTTTTCACACCCGGGAGCCTATACACCCGTATGCACCACAGAGTTCATTGCCTTTTCAAAAGAGTATCCCGAATTTGTTAAACGTAATGCCCTGCTTTTAGGCTTAAGTATTGACAGCAATCCTGCCAACCTGGGATGGGTGGAGAACATCCGAAGAAACCTGGGCGTAACCATTCCCTTCCCCATACTGGCTGACAGGGATGGTTCCATTGCCAAGCGTTATGGCATGCTTTCGGCCGACCCGAGCAATTTTGCCACAGTCAGGAATGTATTTATTATCGATCCTTCAGGGATAATTCGTGCCATATTGATATATCCCTACACCAACGGGCGCAATACGCATGAAATACTCAGACTTATTGACGCGCTGCAGATTTCTGACAAGGAGAATGTGGTGACTCCCGCCAACTGGCAGCCCGGAGACCCGGTCCTGATTCCGCCGCCCCAGACTTATGAGGAGCTGCTAAAGAGAGCCGATGATACCGCTTTACGGTGTGAGACATGGTATCTATGCTATAAAGAGGATACCTCTGTAAAACCCAAACCCAGAACCTTTATCAATGTTGACGACTTGCGGCTACCTCCAGGCCCCATGGATGTATAGCCCAGTTAATATACTCCTCCTTCACGCGCTTTAAGCCCATAAGCTTAAGGCGCTTTTTTAGTAAGAAGACATTAGATGTTTTTTGGTATTTGCTCTCATTGGCTGTATTGCCCAAACAATTCACTTTCGCAAGGCGAAAATTATTCCTCTTCTGCATACCAATAATTTAGCTATCATGGCGGACCTTTTAATTATCCAAGTTGTACAAACCCTCGGATGAGATTTACCATTCAAGGATATTATCATCCTTGCTCTCCGGAGAGATGGAGCGGCAGGATGCTCTCTCTTACCTTGACCCACCTTATTACGGAACCGAAAAGTATTACTCAACTCAGTTTAGCATTGAGGATCATTTAAAACTCAGAGAGATTCTTTGTACAATAAAAGGCAGGTTTATTCTTTCTTATAATGATTTGATTTTGTCCGGGACTTATATAGGATTAAGTCTATATAATGGTGTAAAAAGAAGTTGAGCCAAAGCTCACACCTCG
>JAKIML020000106.1 GCA_022702935.2 Bacillota bacterium | reverse complement strand
TCTCTGTTTCAGTGGTTTTGTTTTTTCCACTGTCTACTTTAAGGGGAGCATATCACCATGTCCGAGGGTGCTTTTTGCAGTTTTTATGGATTCATGACCTTTTAGTGTTTATTACGCCCCTCTTATTGTCGAAGTATAGACAATTTGTGATATGTATAGTAAAATATGTAAGTGATAGAATAAAAAACATGGAAATAGGTGGGTATATGCCACAAATTAGGTTGGTTCTTGCTGATAGTGATCAGCTTTTTCTGGAGAAGTTCAGTGCCTATTTAAAAAACAGTAAAACCACACCATTTGTATTGGAGCTTTTCACAAACCCGACTATCTTTTCCCAATGGCTCGAAAGGGGCGGAGCAGCCGATCTAATGGTGATCTCGTCATCCTTTCTGGCCATGCTGGAGAACCCGCCCACGTCGGAACGACCCGTTATGGTCCTTTGCGACAGCCATGAAAACATGGTTCCGACGGGATATACCCTGGTCCATAAATACCAGCCGGCAGAAAATCTTATGGGTGAGATTCTTTCGGCCTGTGCTGAAGGCATACCCGGAAGCTATCGCAATAAGAGATGTGCGGAGGAGCTCCATCTGGTGCTCTATGCCGATGGCAGCGAAGTTTTGAATCCGCTGGCGCCCTCCCTGGCCTGTGTCAAGGCGCAGAGCGGACAATCCACCTTTTACCTGAGTCTTGACCCCTTATCGGATACCCATACCTATTTCAATGGCAACAATAGCCGTGGCTTCAGCGAGTTTCTTTACTATATCAAGTCCCAAAAGGATAATCTGCTGCTCAAGGCAGAAGCCTGTACTTCCCGTGATGTCAACTTTGGCGTGGATTTTATGAAGTCCCGCCAAAATCCTCAGGACATGGCAGGGCTGACGCCTTCCGAGGTAAAGAGCATACTGGACGCTTTGCGTGACAGGGCTGTATACAGCCATATCATTGTCTCCCGAGCCTTTCAATTTGATGAGCTTCTTCATGTTCTCATGACTGAAGCACAAAAAGTGTATCTTGCCTGTCTTAACCACCCGCTGTCTTGCAATCGGGTTAAGCTGATTGCTCATCATTTTTTGAACAACGACAATGCATTGTCCCATGATTTGCAAAAGAAAATCCTTTGCTGCATCACAATGCTTCATCATGAGGATCAGCCCTTATCCGCGGAGATTCCGTTTGAAAAGGCCTATTTGCCTTTTTCCCCATACCATGGCCATGACTTTTTCCCACCGTCCGGTGAGTATCTTCAGGCCCTTGAAACCATATCAGCTCTTGAACGAGGGTAGTCTATGACCGATTTGCGGCAGATTGTGCAGGAAATCAGAAAAGAGGTTACCTTAAGCCGCGGCTCGGCCATGGACTTTAAAGCCGAGCAGTTTGATCAGGAACTCCTGGAGCAGATAGAGGCCATATGTTTTGCCAAGGAGGCCACGCGAGGCTTAAGTGTTTCCGAGATCAAAACAGTGGTTGATACGGTGTTCAACCAGATGCGGCGGCACGATGTGATAGAACCTTTGATCCGGGATCCCGAAGTCACTGAAATTATGATCAACGGCCCGCATAAGGTTTTCATTGAACGGCATGGGACTGTCGAAAAAACCGACATTGCTTTTGACAGCAAGGAAAGGCTGGAGGATCTCATCCAGAGTATTGTGGCGCGGGTCAACCGCAGTGTCAATGAAGCCGATCCCGTGGTGGATGCCCGACTGGAGGACGGCTCCCGTGTCAATATTGTACTGCCGCCCATTGCCCTTAACGGTCCTTTAGTCACCATTCGAAAGTTTCCCGACAAGCCCATGAGAATGGATGATCTCATCAGGTTCAAGTCCATTACCCCGGAAGTGGCCCATTTTCTTGAGAAGCTTGTGGTGGCCAAATACAATATCTTCATTTGCGGCGGGACGGGCAGTGGCAAGACCTCCTTTTTAAATGCCCTGTCCTCGCTAATTCCCAAGGATGAGCGCATCATCACCATTGAGGACTCGGCAGAATTGCAGTTGTCCACCATCGAGAATCTGGCCCGGCTGGAGACCCGTAATGCCAATACCGAAGGCCGGGGAGAAATCCGTATGAAGGCTTTGATTAAAACGGCTTTGAGAATGAGGCCGGAACGCATTATCGTCGGCGAGGTTCGTGGTGAAGAGGCTCTGGACATGCTGCAGGCCATGAATACGGGGCACGATGGCTCCATGTCCACGGGGCATGCCAATTCCACCGCTGATATGCTTTCACGCCTTGAAACCATGGTGCTCATGGCGGCGCCCCTTCCCCTGGAGGCCATCAGAAAACAGATTGCCTCGGCCCTGGATATTATGATCTTCCTTTCCCGTATGAGGGACCACAGCCGGCGTACCCTTGAAATTACTGAGGTTTTGGGCTATCAGGACGGCGAGATTCTGCTCAATCCACTCTATGTCTTTGAGGAGGAAGGGGAGGATGCCACAGGTAGGGTGTTGGGCAGCCTCAAACGGGTAAATGGCCTTGTCAAAAAAGCAAAAGCCCGGCAAAGGGGGATTGACATTGATTAAAAAAGAACCTGAACTTTTACCGCAATACAAGGAATATCACATGAAGCCCGAGGAGCTCATCCTGACCCTGGCTGCAGCCATGGGCGTGTGCTTTGCCATCGGCCTCATCTTTTACGATAATCTCATTTTATCTCTGATCTTTTCGCTGGCTGGCATTTTCTATATTCCCATACGCAAGAAGGAGCAGTTGAGAAAGCGGAAGGAACTGCTTCAGATTCAGTTCAAGGATGCCCTGTATTTCCTGTCGGTGTCCCTCTCGGCGGGTAAATCCCTGGAGTCTGCCTTAATGGAGACCCACAAGTCCCTGGTCGGCATCTACCCGGATCAGCAAAGCGATATGATCAGGGAGTTGGAGATTATGAATACCCGCATCATGATGAATGAGCCGGTTGAAAAGGTGTTTTATGATCTGGCCCAGCGAAGTATGGTTGAAGACATTAAAAGCTTTGCCGATGTCATCATGATCTCCAAAAGAGCAGGGGCTAATCTGGTGGAGGTTATCAAGAACACCTCGGCCACCATCAGAGAGAAGATTGAAATTAAGCAGGAGATAGAAACCCTCATTGCCGGTAAGAAGCTGGAGCAGAAAATTCTGACGGTGATGCCCTTTGTCATGATCCTCTTCTTAAAAAGCTCCAGCGCTGACTTTCTGGCCCCTTTGATGACCACCCTTTACGGACGTATTGTCATGACCCTTGCCCTTCTCATGATACTGGCGGGTCAGTTGATTGCGCAAAAAATCATGCGGATAGAGGTGTAGCCGTGGAAGTTGTTTATGTAATTCTGCTTTTGGTCATTCTCATTGTCTTTGTAACGTTTAATGTGAAATATAAAAAGCAGTATAAGGATTTTTTTGAGCCCCTGGATGCCAAGGAATACTCCTATAAAAGCTTTCTTCCCGGCTGTCTGGGCCTTGTGGAGTTTATTAAGCTCAACGGCGTGGGCCGATATCAGGCAAGGCTCAGTCAGAAGATTGTCATGGTCCATGGCAGCCGTTATGCGGCCTATTATAACAAGGTTCACTGGGCAGCAAAAACCTTCCATCTCTTTCTTGGCCTCATAATGGGCTGTGTTTTTTGCCTGCTGGCCCAATCAGATGCAACGGGTCTGGCCATTATTCCTGCCCTGGGGATGGGCCTGTTTTTCCTGGCCGACAAGAATCTTGATGATCAATATAAAGAACGCAAGTTCAAGATGGAGAGGGATTTTCCGGATTTCGTCAGCAAGCTGATTCTGCTGGTCAATGCCGGGCTTACCGTCAGGCAGGCCATTGAACGGATAGTGGCCGATGCGCCCGCCAATGCTCCGCTATATAAGGAACTTCACGAGGTGGTGAAGGATATCCAGGCCGGTTCATCGGAAAACGAGGCCTATTCCGACTTTGCCGAGCGCTGCAAGCTTAAGCAGATCACCAACTTTGTCAGCATCCTTCAGCAGAATATCCGGCTGGGCGGCAATCAAATGCTTTACGAGCTCAGAAGAATGAGCACCGAATGCTGGGAGATGCGCAAGAATACGGCCAGGCAGCTTGGGGAGACAGCCTCCTCCAAGCTGATGATTCCACTGGTCATTATGTTTCTTGCCGTGGTTCTTATTTGCATTGCTCCCGTTATCCTGGAGCTGAGGAGTGTCTTTTGATGTTGCGCAGAAAAGATGTAAGGGGCTTGACCACCATAGAATATGCGCTGCTTTTGCCCGTCATCCTGGCCTGTATTTTCTTGGTCATTGATGTTTTTCTTATTCTCTATCAGAAAAGCCTCATACAGACCTATACCGAGAACATGGCCCAGACCCTGGCCCGTCAATGGGGGTATATGCCCCTGCCCCTGGAGGAAAGCAGAACCGGGGTCTATCAAAAAAATACCTATGAGTCCCGGGAAGTGTATTGGCATATTAAACTATGGGAAAACAGGGGGAAGGCTGAGGAGGCCGAAAGGTACATCAAGGAGGAAATCAAAAAGCAGCGATTTTTAAAATTCTATGCGCCCCCCGATACTAGGAAAAACGACGGAAGCAGACAGAACGCCCTGGAACCCGAGGTGGATGTTGTCTATAAGGCGGGGTTTCCTTCAACACTCAGTATCTCTGTCAAAAGCTACTTTCATCTTCCGGGAGCCAATATTATAAAGGCCATAGGCTTGGGCGAGCTTCTTACCATAAAGGGGTATGCTACTGCCCATGTCTATGACACCAAGGATATGATCAACAACACTGACTACGTTTTGCAGCTTCTTAGGAAGACTGCTGTTTATCAAAAATTTATAGAGAAAATAGCGCCTTTGAAGCAAAACATTGAGAAGTTCATCGGAAAGAAGGACTGATTGATGAACCGTAGAACAAGAGGGAGTGTGACCGTTTTTGTCTGCATTATCCTTGCTGTGGTGGTCCCGCTGTCCATGATTCTTATTGATTTATGCCGTTACCGACTGGCGGTCAAGCAGGTGGAAACGGCTTTGAAGGTATGCGGAGAATCCATGCTGGCGGCCTATGATCGCCAGCTTAAGGAGCAATACGGCCTCATGGCCCTATATCCCAGGGATGAAGCCAGCTTGAATGAGGAAATCTATGAGCTGCTTACCGAGAACCTCAACGAGAGTGCCTCCATCATTGGCACCTCGGATATCTATGGGTTTAAGGTCAGGAGTGTTGAAGCCATCCCGTTCTATAACTATACCGAGACCTTTGTCCTGGACCAGCAGGTGGCCGAGTTCATGAAATACCGGGCTCCCGTCCAGGTAGTTCAGGAGTTTGTAGAGAAAATCAGGGTGATGGTCGGGCTCATGAAGGAGTCCGACATGATCGAGAAAAAAATGAATCTGGACAGGCTCATGAATGATATAAGAAGCAGCTTGGTCAACCTGCACTTCATGATTAATGAGAAGCTGGGGGGCTTAAATCCCGCATCGGGCTCAACCACCCTGAAGGACAAAACCATATCCGACATCAGTAAATGGGTGAATGAGGCTACTAAGGAGATGGAAAGCGCCAATAGCGAAATAACACCTATTGCAGAGGCAAAATCCCAATATGTATCGCTTTACCCGGGATATGCTCAGGCCAGGAAGGATTCCGACTCTGCTCAGTCTACCATGGAGGCCATAAGCCGTGACATCGACAGGATTGAGAGCAGGCTGGCAGAACTCAGAGCTCAGAGAGCCAACGCTACGGGCAGTGCCATTACGGCCATCGATAATTCCATAAGCAATCTGGAAAGCGAGCTTGAAACTAAAAAGGAGGCCTACACAAGGGCGGAGGCAGCTTATAGAACCGCTTATCAGTACTATGTGGAAAAGGACACCGAGATATCGCCCAGCAGAAATGAGCTCCAAACCAGGCTTCCCAAGGTTATTCAGAACCTTGCCAACACCCTGGCCAGGCATAACAGCATCACTGCCTCTTTAAATGCGCTGGTGAGTCATCTGGATGTGTATATTCGCTATCATAAAGATCTCTTAACGCTAATCCAAGAGCTTGAGCCCAAGCTGAATAATTTGGACAAGCAGAGCCAGAGCCTGCAGGCAGAGATCGAAAATGAGAGCAGTGCTGTGTCGGACAAGATTAAGGGCGATCTGACCAAGCAGCTCCAAAGTATAAGAAAAGAGACCTTCAATGAGCTAAAGGAGACCTTATCGGCCAATCTCAAACAGCTTGAGGCATGGAAGGGAGCCATAACCGGCTATTTGACCACCATCAGCGAGGCAAGCAATAAAATCAATGCGGTTCTTGATAAGACCAAGGCCTTTCAGAATGAGCTCCATAATCCCCAGAAGACCTATGACGGCTATAGGGAGTATGACATCCAGTCAGGGTACAAGACGCTGGAGAGCAGTCTGTCCAATCTCAAGGCTGTGGGACAAATGCAGGGGGTCTATGAGGTGCCTGATTACCACCTGGAGCCTAAACCCAACAGCGAGGAGAAAAAGGCCTTCAATAAATGGTTCAAGCAGAAATATGAGGGAGCCCAGGCAGAGAGTCAGCCCACAGGTGACGACAAGGAAATGGAGCAAATCAGGGGCAGCTCGGGAGATTTCGCCAAGGTAGTAAGCACTCTGAGCAGTGATACAGAGGGCCAGGGGGAGGAAAAGGAAGAGGATGCCGCCAGGGTCAATAACCTTCCTACCAAGGGCGGCGCCAAAACCTCTGACGAAGCTCTGGGGCGTATCGGGAAATCCATTGAAGCGTCGGCCCAAAGCCAGGCTGTAGCAAATCCCCTGGATGCTCCGGTTCAGGGCGTGGATAAGGTTAATGAGAAAGAAAAGGGATTTTTCAGCTACGAGCTTGAAAGAATCACGGCCTTGCTTAAGACCATCGACAAAGCGTTGAAAGAAGGCATTGAAAGCCTGATGGAAAGCCTGTACATGAATGAGTACATTGTCTCGGCCTTTAAAAATGCCGCAACAGGCTCTATGCTGGAGTACGATATTGGCTGGGACAGGCCCCTGGACAATACCTACTTTGATAAGGCTGAGGTAGAGTATGTGTTGTTCGGGAACATGTCTGAAAAAGCCAATGTGGGTGCGACCCAACGCAGTATCTTTGCCATTCGGCTGGTTTTCAACCTTCTTCACATCTACACCGACCCGGGGAAGGTAAGTACAGCGCTTTCCCTGGCCACAGCCCTTGCCGGCTGGACCATCTTCGGTGTTCCGGTGGTGCAGAATTTCCTGCTGGTGGTCTGGGCAGGGCTTGAATCCTATGTGGATTCGGAAATTCTCATCAAGGGTGGGAGCGTTCCCCTTATCAAGACCGCTTCCTCCTGGTATCTACAGGTATCCAGCCTTGTTGAGCTTAAAAATATACTCCTTAAAAAAGTCAGCGATTTTGCCGTGGAAAAGCTGGAGAACTTTATCGACGATGCCTCGGAGGCGATTGAGGAAACGGTGACGGGCATCATTGACGGGATTATTGATAAGGCCTTCAGCGGGATTGAGACAGCCTATAATGAGGTTACCGGGGAGGTATTCTCCTTTACCGACGCTCAAATTCAGGCGCTTGTAGGAAAGGACTGGATTGGATCATTGAGATTTGACAGCCTGGATACCTTCAAAGAGAGCATGGAACAGGAAATAAAAAACAAGATAACATCCATTCATAATCAGATCAAGGATTTCGTGCCTGAGAAGCTGGCCGCCTTAAAGGAAGCCCTCAAGCAAAAGATTCGGGATTGGACCTTTGAACACCCGAAATATAAGGAGTTCGTTGAGAAGCTCAAGCAGAAGGGGACCGACCTGATAAACAAGGGCATACAGGCCGCTTCCGATAAGCTGGACAGTGTACTGGGGAAAGCCGGGGGGAGCAGCAACAATAATATTACCGGTCGGCTCATTATGATGGACTACACCGATTATCTGAGGCTGATGCTGCTTGCAGTGCCCCAGGAGACGAAGTCACGCAGAGTGGCTGATCTCATGCAGCTTAAGATGCAGGAGGTTGCTGAGAATCATGAGCTTATGCTTAATCAATACAACACCTTCTTATATATCAAGGCTGAAGTAGACTTTAAACCTTGGTTCCTGCCCGAGGCTTTATTCAGAAAGAATGGGGGGGCGATGATCAGTGCTCAATGGAGCCAGGGCTATTAGGCGGATGAAGCAGAGGAAAGGCAGTGCTACCGTAGAGGCATGCATTGTACTGCCGTTTTTCATGATAGTGATCTTGTCCTTGGCCTACTTAGTCAAGATTTTCTATACCTATAATACGGTTCAGGCCTCCTTAACCGAAGTGGCCCGGCGTATCGGCAATTTAAGCTATTTCTACTATGTGTCGGGACTCAAGGATTATTCCGATGCCTTGAGCATCCAGGGCGAAGAAGCAGGCAAGACGCTGGAAAATCAAAAGAACACCGTGCTGGATGCTATTGGAGCCTTCAACGATACCCTGTCGGGCGTTGGGCAAATCTCAGCCGGACAGTTGCAGGGTATCCAACAAGTGATGAACGGCGTGGATGCCATGGGAGAAGCCGCTCAGGAGGTTGAGACCCTGATCCAGTCCATTGTGGCCGATCCCAAGGCCGAGTTCAGACTTTTAGCGACGGTGCTTGCTCAAAAACTGTCCTACGAAGCCACTAAAGGGATTGTCTGCCTCATTGCCAAAGGGGATTTGTGCTCCGAACTGGATAAGCGGGTCCTGGGAAACAGTGGCGGCACGACGATAAATGACGGTGCAAAGATGCTGGGCATCAAAGGCGGGCGCAAGGGCTTTGATTTCAGTCAATCAACCATATTCGGGGACAGGGAGACCCTGGAGTTTGTGGTTAAGTATACGGTGGATGTGCCGCTGGTCTTTGGGCTCCTTCCCGATATCCAGCTTTCCAATAAAGTGAAGATTGTGGCCTGGACCAGCGGAAGGGGTGCATCGGTGAGAAAGACGGGGGAGAAAGTCACTTCCTCATCGAGTGTTTGGGTTGAAATGGATCAGGAGCAAAGGTATTGGGACAGGGGCCTGGAAATTGAGACTATCCACGTGGAGAAAATCGTCAAAGAGAGAACTGAGCAGGGGATGACCGCTGCTGCCACTCCTAAAAATTATCCGGTTCTTGATGCCTATGCCTATAACACCGAAACGGGTGTGATTGAGTATTATGATGTTTTTACCCTCAATCCATTCATGAAAACCTATAGCCAATACCCGGGGAAAGTTGGCACTGAAATCAGAAAGCACGCCAAAAGGCTGCTGGAAGGCAAAGCCCCGGATCATCTGACAGGCATCAGCTTCAAGGAGGTTAAGCGCAAGGTGATTATGATTATTCCTGAGAATGCACAGGTGGATGAAAAAGTGCTGAAGGCGGCCATGGACGACCTTGCCGGGTATGGTGTTGAGTTCGAGCTCTTAAAGCTCTACGGAACCTACACACCTCCGGAAGAAGAAACGGAAGGGGCACAGAAGGAGAGTTTATATGGGGAGGCGCTGCCTGCGGCCGCTTAAGCGGGGACAGACGTGTTTAGTCATGGGAGGTAAAGTAGATGAGTAGTGAAGGACGGATTATCATGGAACCGGTTTATAAGACTCTGTCAGGGAAGAATTACATGGAGTTTGCTTTCAGCAACGAGGGTGAATTGATTAGCTATCAGCTTGAAATGATGGTACATAACAATATTGAGGGCCTGCTCGGCTGTGAGGTCCTGCGCATTGACGGCAGGGTGCATATCGCCTACGATATCACCTCCCTCATACCACTGAGCAAGCTCTTTGAACGCAAGGTGTTCACCAGAGGCGAGTTCCTTTCCTTGATTGAGCAGATGACGGCATTGCTGAGGGTAATCAATGGATATCTGCTGGACAGCGGAGGTTTGTTGTTTGATGACCGATATATCTATGTTGATCCTCAGAATCTCAAATTACTCTTTGCCTATCTTCCACGAAGGGATATGCCTGTTACCCTTGAACCCTTGAAGACTATGCTCATGGATATGATCATTCATCAAGTGCGCTTTGCCAACGAGATGACCGACAATTTTATTCAAAGGCTCATTGAGCTGCTTAAAGAAAAGGAGCTCACAGTATCCATACTCCAGGATTATCTAAAACAAATGAATGTGGGAATACCGGTCATTCCCATGTCCCGGCCCTCTGAAGAGCCTGAGCCTAAAAAGGAGATTAATCTTCCTGTGCCGGAGCAGGCTCCTGTCAAAGCCGCTGCACCCTTACCGAGTCCTGCACTGCAGCCTCAGCTTAAGCCTGAGAAAACCTATGAAACTAAAATGGGTTATCCATCAAAGTCCTACTTTGTTATGGGCGGCATTATTCTTGTGCTTTTGGCGCTTGGCATAGTCCTGGTCATCAATAAAACGCTGGCACCCGATAACCCGGATTTTCTGCTCTCCTTGTTTGGCTATCTGCTTATCGGCGGGGCCAGTGGCTATCTTGCCTACTCCAAGCTCTTTACACCTGACAAGAAGGTAGCGCTTAAGATGGAGAAACCGTCAACTCCGGCTGGATCTCTGCCCAAACTCGGGCAAGTACAAAGTCCGCCCCCAAAGCAGCCCATAAGGAAGAATTCCTTATATCTTCCCAGCCAGAGGATTATGCCCGATGCCGTGAATGTTTCTAAACCGACAAATACTGAAGCGTCATCAACCTATGTGAACAAGGCCATTGGCTTTCCTAAACCTATGCAGGCCTACAGTGAAGCGGCAGTGTCCATCACCATTCCTTCCGAACCCATCAGGGAAAGCCAGAAGGTGAGCCCTGCTGAGCAGGACAGGACCGTATTGCTTGATGCAAGCACATTGAAAGTCCCAACCCTTCAAAGGGTCCATGGCGGCGAGGGACTGGTGATTCCGCTGACCCATTTTCCTTTCATGATTGGAAGACTTAAAGAGCAGGTGGATTTTTGCCTGAACAATCCGGCCATAGGGAAAATGCATGCCGAGCTTAAAAAGACTGAGGAAGGAATTTTTGTGACCGATATGAATTCCCGGAACGGGACAAAGATCAATGGAGAGCGCCTGGAACCCAGCCGGGAGTACAAGCTGGAGCATGGCGCCCGTCTGACCCTGGCCAATGAGGAGTTTATCTTTAACAGTGGTGAATAAGCAAAAGAGCCATCCCCTTGGGACGGCTCTTTTGCCTGATAGCCAGAGTTACTTCGTATTCTGATCCTGTGTTTGTTCTGCGCCCGTTGCTGCATTAGCATTCTGCTTGTTCTTGTTCTTCGGCGCATTGTTTTTATTCTTAGCCATTCTATCACCTTCACTATTATCTTCTTCAGTTCATCGTTATCTTATTCAACAATGGGTCATGTAAAATTTGTCGCTCATTGATAGGGCGCTTCGTTGCCGGGGACTTTTGGATTCTTGCTGTTGGGAACCTGGTTGGCGCGTTTTTCGTTTTCCTGACTCTGAGATTGCTTTTGGTTGCCATAGGAAGTCTGGCTGTTTGGTCCTTTCTTCTCTGCCATCATATCACTCCTTTCGTTATTGGTTTGGAGGTATTGTTGACAGGTTGGAGGAGGATTATACCAAGCCCGGAGAATTTATTCTAAAAGATTGGAAACATAAAAAATCCCGCCGGAAAAGGGTTGATTCCCGGCGGGACGGATTTCCTATTGGTTCTGATTTTGCAGTTGTCTTGCCTTAAAAACCACGAACTCGGTGAAGTTTTCGGCCTCATCCTGAATGTTTTCCTTGATGATGGCCAGACGGTTGAGATTGGCCGCGGTTTTGCTGGCAATGGCCGCTGAGAATTTGTCATTGAGCGCCGCCACAGCAGCCGCTGCCGCCGAGGTGGTGGAATAGGGGATGACCTGGCACTCGGGCATGGAGGCTAGGAATTTCTTGCATTGCTCCAGGGCCTTGTAGTGGGAATAGATTTTGCGGATGCTGGAGAGCTCGGTTCCGGGGGTGGCCACCAGCATCTGATTAATGCGAATTCTCACCCTGTCCAGAATCTCAAACTCGCCGTTTTCCAGGCGTTCTTCCACCTCCTTGACCTTGCCGGCCAGGGTGTTTTCATAGGGCACTACGCCTATTTCGATTTTTCCATTGCTGACGGCTTCGAAAACATCCTCGAAGCGCTCCAGACCTGTCAAGGCCGAGGAAGGATATACCATCTCGGCCGCCTCATGGGCGAAGGAACCGGGGGTACCGGCATAGGCAACGGTATGGGGGATGGACAGATGCCGCCCCTCCATGCGGGCGTATTCCTTGAGCTTGGGCATGATATAGGAGAATTCGGCAGGGGTGATGGACTGGGGCCCATCGGATAAAGCCCTGCTGGGATTGTTATGAACCTCGATAATAAGACCGTCGGCGCCTACCGCAATGGCTGCTTTGGAGAGGGGCTCAACCATCCAGGAAAGCCCTGTGCCATGGCTGGGATCCACCAAAACGGGCAGATGGCTCATGCGCTTCAATGCGGGCACGGCACTTAAATCCAGTGTGTTGCGGGTATAGGTCTCATGGGTGCGGATACCGCGCTCACAGAGAATGACATTGGGATTTCCTTCACTCATGATATACTCGCAGGCCATGAGCAGCTCTTCAAGGGTATTGGCAAAGCCCCGCTTCAACAGGATGGGCTTCTTTATTCGGCCCAGCTCCTTTAATAGCTCGAAATTCTGCATATTTCGTGCGCCCACCTGAATTAAGTCCACATACTGCTCAAAGATCTCCAGATAATTGGGATTAGTGATCTCGGAGACAATGGGAAGACCCGTAGCATCCCCGGCCCGTTTCAAAAGCATCAGACCCTCGGTCCGTAAGCCCTGGAAGGCATAGGGGGAGGTTCTGGGCTTGAAAGCACCGCCGCGAAGCATGTTGGCTCCTGAATTTTTAACCTGCTGGGCAATCTGCATGATCTGATCCTCAGATTCCACTGAACAGGGGCCTGCAATAACCACCAAATCCTTACCGCCAACCTCAATGGGCCCCACCCTGACAATGGAGCTTTCGGGATGGAACTTGCGATTGGCTTTCTTAAAGGGCTCCTGAACCTTCAGCACCTTTTCTACGGCTTCCTGCATGCTAACCTCGTCAATGGACAGGTGAGAGGTATCACCGACAAGGCCGAACACCGTTTTTTCGGTGCCATAGATGGGGTTAACCGAGACCCCCTTGTCTTGAAGCCAGTTTTTTAAGGCTTCCACCTTTTCAGAATCCATACCCTGTTTTAATACAATAATCATTTTCCATCCTCCTCAACAATGAACTGACAGCAAAAAAGCCTTCATCCCCGGATAAAGGGACGAAGGCTTAATATCCTACGCGGTACCACCCAATTTCATCAATGGCTTGATGCACTCAACACAGATACGGGATTGCTCCGATATCCTGCCCCGATAACGTTGGGCTTACGCACTTGCCTACTAGCCTTATGGCATTGAGCTCGTGTGCTCAGGGGAGAACTTCGGCAAACCTTGAATCATGAAACCACTCTCAGTCTCTGATGGTTTCTCCCTGTAAGTCAAATGAGTGCTTACTTTTCCCCGTCACCGCATATGGCTGTATTTTTTAATATCATATGCGCAAATGACAATTTTGTCAATATTTAAAAATAAGTTTTTTGAGTTTCAGAGGTTGGCCGCTGTAACTTATGGCCCAGACCGCTAATAAGATAGTAGAGAGCAGTCTCGGAGGAAGGCGTTCTATGTTAGAGGAGAAGCCAAGCTTTAAGGAGTTCTATCCTGCCCTTTGCAATACCGAGTGGAAGGTGACATCGGTGGAGCAATATATGACGGCCATCGATGAAGCCTACAAAGCCCTATGGTCCGAGACCCAGGATGCCTCGGACATCAAATACAGTCCCAAGCTATGGTACAGAGGTGTGCGGGCTTTTGACTATCCCTTGCTTCCCGCCATTGGACGCAAAGATCATAGTGTAGAATACGAGACCATTTTCTTGTCAAGATTCAAGTCAAAGGCCGCACCCTACCTTGAGCATATGGCGGTCAGACCTGCCTCCGACGGCATTCCCTCCTATTGGGACTGGCTGTTCCTGATGCATGCCTATGATGTGCCCACAAGGCTCATGGACTGGTCGGAGGATGCGTTGGTGGCTCTTGTCTTTGCCATTGACGGCGCCGCCTCCGAAGATGAGAAGGCCAAGGACGCGGCGGTGTGGTGCTTGAATCCCGTGATGCTCAATACGGCCTTTACCTTTCATGATTTCTATCCTCCCGGCTATATCCCCAATGTTCAGGAACGGGGCGTTTATGAGCTGTTCGGGCCTTTTGCCCATCCTTTTCAGAATAAGAAGCCTGCAGCGGTTTATGGTCCCTTGAACAATGCCCGAATGATTGTGCAGCGAACCACATATACCCTGTTTCCCTTTACGGTTCCTTTGGCTGATATGCAGGAGCTGTCCGACAGCAGCCGCTTTCTTAAAAGGATTATCATTGCCAGGGAGTACCGGGAAGCCATCACCGAGCAGCTCAGAAGATATGGCATTCACAAGGGTCAGCTCATGCCCGAACTGTCCTCGGTGGCCCAGGAGATTCTGCAGGATGTCCTGTAAATTAAGAGAAATTGCGGATACACCCTTAAGACTTGTAACGGTGGTAGACCAGACAGAGCAGGGTAATCAGGCCGCAATAGCCAATGAAGGGATAGAGGTATTTGACCAGGTTGGAAAACCCGGCCAGGCTTGCAATGAAAGCGGCAAACGTGCTTCCCAGGATAACCAGGGAGGCGCGTTTTTTGTGTTTTCGGGTTGTTGGATCATAGGCATAGGAGCCGGTCTTATGCATGGCCTCTCCGCACAGGCGGGCTGCAAAGCCATAGAGATTGCCCACTGCCGTGGTATAGATTTCGGCCAGAAGAACCACGCCGTAGATCCCGCGAACAAAAGGTGAAATACGGCCTGCTACCATAATCATGGGGACCTCCACATCCTTGATGCTGTGAAAATGTACCCGGAGGGCGAAGTAGATGGCCACCGCGCCCAGACCCAGGCCCAGGCCGCCCAGAATAGCACCGTTGCGCATCATTCTCCTATCCTCGGCCGCATAGCCCAAAGGCGCCAGGATGGCAATGGCTGTAACCGAGTTGTAGGAGGTATAGATAATGGCCGACCAAAGCCAGTTTCTGAGAAACCCTGACGGGGGGAGTCTGACTTCGGCCAGGGCGGTGCCGGAGCCCATGAGCAGTGAAGCAATGCTGACCCCCACGGCGCTGAGAATCAGGAATGGAACCACAATGCTGATGGAATTAATAATCTCCTGAAAACCGCCCAGGACGGTAACGAGGGTGATCACGGCCATAAAAAGACTGCCGATAATGGGGTGGATGTGGTATTCCTGGCTGAAAAGTGCTCCTGAGCCTGCCAGCATGGCTGTTAAGGCCCCAAAAAGAAAGAAGGTAATGACCCCGTCCGAGAAGGTACCGAGAATGCGACCGCCTGTTTTCCGGACCACGGGGAGGTGGGAGGAGGCCTTGAGCTTAAAACCCAGCTCCATAATAATATAGCCAAAGAAGATGAATAGAAGGGTGACCACCAGCAGCCCCCAGAGCCCCATGGAGCCGAAGCCCACAAAGAACTGGAGCATTTCCTGGCCCGATGCAAAGCCTGCGCCCACAATGGTGCCAATATAGGTGCCTGCCACCTGAAGCATGGTAATTCTTCTTGATTTCAAACCAAGCCTCTCCTTCAACAAGACCTACCATAAACATATCCTTGTACCGAGCAAAATAGCACTATGATTTGGCCATGGGGGAGGAGAAGCGCAAATTTGCAATAAATAAGCCCATGGCCGTTTATTGCCATGGGCTTTCAAGAACTTTTATTTTACGGTATCCTGCTTAAGCTCGGACAGGCAGCTTTCCAGAAGCTCTTCCATGCCCTTGACCATATCCTTGATGCAGCCCTCCTCAAAGGGAGATTTAAGCCCGGCTTCTCTGATAAGCTCGGTAAATTTCAAGGTGCCGCCCCGCCTGCAGAGGGTGAGGTAGTCTTTCCAGGCCTCCTTAAAGTTTTCCTTCATCTTAATCTTAAACTGCAGGGCACAGGTCTGGGCCAGGCAGTAATCAATATAATAGAAGGGTCTTTCATAGATATGGCTTTGTCTTTGCCAGGTGCCGCCCTTTCCGAAGAAGGGATCGTCCTCGTAATTGAGATGGGGCTTGTATTGGCCCTCAAGCTCCCGCCAGACCTTTTTGCGTTCATCGGGCGTAAGGTCGGGATGCTCATAGATAATATGCTGGAACTCATCCACCATGCATCCATAGGGGATGAAGACCAGGGCAGAGGCCAGGTGCATATAGAGATAGCGATCGGTTTTTTCGCCGAAAAACAGATGCATCCAGGGTGCGGTGAAGAATTCCATGGACATGGAATGGATCTCGGCCGTCTCCATGCCGATGATCCGCTGCTCATAAATCTTCATGTCTCTGGTTAAGTAAGCCTGGAAGGCATGACCGCATTCATGGGTCAGTACGTCAATATCCCCGCTGGTGCCGTTGAAGTTGGCAAAGATAAAGGGAGCCTTGTAAAGGGGCAGAAAATCACAATAGCCCCCGCCTGATTTTCCTTTTTTGCTCAACACATCAAACAGCTCGCCCTTGAGCATGAACTCAAAGAACTCATGGGTCTCGTCGGAAAGCTCCTTATACATGGTTCGGCCGTGTTCGAAGATCTGCTCGGGTGTGCCCGTGGGCGCGGGATTCCCTTCCTTAAAGAATACGGGCTCGTCAATAAAGCTTAACCGGTCAAGGCCCAGGAACTTGCGTCTGTACTCATGGAGTTTGGAGGCTAGGGGAACCAGATATTCCTTGACCTGGCTTCTGAACCTGGCCACCTTCTCCTTATCATAGTCATTACGTTCCATCAGGATGTATCCCAAGGTCACATAATTGTCCATACCAAGCTCTTTGGCCATCCTGGTTCTCACCTTTACCAGTTTGTCATAGAGTTCGTCCAGCTCCGAAGCATGCTCCATGAAGAACTCGGTGCGCTTTTTATAAGCCGCTCTGCGTATTTCACGGTCGGGATGCTCCATATAATAGGCCAATTGGGGCAGGTTCAGGGTCTTTCCGTCAAACTCAAACTGGGCCGAGGCCATGAGCTTTCCATAGGCCGTTACCAGTTTGCCCTCCTCCTGCATGAAGGGGATGATCCGCTCATCAAATCCCTTTAACTGAAGCTCGATTTTTTCAAAGACCAAGGGGCTTAAGGCTTCTTCAAGCTCCTTTCTGAAGGGCGAGGCCGTCAGATTCTTGTAGTAATCCATCAGCAGTTGTATAAAAAGCGGATCGTTTTCGTCATAAAAATCCTGCTCGTCAGAGTAGAAGCTGTCCTCGGTATTGAGAGTATGGCGGATATAGGCCAGGCTTCGCATGGTCTGATAGCGCATCATAAGTTCTGAAAGCTTCATATGAATTTCAAGCTGCTCTTTGGCCGAGGCTGCCGACTGGGAGGCTTGGGCAAGCTGTTGCCATGCCTTGGAAAACTCATCATAAGAAACCCTCTCATAGGGCATTTGGCTGAATACCATAGGAAATCCTCCCCTTTACATTTAGAAATTATCATGCTGCAAGAGTAACATATTTATTCCACTGACACAATGAGTATACCCGTCATGAATGAATATTTCCTGCGAAATGCCCCTGCCCTTTATGACTTGATGGAATGGATTGGTTCATATAAGATTAAAATGATACAATTCCAATGAAAAGAGGAGGAAAGCCATGACCGATGCACAGATCTCTGCCCTAAAACAGTGTGAGCTTTTCGAAGGCATTGAGACCGACCGGCTGAAGACGCTTGTATCATGCCTGGAGCCACAGATTCAGGAGTATACGCGTCATGAGCTTGTGGTCCGAAATGGTGAAAACTTAGGAAGCCTGGGCATCATTCTGGAGGGTGAAGCCTCTGTCATTAAGGAGACTATCAGAGGGGACAGGCTTCTTATGAAGAATCTGACCGTGGGAGAGATGTTTGGAGAAATCGCTGTCTTTGCCCGTCAGGACCAGTGGCCTGCCATGGTTCAGGCCAATACACCTCTAACCGTTTGTTTTATTCCCAAGTATAAGATTGCAGGCCAGTGCGCTAATCTCTGCGGTTGGCATCATACCCTGATTAACAACATGCTCTGTGTTGTTGCCCGAAGAGCCATGGTTTTAAGCCGGAAGATGGAGTACCTTTCCATCAAAACCATGCGATCCAAACTGGCCACCTTTCTCTATGAGCAATATCTACAAAAACAGACAACCACTTTTTTGCTCCCCATGAATCGTGAACAGCTTGCCGATTTTCTCAATGTGTCACGCCCGTCCATGTCTCGGGAGCTCTCCAGAATGCGTGACGAGGGTCTCATTGATTTTCATATGTCCACCTTTAAGATTATTAACCTAGAGGGACTAAAGGCCTATTGCGAATAAACCTTCCCCAAAAAAGGAATCTGTTGTTAATTAGCGAAATAAATAGAATAGGTTTCCATTATGCTTGGGGGTTATGATTACATGTCCTGTCGTGAAGTACTTGATTATTCTTTGATGCTGGAGCAAATGAACAAAGGGTTCATGGTATGCCGAGCTCTGTATGACAATGAGAATCGTGTCGTAGATTTTGAATATTTGTCAGTGAGCAAGGGGATGGAGGACTTTGCCTTTCTCCCGAAGAGCGTCATGCTGTCCAAGCAGCTTCTGGC
>JAKIML020000120.1 GCA_022702935.2 Bacillota bacterium | reverse complement strand
AAGGTGGCCTATTTTTTTACCGGTATATGGTACAATTTTAGAGTAGCACTAACATGGGGAGCGTGGATTGAAATAAATCATCATCTTCAACATCTGCAACAACAGGTTGTCGCTCCCCGTATGGGGAGCGTGGATTGAAATTTTCACAGTGTTGATTATGCTTATGATGGGGCCGGGTCGCTCCCCGTATGGGGAGCGTGGATTGAAATAGTTATAAGCTTTATTTTTAATACCGTATTAGGTACGGTCGCTCCCCGTATGGGGAGCGTGGATTGAAATTGCCCATCCGCCATCAGGCATCCGCAAACAAAAGACGTCGCTCCCCGTATGGGGAGCGTGGATTGAAATTGGGACTATGCTGAATTGTTTAAGCTGAACTACGTCGCTCCCCGTATGGGGAGCGTGGATTGAAATGGTTCCAGAAAGCACACGATTGATAGATTGGTTATGTCGCTCCCCGTATGGGGAGCGTGGATTGAAATCTATTTCATCCTTTTCAGCAATAATATATCTACGTCGCTCCCCGTATGGGGAGCGTGGATTGAAATGACCTCTCCATCAGAAGCGCAGATGTGAATCCCCTCGTCGCTCCCCGTATGGGGAGCGTGGATTGAAATATACCCGGATAAAACTACATACCCCTTGTGAGTTGTCGCTCCCCGTATGGGGAGCGTGGATTGAAATCAGTATCCGTTCTGCGATAGATCGCTCCTACTGGGTCGCTCCCCGTATGGGGAGCGTGGATTGAAATTAAAATTTAAGGGGAGGATTGCTCCCCCCCTTTGCCGTCGCTCCCCGCATGGGGGGCGTGGATTGAAATTTACTATAGCGGCATATCAGAAGTTAATGTTATATTGTCGCTCCCCGCATGGGGAGCCCTTTTCTTCCCTCACCTTTCCGCCAGCTTCCTCAGCACCGCGGCGAAGGTGTCGACTTCCTCCAGGGTGTTGTAGAGGGCGAGGGAGGCTCGGACCGTGGTTTCCAGCCCGAATCGCCGCAGAATGGGCTGGGAGCAGTGGTGGCCTGTGCGCACAGCAATGCCTTCTTTGTCCAGAGCCTTGCCAATCTCGTCAGTGGTATGGCCTTCCATGATAAAGGAGAGAATACTGGTCTTTTCCCGGGCATTGCCGATGAGCCTTAGGCCCGGAATCTCGCTAAGGCAAGCCCTGGCATGCTCCAAAAGGGCGTGCTCATGGGCGAAGATGGCTTCAATGCCGATGGCGTCAACATAATCAATGGCGCTGCCCAGGGCAATGGCATCGGCAAAATTGGCCGTGCCTGCTTCAAAGCGGTAGGGGGGAGCCTTGTACTTTGACTGTTCAAAGGTCACATCCTCTATCATGCTGCCGCCCCCCTGATAGGGCGCCATGGCTTCCAGAAGGGCGCTTTTTCCGTATACCACCCCAATGCCCGTGGGGCCATAGATTTTGTGGCCTGAAAAGACATAAAAATCACAATCAAGGGCCTTTACATCCACTCGGATATGGGCAATGGCCTGTGCGCCATCCACCAAGACCCTGGCGCCCCATTGATGGGCCATGGCAATCATCTGTTCAACCGGGGTGATGGTGCCCAGGGCATTGGATACCTGGGTGATGGCCACCATTTTGGTTCGATCACTTAGAAGCCGGGCATATTGGTCCAGAAGAATTTGTCCGTTGTCATCCACGGGAATGATTCGGAGCTTTGCCCCTGTTCGGGCGCAGAGCATTTGCCAGGGGACAATGTTGGCGTGATGCTCTAAATGGGAGAGGATGATCTCGTCCCCTTCCTTCAAATGACTTAAACCATAACTTTGGGCCACCAGATTGATGCCCTCGGTGGTGCCGCGCACAAACACAATTTCCTGGGGCTCGGCATTGATAAATCGGGCAATTCGGCGCCTGGCACCTTCAAAGGCATCGGTGGTTCGGGCCGCCAGAGCATGGGCCCCGCGGTGGACATTGGAGTTTTCATGCGCATAAAAGTATTTCAGCCGATCAATCACCTGAATGGGCTTCTGGGTGGTGGCGGCATTATCAAACCAGATTAAATCCTTGCCATGGACCTTTTCCTTAAGGATGGGGAAGTCCTTTCGGATGGCCTGAACATCCAGGGGCATGGGAGCAGAACATGGGCAAAGGGAAGGGGTGATAAGTTCCCCTTCTTCCATTCCCACTGGCACACTCTGTGTAAGGGACTGTGCCAGCGTATGCCTGACATAGTCAGTCAGCCGCTCCAGCTCTCCGTCTTCTGGGCTCTCGGACCGAAGGCACGCAAATTCGGGGAAGTAGGCCTGGGCCATGGTCTGGATCAGGGATTTCACTTCCTGGGGGATTTCTTTGATATGGGGAGAGAATGGCTCGCTATTTGTAATCATAGTAGTGACCAACCTCTATATTTTCAAGAACGGCAATGGCATCCTCGGCCAATATGGCCACCGAGCAATAGATGGAGAGAAGATACCGGCCAATGCCCAGATTGTCAATGCCCATAAAGCGCACCGACAGGCCCTTGGACTGCTCACCGGGAAGCCCAGCCTGATAGAGCCCGATAACACCCTGTTTTTTCTCACCGGTTCTGATAAGCAGGATGTTTGACTTTCCCGAGCCGCCCTGGGGCTTTTTCTTGCCGTCCACCAAAAGCTTGTCGCAGGGGACAATGGGGATGCCCCGCCAGGTGAGGAAGGTGGCACCGTGAAGATTGACGGTGGCCGGGGGTACGCCCCGACGGGTGCACTCCCGCCCAAAGGCTGCAATAGCCATGGGATGGGCCAGGAAGAAGGAAGGCTCCTTCCACACCCTTGCAATTAACTCGTCCATGTCATCGGGAGTAGGGGACCCGGTTCGGGATTGAACCCGCTGCGCATCGTCAATATTGTGAAGCAATCCGTAGTCCTCGCTGTTGACAATCAGGGTTTCCTGCTTCTCCTTAATGCTCTCCATACCCAGCCGAAGCTGCTCCTTGATCTGATCATAGGGCTTGCTGTAGATATCCGATACCCTTGTTTCAATCTTTATAATGGATGAAATGGCTGAAAGCACATATTCCCGGGGATGGGGCTCATATTCAATGAAGCCCTCGGGAATCTCCAACTGATTGGTTTGGGCGCACAACGCATCCAACTGCTTTTCCCCGTCCCTGACTTTGTTGAGCCTGAATATACCTGACTCCAATGGCTTCCATTCTAGAAATCTGGAAAGCCAGCGGGGAGTGATGGGCAGAAACTGGGGAGCGGTTTTTTCGACATCTGAAAGCTGATAGGCGCAATGGGCCGATAAGGCCGTAGCTTTTTTATCCTGATGGGACATGATGTTTCTCCTTGCAGTTTTTTTCCTCATTATTGTTTCGTTGCACAGGGCTTCATATGCATGGATATGGGTTGGTGAAGAAAACCGAAAACGGGATAAAGGGGAATAGTTTTCTAAGGACAAGATATGATAGAATCAATAGTGTCAACGATGAGTAACTTATTTCATTTGAAAGGGAGAGAAGCTATGCAGAAAACACCGCATATTGAAGTGGATCAGGAGGGCATCATTGCCAAAACCGTTCTTCTTCCGGGAGATCCGTTAAGAGCTAAGTTTATTGCTGAGAACTACTTAAGTGATGTTATTCAATTCAATAAAGTCAGAAATATGTTTGGATATACCGGTACTTATAAGGGCAAGCGGGTATCGGTAATGGGTTCGGGCATGGGAATGCCCTCCATTGGCATTTACTCCTACGAGCTTATTCATTTCTACGGCGTGAAAAACCTGATTCGTGTCGGCTCCTGCGGCAGCATGCAGGAGCATGTAAAGGTCAGGGATGTTGTCATTGGCCTGTCGGCTTCCACCAATTCCAATTACGCCAGCCAGTATCAATTGTCCGGAACCTTTGCCCCCACGGCGTCATGGGAGCTTGTCAAGAAAGCCGTTACTGTGGCCGAGCAAAAGAATATCCCCGTCAAGGTGGGCAACATTCTATCCTCGGATATCTTCTATAATGCCGATACCGAGGCATGGAAGAAGTGGGCGGCCATGGGTGTTCTGGCTGTTGAGATGGAGGCCGCAGCGCTCTATATGAATGC
Organism: Bacillota bacterium; assembly: GCA_022702935.2. Classification (GTDB taxonomy): domain Bacteria; phylum Bacillota; class Clostridia; order DSM-8532; family DSM-8532; genus DTU059. The sequence goes on along the minus strand of JAKIML020000120.1, from coordinate 15,158 downwards.
AGCCAAGGCCGGAGTCAATGCCCTTTGTATCCTCACGGTTTCGGATTCATTGGTCAGCCATGAGGAAACCACTTCCGAGGAGAGGGAGAAATCCTTCACACAGATGATGGAGATTGCCCTTGAACTGGCTGAATAGTGTTTAAGGACTGATAAATAAGAAAGTCTCGGGATGTACGTCCCGAGACTTTTGTTGTAATAGAAATGCTTATTTCTTGCCAAATACACGATGAATGAGCCGCGTAATAAGGGACTCCTTCTTGGGTGCTGCGGCAGGCTCCTGGGGCAAGCTCTGAGGTTTGGGTTGGGGCTGAGAAACAGGTTTGGGCATGCCTTCCCGGCTCTGTGGAGGCCTTGAGGATGTTACCGGCCTGTCATTGCGGGGACGTCCATTGCCTGAAGGCCGGTTCTCGTTGGAACGGCCGTCCTTGGGCCGGCCATTATGGGGTCTTCCGCCGTTATTTCTGGACGAATTGGGCTTTCTGGCACCCTCTTGCCTGTTCTCGCCGGATTGGGGCTTATCAGGCTTGTTGGCGGCCGAAGAGCCCGCCTTGGCCTGTCCCTGGCGCTTTGAACCCTTGGATTGGTTGGTGCCCGGCTTATTGGCATTGCGCTCACTGCTCTTGCCGTCCCCGTTACGGCTTTGATTCTTACCCGTGGAGGATTTTTTCTTCTGCTGGGCTTTTTGCTGCTGAGGCTCATGCTTCACAGCATTGGCCTGAATCCAGGGCTCGGCCTCGGCCTTGCGCTGATTGATGACTTCTTCAGTGGGTAATTCCTCTTCCCGGATGAGTACGCCGATATGCTCCTCAATCTCGTAAAGGCTCATAATATCGTCGCTGGTGACCAGTGTAATGGCACGACCCGCCTTGCCAGCACGTCCTGTGCGGCCGATTCGGTGGACATAGCTGTCCTTTTCGTTGGGCACGTCATAGTTAATGACCAGGGACAGCTCTTCAATATGGATGCCCCGTGCGGCCACATCGGTGGCCACCAGTATATGATAATCCCCCTGCTTAAACTGCTGGATGCTCCTGATCCGCCTTCCCTGGGGGATATCTCCGTGGAGTGCATGACAGGCCAATCCCTTGCGGGTGAGGAAGGTGCATACCCTGTCCACCGCCATGCGCGTATTGCAGAATATCATACAGCTTTCGGGCTGTTCTACAAGCAGCAGTCGATGGAGCCAGGTATTCTTTTCATTGTGATTGACCCGGTAGTAGAACTGCTCGATGGTATCAACGGTCTTAGTGGCCGATTCTATCTCGATGGTCTCAGGATTCTTCATATAGCGGGTGCATAGCCTTTTAATCTCATCGGGAAAGGTGGCCGAGAAAAGAAGGGTAATCCGATCCTTAGGAAGGCTTCTGATAATCTTCTCCACCTGATCAATAAAGCCCATGTCCAGCATTCTGTCGGCTTCATCCAGTACCAGGAAACGTATGTTTTTGGTCACAAGATTGCCGTGCTGAATATGGTCATAGACCCTGCCCGGTGTTCCGGTGACAATGGTCACCCCTTTTTTGAGCACGGTGATTTCCGCATTCATACTATGCTGGCCATAGACCGCGGTGGTCTTATGGGGCAGATATTTGGCCATCTGCTTGAGGTCGCTGTCCACCTGCACGGCCAGCTCGCGGGTGGGTGTGAGAATGAGGCCCTGGGGCCCTTCCTGATTAGGGTCAATCATTTCCAGCATGGAAACGCCAAAAACGGCAGTTTTACCACTGCCCGTTTTAGACATAACCATGAGATCCTTTTTCTCTAAAATCTGAGGTATGGCTCTGCCCTGTACCTCGGTGGGTGTCACAAAGCCCATTTCGTCAAGGGCCTTTAACAGCGGGGCCGAAAGCCCCAGTTCATTAAAACTACTTACCATGTGCATCTTCTTTCGTCCTTGCAAGATGATAATATTATACCATCTTCGTCAATAGGGGCAAGGGTTATGCAGGGTTATTGAATATTTTTGCAGGAAAAACGACGATGTTGAAGCCAGGGGATTTTTAGGTTATGCAATTGAATCATTAAAATACGGGATATTGCTGGAAACAGGGAAAATGAATGAACCAGCATGACGTCCCTTACGGGAGCAATCACACTGGTTCATCCTATCAAAGAATCCTTAAAGAAAATCGCGAAGTTTATTTGGCACCGGTAAAGTAGTTGACAATGGCCTCAGTAATGGTCTTGGCCAGCGTCACCTGTTCCTTCTCGTCGGTGAGCCATTCAAATTCCTGGGGATTGGGCACAAATCCGGTCTCCAGGAGTATGGAGGGTGTCCATGTGCCGCGGGTGACGTAGAAGTTTTTCTTGTTGACCCCATGCTTGTTCCTGCCCAGGGTGCTGATGGTCTTGTCATAGATGGCCTGGGATATGGGCTTGGCCAGGGTTTCACGGTAGAAGACCGAGAACCCATGGATCTTGGAGATATCCACATTATCGGCCATGCTGTTGGCGTGGACCGAAATGAACATATCGGGCCGTGCCTTGCGGGAAGCTGAAAGACGGGCTGCCAGGGATACGGTGGTATCGGTGGTTCTGGTCATCAAAACCTTGGCGCCCAGGGCCTCAAGCTCGGCCTTGAGCTTAAAGGAGAAGTTCAAATTGATATCCTTCTCGGCATATTTCAGCCCCAAGGGTCCGATGGCCCCTGGTTCAGTGCCGCCGTGGCCCGGATCAAGCATAATGGTGATACCGGTTAAGGGCTTGTCGCTCATGGGCACAATGACCTTCCGCTTCAGCTTAAGGGCCACACCGTTGGCGGTCTTTTCGATATAGTAGCCCTCAATGACCTCATTGGGCTTGACGGTGAGGGTGTACTGGGTTCCGGCATCCACACTGGTCGAGGTGACCGAGGAGATCAGTGCCTTTTGGGGCAGTGTGGGATTTTGTGTATTGGCCTTGGCCGCAACGGTCACCACAATGGTTTTTCCGTCATAGGAGGCGATGGCTGCGGCTGCTGAAGACAGGGTGAGGTTTAAGGAATCCCATTTATCCCCGACGGTGTACTCCATCTTATTAATCTTAGGCTGCTGGGCTGTCTTCAGCGTATAGGTCTTAATCTTGCTTTTGAAGACCCACTGACCCGAGGACAGGCGCGCGTAGCTTCCCGTCATGCCAGTTACCGAGTCCACCATGCCTTTATAGAGCTCATAGGCGGCGCCATTGCCCGAGACAGGCTCGTGATAGGTATCGATAACATCCTCGATAACCTCGGCATAGTAGGGGGCGCCCTTCATGATGACACCCACTTTGGCGGGCGCTTTTTGTGATTTGGTAGACCCTTTATAAGTCATGGTATAGACGGGAGCCCCCAAATCCACAATCCTGGCCGTCCCCGTGAATGTGGGAACGGTATAGGTGTAGGTATAGGTTGCCGCATAGATCCCGTCTCCAGGGGACTTTGAGGTTGATGCCTTCATGGTATAGGTTTTACCGTTAATCTTTACGGTGACCTTGGAACCAATGGGAGCCTGGCAGGACAGGGTGATCTTTTCTCCAGCCATACGGTATTCCTGGGACTGGGGGAAGGTGGAGGAAGCCGGAATCTCTGCCTTGCTCAGCTTTGTGGGAGAGGCAGCGCCGGTATTCCTGTAGATAACGGTGGTGGCATAGGAGCCCTCCTGGGAGAGGGTAAATACATTGGCCCCGCCCGAAAGGTTGACGAAGATTCCGAAATAGCCCTGTTTGGAGCGGTTTTCAACCAGTTTTCCATTAAGATACAGGGGCTTTTCAGGATCGGAGGCACCGTTTAAATAAAAGCTGGTGTAGCTGGTTTTTAAGTTCTCAGATGGGCGTGACAGGGTAACGGGTATCTTGGCAATGGCCCCGTCCCGCCTTTCAAATATGGCCTTTATCACAGCCGACAGGGCGGGCTGATCCCGCAAAGAGGAATAGTTATAGAAGATGCTTCCCTTGATTTCAGGGGTTTTCTCATTAAGGGCCATCTGCTTTTCTATCTCAGCCGTTCCGTACCAGGGGCTGGAGGGATTAGCATTTCCGGCTTTGTAGGCGGCCTGTCCTATGTAGAGGTCCACATTGGTGCCTGAAACAACATCCTTCCACCAGGCCACCAGCTTGCTGTAGTCGGCGATGGAATAACCGATATCCCAATAGAGTTGGGGAGCGATATAGTCGATCATGCCTTCCTTAACCCATTTGCGGGTGTCGGCGTAATGGCTGTAATAAGCCTCAAGGCCCTTGGTGTCGCTGCCCAGGGCATTGCTGGACTTGTTGGCCCAGATGCCGAAGGGGCTGATGCCAAAGCGTATATTTTTGCCGGTATTCTTAATGGCCTTGTTAACGGTGTCAACCAGGATGTTGACATTCTCACGGCGCCAGTCGTCAAGACTCTGGCCGGCTTTCTTATACTTGTTGTAGGTGGCCGAGTCGCTGAAGTTTTTATCGGGATAAAAATAGTCGTCAAAATGAATGCCGTCCACGGCATAGTTGTTGACAATCTCCATGACCCCGTCCACAATGAGCTGTCTGACCTCGGGGATGCCGGGGTTGAAGTAGAGGTTTCCGTCCGAATGCTTGACCACCCATTCGGGATGCAGGGTGGCAGGATGATTTTTTGTCAGAGAAGCAAAGTTGTGCATGGGCTCGCCAGCGGCCTTTTTGGTCACCCGATAGGGGTTGATCCAGGCATGGAGCTCAATACCGCGTTTATGGGCCTCGGTAATCCAAAAAGCCAGGGGGTCAAAGGAGCCAGAAGGTGCAGTCCCCTGGGTTCCTGTCAGATATTTGGACCAGGGAAATATCTTTGAAGCATAGAACGCATCAGCCGTAGGTCTGACCTGCAGAAAAACGGCGGTAAAGCCCGTATCCTTGGCATAGTCCAGAATCTTTAGGGCCTCCTGCTTGAGAACCTCCGAATCGGTGGTGGGCTTGGAGGGATAGTCAATATTCACTACCGTCGCAACCCATAATCCCCGGAAATCGGTGTTGGCGGGTGCCTGGGATGGCTGCGCCGATGGCTCCGGAGTGGTGGACTGTTGGGAGGGCTCCGGGGAGGCTGTTTCGGCAGCCAATGTTTGGGCAGGAGCCTGGGGTGACATCAGGGATGAGGTATCAGCCTGAATGGGCAAGGTGGTTAGCAGGAGCAGGAAAATTACCATTAATTTCAAGATACGCTTCATAAGACTCTCCATAGATTTATACTTTTATTACCTTCATTTTAGCAGAAAACGCCAGTAAACCCCGGATTGCGTCTCTTTTTTAAGGAAATTGTAATATGAAGGTAATACTCTATGGAGAACTCGTTCTAAAGGTGCATTCTTCTGTCAAGCTCGGCCTTGATGCTGTCGCCCTGGAAGATAAGAATGGCCGCCAGAAAGATAAAGCTTAAAGCGGCCGATACCAGGGAGGGATAGGTGACATGGACCCAATCAAAGACAAGGAACAGAATGGGGATAATGCCGAACATACCGTCCAGCAAAAGATAGGTGATGTAGTCCCTGACGCTCAGTTTCATGATCCTGGCCGTCACATACATAACCAGCATGGCCACCACATAAACGGTGGGCAGCACATAGTCAAGGGACCATCCCGACCAGCCCACAGCCCAGTCCCAGACCAAGGCAAGCACTGAGACCAGGGCCACCTGCCACATGATGTTTTTGGTAATATGATGGCGCTTTTTTATGACGATGATGAGGCTGAACCACATGCTGGCCAGGCCCAGGAGGATCCAGAGGGGCCAGTTGAAAGGGGAAGGGAAAAGGTAATGAACCACAAAGCTGATGACCAGGGCCGTGACTGAGAAAAACAGCATGATGCGTAAGGCCAGATGACGCGCATAGGTGGGCGGAATCTGCGGAAATTTACTGGGGCTGTTTTTTTCACTGCTTTGGGGGATGAGGTTCTGGCACAGGGGGCATTGGTCAAACCTGCCGTGGATATGCACTTTACAGTAAGAACAATAGCGCATGGGCAATACCTCTTTCACAGGTTGGATGTAATATCGCATTCAATGCCTTTTCCGGTAAGAAAGCTGAAAAAAGTTCTTTGGATCTCGGTTTCCCGGAAGGGTGATGAGAAGGTTACCACCAAATTGTCTTCAAAGGAACAAAGGCAGATCTGGGGTCTTCGGGCGCTTGTAAATACACTGAAACGGTCGATATAGGCCGAGAACCCCTCGGGCACCGATATGCGGCCAATATTGGACAGGGCCGCAGTAATGCTTCTGTCGCTGACCTTATGAGCCAGCCGGAGGGACAGATCCTTAATGGGCAGGGGGACGACCCGGGCCAGGGGATTGCTTTCCAGGGCCATGAGCTGGTTGAGCTGCTCCCTGAGCCTGTCCACCGCCAGTTCCTTTTTGAAGGCTTCATCCACGGCCTTAATAATGTCGGCAAGATCAGCCGCTCCATCCTTGAAAGCATAGCGAATGATCATGGTGCTGAAGAAGTTGCGGGTGGTTTCCGATTCAAAGAATTGCCTTAAGTTGATGGGCACCGACAGTACCACCGGACGATTCATACTTTGGACCGATATGTCCCTGTGAATGGCGTAGATTAAAAGGGCCGCAAGATACACCGTCAGGGTGGTGTTATGGGTATGGGCCTGCTCCAGAACAGCTTTTGCTGACATGCAGCCCTCGATGACCTTCAAACGATTTTCTTCGTTCCGGCTTCCGCGTATGTGGTAGGCATGTTGGGGACTTAAGCGTGTCAGTCCGGCCTTGAGGGCCTGACGGCCAGTGAAATAACGGCCAAAGCTGTCATCCATTTTCCTGCTCACTGAGGCTTTCAGACCGATGGGGGGCACCTTCAGGGAAGGGTCGGACGGATGGGCAAGGACCAGGTAGTGGCAAACCAGGTTCTTGAGAAACCAAAGGGCGCCCGTCCCATCGGACAGGGCATGAAAGACTTCTAAATTGATGCGTCTGCGGTAATAGGACACACGAAAGAGGAGATTTCTCCGATCCTTGATATAGAGCGGGGCACAGACGGGCAGGGTCTCCTCCTCCACCACCGGCATCAAATCGCTGGATTCAAAGTAGTACCAGAAAAAGCCTTTTCTTAACACAGTGCGGAACAGGGGGAACTCGTCCAAGGTCTTATATAGGGCGGCTTGAAGCCTTTGGGGATCTATGGTCTCCTTAAGCTCGCAGACCAGGCGAAAGACCTTGGTATCCTGTTGGTTTGCGGTTGCCGGAAAGATCTTCGAGGCGTTGTCCAGCCGGGTCCACTCAATCCGATTCCGTTGCTTCATGGTTTTTCCCTCGGTTTAAAAGGGCTTTAATCGCCCGATAGACGATCTCTATCCCTGTATCTGTTGCTCCTGGTAGTTTATCCGAATTTCATCTGGACTATGATAATCGTCCCAAAGGGTATTAAGGCATTGCAAAATCAAGAACACCTGCGACTGAGAGGCCTGAGACATGCACCAGGCAAGTAAAACAGCTTGAGCTCATGGGGCGGTCCTCTAAAATTCAACAAAAAAGGACACTAAACGCCATGTTCTGCATAAGCTGTATCAGGGAGTACTTGCCACTACCAGAAAGGATAAAGGTGCAGTTTGGAGGAACAACACATGAAAACAGTTGTGAATATTTTACAGGTGATTTTGTCAGCCATAGGAGGATTTCTGGGATGGTTTCTCGGAGGTCTGGATGGGTTCATGTATGCATTAATTGCTTTTGTGGTTATTGATTATCTGACCGGCATTATGGTGGCAATCATTGAGAAGAATTTGTCAAGCGCCATAGGTTTTCGCGGTATATTCAGGAAGGTGCTGATATTTGTCCTTGTCGGAGTAGCCAATCTCGTAGACACCCACATTATTCAAATCGGATGCGGTATGAGAACGGCGGTTATCTTCTTCTATCTCTCCAATGAAGGTATCAGCATTTTGGAGAATTCGACGAAGCTGGGTCTGCCCATCCCGCAGAAGCTCAAGGACATTCTTAAACAAGTCCGCAGTAAGAAGTAAATATCTTGAAGGCGATTTTAAACTGCCAAACCGGTAGATAAGGTCATTGACGGCCTTTTCGCACCGGTTTTTTTAAATTGAGGGCAACCACGCTTCATTCATGAATATTCTGTTTCCATTGAATTTTATCCTGGGATATAATCATGGTTGAGAGTAGATGACGGGAGATGAAATCATATGCTGCCCATAATTGCCATACCCCTGGGGGACCCTGCAGGAATAGGCCCTGAAATTGTTGTGAAGGCCCTGGCTGAAAAGGAGCTCTATGACCTGGCAAGACCCCTGGTGATAGGAGATATAAAGGTTGTGAATCAGGCCCTTGGCTATTGCGGCCTTGAGCTTAAGGTCAATAAGGTGAACAGGGCCCAGGATGGGCTTTACAGCTTTGGAACAGTGGATGTTGTCGACCTTGACAATGTGGATATGGGGACTTTAAAAATGGGGCAGGTCCAGGCCCAGGGCGGAAGGGCAGCCTTTGAATATATTCAAAAGGCAGTGGATATGGCCCTGGCCCATGAGGTGGATGCCCTGGCCACGACCCCCATAAACAAGGAGTCTCTGCGCGCAGCCCAGGTTGATTATATCGGGCATACCGAGATCCTTGCGGGGCTTACCGGAACCCATGATCCCCTGACCATGTTTGAGGTGAGGAATATGCGGGTGTTCTTCCTGACACGCCATGTCTCACTGAGAAGGGCCTGTGATATGGTCACCAAAGAACGGATCCTGGACTATATCGCCCGGTGCCATGAGGCTCTGGAGCGGCTTGGGGTGACCGAGGGCACCATGGCTGTTGCGGGTCTCAATCCCCATTCGGGGGAGCATGGGCTTTTTGGCGATGAGGAAGTGAACCATGTGATACCTGCCATCCAAGAGGCCCAGAGGCAGGGATACAAGGTTGAAGGCCCCATCGGTGCCGACTCGGTCTTTCATCTGGCCTTAATGGGCAGATATAATGCGGTGCTGTCCCTGTATCATGATCAGGGGCATATTGCCACCAAGACCCTGGATTTTGAACGAACCATCGCCCTGACCATCGGCCTGCCCTTTTTAAGAACCTCGGTGGATCATGGCACTGCCTTTGACATTGCGGGAACGGGGAAAGCCAGTGCGGTAAGCATGGTGGAAGCCGTCCGACTGGCTGCCAAATACTCGCTGAAGTACAGGGCCTAGGAGTTTGGCTGAATTTCTAGTATAATAGGACAATGAATCCAAAGCCTTATAAAGGAACGAAAGCAATGAGAATTGAGCATGACTTAATCGGCGAGCTGCCCATTGAAGATGATAAATACTACGGTATCCATACGGCCCGGGCCTTAAAGAACTTTGCCCTGACGGGTAAGCCCCTGCATCCCCAATTGGTGGAGGCGCTAGTGACGGTAAAAAAGGCCGCCGCCATGACCAATGGCGAGATAGGTGCACTGGACAAGCCCATTGCCGGGGCCATTATTGATGCCTGTGATGAAATCCTGGCAGGCGCCCTTAGGGATCAATTCGTGGTGGATGCCATGATGGGAGGCGCGGGAACCTCGGCCAATATGAATGCCAACGAGGTTATCGCCAACCGGGCCCTGGAGCTTTTAGGAAAGCCCAAGGGAAGCTATGACATTATCCATCCTCTGGACCATGTCAATCGGCACCAGTCCACCAACGATGTCTTTCCGACGGCGGTGCGCATAGCGGCCATACGCCTTTTAAAGCCCGTTACCGAAAGGTTTGCCCAGCTTCAGACCGCTTTGCAGGAAAAAGAAGAGGAATTCTCCACAGTCGTTAAGGTGGGACGCACCCAGTTGCAGGATGCGGTGCCCGTCACCCTGGGCCAGGAGTTTGGCGCATGGGCCCAGGCCATTTCCAGGGATCGCTGGCGGCTCTATAAAGCCGAGGAGCGGCTGCGCCAGGTCAATCTGGGAGGCACTGCAGTGGGTACGGGACTTAATGCCCCCAAGGCCTACATATTTACCTGTATTGAAAGATTGCGGGAACTGACGGGTATGGGGCTTTCCCGTGCTGAATATATGATGGACCCCACCCAGAACTGTGATGTGTTTGTGGAGGTTTCGGGCCTGCTGAAAACCGCCGCCGTCAACCTGACCAAGATTGCCAATGATCTGCGGCTTTTATCCTCGGGACCCCGGGCAGGGCTTGGTGAGATCCGGCTTCCCGCTGTGCAGGCAGGCTCCTCCATCATGCCCGGCAAGGTGAATCCGGTCATTGCCGAAGCTGTCAATCAGGTGGCCTATCAGATAATGGCCAACGACATGGCCATCACCCTGGCGGCCCAGGGTGGGCAGTTGGAACTCAATGCCTTCCTGCCCCTGATAGCCAGGAACCTCTTTGAAATGCTGGACTTGCTCAATAATGTTCTTCTCATCTTCATCGACCAATGCATTAAGGGCATCACCGCCCATGATGAGGTCTGCCAGGAGAGGCTGGATCAAAGCTTTTCGCTGGTTACTGCCCTCAGTCGTCATCTGGGCTATGACAAGGCCACCTATGTGGCTGCCCGATGTGCCGAGACAGGAAAAACCGTGAAGCAGGTGGTGCTGGAGGAAGGGCTCATGGACGAACAGCGCCTGTCCGAGCTGTTCAGACCCGAGCGCTTGACAACCCCGGATAAATAACAAACTAAGGAGCGGCCTTATGAATAATTTAAATGAAACCCCCATGGGGAGCAGATTTACCATCGGCCTTTTCGGCAGAAGAAACGCCGGAAAGTCCTCGCTGATAAACGCCATCACCGGTCAGACTATTGCCATTACCTCGGATGTACCGGGCACCACCACGGACCCGGTGTACAAGGCCATGGAGCTTCTGCCCATTGGCCCCGTTGTTTTCATTGACACAGCGGGCCTGGACGACGAAGGCGAGCTGGGCCGGCTGCGCGTGGAAAAGACCTATGAGGTCTTAAGAAAGTGCAATCTGGCCATTGTAGTGGCCGATATTGCCGCAGGCATCACCGAATTTGAAAGGGATTTTGTCCAGGAGCTGGTCAGGCGTAAGATACCCGCCTTCTTTGTCTTTAATAAATGCGATCAAAAGACCATGAGCCAGGAAGAACTCCAGGCCTGCCAAAAACAGCTTGGGGTTCCCGTGGTGGCAGCCAGCGCCTCAACGGGAGAGGGCATCGGCGAGGTCAAGGAGCAGATTGTACTCAACTCGGCCTATGAAGATACAGAACCCATGCTGGTGGGGGATCTTATCAAGGGCGGCGATCTGGTGGTTTTGGTAACACCCATTGACAAGGCGGCGCCTAAGGGAAGGCTCATCCTGCCCCAGCAGCAAACCATCCGGGATATTATTGAAAGCGATGCCATTGCCATTGTCACCAAGGAGCATGAGCTTAAGCATACCCTTGAAAGCCTTGCCACACCGCCCGTATTGGTCATTACTGACTCCCAGGCCTTTAATAAGGTGGATGCCGATACCCCGGCCCACATACCCTTAACCTCATTTTCCATCCTGTTTGCCCGCCAGAAGGCCGATCTGGCCGAGATGGTCCGGGGCATCAAACGCATTGAAAAGCTTAAGCCGGGGGAGAAGGTGCTGATTGTGGAAGGATGTACCCACCACCGCCAGGCCGATGATATCGGCAAGGTGAAGATACCTCGGTGGATACGCCAGATTGCAGGGGGCGACATTCAGTTTGAATGGGCTTCGGGTGCCCATTATCCCAGGAATATTCAGGACTATGCGGTCATTGTCCACTGCGGAGGTTGCATGCTCAACCGCAGGGAGATGCAGTACAGGGTGGCCCGGGCCAGAGAGCTGGGGGTTCATATCACCAATTATGGTGTGCTCATTGCCTATGTGCAGGGGATTTTACCCAGGGCCCTAAAGCCCTTTCCGGCAGCCAGCCTGGCTCTGGAGGAGAAAGAGGCCTAAAGCCTTCTTCCAAAGGAAAGTGGCGAAGAAGCACAGTTTTTGTCCCACGGATTCTTGCAACCCTCGATATTTGTGCTAAAATATAAGGACATGCCGTTGGTTCGGCGATTTAAAGGACTCCAGGCTGATTAACTGGAGCCTTTCTTGACTCTACTTATGCTGGCTTATGCTGTCACCCTTGTTTTAAGGAAATCCGACGGACCCAATCTTGGATAAGTCAGTGAAGTATTGAAAGGGATTGGGTATGGACTATCTTGAGTTGTTGTTGATTGCGGTAAGCCTCTCCATGGATGCCTTTGCCGTTTCTATCTGCAAGGGACTTTCCATGAAAAAGGTAAGCCTGAAAAATGCGGGGATTGTGGGTTTGTTCTTCGGCGGCTTCCAGGCCATGATGCCCCTTGTCGGATATTTTCTGGGAACCGCGTTTGCCGGATTCATCAACCCCATTGACCACTGGGTGGCCTTTATTTTATTGGGCTTTATTGGCTTTAAAATGATTCGTGAGGCCAGTGAATGTTGTCCTGTTTCCAGTGATACCCTGGATCTAAAGGACCTGACCGTGATGGCCTTTGCCACCAGTGTGGATGCCCTGGCGGTGGGCATTACCTTTGCGCTGATCCAGATCAAAATCCTGCCGGCTGTAGCAACCATAGGCCTGATCACCTTTATCATCTGCTTTATGGGCATCAAGCTTGGCACTCTCTTCGGCTCCAGATTCCAGGCCAAGGCACAGGTGGCAGGAGGCGTTATCCTGATGCTCATGGGACTGAAGATTCTGTTGGAGCATCTGGAGGTTATCAAGCTCTGAGGGCCTGCCATAAGAGGCGGCGCAGCATCCGAATCCTTGAGGATTTCAATTTGCACTTGACAAAACTTTCGGCATACTATAAATTAAAACTACATATACGTGAAACTTATGAGGCGGAGATAAAATCGTTAGGGGCGCCTACAGAGAGCGGGCGGTGGTGGAAAGCCTGCGGAAATGCCGAACGAACAAATGGACCGCTGAAGGCAAGGGGAACGGCTTTAGGCCTAGTATCTGAGACGCGTGCTGGCGTTAACGGCAGAGAAAGTGTTGGCTTTCTCGTAAGAGTGGGTTTGTGTCAAAGCAAACCAATAAAGGTGGTACCGCAGATATTAAGTCTGTCCTTTAAGCGAAGGACGGACTTTTTTATTTAGGGTTTGAGCCCAAGATGAGATGAGAAAGGAAGAGATGAGATGAGTAAGAGAGAGGTTGTAGTTAATCAAAAGAAGGGATTGTCCATTACCGATGTAATCTTTGTGGGCGTCCTCCTGGCGGCTGGTGCCGTCCTGAAGTTTTTTGTCGGGAATCTGTTCAATGCCGGAATGAAGCCCAATTTCATCATTGCCATGTACTGTCTGGCTATTTTGGTCATTAAGCCCAATTTGAAAGAGGGGCTTATCATAGGACTTTTGGCCGGCATTATCTGTCAGTTCTTCCCGGGAACCCCGTATCTTAACCTGGTCAGTGAGATTGTGGGCGCAGTGGTCATGGTCATCCTTGCCAGACTCCCCCTGAACATTAAGAAGTTTTCCTTAACGCCCATTGTGGCCACCTTCTTAAGCACCTTAGCCAGCGGCTTTGCCTTTGTGGGTGTCATGTACCTGGTGTTTTACGCTGGTGTCAATATCAAGCCCACCCCATTGGCCGTCTTCTTAGGCATCATTTTCGGTACAGCCTTTATCAACAGCATCATCGTACAGGTGTTGTATATTCCGCTGAAGCTGGCGCTTAAAAAGGAATAGGCCTACATAGATTTTCGGACAGTAAAGGCGGAGGGTGATGCTGATGAGCAAGGCCATGGTACAGACAAAGGAATTATGCTTCAAATATAAAGACGGTAAGGAATTTGCCCTGGAGAACATCGGGCTGACCATTGAAAAGGGTGAGTTTGTGGGCATTATCGGCAGCAGCGGGGCCGGGAAAACCTCGCTGCTCTATACCATGAACGGCGTGATTCCCCATCATTATCGGGGGGACTTCTACGGCGAGGTTCTGGTGGATGGTCTGGATACGGTGGATAATACCATGGATCGCATCTCCAGGCTTTCGGGCAGCGTCTTCCAGGATATTGACGGGCAGATGGTGGCCACGTTGGTGGAGGACGAAATCCTCTTTGGTCTTGAGAACTACGGCATTCCCAGGGATGAGATAGAAAGCCGGGTTAATGAAGCCCTTGAGAAAGTAGGCATCACCCACCTCCGATACCGCACCATCAGCTCATTAAGCGGTGGCGAGAAGCAGAAGGTGGCCCTCTGTGCCATTCTGGCCCTTAAGCCCCAGATGCTTTTGCTGGATGAGCCCACCGCCGAACTGGATCCCCAAAGCAGCCAACAGATTTTCAGGATTTTAAAGGAGCTTAATGAGAAGGAAGGGCTGACCGTTGTCATTGTGGAGCAGAAAATCATGCTCTTAAGTGAATTTGTCAAAAGGCTCATTGTCATGGAAAAAGGAAAGATCCTTTTTGATGATGAGGTGCGGGAGGTTTTAAAGCACAGCCAGGCCCTTTATGAAGCGGGAGTTAACTGCCCCCGGGTGGTCAGCCTCTCCAATGCGCTGACCCAGCGGGGCTTATATAAGGGACCTGCACCCATACACCTGGACGAAGCAGAAACCATGGTAAAGGAGATTCTTCATGGTAAGATTTGAAGCCGTCAGCTTTGGCTACGAAGGAAAGCAAACCATATACGACGTGACCTTTCAGATCAATCAGGGTGATTTTGCGGCCATAATCGGGGCCAATGGCGCGGGGAAGACCACCATCTCCAAGCTGACCAACGGCATTCTGAAGCCAACCTCGGGTCGGGTGCTTGTCAAGGGCAAGGACACCAAAACCACAAAGACCAGCGAGCTGGCCAGAACCATTGGTTTTCTCTTTCAAAACCCCGATCGCCAGATTTGCCAGACCACCATTCGCGATGAGATTATGTTCGGGCTTAAATGCGTCCTTAAAGATAACCATGAGATAGAGGAGCGGGTCAATCAGACCCTGGAGACCTTTGGGTTTGACGGCTCCCGGGACCCTTTCAGCATGAGCCGGGGGGAGCGGCAGCGCATTGCCCTTGCCTCGGTTTTGGCCACCCGACCCGAGATTCTTGTTCTGGATGAACCCACCACAGGCCTGGATTATCGCGAGTGCATGCAGATAATGGAGCTGGTGCAGGAGCTTAACCGCCAGGGCACCACAGTGATGATGGTGACCCATGACATGGAACTCGTCAATGATTTTGCCTCACGGGTGCTGGTGGTGGGAGGCGGAAGGCTGTTGGCCGACGGCGATAAAACCTCAGTCTTCAGGAATGCCCAGGGGCTGAAAGCC
>JAKIML020000051.1 GCA_022702935.2 Bacillota bacterium | reverse complement strand
TGCCTATGGTACCTCCGTTCTCGGCAGGCGCACCATCCATACCTACCGTAATGACAGGTATAGAAATGGTGGAGGCATTGGCCCCGTTTACAACGAGACCGGATATATCGGAGAGGGGTATCTGTGTCAAATTAGCATTCAGGGAGACATTAAGGACTTCCTCCCGCTTAATGGTAAATACATACTCACGGGTACTGGGGTCCTGCCCTTCAAAGTAAAGATCCTTATGCTCCAGAATGATTTTATAGGCCGAACCCTCAACAAAGCCGGGCTGTTGAGCGCCTTTATCGCCCAGATAGTTCACACCCGACAGGGTGAAGGTTCCGCTGCCGCCGGTAATCTTAAACCACTCACGGTTTTCGTTGGAGCTGAGATTCTTAAGGGTTACCGCATCCTTGAAGGCTTCAAGGGTCATGTCGGCGGGGGCTTTCACGGTAATGGTAAAGTATTTATTGGCATCCAGGGACCGGGCCACCGGACTTAAGAATTCTTCATTCAGAGGGGGCAGTTCCTCATACTTGGCATAGAGGATGGTGCTTGCCTTGGCTGTGTCGTCTGCCGAAACCGGCTGTGAGAGCGCCTTGTCAAAATACCATCCAATGAATATGGCATTGGCCTTATATGGGGTAGGCAGGCTATTCAGCTTGGCTCCTGCGCGAATACTGCGGTCAGAAATGCTGCTGCCGCCGTTGGTGTCAAATTTGAAGGTATAATAGGTTGTGCTGGAACCAGTCTGCGAATCTCCGGCACCGGGTTCTTTTCTGACCCGATCTGAGGGAACCCCGGGAGCCTTATACCATACATCCACCGCCTTATCGGTACGCATGCATAAGGTGGCAGTCTGGGCACGGGTGGCGTTGCCCTTGGGATCGAAATTGGTACCGTCACCAGCCAGCAATCCGACGCGCCAGAGTTTCAAGACCGCATCCCTGGCATAGTCAGAAACCTGATCCAAATCGGCGGGAACCGTGTCTATGACCACACCGGTATCAAAATCCACCCCAAAGATTTCAAAATAGCGAACGAACTATCCAATGCCTTGGACAACGCCCTGACTGCCCAAAAAGAATTGCCGGAGGCTGAGCGCGGTATAAAGGTCATGCTCAAAACCTCCGACAATAAATTGCTGCTCTCGGTCAGAAACCCCTTCGGTCATGAACCCCTATTTGTAGACGGTATGCCGGTTTCCCGCAATAAGGGGCATGGGTACGGCACACAGAGCATCCGCTATATGACCGAGCGTTTGGGCGGCAATTGTCAATTCACCATCGACAATCAGATGTTTGTTCTGCGGGTGGTGCTTTAAAACCAACCCTGAGTAATCTTTCATTCTTGCTTTTCTTCTTGTGTTTCGTCAGGCTAGTTTTGGTTTGTTCTGCCTTACCTTAATCCTTCACCACTGCTTTTCTTACCAGCAGCCAGCTTAATCCACTGAAAACGGCAAAGATTAAGAGCATGGTCACCATGGCATAGTAAGGGTTTGCACCATTTAGGAAGCCAAAGGCAAACAGCAGGAACTTTTCAATTGCTCTGCCGAGGGCACCACCGAAAACATACGAATCAACCATGGGCAGCAGGATAAAGAGAAAGGCGGGCACGCCAATGGATACGGCGATCTTGGTGCCTTTTTGCATGCGATAGTACAGAGTGGTAATAAAATATCCTATCATAGACAATCCCACATAGATGGTGAACATGAGCAAAATACCTTCAAAAAGTCTCAGAAATCCCGAAGAACGGCTTGCGTACCTGCTGCCATACAGCATTTCAAAAAGGCTCATATATTCCAGGCGTCCACCGGCGGGCAGGATTGCTCTGAAAAATCTGGCGGCCATATTATCGATGAGCGACATACCCATGCTTATGCAGGCAACAGTAATCAAGCGGCCCAGGAATAAGGCTTTTCGGGAAACACCGTTCTGGACAAACAGGCGGAAGATCTCCCTGAATGAAGTCAGCCCGGCAACAAACAGGAAGACGGCTGAGGCCATTTCCAGGCCTTGAAGGCTACCCTTCACACTCACCACACTATTCTTGGAAAAACCGGTTAAGAGAATGATAATTAAGGTTGACAGGAATAAAACGGAGTAAAAGACAACCAGCGGTTTTTTGCTGTCATGCAGTTGATATTTCACAGAAAGATTCAGATTCATGTCCTACGCCCCCTTGCTATTGGTAAGTTGTATAAACAGTCTTTGCAGATCCATTTGTGTAATTTCCAAACCGTCGGGTATGACGCCTCTGTCAGGTGCACCTTCAATATAGGCCGATTTCAACCCACCCAGCGTATCCATTCCGATGACCTTCTTATCGGTAATAAAGCCTTCGACGGCCGAAGCACTTCCTGTGACACAGTAGTAATGGGACAAGAGACTTTCCCGTGTTTCCTTCCGAATGATTTCTCCATCCCTGATGATAATAACATCTTCAACAATCCCCGAAATCTCCTCAATGAGATGCGTGGAAATGACATAGGTCGCCGGATTGTCGGCATAGCTTTCCAGCAGGGTCTTGTAGAACAAGTCCCGGTGATTGGCATCCAACCCCAGCACCGGCTCATCCAGAAAAACATAGGGCACATTCACACAAAGGGCCAGAATGAGTTTGAAAATAGAGCTATATCCGGTGGACAGGGATTTAATCTTTTTCTTGACATTAAGCTGGAATCGCTCTGCCAAAGCCATGGCCTTTTCTCCATCAAAACCCGGATAGAACTCCCTGGTCCAGCGCATGGCATCAGAAACCTTCATGGTATCGGGGTATTTACTTTTCTCACACATCATAAAGATATTTCTCAGCACTTTATCGTTTTCAGGGACTTCCTCACCATTCAAGGTAACCTTCCCCGAATCGGCAAATATTCTTCCTGTAATCACATTCAACAAGGTGGTCTTCCCTGCCCCGTTCCGTCCAAGCAGTCCATAGATCTTATTGGGCTGGAACTCTACAGACACATTTTTTAATGCTCTTACATCCCCGAAATTTTTAGTGACATTGGTTACGCATAATCCATTCATTCTCCAAACCCTCTTTCTATCATTGAAAATATATCTTCCTTGGTCAGATTCAGTCTTTTTGCTTCGGTAATGAGCGTCGAAATATATTTATCAGAGAACTCCTGCTTCCGCTTTTCAAAGAGTTTCTTCACTGCTCCGGCTGCCACAAACATGCCCACACCTCTTTTCTTATAAACTACACCGCTGTCCACCAGCATATTGATGCCTTTCAACGCCGTTGCCGGATTGATTTTAAAGCCGACAGAGATTTCTGTGGTGGACGGAATCTGTGTTTCTTCAGGGAACGCTCCCGACAGAATGGCATCTTCAAGCTGTTCGGCCAATTGAATAAAGATTGGCCGTTCATCATCAAAACTTAAGTTCAAGCAACTCCCTCCCTTCTTAGTGGTAAGCCAGGATTCCCGGAATATTAGCATTGGGTTCATCACTTTAATGGTTAGTTACTCTACTAACTAACCATAACACAATTACTCCTGGAAATCAATACCTAAACATAAAAATTGGGATTATTCTTTGAAAGCCGTGTGTTGCATTCAATCATGAATTCTTAAAACCCGCTTTGCCACAGCGTTTGATTAAAAGCCACAGAAATTATCACCATTCACGCATATAATGGAAAGTAAGCTTGACATTTCAATCGCTTTAGGATACGATAAATGTAAAGCTAACTTTCCATTTGCACAGGAGGGGAACATCGGGCTTGAAAAATCGTTTAGAAGAGATTCGCAAGCAAAGAGGGCTAAAGCAGGAGGAACTGGCGGCCGCCCTGGAGGTATCCCGGCAGACCATTGGCTCATTGGAGAACGGACGATACAATCCATCCATCACACTCGCCTTTAAGATTGCCAGATACTTTGGAATGAGTATTGAAGATATCTTTATTTATGAGGAGGAATAGCCATGAAAAGTGCAGGTATGGCCAAATATATCGTGTTTTCCGTTTTGGGGTTTGTGGTTATGGTTGCGGGAATCCTGCTGGCCGTTTTGTGGCCGGACAATCAAGGCATCATGCTCACACTGCCCTATGTCTGTATTGGAATTGGTGCAGGAATCTTCGGGGGTTGTCTCGGTACGTCAATAAGAATACATCTTTTGAAGAAAAACCCTCAGGCCTCCAGACAAAATGAAATTGAAGCCAGGGATGAACGGAACATAGCCATCAACAACAAGGCTAAAGCAAAAGCCTTTGACCTGATGAAATTCCTGTTTTGCGGCTTAATCCTTGCCTTTGCACTATTGCAGGCCAGCCTCTGGGTGGTGCTGTCCATGGTGGCCGCCTATCTGCTCCTTATCTTTTCAATGCTGTATTTTATCAATAAGTTTCAGAAAGAGATGTAACAGTTAAGCACTGTTTCTTGCCAGACAATAGGCCATGAAGTTCTCATCTTCTGGCGGTCCTCGTCGCAGGAAGTTGCTTATGCTCAATCTTGCCCTCATTGGGCTTCGCCAAGCTCCTCTAGGGCATTAGCAACACACCTTCTAGGTCGCATAGCCGAGCAGTGCAGCGCAGCGGAACGACCAGGCTAGGTTGCATAGCCGAGCAGTGTAGCGCAGCGTAACGACCAGGCTAGGTCGCATAGCCGAGCAGTGTAGCGCAACGTAACAACCAGGCTAGGCTGCATAGCCGATATTCGCATGACAACATTCAACTGCTCCTGCTTAAGGCTTATCAGATGAGAACAGCATGGCCTTTCGCTGGCTTTCTGCTTCTTAAGTCGCCCCTTATAGCAAATCGTCCTCCGCACAGCGCTTGTACTTTTTCATATGATATAGTAAGAAATTGTATCGGAAACAGGTAATGATCTTTGAATAAGTACAAAGTCTGTGTTTATGCCATAAGCAAAAACGAAGAAAAATTCGTTGACCGCTGGATGGATGCAGTAAGTGAAGCCGATCTGGTGGTGGTGGCCGATACAGGCTCCACCGACAATACTGTGGAAAAGCTGCGGGCCCGAGGCGCTCTGGTCTATGAAGAAAAAATCGTGCCCTGGCGCTTTGATGAAGCGCGAAATCGTGCTCTTTCCCATGTTCCCGAGGATGTGGACATCTGTGTATCCAATGATCTGGATGAGGTCTTTGAGCCCGGCTGGCGAAAAAAGCTGGAGGAGGCGTGGACGGAGGATGCTACCAGAGCACGATACCTTTTTACCTACTCCTTTCACGATAATGGATTGCCTAAAAAACAGTTCCCCATGGAGAAGATCCATTGCCGCCATGGCTTTCGATGGGTCCATCCCGTCCATGAGGTACTGAAATATGACGGGAGCAAGCCTGACAAAACGGTTTGGGTTAAAGGCTTGGTGCTGAATCATTATCCCGATTTGACCAAACCGCGCTCCCAATACCTTCCACTTTTAGAGCTTTCGGCCAGCGAAAACCCGAACGATGACCGCGGCATGTTCTGGCTGGGCCGGGAGTACATGTATTACCGACAATGGGACAACTCCATAAAAACCCTGAAGCATTATCTGACCATGCCCCTGGCCACCTGGAAAGAAGAACGCTGCGCAGCCATGCGATATATTGCCAGATGTTATGAGGAAAAGGGCGATTTGGAACAGGCGAGGAGCTGGTATTTCAAGGCGGTTGCCGAATGCTCCTACGTGCGCGAGCCCTATTTGGATATCGCCATGTTCGGATATCGCATAAAGGATTGGCCACTGGTCATGGCCATGTCTTTAGAAGCCCTTAAGATCAATACCAATACCGGCAGCTATCTTGTGGAACCCCAGGCCTGGGGTTATACCTTCCACGATCTTTTAGCCATCAGCATGTACTATATAGGCATGAAGGAACAAGCTTACAAACACGCAAAAATTGCTTATGACATGGCGCCCCACGATGAGCGGCTCAAGAATAATTTGCTCCTGATTCAAAAGGAGGTGGGTGCAGACCATGAATAAATACAAGGTGTGCGTCTATGCCATATGCAAGAATGAAGAAAAGTTTGTTGATGCCTGGGTGGATTCCATGAGTGAGGCCGATCTCATTGTTGTGACTGATACGGGCTCCACTGACAACACCGTGGAGAAGCTTCGCAGCAGGGGCGTCACCGTCTATGAGGAGGAAATAAAGCCCTGGCGTTTTGATGTGGCGAGGAATATTTCTTTGAATCATGTCCCCGAAGACGTGGACATCTGCGTCTGCACCGATCTGGACGAAGTCTTCCAGAAGGGCTGGCGCAGGCGCTTGGAAAGCAAATGGGCTCCCGGTGTTAAGATGGCCAATTACCTTTACAACTGGAGCCATAAGGAAGATGGCTCTCCCGATGTTCAAATCAATTATTTCAAGGTCCACTCCCGTTTTGACTATGTCTGGCATTATCCCATTCACGAATGCCTCAAATATATCGGCAGGGGCCCTGAAATCAAGGTCTTTGTGGAGGGAATGGTATTGGATCACTACCCCGACCCGGCAAAGTCCCGGGGCTCCTATCTGGAACTTCTGGAAATGGCGGTTCAGGAAAACCCGGAAGATGACAGAATGATGTACTATCTGGGCCGGGAATATATGTACAAAGGAATGTGGGCAAATTGCATCGATACTTTAAGAAAGCATTTGTCGCTGAAAAGTGCCTTGTGGCGTGAAGAACGGTGCGCCTCCATGCGGTGGATCGCCCGCTCCTACCATGAGCTGAACAATCCGAATGAGTCCTTGTGCTGGTATTATCGGGCCATTGCCGAATGCCCCCATATGCGGGAGCCCTATGTGGAATGTGCCCTCAAGGCCTATCTGTGGAAAAACTGGCCCATTGTCTATTTCATGGTGGAGAGCGCGCTAAGAATCACTCAAAAGAGTATGACCTACATCAATATGGGCTATTGCTGGGATCAAACCCCCTATGATTTGGGGGCTATAAGCTGTTATCAGCTCGGACTATACAAAAAGTCCTACGAGTATGCCAAGCAGGCCCTGGCTCTTTGCCCCAATGACGAAAGACTGAAAAATAACCTGAAAATCATTGATGATAAGCTATAACACCCTCCGGGGTGTTTTTTATTATCTCAATGGTGTATTCACCCATAATTCTGTTTAAATTCAAAACACCTCACCCATTCCGATGAGGAATTAATTAAACCAAAATTTTCAAAAGCTCCATGGGTTCATTAATAACCGCTTCAGCGCCTGCAGCCACCAATTCATCTCTGCCTCTGAAGCCCCATGCGGCGCCCACCGCATACATTTTGGCATTCCTGGCTGTGTGGATATCCACATCACTGTCGCCCATATAAATACATTGGGAAGGCTCAACTCCCAGCTCCCCGGCAATGATCAAGGCGGCTGTGGGGTCAGGTTTATGGGGAAGCGATGAACGCCCACCTATCATGTATGCGAAATAGCCCGGAAAATACTTATCTAGAATCAGCCGAGCGATTTCCTCTTTTTTATTGGTGTTTACACCAAGCTTAATGTTTTTCTTTACGAGAGCATCCAGCAGCGGAATGATCCCCTCATAGGCATACAATTGATAATCCCAGTTTTTTAAGTAGTCTTCAACCATCTCACCATAAAACAGCTCTACCCTGGGATCATCGGGGTTATCCAGCTTCGCTGACTTTCTCACCAGGTCCCTAAGTCCATGCCCTACATATATTCGGTACTTGTCTACACCTTGCTCCTCCAGTCCATGCCTTCTGAGGATATTGTTCATGGAGTACATTAAGCCATAGATGGAATTAACCAGTGTTCCGTCCAAATCAAAAATAACTGCTTGAAATTTCATTTTTCTCCTTTACTTCTTCGCTTAACTCATGGTCTCGTCCGACATGTCATGGCTTGCTATTGCCAATATCCGTAAATGACGGATTTCTGTACTTGCTGTAAAGCCGTTTATAAATAGAGATAAGTGCATGGGGTCCTTTCGCTTGAAAGCCCAAAGGGCTATACCTCCAAAGATTAAGGCACAGAACCAACATGTGGCGGCTCCAATGATATGCCCCAGTGTCATGGTAACTTCCTTTCTTGATAAAAGTATGATTGCATAAATATTATATCGGATTTGCCAAGGGGCTGCTATCCTCATGATGCAATAGGGTATGTTCATGATAACAACCCCGGAATTATATATAACAGGATGGCTATGACCAAGATAAAGCTGCTTCCCTTCTTCTCTGGCCTTTTCAATGGCATCCAGCTTCGTACCTTGTGTAAAGGCGAGGATTTCATGGTAGTTCTGCCCCGCGCTCTACTCCTTGGCATTGGCATCGTTGATAAAACGCGCCGGTGAACAGCCAATGTACTTCTTAAATACTTTAATAAAGTACTTATAGTCCGAAAAACCCGCCATTTCTGCGATTTCATAGACCTTGTACTCATTCTCTCGTAAAAGATCCACCGCCTTCTGTATCCGATAACGGTTGAGATAATCATTGAAGGTATAGCCTGTTGCATTCTTGAACTTCACATTAAGGTAGGTGGCCGACATGCCGCATTGCTCACTGATGTCAGCTACCGTCAGCCGCTCCGGATACTTCTCGTGGATGGTCTGAATCATCAGGTCCACATAGCGGTTTCCGGTTTTCTTCTCCTCATGCTCCAAAAGCCCCAGCTTCTTCTTTTCCACATCCAACTGCCGCATGGTGTTTTGAATCTGGGTATCTGTATTTCTCTTGGCTTGTATTTTCCGAATGGCCTCATAGAGCTTGGGATAATTAATGGGCTTAAGCAGATATTCGGTAACCCCCAGGCTGATGCCCCTTCTGGCATACTCAAACTCGCCGTAGCTGGACACAATGATGGCATCGTATCCGTACTCCTCGATACTATTCTCCAGCATTTCCAGTCCGTCCATGATGGGCATATTAATATCCACAATGACGATATCGGGCTGATATTTCTTGATTTTCTCCAGGCCGTCCTGGCCGTTAATGGCTTCCCCAACAACAATGCAATCCACTTCCTGCCATTTGGGCATGAACATTAAGCCCTTGCGCATGATATCTTCATCTTCCACAATCAAAACCCTATGCATGGTCTTCCCCCCTGTTCACCGGAAGAATAATAGTTACCCATGTCCCCTTGCCATAAGTGCTCTCTATGTGAAGGCCGTAGGGCGGACCGTAAAGGAGTCTGACTACCCGATGGGAATTATACATGCCAATGTGAGCCTTATAGGCATCTTCCTTCTCCAAGTCCCCAATGAGCTCCTCCAGCCTTTTGGGCTTAATCCCCGTTCCGTTGTCCTCTACACGGAGCTTCAAATGCTCATTTTCAATGGATGCACTAATTCTAACATGAATAGAATCAACATTTTTCATACCATGCTTCAGGGAGTTCTCCACAATGGGCTGAAGAATGAGCTTGGGGATTCTGCAATCCATCAGCGCCTCAGGAATATCAATGCTATAGGTCAATCGACGGTTATAGCGCATTTTCTGCAGCAGCAGATAATCCTTCACATATTCAATATCGGTTTTCAGGGGTACAATGGTGTCCCCATAATAGATGTTATAGCGCATAATATTGGCAAAGGCCATGATCATCTCAGAGGCGACGGCGGCGTCTATCAGCACCTGATAGCGTAGAGTTTCCAGGACATTGAACACAAAATGGGGGTTAATCCGTTCTTCCAACTGCTTAATTTCCATAACCCGCTTTCGTTCGAGCAGCTCGCTGTTTCGCCTTTGCAAATCCTCCCGCTGGAGCACCATGCTGCGGAAGGTATCATGGAGCTCCTGAAACTCTTCAAAGACATGGGGACGCAAGGAGTATTCCATATTCCCCTTCCCCATTTCCACCACCGACCTTCGAAGCTCCTCAATGGCATGAAGATTCTTATGGGTAATGAGCATGGTGAGGGGCCTTAACATAATAAGCATCAGCAAACCCACAATGACGAGAAACAAAATGGCATAGCGAAATAGACTGCGTTGAAAATTAATGGTGACCAGAGTGTAAAGATTGAGCTCGTTATGTTCCAGCACATTCCTAATAATGAGATATTGCTTCCCGTTGAGCTCAATAATAGCAGTCTGATTCTTTTTTACCTGATTGCCAAAGGGGTACTTACCCATGGAATCCTGGCTCTGTCTTCCAATGGAGAAAATCAGATTATTGAATTGATCGGTGAGAATCACATCGTCCACATTATAGGCATTGACAGCCTGATAGATCTCTTCATCCAGCAGGTCAAAGAATAAAAAACCTAGGACCGTATCTCCGTCTTGCACCGTACGGCCCAACAGAAGATCGCCTGTTTGATGGTAGGAGTAGTTGAGTCGGCTTGGAACCAGGAAGGTCTTTTCCGGTTCCTCCAGCATTTCGGGTACAAGCCCCTGATAGAGATAGCTATCCAGGAATATGGTGCGATTGCCTTTATAGAGGTTTGAGCATATGATGTTCCCATTGAGATCAACCAAAGCAAATACGCCGCGGATACTTCGGGCAATGGAAAAATCATAGAGCAGACGGTTGGCCCCCGTTATCTGCTCTATGTCAGGTGTCTTTAATACATTGATAATAAGGGAATGGCTTGCAAGATCGCTTAACCCTTCCTTGTAATTGAGAACCTCCTGCTGCAAGACCTCCGCTATCTTTGTGCTGTTGCGCTGGCTTTCCACCTGGGTCAGCCATCGGATATTGAGGGTCAGAAAGGAAAAGACCAGGATGCAAAGAAACAGTATGATGGACAAGGTATAGCGAAAGAAGGATTTCTGGACATATTTTCTATACTGGATGGATGCCATAGCCATAGCCTCTTTCCCTGAAGAATAAGGAAAACAATATACCATAGCTTGCCACCATGATATATTGTTCTTCCAAAAGACTGTTTTCAATTATACACTAATATCATTGTTGCCCGAAACCTTGAAGAATAACAGTAAGGAAAGGATACTGGTAACGGTCAGTATGGTGGAATAGGCCGCCGCGTTGCCGAAATTGCTGCGAATAACCTCGGCATAAATAGCCACAGTCAGGGTTTGTGTTTTGCTGGTATAGAGAATAATCGAGGAGCTTAATTCACTAATCAGCGTAATCCAGCTCATAATGGCACCTGACAGCACACCGGCCATCATCATGGGCACCGTGACCTTGATAAAGGACTTCCTCTCGGTAGCGCCCAGGCTTATGGCAGCCTCTTCTATACTGGGGCTTATCTGACCAATAATGGCGGTGCTGGAACGGATAGTATAGGGCATTCTCCGAATGCACAGGGAGATAATGATGATAATAGCTGTTCCGCTCAGCAGCAGGGGCTTTTTGTTAAAGGCATACAGGAACGAAATACCCAATACCGAGCCCGGGATAATATACGGGAACATGGTCAGTGTATCCAGTATGGAGGTTAAGAAGGACTTTTTACGCACCGTCAAGTAGGATATCAGAACACCCAGGATGACAACCAGCAGGATTGCTGCCAGTCCAAACAAATAGGTATTGGTAATGGTGGTCACATTCTTGGGCATTAAGATATTCTTGTAGTTTTCAAGGGTAAACTTCCCGGTATAGGAGGCCCCTCGGGTTTCCATAAAGGATGTGCTGATGACGGTGATCTGAGGCAGAACGGCAACCAGGGTCACCATGTAGACAAAACCATGGGCAAGGACATTGCGCAGACCGCTTGCCTTTTGGGATTCCATGGGCTTAAGGGCTGACATGGAATAGGTAAGGCGATTGCCGATAAACTTCTGCAGGAAGAACAGGACCAGTGTAATGACGATAACGATGACGCAAAGGGCTGCCGCGTAATGATCGTCGGTGCTGACCTCGCCCATGAACTGGCTGTAGAGCAATACAGGGAAGGTCTTATAGCCTTCACCTATGAGCATGGGCGTACCGAAATCGGAAAATACACGCATGAATACCAATAGGGAGCTGGCCAGCAGTGTGGGCGTAATAAGGGGCACGATAACGCGCCATACCCTCTGAACCACCGAACAGCCCAGGCTTTCGGCCGCTTCATTCAAGGAGTTGTCCAGATTCTTCAGCGCACCTGAAACATACATATAGACCAGCGGGAAGGATTGCAGGGAGAAAACCAGAACAATACCCGCAAAGCCATAGATGCCACTGAATTGGGTGTGGAACAGAGTGTTGATGATCCTTGTAATAAAGCCGTTACGCCCCAGAAGCTGAACCCATGCATAGGCTCCGATAAAGGGCGGTGACAAATAGGAGATAACGATCAGAATGTTTAAAAACTTACTACCCTTAATCTTGATGCTTCTGAGCAGATACGCCATGATCAGCCCCAAAACAGCCGATACAAAGGTAGAAGCAATGGTGACCTTGAAGCTGTTAATCAATGTACTCCAATAGAACTTTTTAGAGAAAAACTTCGTGAAATACGAAAAGCTTATGGAGCCATCCTCCATCAAGATACTCTTGTAGAGGATGAGTCCTATGGGAAACACAACAAAAATCAAGAACAATGCCAGTATGCCTAAAGTCAGCACCAGCCACATGTTCAGCTTTTTCTTGCCGGTGTTCATGCACGTCCCCCCCTGTCAATATAGCTCCTGGAGCCGTCCTCACTAAAGACATTGATCTTTTGAGTCTGCACCTTGAGATGGATCAGGGTACCGTTGGGAATCAATTCTTCCAAGTCCGAATCCTGGATGACCTCTATATCTTGTCCGTCTTTGGTTTCCAAAAAATAATGGGTAGCAACGCCTAAGAAAACACTGCTCTTGACAACAACCGGAATACCCTCTTTGGTCTCCTTGTTGATGATAAACTCCTCAGGACGAATCGATACCTTCACAGGGCCCTGAGTACACTCCTTCTTGATATTACTCATGGTAAACCTGTAATCGCCGATTCTCACCTGAGCCTTGCCATTATCATTGCTTTCCAGTACACCATTGATGACATTGGACAAGCCGATAAAGGTGGATACGAAGATGTTGGCCGGGCGCTGATAAATATGCTTGGGTGTATCAATCTGCTGAATAACACCGCCGTTCATAACCGCAATGCGATCCGAAACCGCCAGGGCTTCCTCCTGATCATGGGTGACATACACGGTGGTGATGCCCACCTGCTGCTGAATCTGCTTAATGGCATTGCGCATCTCGGTACGCAGCTTGGCATCCAGGTTGGAGAGGGGCTCATCCATCAAAAGAACCTCGGGATGAATGACAATAGCTCTCGCCAAGGCTATACGCTGCTGCTGGCCGCCCGACAGTTTCTGTGGCATACGATCCTTCAAATGATCGATCTTGACGATTTTAAGAATCTCATCAACCTTTTTATTAATCTCTTCCTTGGAAACCTTCCGGTTTTTCAGGCCAAAGGCGATATTATCCTTCACCGACATATGTGGGAATATGGCATAATTCTGAAAAACCATACCCATATTCCTCTTGTTGGTGGGAATATCATTAATCACCTTGCCGTCAATCTTGATTTGTCCGCCCTCTATGGAGTTAAAGCCGATGATCATACGAAGCAGGGTGGTCTTGCCGCAGCCTGAGGGGCCAAGCAAGGTAAAAAATTCACCAGGCTTAATATCCAGTGACAATCCATTGATGACTGTATCCTTTCCGAAACGCTTCACAACATTTTCTATATTAATTGCTACGCTCATATTGATAACTCCCCTTTTACTCTATATCTCAATAGGAAGGGCCACTTTTGCTAGTCACCCGATTGATTCCCTCGATGTGGCATTGCTCCAAGCGGCCCTGTGTGTCATTCTATCATCTCTGTTTAATTGGAATTAATCCATGGAGGATTCCAGAACCTCACTGAACTTATTGGTAATGTTAAGCTTATTGGTAGCAACCCATCCTTCATCGTAGTTGCTGAACAGCTTAATCTCGGCCTGAGGTGTCATGTAATCGGCCAGTTTGGCATCCTTTCTGAGAGGACGAACGGTCAATTCAGAGCCTACCTTGTTCTGAATCTTTTCAGACAGCATGTAGTCAACAAACTTCTTGGCGTTCTCAGGGTGCTTGCAGTTCTTCAGAATCTGAACCGATTCACCGGGGAAGATGGTTCCTTCTTCAGGGAATACAACCTCAACAGCAGCGCCTTCCTTGACATACTTGGCTGCGGGGTCTTCCCAGGTCAGACCGACAATATACTCGCCTTCAGCAACGCCCTTGTAAACCTGGCTGGAGCTGTTGGCCATTTTGCCGTCAAGGTTCTTCAAGAACTGGTCTACAAAGTCCCAAGCCTTATCGGACATAGGATCATTGTTCTCGCCCATAGCATACAGCATAGCCACTAAGGACTGGAATGCGGAGCTGGAGTTCACGGGATCGCCAAAGGCAATCTTACCCTTCAAAGCGGGATTCAGTAAGTCCTCAAAGCCTTTGATTTCAATGTCACCCTTTAAATCGGTGTTAACAATCAATACCGGAGGATCTGAAAACGCTGGTGAGAAGTATCCGGTTGTGTTTTGGAATCCGTTCAGCATATTTCCGTCTTCAGTAGAAACATATTGCATGAACAGGTGGGATGAGGATTCAAGCATGGTGCGGTCTGCAACCCAGAAGATATCGCCCAAGGGATTGTCCTTTTCGGATTCTGCTCTCTTAAGCAGTTCGCCCGTACCAGCGGTAACAAGTTCAACGGTTATACCAGTTTCTCTTTCAAACTCAGAAATAACAGCTTTATTAAGCTCTTCACTTCTTGCGGTATATACAACCAGGACCTTTTCTTCCTGTGTGGTGTTATTGCCCTGTGTGGCCGCGGGTGTGGTTGTGCTCGGTGTGTTTGTGTTTGAAGTTCCGCATCCAACGATGGACAGGCCCATTATGGCAGTCAGCGTAAGTGCTAGCCATCTGTTTCTCATTTTCATAAGCATATTCCCCCTTGTCTGTTTGAAGCAGCCTCGCTGCTATGTATTTATAGTATCGCTAACCGCATTCTGTTTAAATCCGACGATCAAACAAAAAGGTGGAAAATAAAAAAGATGGCGAACCATGTCACTTAACGCAACATATGATGTAACGATGGATGCGTGCACATTTTTGCAGTCCCACAATAAGAAAGAAGCGATTTTATGAGCGAGATTGCTTTGCAGCTTGAGCGTAGAAGTGATGGCTCGGTGAAGTTTAACGATAATGGCGTATATCGTATTGAAGGGCCTTATAAACATAAAAACAGGGCTTTCGGTTGATCCCGCCACCGATGCATTTCGGCTTTTGGCGAATACCCCGAAAACCCTGTGTTTATTATTTCTATCAGAACTTAATAACCCTTGGCGCTTCAGTAAAGGATGAGAAGGTTGCTGTTGCGTCCTCAAAGTAGAGTACTTCTGTATTGTCATCCTCTGCTGAATACATGGATTGAAGCTGGGGATACTGGTCCAGCATATGCTTTTTGGCCTCCACTCTGTCATCCCGGATCAACTTGCCCGATACTCTGAGCCACTTTCCATCCATAAAGGCGCAAAGCTCTGCCTTGGGATTGGCCTGAAGCTGTTTGGAGACATCCTTAATCTTGCCCGTTTGGATATAGAGCTTCCCTTCAAAGATATCCACCGTACCAAATGGTCTCACTCTGGGCTGATCCCCTTCCACTGTGGCCAAATAATAGGTTCCGCATTTCTTTAAAAACTCATAGACTTCCTGCATCTTTTTCCCTCCAGTATTTCTATCAGTATTGCACCGTCCTGTTTATTTTAGCATCTTTCTGGTATGGGAAAAAAGCAGTAATTTTCAATCTGCCGTCCTAGTGCCCCTTGTGCTTCTCTTTCTTTTTCTTTTGGCGCAGCGCAAACTTATACGCCTTCTCTGCCTCTTTCTGCTCCCGGCTTTTTCACGGCACGAAGCTCGATATATCCCCTCTCTCCCCTTGGCTCCAGTTGGATGCGGGGATTGCTGTCATCCCATACATAGCCAATCACCGAAGGATCGTAATGGTTCATGGAATGCTGAACGGCTGCGATGGCCTTCGAATAGTCCTCCTCACAGAAGGGCTCGCCCTGGAATACCAGGTACTGTGCTTCAGGAAGGGTTATCACATCAAAACCATCCGGGATGGTTCCCTTGTAATCCAGTGGTACTTCCACTCCCTGAACATAGGTTGATGTGCCGGGCTTCTTGTAGGCTTCGGGCAGCCACAGGCACACCGGCTCGCCGCAAAGAGAATCCATGCTCATCAGAATACCCCAGACATCACAGCCCACCTCTTCACAATACTCGAAATAATCCTCTGCCACAGTTCCCCGCTTGATGATGCATTTGCGTTCGGGCTTGCAGATAAGTTGGACAAAAACGCTTTGTACTTCCTTCACTTCCACATACTCCTTTCTGAGTTCCCTGAATTTGACGCCGTAAGGGATAAAGAGAGGAATGGGCATCGGGTGGCGGGCATAGTCACTGGGATTATAACCAAATTCGCGAAGAAAGGCGCGCTGGAAGCCATCCACGCTTCCAAACCCGAATTCGTAGGCCAAATCAGCTACCTTGACATGACCGGACTTTAGCCGGACTGCTGACTTTGAAAGCCTCAAGCGCCTTATATATTCGCTTGGGGTAAGGCCGGTTTGTTCCCGGAAAAGCCTGTAGGAATGCCAGGGTGAGTAATGGGAGACCTCTGCCAGCTTGCCAAGGGTGATTTCCTCGTCAAGATGGGCCTCAATATACTCCTGCATCCGCTGGACGGCCATGATTTGTTCCTGCATCTTTATCAACTCCGTTCTTGTGCTATTTTAGCAAGGACGCTGGAGTATTCTCTCGACATTTTTTGCTGGCCTCATTGAGAATCACCCGTTTTCATGGGCATCATTCCCAAAGATAGCAGGTCATGGTCAACGCGCCAAGCTCGCAGGATTTATTATAAACCGTCACAGTATCGGCTTCATCCGATGCGCCCAGGGCATAGAGAAGCGGATAGAAGTGATCGGGGGTGGGAACGGCAAGCCCCGCACAATCCCCGGCACGACTGTAGTGGATAATGTTGTCATGGGCTTTATTCATAATGTTCTCATAGATATAGTCATCAAATTCATAGGCCCAGTCAAAGCCCTTGCTGACCTTGTGCCAATCCACAAGCCGCAAATTGTGGACAATGTTTCCCGAGGCAAGAATAAGCACGCCTTCGTCTCTTAAGGCCTTCAGCTCTTTTCCCATGTTGTAATGGGCCTCTGCAGGGGCATCGGCATCGATGCTGATTTGAAATACAGGAATATCCCTGTCGGGGTACATGTGAACCAACACCGACCAGGTGCCGTGATCAAACCCCCAGGTATTATCGTACTCGGTGGGCCTGGAAATCAACGCCTTGGCACGCTGGGCCATGTCAGGTGAGCCCGCGGCGTTATAAGTCACCTTATATAGCTCCCTGGGAAAACCATACATGTCATAAACCGTTCTTGGGTTCTCGTCATTTAAAATTCGGGTTCCCCTTGTATACCAATGGGCTGAGATCGATAAAATGGCCTTGGGCCTGATAAGCTTTTGTCCCAGGTCCTTCCAGGTTCTTGAATACACATTGTCTTCTATGGCATTCATGGGGGATCCATGTCCTGCAAATAATACCGGCATTCTTGGCATAGCCTCATATTCCCTCCTTCAGGAACTGATTACTGTGAATACCTTGATCTTGCATTCATTATCCCCTTTTTATGTATCACACTATATACAATTTTAATCATCCCGGACAGATACGCCACAGCGCTACATCCTATAAGAAGAAGATAAAGATCCGGGACAAATCCTTTGACAACCGCCATGGGCACACCCACCAGAGTGGGAACGAGCAGCAACAGGGTTGGGATCAGTATATGCAGTATAATGAAACCAACAAGTCCCCATACTCGTCGACGACCTTTTAAAAGTCTTTTCTTCCAACGTCCTATGAAGATGAGAGGAAGCACGCCCGCAAGAACAATAACAAGATAGATGGCATTGAGTACAAGATGACTGGTTTTATAGCTGTCAGCCTGGAGAGGCTGGGGCTCATCACCAAGAAGCAACGCCAAAACACCCTTGAAGATCCCATCGATCAAGCCATTGGCGCCTAAGTAATCGTTGCAGTTGATAAGGATAACCCCTGCTTTTTGGCTTTGTGGCAGGATGAACATATAGGAGATATAGTTTTCTACAAGTCCATTATGATAATAAACCGGCTCCGACAGGTTCTCCAGTATGCACCAGCCAAATCCATAGGACATCTCTGGCATCAGGTTCACCTTCTCATTGAACATGGCCTGGATGCTTTCGGGCTTTAGTATATCTCTCCCACCGTCCATGTAAAATCTGAGATACTTCACCATATCCGAAGCACTGGACAGGATATAACCCGCCGGGATGGACAGCCAGCCGTTGATCTTCTGATCGGGATAGGCCACTTCCTCCTTCACCATAAACCCAAAGTAATTTCGGTAGCCATCCACCATGCCATGATCCTTGGCTGCATCCAGTGAAGTAAAGGTATGTATCATGCCCAGCGGCTCAAAGAAATGCTTTCTCATATACTCCGAATAGGTATCTCCTGACACCTCTTCGATGATCCTGCCCAGGAGAGCATAATTCACATTGGCATAGACGCTTTCTCCCTGTCTTTCTGAAACCTTGTAATTTTCAAAGGTATCATAGGTACTGATTCCGCTGGTGTGATTAAGAAGCTGTCTCACCGTTATCCTGTCCCCTTCACGAGCACCAGGAATATAGGTGTTAATGGTTTTATCCAGGTCCACCTTGCCCTGCTCCACCAGTTGCATGATGGCTGCTGCAGTAAAGGACTTGCTGTTGGAACCAATAATAAAGCACTCATCGATACTGCCGTAATTGCCATAGGTTTTTGATAACAGTGTTTTTTCTTTATCGACGATGTAAACGACCATGCCCGGAAGGTGAGCCTTTCTGGCTTCCTCCTGAAGATACGCATCCATGGCATGGAATATTGATTCGTCTCCCGCAGCATAGACTTTTATGCCAGGACCCGATAAAAGAATACAGATTAAAAATATTGCCAATACAGACATAAACCAACGTTTCATCTACATTTCTCCTTGCCCCTCACGGGTTTACTGACCAATAGATGTATGTTCACAATGAATCTGAACATTTTACTGGAGAAAGTTGGTTTTTGTCTGAAAAATTTATTGTCCGTCGCGGGTATAGACCTGCACATATCCGCCGCTCAGCGAAATTCGCATATTCTTTTTCCCGTCTTTTGAAACCATCTTATAATAGGTAAACTCACCCTCCAAAGAACGCTTCAGGGCATGGAGGAATTGGTCAACCTCGGCTCCATCAAAAGAAAAGCTCAGGGTGGTTATGAGGCTCCTGATTTCAGCCTCGGTGCGCGATGTATAGCTTGATAAGTAAATATCCACCGTCACATCCTTAACTCTGCCGTTCTTATCGATCCTATAGCTGATTTGGCTGCTGCGTTCGCCCTCATCCCGTACCAGACGATGCTCCAGGAACTCGTGGGGGGCATAGCCGTAGGGTGATAAAGCCTCACACACTTGATCCCATGTAAAGGCAATATTGCTTTTGTATGCTGTGTTGTAAGCAGCACCCACATAGAGATCCGCAAAGGAAAGCATCATGAAAATAGCCAGCACAGCCATGGAACGTAAAACGATACGTTTAATCATTCCTTTTGGATGATTTTCAGGTTCCTGGCATAAACCGGGATAGATCTTCGGGATTTTAAGCCGTCCGTTATCGGTGGCAAAGACCAAAAAGTACTTTTTTTCCTTGATAAGGCGAGGATTTGCGAATTCCTTCTTTCTGTATCTGTCGGTATCAAAATTCTCTCTCACATAATCCTGATTAAGATTTAAGAATATCTTTCTGAATACGGTCAACATAAGAAGGGCTGAGCGTGCCATATTCACTTTTCTGCGGTCTCCAATATTGGAGGCCATCATACCAACCCCGGCCGCCTGAACTCCCAGGCTTAAGGCGGTCTCATCACCTTCATATTGATTATAACCCCTGATGATCTTATTCCCTTCAAATTTATAGGAGGCAAGAAGGCTTCTCAGCCAGAGGATGCCTTTGATAATCGCTAGGATTGATAAGAAGAGCATGATGCCTACCAGCATCGGTGTACCGTATTGGATAATGAGGGTGCTCTCAATATCGGCAATATCTACAATCATGAGATGGAATACAAAGACCAGAAGGCTGATAGCAAACATGGAAATCAGGGCCACGGCGGCATCCAAATAAGGATTGAAGGCCCGTGTTTTTCTCTCAAAAGAAAGGTTGGGATTATGGTAAGTCATGACTTTCTCCTCGGCATATAAAGTCGGCATTGCGCTGTACAAGCATCATTCTACCAAGTACTGGTGCGGGATGCAATGTGTCATGGACTGTCGTGTGTCACACAATTATGTCGAAAACCATATGATGTACTAAAGAATAAAACTAAGGAGGGTAACATATGCCGGCCACATTATTCAAGCTTGTAATTTCTGCAACCGCAACAACGGACGTAACCACAAAACCGGATGTACAAAGGTTCTTCTACAACTTCGACCCGGCACATCTATCCGGTAACACCTTAACCATACCGGCTGATGCCTTTGTCGATGATGCGGGTGATGCGGTGACCAGCCTCACCACAATGGCAACAGATAATGGTTATTATTTGCTGTTTATTAACGGTGTTTTGCAGCAGGAAACCTTGTATACGGTTTCGGATACCCAAGTGGTAGTAAACGATGCATCTACCCTTGAAGATGGTGTCCCCATTGTCCTGGTGGTTACCAACTTCGCACCGGAGGCCGACTCCCAGATTACTGTCAATACTTAAGCACCTTGGGTGGGCCTCAGGCCCACCCGCTTATTTTGCATGGAACCAGCGGTTCAGCATAGGAA
>JAKIML020000132.1 GCA_022702935.2 Bacillota bacterium | reverse complement strand
TGGCTCCCCAAGTTGGACTCGAACCAACGACCCTGCGGTTAACAGCCGCATGCTCTACCAACTGAGCTATTGAGGAATAAAAAGCGGATTATGCCTGACCCAATTTAGTCAGGCCAACAACATAATCCGCATGATGCCGGCATCTACCTATTTTCCCAGGGGGCTTCCCCCCAAGTATCGTCAGCACGAGTGAGCTTAACTTCCGTGTTCGGAATGGGAACGGGTGGATCCTCACCGTCATCGATACCGGCTATATAGGTACTGTAAATCGTACCCTGAAAACCAAACAATAGAAAGGAGAGGTTGGAGAGATGAACAATTAGGTCAAGCCCTCGACCGATTAGTACCCGCAGGCTTAACACGTCACCGTGCTTACACCTTAGGCCTATTACCTTGTAGTCTACAAGGGGTCTTACCTCCTTAAAGGAGTGGGAAGTCTTATCTTGAGAGCGGCTTCACGCTTAGATGCCTTCAGCGTTTATCCGTTCCGTACATAGCTGCCCAGCTGTGCCACTGGCGTGACAACTGGTGCACCAGAGGTGCGTCCATCCCGGT
>JAKIML020000100.1 GCA_022702935.2 Bacillota bacterium | reverse complement strand
TATGGTGATTTCCAGCAGGCGATTTAACTTCACTTTTCACTCCCCCATTATTTTCATTATACCCTATTAAGATGACATCTGTCTGTCCTATTTGAGCCCTGGCACATTCAGTCATTGGACATAGTCCACTGTGCCTAATCCCTCTGCTTCAGCGGTCTTTCTTTACATTGATAGTCCATGGGCAGGGCCGTATTCTTCGAGCAAATCATACACAAGAGTTTACATGTCAGCTAAAACTATGATACTGTAGAAACATGTAAAATCTATCCAATCCTAAGGAGGATTCTTTCATGAAAAGAGCCAAAAAACTAATGACTCTCATCGCACTGCTTCTGGCCGCATTTATGCTTACCGGCTGCTTATCCGTTGACATGAAGATCAATAAGAATGGTTCAATGGATCTTGCCTACATCATCGACCTCTCAGTAACTCAGGGATTATTAGCACGTTCGGACATTGAAGAAGCCATTAAGGAATCCGTTGATGACATGAATGATAAAGCAGGCAAAGAGATTGCAAAACTCAAGAGTGTCAAAGAAAACAAAGGCAAAAAGACACTCACTGCAACTATCCATGTGTCAGATATTAATAAAATGGGCGATGGCACATTCTTTGGAACAGTTAAGAACTACCGTAAAGGAAACGGAACAGGCCTTGACAATCTTGTGGATTCCAAAGGCAAAAGTATTGATCAGAAGAAGATCAACGATAAGCTGAATATGTTTTACATCCCCATGGGCGGAACAGAGCAATATGGTCTTTTTACGGTGACTGTTACTGCTCCCGGCTCTATCAAGTACATATCCTCCGGCGGAGACATTGAGAAAAGCAATAAGGCTGCATTCAATGGACAGGATATATTGGTCGTCTACAGTAAAGGCGGCGGTTTTCCTTTCTGGCTGGTCATCATCGCTGCTTTAGTGGTATTATTCTTTGTTTTCAAAAAGAAAAAGCCTGCATCTTCACCTGATATTTCATCCTTTAGTCCAGCACCCGTTGGCGGGACCCCGGTTCAGACACCCCCCCAATCCTTAGAAGCAGAGCCTGTTGACGCCCCCACTCCGGCGCCTGTTGCAGCTCCCATAGAACCTACCGTTGATGCGTCTTTCGTACCCTCAGTGGAAGAGCCTGCTGAAACCGGTGATGAAGCAACTGAAGCGGTGGACGAAGCTCCTGCGGAAGAGACTCAGGAAACAGATACCTCGGCAGAATCTTAAATATTGAACATGAGAGTCACTCAGAGTAACTAATGTACTTAATAACGGCATCCCTGAATTTGGGATGCCGTTGTTTCTAGGTTTTTGTTATCAGCGCTTCACAGCACCACGGGAACCGGGTCAGCCAGGGTTAGGGAATCCTTCCCCACATGGCAGTCATAACAGAGGACGGTGACCCCGGATTCCTGCGCTTCTTTAAGTACCTCACCAAACTGAGGATGGGTTTTGATATTGGGTGAAAACGAGGATACATTCTTCATCTGAACGATGAAGATGATATAGGCGCCGTGGCCTTCAGCCCTGGCCTTCATCAGCCCCTTCATATGCTTGATGCCCCGCTCGGTGGGCGCATCGGGGAAAAGGGCTATATTGTCCTCCTCCAGCGTAACCCCCTTAACCTCCACATAGGCCTTTTGAGCGCCAGACTCCAGACAGAAATCAAACCGAGAATCCTCAAAAGTGGCTTCGGGCCGAATATGGGTCACAGGGAAACCATCGCCTAAAAAGACCGGGTTTTCTTTCACAGCCTCATAAAAAACTTTATTGGGTGCAGTGCTGTCTATATTCACATACCGTCCGTTCTTCACCACTGTAATCAGTGAGAATTGCGTTTTTCTTTGGGGGTCCCGGGCCTTCTCCAAAAACACCGGCACCCCGGGCATGAGAAGCTCGCGGCATCTTCCCGTATTTCGCACATGGGCGGTAATCATGGTTCCTTCATAGTCACAATAGGCAATAAACCGATTGGGCCTTTTAACAAAGCGGGCCTCTATCATATTCTCGTATCTCATGCTGCTTAATTCCTTTCTCCACTTCTATTATAACTGTCTCAAGCCTCTATGGCTTCATGTTTTTGTGCATCCACATTTTGCGTTTCTTTATTCAGTGTCCTGAGGAGAATGGCTGCGGTAATGGAGCCCGACACAAGGGACAATCCCCCAATCAGGGCAAAGGCCCTTTTAAAGCCAAAGTACTGGGACACTCCGCCAATGATAGGAAAGAAGACAATCATCATAGTGCTGAACAGCATGGACTCAAAGGACAGCAAAAGGGCTCGGTGTTCCGAGGGAATGCGCTTATGGATATAATCGCCCAAGACCACAAACATCAGGCCTTCCAAGCCAGAGATGAGCATGAGGACATAGGGCTCCACCCTGGCTATGGACAGGGCCACAAACAGGATTCCAGGCAACAGCCCGGTCAGAAGAATCATACCTTTCTCCCCCAAAAGGCCTTCCACTTTGTAGGCCAGGACGGAGAACAAGCCGCCCAGGGCCGAGGCTAGGGCCAGTATGATCCCTATCTGGTACTCCTGATATCCGGAACCCTTCATAAAGGTCTGGAAATAGAAATACACGGTGTTATAAAACAGCGAGAAGACCTCCAGATGCAGCATAAAGGGCAGAATGAGCCGATACTTCCATATGGCTCTCATAGACTCGCCCATGTGCTGGAAGAGGGAGAGTTCTTTATTGCGTTGGGCAACCCTGGGCTCCTCAAAGCCCAGGGCAATGATCAACGCGGATAAATGAATAACCGCCGTCAGGCCATAGACCAGCTCATAGCTGATTTGCGCCAGTGTTCCGCCCAGGGCAAGGGCCAGAATATGGGCAAGCTGATAACAGAGGTTGCTTCGCCCCTTAACCTTCATAAAGGCCTGTTCCTTGCCGCACTCTTTCAGGCTGTCATAAACGAGGGCATCCCCCGCTCCCGACTCCAGATTAAAGGATAAGGACGACAATACAAAACCCAGCGCAAAGCCCCAAAAGCCACGGGAGCCAAGCAGGACAATACTGCTTGCCATGGCCATGGCGCAGGCAATAATTCTGGATGTTTTCCGCCCATAACGGTCGGCAATAAAACCTGTGGGAACCTCCATGAGCATTCCCGTAATATGAAAGATGGATTCCAACAGACCAATTTGAATCAGATTCATTCCTCTGGCTGTCAGGAACAGCATCCACACAGCTTCCGACAGGGAAGAGCTCTTCACCAACTGAAAGAGGTATTCTCTTTTTATGTTTTTATAGATCCTACTCATGATATTTCCTCCTCAGCGAATGCCCCAGGACACAAAAAGGCTCAGGCAAGCTGCCTGAGCCTCATTACGCACTATTGGGACACTCGCTTGCTTACATTTTTTACCATCTATTTGGTTGCAATACTCCCATAGGACTGCTTATCATGTGCAATAGTAGCCAGCATGATGGGTGCACTGTTCAAATAGAGGCTTAATGTAAGCCGGATATCTGAATAGGTGGTAACCAATTCATGTCCCTCCGAAGAAATAAATCTGAGTTAATTATACAGGATACCCATAACGGAATCAAGCTGTCATGCCTGATTTCAAGCTTCAGCCCATAATGACCTCAACCTGGTGCTCCTTACCGTCGCCCAATACAGGCAGGATATTGCCTTCGATGGCCTTACCGTCCAGAATAACCTGCTTTACACCCTTCTCAACATGATTGGGGTTGGAGATCTTGATAATGTAGGTGGCTCCCCTGAACTTACGCCTTACGGTATAGCCATCCCACTCGGCAGGGATACAGGGGTTGACTTTCAGGCCGTTATAATCGGGCTGGATACCCAGAACCCACATGGCAATGGAGGTATAGGTCCAGGCGGCGCAGCCGGTGAGCCAGGAGTTCTTGGCCTGTCCGGGATGAACGGCATCCTTACCGGCAATCATCTGGGAGTAAACATAGGGCTCGGTCTTATGAATATCACTGATATCCTCGATATAGGCAGGCGTGATCTTCTTGTAGAGATCGAAGGCCCTGGTTCCGCGGCCAATAACGGTCTCGGCGCAGATAATCCACGGATTGTTATGGCAGAAGATACCGGCATTTTCCTTATATCCGGGAGGATAGGAGGTGATTTCACCGATGTTCTTATCGTACCTCTGATAGGGAGGATTGTTGAGCACAATACCATATTCGCATTCCAGGCGTTCCTTCACCGAATCCAGTGCCTTGAGGGCCAGACCGTTTTCAACACCGATACCGCCCATAACGCACATACCCTGGGGTTCGATGAAGATCTGGGCTTCCTGGTTTTCCTTGCTTCCGATCTTGTTGCCGAAGGCATCATAGGCTCTTAAGAACCAATCACCGTCAAAGCCGTAATCATAGACCTTCTGCTTCATATCGGCTATGTACTTGTCGGCCTTGTCAGCTTCTTCATTAAATCCCTTCATCCGCATGAGGGCAGAGTATTCAGGACCAATAAAGACGAACATACCGGCAATGAAGACACTTTCTGCTACACGGCCATCGGGATCCCCATAGGTCTGGAAGGATTCATCGGGGGTTACCGAGAAGCAGTTGAGATTGAGACAGTCATTCCAGTCAGCACGACCAATGAGAGGCAGACCATGGGGTCCAAGGTTCTCAATGACATGGTAGAATGACCGCTTCAGATGCTCAAGCAGGGTTGCGGTATTGTCGGGATTGCAGTCAAAGGGAACCTGCTCGTCCAGAATGCTTAAGTCGCCGGTTTCCTTGATATAGGCTGCGGTGGCAAGAATGAGCCACAGGGGATCGTCATTGAAGCCGCCGCCGATATCGTGATTCCCCTTCTTGGTCAGGGGCTGGTACTGATGGTAGCAGCCGCCGTCGGGGAACTGGGTTGCGGCAATATCCAGAATTCTTTCACGGGCTCTTTCAGGGATCTGGTGAACAAAGCCTAAAAGATCCTGGTTGGAGTCTCTGAAGCCCATGCCGCGGCCAATACCCGATTCAAAGTAGGAGGCGCTTCTGGACATATTGAAGGTGACCATGCACTGATAGGGATTCCAGATATTGACCATACGGTTCAGACGGTCATCATGATGCTCCAGGGTATAAACCGACAGGAGTTCGTCCCAATAAGCCCTGAGGTCGTTCATGGCCTTCTCTACCTGGGCAGGGGTCTCAAATTCCTTCTGCATCTTCTGGGCAGGCTTCTTATTGATGACATTGAGGGCCTCCCACTTTTCCTCGTCGGGGTTTTCCACATAGCCCAGAACAAAGATAATGGTCTTTTCCTCTCCGGCCTGCAGGGTCAGATTGAAGTAATGGGATGCTACAGGCTGCCAGCCCGAAGCCACCGAGTTATTGGCCTTTCCGGCCATAACGGCCTTGGGATTTTCGAACCCTTCATAGAGGCCGATAAAGGATTCTCTGTCGGTATCAAAGCCGTCCACGGGGGTGTTGGCCCAGTAGAAGGCATAGTGATTGCGTCTTTCTCTGTACTCGGTCTTGTGATAGATGGCAGAGCCGTCAATCTCAACCTCACCGGTGGAGAAATTGCGCTGGAAGTTGGTCATATCATCATAGGCGTTCCATAAGCACCATTCTACAAAGGAGAACAGCTTAATGTTCTTAACGCCATTGGTCTTGTTCTTCAGGGTTAACTGGTGAACCTCGCCGTTATAGCCCAGGGGAACCAAAGAAAGCTGACTGGCGACAATGCCGTTTCTCTCACCGGTAATCCTGGTGTAGCCCATACCATGGCGGCACTCATAGGCATCCAAATCTTTTCTCACCGGCTTCCATCCGGGGTTCCATACATCACCATTGTCATTGATGTAGAAATAACGTCCGCCATTGTCAACGGGAATATTATTGTAACGATAGCGGGTAATTCTCCGCAACCGCGCATCCCGATAGAAGCAATAGCCCCCCGAGGTATTGGAGATCAAACCAAAGAATTTTTCGTTCCCCAGATAGTTGATCCACGGATAAGGGGTCTGGGGCGTCTGAATCACGTATTCTCGGTTATTGTCATCGAAAAAACCAAATTTCATAGTCGTCCTCTCCTATCTTTTTTTACGGCCTTTTGATGCACGATTCACGTTGAATCAATTCTACATCCAATTGATAATGCCTGAGCCCCGTTGCTTTTTTCTCCAACATATCTGAAAGTGCCTCAACGGCCTTTTGTGCCATGTTATAAAAAGGAATTCTGACGGTTGAAAGAGACGGTCTGGTCACCGAGGCAATGGGTGAATCGTCATAACCCATGATGGATATATCCTCGGGAACACGGATGCCGTGGTTTTTAAAGGTATCCATGGCCGCCAGAGCCATTTCATCGTTACAGGCAATCATGGCGGTGGGGAGATCCCCCGACTTGATAAGCTTTTTCACGGCGGCCTCTGCTTTGGTTTTGACAAACTCACCCTTAAGCCAATAATTGGCATTCAAAGGAAGCCCATGGTAAGCCATTCTGCGCTTGAAGGCTTCCTTTCTTACATAGCCGGAATAGGTGGAATCACGGCCTTCAATAAAGCCTATTCGGGTATGTCCAAGGGCCACCAGCTCGTCCACACAAGATTCCATGCCCTTGACATCATTGGAATTAATTACGGCGATCTTGGCATCCTTGGGCATAATGGCCTTAATTTCTTCCGGGTCATAGTCCACAATGACCAAAGGATGATTCAACTCTGCCAGGATGGACTGAATTTCCTGATTTCGCTCGGTACCAATGACGATACCGCCGTCAATACGTCTCTGGGAAAAGGTCTGGCGGATACGCCAGCATTCCGACGGATTGTATATGGTATGAACCATCACATAATACCCTTTATAGTTACCCACATCGATAACGGCTTCCAGAAAGGGTCCAAAATAGCTGTTGCCATAAACCCTGTAGGGGTTTTTCTTGTCATAGATGCTGAACAAGAAAAGACCCAGGGTATCGGTTCCCTTCCCTGCCAAAACCCGGGCTGAGGTATTGGGTTCAAAGTTATACTCCCTGATGACCTTCATGACCTTCTCCCGGGTCTTCTCAGGAACATTGCTGTAGTTATTAATCACTCTTGATACGGTACTTCGGGAGACACCGGCCAGTTTGGCGATTTCTTCACTCTTCATGGGATAAACCTTCTATATTACTTTGTGAACACGCGTTCACTATCACCTATAATTATACATGGAAGATTCCCCTTAAGCAAGGGGGACTTTGCTATCTTATCCGCTGACTCAATAGCCTGATTTCTTGCCGCTGAGATAATCGATGTCTATGCGTAAAACAGCGGTTCGTGCCAGAACCTGGGCCGGATAGGCATAGCCGCCCTGGCCGCCGTGCTTGTCCATAATCCAATCCAGGGCCCGAGCCTTTTGGTCCGGGTCCTCCACAAGGCTGGCATAGCCCGTTCCAAACACGCTTCTATAGCAAATGGTACTATCGCAGGCTTTTTCATCAAGGCGGAGGGACACATCAGTATCCAC
The DNA here is from genome assembly GCA_022702935.2 of Bacillota bacterium. GTDB lineage: Bacteria > Bacillota > Clostridia > DSM-8532 > DSM-8532 > DTU059. The sequence goes on along the minus strand of JAKIML020000100.1, from coordinate 14,679 downwards.
GGTGAAGGCCACCCGGTTGTTGCGTTTAAGAATGTCCATTTTTCGGCCTTCAAGGGCACAATGGAGAAAAAGTGCATTGTCTTTATAGGCATAATTCATGGTCACCACATAGGGCTCCTGGCCATCCACCATGGCAATTCTCACCAGCTCCGCCCTGTTCAGGATATCTTCAATTACGGCCTTATCAGTGAATTCCTTGTCCTTCCGTCTCATAGACGCCTCCTGCTTCCTCCAAGATATGGATGTATTCATGGTATTGGGCTAAGGCCTTGCTTCCTTCCTCTGTAAGGGCATAAACCCCTCTTTTAACGGATGAAAACCAGCCATAGAAGTTATGATACAGAATCTCAGTGGTCTTGGGGCCCGTTCCCAACGCTCTGAGTTTTTTGGGGGTCAAAGGCCCCTGCTTGCTTAAATGATAGGCGATTAACAGGGCGTTCTCCCTGTAGGCAGTCATCAGCTTGGTTTTGCTGACCCCGCCTATGTTTTGGTCTCCAAGGCGCTTATGGTATTCGGTGAGGGCACGCGCTTTTCTTTTTTTAGCCGTGGCCCGGCTCCGATTGCGATCAAAAGGCGTGGGCTCCACAGCCTCCTCAACATAGGAATAGCCCTCCATAAAGGAAACCAGGAGCAGTCCCAGTTCCAGGCGCTTCAGAAGGTGCACCAGCAGCCTCCAGCGTTTAGTGAACAAAACCTTCCCTTTTTTAGGGACGCCGATATAGACAATATCGGCCAGCCTCTGCCGGTCCACGGCCTGAAGGATAACCTCCAGATTGAGGGTATTCTTGAGCTCCACCACCAAGAGGGTATCCCCCTTCAGCGCCATGATATCCATATCCTCAACCTCAGCCTTAGGCTGGTAATCTCTTTGAATCAGCCAATCCCTGATGGGAGCATACAAATCGCTTTCCCGCATATATACCGGCCCTTTCCCCTTATCCTCATACCGACAGGGCTAGGCCACCTCCTGACCTCCCGTGTTCATGTCCCTGACCAGATTATGCAGCCATTTTCCTGACAGCAAACGCCTGAAGCCCAAAATGCTCTTGACTAATTCCTCAATGTTAATAAGGGCCATGACCCAGTAAACAGGAAGCGCCAGCACCTGCACACCCATAAAGGCCATGGGAATACCTATGAACCAAGGTGCACCTGCGTCGATTATGGCCGCAAAGACAGTATCCCCGCCGCTTCTGCAAACCCCCACAATCATGATCATGTTAATGAGCTTGGGTATGGTATAAGCGGCATAGACATAGATGGTTCTTCGGCACACCAGCAGGGTTTCCTCGGTGATATTGAAGAATCTCAGGAAGAAGGGGGCGCCTATGAGGAGCAATACACTGACAACGGCTCCCAGCATAACCCCCACCACCACCGAGCGCTTGGCGTACACTCTGGCTCTGGTCTCATCCCCCGCTCCGATAAGGTTGCCCACAAGGGCTCCGCAGGCATTGCCCAAACCCATGAACAGGGAGAAAAACATACCGTTGATAATGTCCAGGATTTGGACTGTGGCCACCGCTTCAGTGCCCAGCTTGCCGTAGAAATAGGTGTATCCGGTAACCCCCACTGCCCAGAGCAGTTCATTGAGGATAACGGGGGTGACAGGCTTAATAAGCTTAGCCACAAAGGCCCTGTTAACACCCTCAAGGTCCTTGAGCCTGACGGCCAATTCATACTTTCTGCTGTAAATGACCGTGAGAATAATCACACACTCAACTACTTTGGCAATGACTGTGGCCACGGCCGCGCCTTCAATGCCCATGGCGGGCAGGCCCAGCTTACCGTAGATAAGAATATAGTCTAAGAAGGCATTGAGTGTAAGTGCAGTGGCACTGGCCAGAAGCGGCACCTGGGGCCGCCCCACCCCTCGGGACTGGATACTGAAGGACGATGCTATGGCACTGATAGGAAAAGTCAGGGCGATAATTCGCAAATAGCTGGCCCCCAACCTTATGACCTCCGGGTCATCAGAAAAGATATCCACCACTTTATGCGGAAACAGCAAGCCTATCATAGTGAAGATCACAGCGATGGACATCCCCATCATCAGGCTGGTTCCAAGAACCATTCTTACACCTTTAAGATCCTTCTTGCCCCAGAACTGTGCACTGAAGATGTTAGCACCGCTGTTGACTCCAAAAAGAAAAACTGCAAAAATAAAGTTCAGCTTACCGGCCACACCCACTGCCGCGATATGGGAATCTCCCAAACCGCCTACCAGCATATTGTCTACCAAAGTCAAGCTGTTAAAAATCAGATTCTGCAGCGCAATGGGAAAACCGATTTTGATGATGAGGCCCCAAAAGCGTCGATCCTTAAAGTCTAATATTCTCATTGGGTACTCCTTTTCCTTTGTAATTCTTTTTTCTATTTTAGCATGGGTATGGAGCCATGGATAGAATCTTTATTGCAAAAAGCCACTCATCCTGAAAAGCAAGCTTTCTGGCTAAAAATTAAAGGACCCGAGTTTCGCCCGAGTCCTTAAGCACCTCAGCAACCCTTTTATGCCTTTCTTTGGGATTATACCAGTAAGGGCTCAATCTGCTTTCCTTCCAGGGCATGCTCAATAGTAGGAACAATGAGCCCGAAACGCGCTACCAGTGATGTGGTCTTTTTCTCAGGGTCATCCTGATTAAAAGGGACAAAGTAAATATTTCTGGTATTCAGCAATAATCCCAGATTCTTTGCGCTTCCCGAAAGCCCGTCATTGGAGGCAATGGCAAGCACCACGGGCTTTTGATTGCGCAGGGTGGCTTTACAGGCCATGGTTACTGAGGTATCGGTGATGCCGTTGGCGATTTTACCCATGGTGTTGCCCGTGCAGGGCGCAATCACCAGGAGATCCAGCATCTTCTTAGGGCCAATGGGTTCAGCCTCCACAATGGTCTCTATGCAGGGCTTTCCCGTTATCAGTTCAACACGCTTACGGGTATCCTCGGCCCGGCCAAAGCGTGTATTGGTGGATGCAACAGTATTGGAAAGGATGGGAATGACATCGGCGCCCAAAAAGACCAGCCGTTCAATCTCAACCATGACATCGGGAATGGTACAGAAGGAACCCGTTAACGCAAATCCTATTTTCTTACCCCGTATATCCACTAAAAAGCACCCCCCTCTTCGTCCAAAATATTATAAATGGTTCTGCGGATAATGTCTCCCGCCGATAAAGGCGCTATTTTGCCCGGAAGGCCCATGGCCCATTTGGTTTTCAGGCCATAGGCCTCGGCGGCCTTAAAGTCAATACCGCCGGGTACCGAGGCCAAATCCAGCAGGAAACAGTCGCTTCTGGTCTTCTCCAGAATGTCTTTGGTAATGACCAGTGCAGGAACTGTATTGACAATGGCATCCATATCCGAAACATAGCGGCCAAGCTGATGAATGGGCACCGGTTTTAAGCCATGGGCCTCTATCCAGGCCAGATCGGAGTATTTTCTGGCTGCAGCCCAAACCTCTACACCAAAGCCCTGAAGCATTCTGGCCAGCACCTTGCCAATACGCCCATAGCCCACGATGAGGATGCGGCTCCCCAATAAGGTGATGGGCAATTCCTGCAAGAGAATGTGAATGGCTCCCTCGGCCGAGGGAACAGCATTGAGTACGGCAAGATCCTCTCGCTCAACAATATCCACGCACTTGACGTTTTTCTCTGAAAACTGTTTGATGACTTGTTCGGGTATTTTTCCCGCAATAAAGAGGGCATGCTGGGGTACCTTCTCGATAACCTCACTGAGACTCAGTTTTTCCTTGGATAGCGGGGTTGCGAGATAGTTATTATCCGATAAAAGGGGAATGCCTCCAATGATAACCCTGGCCCCTTCCAAAACAAAGTCCAGGGGTGGATTGGTAATAGCCCAGGGCTTTCCGCTTTTATCAAAGCCATATATCTCAACATATTGATAATCCTTCTTAAGCTGTTCGGCCAGATAGATATTGCGCATATCCCCGCCCAGAACAGCGAATTTCCGCCTGTACATCCGTGCCCTACCTCCTCAAAAGTTGCTCGACAATATATCTTATGAGAAGGCTATGAGGGTGGTGTATCCTTGGCCCCCAATATCCAAAAAGTGCTTTAATCAATGCCTATGACAAAAAGAGCATCCCATTGGGTATGCTCTTAATCCATCTTTTTTATCAGGTTAAGGGTCAGGCTGGCAGTTATACCTTGAAGGCTTGCAGGGATGAGGAGTCAACGGGAAGGCTGCCCAAAACCACGGCCCCCATGTCCCCCTTGTCAAACATCCAATGGGCCAGCTCGTGAATGGACGATGTGCTGACCTTATCAATGAGTCTTAAAATCTCATCGGGGGTACGCACCATCCCTGTAATCAGCTTATTCTTACCAATGGAGCTCATGCGGCCCGAGGTACTGTCCAGACCAAGGATAAAGCTCCCTTTAAGCTGATTCTTGCTGCGAACCAGTTCAGCCTCGGTAATCCCGTTCTTCAGTATATCCTTTATATCCAGCCCAATGCGTTCAATGACCTCCTGGGCCTTGTCGGGATTGGTGGCCGCATAGATGGTGAACATGCCGCAGTCCCTGAAGGAGGTCGGGAAGGAGTAAATGGAGTATACCAACCCCATCTCCTCCCGAATGCTCTGGAAGAGCCTGGAGCTCATACCGCCGCCAATAATATTGTTCAGCACCATGAGAGGATATACCCGCTCATCGGTCATGGGAAGGCCTCTGAAGCCCAGGCAAACATGCGTCTGCTCCGTGTCCTTCTCCCTGAATACAAAATCATTTTTGAACACAGGACGTTCCTTGGAAATTCTGCAATAGGACAATGGCTTCCAGTCGCCAAAGTACTTGCGGATGATATGAAGCAGGTGATCCTCGTCGAAATTCCCCACCACCGAGATGAGGCAGTTATCCGGAATATAATAGGTAGACATATAGTTATACAGGGATTGCCGGGTCAGCTTTTCCAAGGATTCCCGGGTTCCCAGAATGGGATAGCCCAGGGGACCGTCGCTCCATATGCGCTCAGTCAAGATATCATGGACCAGCTCCTCGGGATCATCCTCGTACATGCTGATCTCTTCATAGACAACCTTTTTTTCGGTTTCAATATGATGGGGATCGAAGGTGGAGTGAAACAGCATATCCGACAGCACATCCACCGCTGTCTCCAGATCTGAGTCCAGAGTTTTTGTGTAAAAACAGGTACAGTCCTTGCCGGTAAAAGCATTGATCTGTCCGCCAATTTTGTCGATGTCACAGGCAATGTCCTTGGCGCTTCGCTTCTCAGTCCCCTTGAAGACCATGTGCTCAATAAAATGAGAGATGCCATTCTGCTGTAATGTTTCGTTCCTTGAGCCTGCGCCTATCCATACCCCGAAGGATACTGATTTTAAATGGCTCAGGCGTTCGTAGATGACCGTGAGGTTGTTTTCCAGGATGATTTCTTTATACAATACGTTAACCCACCTTAAATTAATTGATATAAAGAACGACGGGAAAACCCGTCGTAATGGTTATCTATCTCATTATATTCTAGCAAACTCACCTCTGAATTGTAAAGCGCCCACGCTGTCCAGCATTTCCTGAAGAATACTTCTGAGAATGCTGCGCTTTTCTACCACGCCTGTATAGGTCCCTTGGCTGCGATCCACTTCGCGGTATTGCTGTAAAACATACTTGCGGGCACCTTTAATGGTTTGGGTGATATCTTTCAAATCATCTTCATTAAGTTCCGGAGTATAGGTGGTGCGGAATTCATAGTCCACCTTTCCAGCCTTAAGTATCGCAATGCTTTGGGACAGCTTCTGGGTATCCACAGGCGAACAGCATACCTGACGGTATTTGCATAAGGGTGCCTTCACATCCATGGCAACATAGTCCACCAGCCCAAAATCAATGATCTCCCTTAGGAGCTCCGGATGGGTTCCATTGGTATCCAGCTTGAGGCTGAAGCCCATCTGCCGTACCTTTATGAGAAAATGCTCAAGATCCTTTTGCAGAGTGGGTTCCCCCCCTGAAACCACCACTCCGTCCAATAGGCCCCTCCGCTTTTGCAGGAAGGACAAAACATAATCCTCGTCAATAGCCTTATTCTTTTGTTCATCACCGATAAGGCATCGGTTATGACAATAACCGCAGTTCATATTGCAACCCTGGGTAAATACCACTGCCGCAAGCTTTCCGGGATAGTCTACCATTGAATTCTTTTGTAAACCTGCAATTCTCATGGATTTTATCCTCCGTACGGTAATCGCTTCAGGCCATTGATGAACGCAATGTCAAACCACTTTCTCGTCCAGAATGAATTTCTTACGCATGTAATACTCTTCTTTTTTGCCTTTGTTATAATTGGCAACCGGTCTTAAATACCCTACAACCCGCGACCAAACCTCGGTTTCAGCACCGCATGTGGGGCAGGTGAAATGCTCGCCCTGGATATAGCCATGGGTATTACATACCGAGAAGGTTGGCGTAATGGAAATATAGGGCATTTTATAGCGCTCAAAGATCCTGCGAATCAGGTTTTTGCAGACCTCGGTCTCATTGATGCTCTCGCCCAGGTAGAGATGCTGAACGGTACCGCCGGTGTACCGGGACTGCAATTCATCCTGCAAATCCATGCATTCGAAAATATCATCCGTAAATCCAACCGGAAGCTGTGTGGAATTGGTATAGTAGGGTGCATCAGTTCCCGCTGTGATGATGTCGGGATACCGCTGCTTATCAAGCCGTGCGAGCCTGTATGAAGTTCCTTCGGCCGGGGTGGCCTCAAGATTGTAGAAATTCCCCGTTTCCTTCTGGAACTCAACCATGATGTCCCGCAGGTAATCCATGATTTCAACAGCAAATTTCTGCCCCTCAGGAGTGGTAATATCCCTGCCCATGAAGTTGAGCAGCGCTTCATTCATACCGACAATGCCGATGGTGCTGAAATGGTTATACCAATAGTATCCCGTCCTCTGCTTCACATGGCGCAGATAATGGGTGGTATAAGGATAAAGCCCCTTCTCCGATTGTTGCTCAATAATTTTTCTTTTGATTTCCAGGGAGGTTTTTCCTATACAAGCGACCTCATAGAGCCGCTTCTTAAATTCCTCTTTTGTAGAGCTTAGATAGCCTATCCTGGGCAGATTGATAGTAAATACACCTATGGAGCCGGTAAGCGGATTGCTGCCAAAGAGCCCCCCGCCTCTTTTCCTGAGCTCACTGGTGTCAAGGCGCAATCTGCAGCACATGGAAACAGCATCCTCAGGAGACAGATCAGAGTTTACGTAGTTGGCAAAATAGGGTATGCCATACTTGCAGGTAATTTTCATAAAGCCTTCCACAGCCGGGCTGTCCCAATCAAAGTCCCTGGTGATGTTCAATGTGGGAATGGGGAACGTAAAGACTCTGCCCTTGGCATCCCCCTCCAGCATGACCTCACAGAAGGCCTTGTTGAAGATATCCATTTCGGCCTGGAAGTCCCCATACTTATCATTGGTATATTCGCCTCCGATAATGACCGGTTCATCCTTCAGCGTATTGGGAACCTTAATATCGAAGGTTAGATTGGAAAAGGGGCATTGAAAGCCAACTCTTGTCGGAACATTAATGTTAAAGATAAATTCCTGAATGCATTGCTTGACCTGTTCATAAGAAAGGTTGTCATAGCGAATAAACGGAGCACAGTAGGTATCAAAGCTGGACCAAGCCTGTGCCCCGGCAGTTTCACCCTGAGTGGTGAAGGTAGAATTGACAATCTGCCCCAAAAAGCTTCTCAAATGCTTTGCAGGTTTACTCTCAACCTTTCCGGGAACACCGCCAAAGCCGTCCAAAAGAAGCTGTCTTAAATCCCACCCGGCGCAATAGGCGCCAAAAAAGCCCATGTCATGAATATGGCAGTCTCCGCTTTCATGGGCTTCACGGACTTCAGCCGGGTAGATCTCATGGAGCCAGTAATTCTGGGTAAAGATCTCCCGTATATAGTTATTCAAGCCATTAACACTCTTCTGTGTATTGGCATTCTCTTGTATCTTCCAATCCTTGCCCCCGAGATAGTTGCCGAACATACTAATGGTGGCACCGATGAGGGCGTTGAGCTCTCGTGCACTTTTACGCTTTTCACGGTAAAGTATATAGGCCTTTGCGGTCTTTGCATGGCCGTTCTCGATAAGTACATACTCAACCAGATCCTGGATTTGCTCCACCTCTGGAATTTGTCCTTTGTACTTTTCGTTGGCTAACTCAATAACCTTTTGACAAAGCTCCTGAGCCAGTCCAAAATCGTTTCCTCCGCAGGCTGCTGCTGCCTTGAAAATGGCAGATGAAATCTTCTCTGGTGCAAATTTCTCGATACTACCGTCTCTCTTTCGTATCTTTTCAATCATTGCACGATTGCCTCCCGCTTTTGTTTATGAGATCAACATCTCGACGTGAACAATATTATCATACACAATATATAGTGTCAATCTGCTTAACGGGTCATTTTTTGTGCAATATGACGAAAACAAGTGGTATCAAGTGTTTCAAGCTATTTAATCCATCGACAGATTTCAATATTTTGTTTACTTGTAATGACATGACTACGACATGTTGTGTAAAGTCACATATGGAAAAAATCACAAATTCATGAATTGATGCGCCTCTCAGCAATACCTCTCTGGAACGCTAATCTTCGACAATGAATTAACAATTCGAGGGTAAGCCGACAATTTGTGACCCGCTCCATAAATTTGTGCATATTTACCAATAGGTCTTTAGTCCCGTTGGTAATTCGACTGTAAATCCCATTTCCATGACTCCCTTTCCTGCAGGAGCACAAACGGTTTTAAGGCATCAGGGTTTCCATAATCCCCTGTTCAGCAAAGCTGGTATACCGATCCCCGGCAACAATAATATGATCCACCACCTGGATGGATATGGGCTTCATGGCCTGACAAATTTTTCGGGTCACCTCGATATCGGCATTGGATGCCCGAAGGCTTCCTCCGGGGTGATTATGGGCCAGGATGATGCTGTTGGCCTTATGACGCAGGGCCGTTTCGACAATAATGCGCGGATAGACCGGCGCTTCATTGATGGTGCCCTCATGAACCAGAGCAGCGTGATTGACATGATTCTGTGAGTCCAGACAAATAACAAAGAAGCACTCATAGACACGGCCGGCAAACAGGGCTATGGCATAGTCACCGGCCTTCGAGGAGGAGTTGATGAGGGGCCTGCTCCCCCATTTCTGTTTAAGGTAGCGGCGGGACAGCGGAGCGGCCAATGAGATCAAAAGTGCCGTATTCAGGCTGACCTTGCATCGCCGGGCAATGTCCCGGGGATCGGCCTCCACCAAATCATGGAAGGTGCCGAATTCTTTGATCATCCTGTGGGCCAGCGCATTGGTATCTCTTTGGGGTATACAATAGAACAGCAATAGTTCGATGATTTCATGATCGGCGAAGGCATCCAGGCCTTCCTGGAGATAGCGCTCCTTCATCCTGCTCCGGTGTCCTTCGTGTAAATTGGATTCAGCCATAGGCAACCTCCATCTAGGTCTTTTTGCAATATTTTACATCTTTTAGCATAGCACACTCTGTTTTTTGGAGCAATGTGCCATACCCGGCCAGGACTTGTATCTTCCTGTTCTTTTTGATACAGTAATAGCAATTTAGCGCATGGCTGATAATTCAGTGGAGGGTTACTTATGGATTTTACGGGTAAGACCTATTTAGTTTCAGGTGCGGGCTCAGGAATTGGGATGGCCTGTGCGGAGCTTCTTCTAAAAAATGGGGCATTGGTCATGGGCCTGGATATTACCCCGCCCGCCATCCAGCATAAAAGCTATATTCACCATGTTGTGGATGTGAGAAATGAGGCCGGGATAAAAGCCCTGGTGGATAATGCGGCATCAGAGTTCAAAAGAATCGACGGTCTTATCAATAGTGCCGGTGTCTTTGCCAGCCGCAAGCCTTTCTATGATTTGAGCACCGAGGACTGGCACCGGGTGCTTGACACCAATCTCACGGGAACCTTTATTCTGTCCAAGTATACGGCACAGAAAATGATACCCGCCAAAGCGGGCAGCATTATTAATATAGGTTGTATCCGTTCCACGCTATTCAGAACCAATATGGCTGATTACGCGGCATCCAAGGGCGGCGTCAGCGCTCTGACCTCGGCCATGGCCCTGGATTTGGCGCCTTATCATATCAGAGTCAACGCCATAGCCCCCGGATTTATTCAGACGGGCATAACCGCCCAAGCCTTCAGTGACCCTGAGGTCAAGAAATTCTCTGAAGACTTGATTCCACAGGGAAGAATCGGTGAGCCTGAGGATATTGCAAAGGTTGCGCTTTTCCTGTTATCCGACCTGGCCGACTATATGACGGGTGAAACCGTCTTTGTGGATGGCGGCTATCGCATATCAAAATAGATTAAGATAGTTAAGAATGGGTTAGCAAAGCAAACAGTTCAAGAAGGCCATGAGATTCTCATCTGACAAGCCTTTGGCAGGAGCAGTTGAATGTTGTAATACGAATATCGCAGCTTGAGTGAAGTATATGCAGCCCTGTGTTGCAACAGTCACTTACAGAAGCCCGAAATGCTCGCTCTCCATGACGGATTTCATTTCGCATAAGCAGAAGGGGTGGCCGGCAGGGTCAAGCATGACCTTCCACTCCTGGGAGAACTGCTCCGGTGCGATGGTTGCGCCGCACTGGACCGCATATTCAACCGCTTTATCCAAATCATTGACGGCAAAGTCCAGATGAGCCATGGTCTGTTGAGCTCCAGGTGTCTCGGGCCATACTGGCGGCGTATACTCGGGATTCTGCTGGAACAGGATACAGGGATACGACCCTTGCTTGGAGCCCGGAGGGGCTACGCATGCCCATTCCTCATTGGCAAAGACCACTTCCCAATGAAGAAGCTTTCCATAGAAATTGGCCAACTCCTGCGCATTCCTGCAGTCTATGGTAAAGGAATACATCTTGATTTTCAGCGCATTATGCATAAGCTGGTTCTCTCCCTTCCGGAAACATAAAGCTCTATGTCATCCATTTTACTTATCTCCAAGGTAAAAGCAACACTTTCCTGATTTGAGCCCGAACTCATCTTCCAGGGCCGCCCTTTTTCCCTCCCTTGGGACCAAAGTTGGGCTTGGTGGTGACACCTTTTTCATTTAAGTAGGTCACAGTATCGGACAAAGTAAAGGTGACCAGCTCAGTATCGTTTTGATATAGCGTATAGCTGTTCCCTGTCTTTAGCCCCGGTGCCGAAATGGCCACCGAAGAGTATTTCTTGGAGGGTGTGAAGGATGCAATGAGGTTTCCGCTGCTATCCTTGACAGCAATGGCGGTACCGGCTTTCTGTTTGGAGGAATAATACATTAAGATGGATGGCTGAGTTGAGCTGGTATCGGGTGCCAGGGCCATACCGCTGCTGCCTGAGGCAATCAGAATTCCACCGCTGATGGAAAACCTTCTGTCGTAATCTATGGCGCCATTGCCGTCATCTGTAGGGCCATCAATATAGAGTGTTCCGCCCGTCATGGTAATGGCGTCATTGGAGTCAATACCATCCCCGCTGACGTTCAAGTAGGTTTCTCCTCCGCTGATGGATAATACACCCGAAGTATCGTTGACATTCAAGCCATCATCCTCGGCTGTCAGCCTGATGGTTCCATTGGTGATGGTGATATTCTTCCCCTCAATACCTTCATAGCTCTGCTGAATGTCAATGGTTCCCCCATGGATGCTGACTTCAGCATCAGAATGGATACCGTCATCATTGGTCAAAAGGGTTAGGGCACCGCCGTTGATGATGATATCACTATCACTGTGAATGGCATCATCATGGGCCAATACGGTGAACGTGCCACCGTTTATAAGGATGCTGCCTGTTGCCTTCAGGCCTTTTTTGCTCTCCGTGTCAGTATTGGATTGGCCCGGTGTCTTCCTGCCGCTGGCCTTACTATTCCCCGGCCCCTGGCCGATGGCCTGAAGACCACTTTGACCAGCTCCTTCTCCTGATACCAGGCTAAAGGCACCGCCGTCAATCTGGAGCATCCCATAGGCCTGTATGGCGTCATTATTGGCTGTGATATTAATGCTTCCGTCAACAATGGTGATATTCCCTTTGTCAGGATCGGCGTTATTGGTGGAACGAAGCCCGTCTTTACCCGCAGTAATTGATATTTTGGCTTTTTCTATGGTCAAAGAGTCCTTTCCTACAATTCCATCGGCCTTGGCATCAATCACCAAGGTGCCATTTTCGATTTTGAGGGTGTCCTTACTGGTAATGCCATCATTATACTGGGAGGTGACCTTCAATGCACCACTTCCGGTAATTATGAGATCGGCCTTGGAAAAAATTGCAGCACTGGGCTCATCCTCATGGTTGATCTGAATATCGCTGCCCTGGAAAATGGTATTGGTGGTCCCTTCTTCCAGAATAAGCACTACCTTTTTGGCATCCATCACATAGATGGGTGCTGTCTTTGTGCTCGAAATACTGGCATTATTGAGTACCAAATATATAGTGCCCTTGTCCCTGGCTTTATCCACATCCACAACCAATCCACCGTCCGACAGGATGCCGGTAATCTCATAAATACCACTTTTGCTGATAGTAACCGAGCCCTTGCTCATATCAAGGGTTTTATAACTTTGGCTTCTCCATTCAAAGTCAAGCTCCCCTTTGCCATCCTGGACTGCGCTTTGCCCCTTGCCGCCGGATGGTGTGTTTTCTGTTCCCGCATTGTCAGAACCTTCAAGGATACTGGCACAGGAGGTCAATATCAAAATGCTTATCAGCAGAATCACAGGCAGATTTAGCTTTCTCATATCTCCCTCCTCATATGGATCTTAATAGTGTATAGTAAAGCAAAATGAAAATGCGATGAAATCACTGTGTACAGTGGATGAACATTATTGCCATGATTACTAAAGCTTCAGCCACAGGGCAGGACGCAGGCCCCCATAAGGGTTGGTGACATTGTTGCCATTAACGGCAACACAACCGTCAGTTCCATGGACATAGCAAGCCACGTGGTTATTGCGTCCCGGTGACCGAAGCCACCAAAAGGCATAAAAGTCCGTATACTTAGCCCGCCGCTTGGGGTTGTTCACATCATTCTTTTTCCAATAGGGATTATTGCCTTTATGGTAGAGTAAATGCGTGCTGTCGCCGAAGTACCTGCATACCTCATCGAGATCCAGCAGGAAGATACTGTCCTGGGTTTCCTCACCCGCATGGGTTCCATACCATGGGTTATCCGGGTTTTTAATGGTAACCTCAAGAATTCTGGACTTATTGGCTTCATCGAACTGGTCATAGAACTCGCCGTTGAGGTAATGTCTTGCAGCGCAGTCATGCCAGGTTGTATCTTTGTACTTGTTGTGATAGGGCCTAAGCTCCACAATATCCTCAGTAATCAGCAAAGCCGCACTGCTTTGAATATCAAGAACGCGCCACAGATATCTGTCAAAGACAATCTTCTCTCCAATTTGCATATTGACCTCCAGAAATGAGCTCAGCGTTTTTTTTGCATGCAGGAGATCTCTTTATCAAGCCAAGCATCAATATGTTGTCTTATCTCAAGAAGGGATTCATCCAGGGGAAAGCTGAACCCATGGCAGCCCTTTTGGCAGGGCTCCCCGAATAATTTTTTATTGCATCCATATCCCCGGGAGATTTTCTCCTGTAAAGGCAGCGGAAAGCTCTCAATCATATCGGTGTATTTGTGGGTATTCTGCGCTTTTATGAGCATACGGTAGCCCGATTCGTGGGCCGCCGAGAATGTCCATACTTCTTTACTCTTATAGGAATAGATGAGCCGAACATTAAGATAGAACACATCCATGGTGCATTTCAGCCCCGCATCCAGATAGCGCCGATGCAGTTCCAGGCAGAAGTTCTGCACCTCATTTGGCAGGGGTGCAGTAAAATCCTTTAAAAAATCATTGGCTTGCGTCTCCTCGTCCTTCAGCACCCTGTAGTCGCACCGCAGAAAGATATCATGGTTGCCCTTGGCATACAAATCCTTTTGGGCAATGGCCATGGTCTTCAACCCAATCAGAAGAACAGGATTTTTGGGATAGGTCACTTTAAGGGATGCCCCTTCTGACATAGCCAAAGATCGTGTCCCTGAATCTATGCCCGCAAAGCAAAAACCACAGTTCGCCAGAAAGTTTAAGGCTTCAATGAGCTTGGGCACGGTGATTTTCGCCCGCATCTGCCCGCCGTCAGCACCAATGACCGCAGTTAATAGACTCAGGTCGTCAAGCCACAGAGCCTCGCCGTTCTCAATGAGCTGTCCATGATACCCCATATTGAATAACAGGCTTTTAATATTATTGAGGAACGGAAAGCTTACCGGGAGACTGGGATGGGAATCATTATTGGGCGTGCTCTTTGCAGGCTTGTCATATTGACTTCCGTCAGCAATGAGGCGATCGCAAATGATATAAAGAAGATCTCTGAAAGCACGAACGCCCTCTCTTATGTTGCCCTCATCCGAAATAGGTTTTAGCAGGGCCTTGACAGGATAGTCCTCCGGGATATGGGACGGAATGATATTCTTCAAAAAACTTGCCATGCCCTTCAAGGTACTTTGCATTCTGTCACTCCTCACGTCAAGGTCATATTTCAGCAAAAAATATTGTCAAATAAGAAAACAGGGTATTACAGGTTCTATAATAAATGTTGGGGTGCCGAGGGACAGAAACTTCGGAACTCCAACA
>JAKIML020000004.1 GCA_022702935.2 Bacillota bacterium | reverse complement strand
CAGAGCTTACAGCAAGAAGAAAACAGTATGAGTATTATAGGGATCTGCTATTGACATTTGGAGATGAGGTAGAGTGGAAGACTTTAGGGGAGATTGGAAAATTAATAAGAGGAAGTGGATTATTAAAATCTGATTTTGTAGAAGAAGGTTTTCCATGTATTCATTACGGACAAATACATACTTACTATGGTACAAGCGCTACTGAAACAATATCATTTGTTTCAGTAGACAAATCAAAAAAACTGAAAAAGGCTAAAAAGGGAGATGTACTCATTGCAGGTGTAAGTGAGAATGTTGAAGATGTATGTAAGCCTTTGGCTTGGCTTGGTGGAGATATATGTATAAGTGGTGATATGTTTGCCTTTAGACATAATCAAAACACAAAATATATAACCTATTTATTACAAACAACAGATTTTAGCAGATACAAAGAAAAATTTGCTCATGGTGCAAAGGTAACAAGGTTAAGACAAGATAAATTATTGGCTTATAAAATCCCTGTTCCACCCTTAGAAGAACAAGAGCGCATCGTAGCTATCCTCGATCGCTTTGACGCTCTCTGCAACGACTTAACCAGCGGCATTCCGGCCGAAATCG
>JAKIML020000081.1 GCA_022702935.2 Bacillota bacterium | reverse complement strand
CCAGGAAGAGCGTGGTTCTGCTCAAGAACAACGGTATTCTTCCTCTTGATAAGAGCAAGATCAAAACCATTGGCGTCATTGGCCCCAACGCTAATAGCCGGCTTGCCCTTAAAGGTAACTACTATGGTACTTCTTCTCGATATATCACCATTCTTGAAGGTATTCAGGATGAAGTGGAAGGAGAGGTCCGTGTTCTCTATGCCAAGGGCTGTGAGCTTGAAAGGACCCAATCCTCAGTGCTTCATAAGGAATATGATGGAATGATGGAGGCCATGACTGTGGCCGAACACAGCGATCTCGTCATTCTCTGCCTGGGCCTGGACGAAACCCTGGAAGGCGAGGAAAGGGACGAGGGCAATCAGGACGGCTCGGGAGACAAGAAGGATCTGGAGCTGCCCGCTGTTCAGTCCCTGCTGCTGAAGAAAATCGCCAGTGTGGGAAAACCCATGATCGTCTGTTTGCAGGCAGGCAGCGCCATCAATCTCTCCTTTGCGGATGAGCATTATGATGCCGTACTGCAGGCCTGGTATCCGGGCGCCCGGGGCGGAAGGGCTGTGGCCGATATTCTCTTCGGCAAGTGTTCGCCTTCAGGAAAGCTGCCTGTGACCTTCTATCGCTCCTTGGAGGGCCTGCCTGAGTTTACCGATTACTCCATGGAGGGAAGAACCTATCGCTATCTGAAGCAGGAGCCCCTCTATCCCTTTGGCTACGGCCTGACCTACGGTAATGTGGTATGTTCCTCGGCCGAGATTCTTGGTGAGGTAAAGGAAAACCAGGATATCAAGGTACGGGTAGTGGTTGAGAACCAGAGCCAATGCTCCACCGAGGATGTGGTGCAGATCTATATTAAAGATGAGGAGTCCAGGTTTGCCGTACCCAATCACAGCCTTTGCGCCTTTAAGCGGGTGAAGCTGGGGGCCTTTGAAAAGACCGAGCTGGTTATGCAGGTATCCTTCCAGCAGCTTATGCAGGTCAATGACCAGGGCGAGAGAATTCTCGACAGCAGCAGGTTCACACTCTTTGTGGGAACGTCCCAGCCTGATTCGAGAAGTGTTGCTTTGACAGGCAAAAAGCCCCTGAGACTGGAAATCAATCTGAAGCCATAAATGGATCATAGGTAAGCACGATGGGGAAGCACTTGTTCAGGGATTTTAAGCGATGGTTTTCTTCGCAAATGCTCAAACAGAAGGTCAGGTATCTGTTTCTGGCTATCATCACCATGTATCTTGTTCTCTTTGTGTTGATCAATTTCTTTTATCTCAAAGAGAATATGATGAACTACACCTTGAATAATAACCAGAAGACCATGATCTCCATTGGCAATAA
Organism: Bacillota bacterium; assembly: GCA_022702935.2. Classification (GTDB taxonomy): domain Bacteria; phylum Bacillota; class Clostridia; order DSM-8532; family DSM-8532; genus DTU059. Next base: position 22,081 of record JAKIML020000081.1, on the reverse strand, counting down.
TCTTAAAAGCGAGCTTAACACCATCAACAGTATGAGTCAGCTTTTAATGACCAACAGGGATATTATTGCCTATCTGAAAAGCGAGAACTCGCCCCGTTCCCTGGCTTCCCATCGTGCCACCACGGCCATGTATGATATCACCAACAGCTTTGACCATATTACCTCAGTCTATCTGTTTCGGTTGGATAGGGAGTATGTCCATATTGCCAAGGGCATCACCTGGGTTTACCGAAACCATTTGGAGAGTGAGGAATGGACCCGGGAAATCTACGAAAAGAATGGCGGTTATGTTATACGCATTGACGGAGGAGGGGCCTTCCGCAGCAAGAGCGGGGAGCCCTTAGTCTCCTTTATCCGTTTAGTCAATGACCTGGACACCCAAAAGCCCATGGCCATTCTGGTCATCAATTTGTCGGTTTCCCTGCTTAAGGACTCCTATAAAAACATGGAGAGTCCGGACAAGCTGTTTTACTATTTTGACGAGAACTTTCAGCACATTAACACGGGCCATGAACTTCCCAACATTGAGCAGTTCAAACCCGTGGATGCTCCCTACCATCAGGTGACGGTGGGTGCATTTGGCAAGGAACAGGTTCTATCCTTTTATCGCATTCCCGATACCCCCTTTATTCTGGCGGGTATAGAAAGAATGTCCTACATAAGGTTCATCCCTTCTGAGAGCATTTGGATCATTATATCCCTTGTGGCGCTCACCTTGTTTTCCCTGATTCTCATAGGCATATTCATCACTGTGTATATCACCAATCCCATAGAGCGACTGGTCCAATCCATGGACAAATCCAAGACGGGGTGGCTCAAGCGTGTCAGTCTGCCCCTGCCCGATGATGAAATCGGTCATTTGAAGAACAGCTACAACAATATGCTCGTTGAGATCAACAAACTGATCAATGAGCTTTTGGAGAAGGAAAAGAAGACTCAGCAGGCCGAGCTTAATGCCCTGCAGGAGCAGATTAAGCCCCATTTTCTTTACAACACGCTGGACACCATTGCTTATCTTGCGCTTCAGGAGTCCTCCGAAAAGGTCTATGACGCTATTGAGACCCTGGGCAATTTCTACCGTCGCTTTTTAAGCAGGGGAAGCTCGGAGATTCCTTTGCGGGAAGAAATACATATTGTCAAGGACTATCTGAAGCTGCAAAAATTAAGATATGACGATATTTTTGATGATGAATACCTGCTTGATGAGGATGTGATGAGCATCAAGGTCCCCAAGCTGATATTGCAGCCCCTGGTGGAGAACAGCCTCTACCATGGCGTCCGGCCCAAAGGGGAGCGATGCGTCATCCGTATAACGACAAAGAAAAAGGAAAATTGGCTATACATCAGTGTTTATGACAATGGGATAGGTATGAATCAGGAAAAGCTCAATACCATCATGCTGGACAACAACAGAAGCTTTGGCTTTAAGGGTACTATTGAAAGAATTCAGTACTATTATGGCAGGGAAGATGTCTATGAGGTTGTCAGTGAGGAAGGGCTTTATACGGAAGTAACCCTCAAAATTCCACTATAGGAGGCTTTTTCATGTACAAGGTAATGCTTATTGATGATGAGAGGGCTATCAGGAATTTGCTCAGGATAACCATCCAGAATCAGGAGCTTGACCTGGAGATTGTCGGTGAGGCATCCAGCGGAATAGAAGCTATCAATACCATAGACAATTATAAACCTGACATTGTGTTTGTGGATATTCGCATGCCCTTTATGGACGGCATAGAATTCAGCAAGCTTGCCATTCAACGCTATCCCAAGCTCAAGATCATTATATTGACGGCCTATGACGATTTTGAATATGCCAGAAGCTGCATTGGGATAGGGGTCAGTGCCTACCTTCTTAAGCCCATCTCCAGAACTGAGATTCGGGAGACCCTGTTAAAGGTAATTGATCAGCTTAAGGTGGAAAAACGGGAAGAGGATGAGGACATTATTGAGGATGACCAGTGCTCCATCGCCAAGATTAAGGAATACATCATGAAAAACTATATGGAGCCCGACATCAATCTGACATCCATTGCCCAGCATTTCTGCTTTAATACCAGCTATTTGAGCCGTATGTTCAAGCAAAAGACCGGTATGGGCTTAAGTGATTTTCTGATGAAGTGCCGGATGGAGCGGGCCATCGCCTATGCCAAGAAAGGGACGCGCATGTACCTGACAGCCAGGGAGGTGGGGATCCCCGATCCCAACTATTTCAGCAAATGCTTTAAAAAGTATACGGGAAAGCTTTATTCCGAATATGCCAAGAACGATACCAGCAATATGGCCAATGAGTCCTAGCGGATTCAGGATTGGACGGGGAAGATGAACGCTTCCCCGTTTTTGATGGGCTCAGGGCAGTGTCCCAAGAAAAATGTATAGTATGCTTGACATAGAATGTAAAGTTTACTATACTTAATTTGTAAAGCTGGATTTACAAATTCTTGGATGGGAGTATGGCTTATGAAAAGAAAAAACAATATGTTTTTGTCCATAGGTTTATTAGTCTTTGCTCTGACCCTCAATTTAAAGCAGTTTATACCCGACTATCCTCACTTTCTTCATGGGTTTGGTTTAGGCCTGGCGCTGTGTTTCGTGCTCATTGGGGGCTATTTGCTCACCCATGATATGCCCCGGTGGATGGCAGCAAAAAGCCAGTGGATCAGGAATATTTTCCACGGACCGTCGGTGGAGCGTCAGTAGGTGATAGCGTGAAAAACCGTATCCAGGAGTTACGGAAGGAAAGACGACTGACCCAGGAGGAGCTGGCCCTTGCGGTGGAGGTTACCCGACAGACCATCATTTCCCTGGAGAATGGGAAGTATAATGCGTCGCTGCAGCTTGCCCATAGAATCGCCGTTTTTTTTGGAAAGACAATTGAGGAAGTATTCATCTTTGAGGAGGATTGACCATGCTTATCAACCTGTTGATTTCTGATTTCAGCAAGAAGGTCAGGGTGATGACCTGGCTTGGTGTTGGGGCCATCCTTCTTGGAATGATTGGTCTTGCCATCGCCCTAATGGGCACCTTTGCAGGTACTGCCATGGGTGACTTCTATGGCGGGGTGGGGGCCGGACTCATTACCTTTGGCGTATTAGTTATCATTGTATACAGGCTTGTGCTCAAGGATGCTGCGCGGCGAAAAAAGGCTGAGATAGGCAGTAAGGATGAAAGGAACCACTTCATCATTCTGCGGGCAGCCGGATTGACCTTTTTTCTGGTGATTTTTCTGCTGTTTGGGGCACTGCTCATTGTGGGACCTCAGAATGGGATAGTCTTTATCACCCTTCTATGGGTGCTCGGGGCTTTGGGCGGTATTTTTCTGCTGCTTTTGGTCATCTTACGGAGGTTCCTGTAGCGTCAGCCAGGTATTTGACTCTTGCAGAGGCCATCTTAAAAATTTATAATGATACTACAACTGAATAAGACATGATGGTGCATTTTGATGCATAATAGGGAATCCGGTGAGAAGCCGGGACTGCCCCAGCAACCGTGAAGCAGACAAAACGGCTTATGCCACTGAAGATTTTTGCGTAGCATAGCGAAGCAAAAATTTCGGGAAGGTGCCGCGGAGGATGAAGCAAAGTCGGTAGACCTGCCACCATGTATGATTTTCTTCTGGGGTTTAAGAGTAAAGTCACAGGTGCATTCTTTGTCATGCTTTTTACCCCGCTTTTCCAAGCGGGGGTTTTTGTTGATTGGATGCTTAAACCTCCCAATGAAGAATGAGAGGAGAATTCCAATGAAAAAAGTCGTCACCCTATTTCTTGTTCTGGCGCTGGTGCTCTCTCTGGCAGCATGCGGTGCCGCGCCCAATGAAACGTCTACGCCCAAGGCCAATATCAGCATCACCGACAGCAGAGGAAAAACAGTCAGCTTCGAGACGCAACCGCAAAAGATTATATCCCTGGCGCCTGCCAACACCGAAATCCTCTATGCACTGGGTGCGGGGGACAGGGTTATTGCCGTCAGTGAGTATTGCAACTATCCCGAGGATACTCAGGGTAAACAGAAACTGCCCACGGGCGAAAACCTGAACATGGAATCGGTTCTGGCCTTAAAGCCCGATGCCGTCTTTATGGGAAAAATGTCGGTGATGAATGAGCAGATTCAGCAGATGGAGGATGCGGGCATCAAGGTGGTGGTCACCGAGGCCAACAGCATTGATGAAACCTATAAGTCCATCAGGCTCATGGGTAAGGCCGTGGGCAAGGAAAAAGAAGCCGAACAGATTGTCGAAAATATGGAGAAGGGCTTTGCGTCCATCCGCGAGCAGGTGAAGGGAAAGACCGCAAAAACCGTCTATGTGGAGGTCTCTCCGCTTCAGTTCGGACTGTGGTCCTGTGGAAAGAATACCTTTATCCAGGAGCTCATTGAGATTGTGGGCGCTAAAAATATCTTTGAGGATGTGGAAGGATGGTCGGCGGTTTCAGAAGAACAGGTGCTGGCCAGAAATCCGGAGATAATCTTCACCACCGCCAGCCCCATAACCGGTATAGAGGATCCCGTCGGGGAGATCGTATCTCGCAGTCAATGGAACACGCTGGAGGCGGTTAAAAATAATAAAGTTATTATGCTTGACGCCGATATGATCTCAAGACCCGGTCCGCGTCTTTTGGATGCGGCTCAGGAAATGGTCAAGGCCATCTATCAATAAGTTTGCTGCTGTGAAGGAGTCCATTATGGGTCAAGTCAAAAAACCTGCGGGGAAACATATAAGCTTTTCGCTTTTATTAGGAATAGGGGTCAGCCTGTTTTTAGGGACCCTTTTTCTGGCGGTATCTGTAGGGAGTATTGGCGCTTCGGTGGGCGAGACCCTTGGATTTCTGACCGACTGGCTGCTGGGAAGAACACAAGATGCCGATGATACCCTTTTGTCCATCGTGGTCCATATCCGAATGCCCCGGGTTATTCTGGCGGCACTGGTAGGCGCGGCCCTCTCAGTGGCCGGGGTGGCCATGCAAGGCCTTCTTAAAAATCCCCTGGCTGATGGCTCCACCCTGGGTATCACATCGGGAGGGGCCCTGGGGGCTGTTTTATCCATTGTTCTGGGCATCAGCCTGCCCTTCCTTCCTCAGGCGGCGCTGGCCCTGATGAGCATCCTGTTTTCCTTCCTGTCCCTGGCTTTCATCCTCAGCCTCTCCTATAAGATCGACTATAATCTGTCCACCCAGACCATCATCTTAACGGGGGTCATCTTTTCCATGCTGGCCGGAAGCCTTACCAGCCTTCTGGTTTCCTTTGCGGGAAGCAGCCTCAAACAGGTGGTCTTTTGGTCCATGGGCTCCTTTTCGGGCAGGAATTGGACCCATGTTCTATTGATGCTTCCCTTTTTTGGGGTGGGCGTGGTTTGGCTGTTTTGTTTAAGTAGGGAGTTGAATGCTTTTTCCTTAGGGGAGGAACAGGCGCGCTATATCGGTGTCAACACCAGAAGGACCAAACTATTGATCCTTGTCATGGTCTCGGTGCTGGTGGGCATATCGGTGGCCGTGAGCGGAACCATTGGCTTTGTGGGATTGGTCATTCCCCATATTACAAGGCTTCTGACGGGGCCCGACCATAGAAAGCTCATACCGCTGTCAGCCCTTTTTGGGGCGTCCTTCCTGATGCTCACTGACCTGGTGGCTCGAACCCTGTTCTCCCCTGCCGAGCTGCCCATCGGTGTGGTGACCTCCTTTGTGGGGGCCATCCTGTTTATCTATATCTTCTACACCCAGACCCATAATAAAACCAAAGGAATCTAGTATGCTGACCATTAGCAATGTGAGTGTAAGTCTGGACAACAAAAAGATCGTAGACAATGTTTCCTTTGAGCTTAAGGAAAATGATTTGGCTACCATCATCGGGCCCAATGGCGCAGGGAAAACAACCCTGATCAAAGCCATTATGGGCGTATTGCCCTATGAAGGGAACATCCTTCTGGAGGGCAAGCCCCTGTCAGCCCTAAAGCCCCGGCAGCTTGCCCGCAGAATTGGGGTGCTCACCCAAAAGCATCAGCCCCAGTTTGAGCACACGGTTTATGATGTGGTGAGCATGGGCAGATATGCCTATGTGGAGGGCTTTTTAGGGAGACTGGGGCAAAAGGACAGGGAGAAGATTGAAGAGGCCCTTTATCTTACAGGTACCGAGAACCTGAAGCATCAATCGGTGCTCACATTGTCGGGGGGAGAGCTTCAGAGGGTCTTTCTGGCGCAGCTCTTTGCCCAGGATCCTCAGATTCTGATACTGGACGAACCCACCAACCATCTTGATCTTAAGTATCAGATTGCATTGTTTGACATGATAAAGGAATGGTCCATGAAAAAGGGCCGTGCTGTTTTAGCGGTGGTCCATGATCTCAACATGGTCTACACCTATGCCAGCAAGGCCCTCTTAATGGACGGTGGAAGAACCCATGCCCAGGGAGCGGTCAAAGAGGTTCTCAGCCGAGAGAATTTGAAATCGGTCTATAAGGTGGATGTGGCCGAGTGGATGCAGAATCTCCTGCACCATTGGTCATAGTCCCTATGGGTTAAAAAGGGAGCGCCCATTGGTTTGGATAAGGGTGGAGTACCAATAGGCCGAGTCCTTAAGTGTGCGCTTCTGGGTCTGGTAATCCACATGGATGAGGCCAAAGCGTCTGTCGAAGCCAAACGCCCATTCAAAATTGTCCAGTAAGGACCAGTGCATAAAGGCACGCACATCAACTCCTTCGCTTAATGCCCTGTTAAGCTGCAGCAAATAGCGTGTAAGAAAATCAATACGCTGCGGATCGTGAACCTTTCCGTCAGCATAAACCCAGTCAAGATTGGCCATACCGTTTTCAGTGATATAAATAGGTAATTTATAGCGCTCATAGAAGAAGCGGGGGCCCCAGTACAGGCCCTCGGGGGTAATGGGCCAGTTCATGGTGGTTCTTGGCCTGCCCATACCCAGGGTCTCAGGAATGCCCTCGGGTCCGTCCTTTCCCATACGCACCCTTCCCGAGTAGTAGATATTCAAGCCCAAAAAGTCCAGGGGCTGGCTCATGATTTTCATATCCTCGGGGCCTATGTCCGGCAGTACGCCGGCAAAGACTTTTTCATAGCCCTCGGGGTATTTGCCCAGAAACAGGGGATCAAACCAGAGCCCTATGGTTGAAAGATCGCTGCCGTCGCCCTTGAGGTTGAACATGGCCTGACGGGCCGCCTCGATATCCTCGGGAGATTCGGTGGCGGGAAGAACCGGAGAGCCCACCATGGCAATACCAACCCGGGGCTTTCTCCTGGCCAGGCTCCGAAGGGCAAGTACCGAGCGCCCATGGGCCAGATAGGTATTATGGATGATCTGAAGAATGTCCTTGTCAGAGAGCTTAAAGCCGGGGGCATGTTCACCGGTCTTATGGCCCAAAAAGATATGGCAGAAGGGCTCGTTGAGGGTCATCCAATGCTCCACTCTGTCCGAGAGCCTCTCGACGACCACCCGGGTATATTCCTCAAACCACAGGGGGCTGTCGGGATGAAGCCATCCGCCTTTATCCAGCAGGGCCTGGGGATAATCCCAGTGGAACAGCGTCACATGGGGTGTGATATTCTTTTCCAAAAGACTGTCCACGAGCCTGTCATAAAAGTCCAGTCCCTTTTGATTGATATGTCCCGTTCCCTCGGGCAGAATTCTGGGCCAGCTTAAGGAGAACCGATAGGCCGGTATGTTTAACTGGCTCATTAACTGGATATCCTCAGCATAGTGATGATAATGATCACAGGCTATATCCCCGTTATCACCGTATAAAATAGCGCCTTCCTTTTTGCAGAACTGATCCCAGACACTGAGACCCTTGCCGTCCTCATAGGCAGCGCCTTCAATTTGGTAGGAGGCGGTGGCAACCCCCCATATGAAATGATCTGGAAAATAGGATGCTTTCATAGACTTCACCTTGTACTTCAGAATGAGTTCTATTATACTTAATCATGTTCTTTTGAAAAATGGACTTTCTTACGATAAATTTCAAAATCTTCTGACAATTTGGAGGCCTTTATGGATCATTATTATACTGAAAAACCCCAATCCGAAATCAAAGAAAGCCGTTTCAGCTATGAGATCCACGGCAATAAGCTGGAGTTCATCTCAGTGAGCGGTGTGTTTGCTTTCGGCGAGAAAGTGGATAAGGCCTCTGCGCTTCTTATCGAAAACTTCAGACCCTCTGGGGCGAGCAACTTTGTGCTGGATGTGGGCTGCGGTTTTGGTCCCATCGCCCTGTTTATTAAGCAGCGCTATCCTCATCTTCAGGTCACCGGCGTGGACATCAATGAACGGGCCGTGGCCTATGCACGGAAGAATGCGGAATTGAATAACCTCCATGTGGAAATGCTAAAGAGCAACCTCTATGAAAAAATAGGAGACAGACGTTTTGGGGATATTCTTTCCAATCCTCCCATTGCCGCAGGGAAGGCCGTCTATACCCAGCTTATTTATGAGGCTAAGGAGCATCTGGAGAAGAACGGGGCTCTGTGGCTGGTGGCCTTCCACAATAAAGGCGGGGAAACCCTCAAAAGAATTATGAAGGAATGCTTTGGAAACGTGGAGGACAGAGAGAAAAGCGGCGGAATCCGTGTTTACCGATCGGTCAATCACGGCTGAGGGGAGGATGCGTGCCCATATCTTCCCAAAACGGCTGGTATCAAATATCAAGAGCTAACTTGACAACCTAAAAGATACGGTGATACAATAGTTTAGCGTGCGAACGTTTTGTTTGCATGTTTTTGTGTTATGGCGTTTTTTATGAGCGTAGCACACGCTTTGGAGGATTTAAAGTGTTGGAGTTGCTGAAACGAAAAGAAAAGGTTGTTGGAATCAAACAAACCAGGAAAGCAGCCGAACAGGGTAAATTAGAAGCTGTGTTCATTGCCAACGATGCAGACCAAAGGGTTGTAGGACCCATTAAGCAGATATGTGAGGAGAACCAGATCACTGTTTACAGCACCGAGACCATGAAAATGCTTGGCAAGGCGGCGGGTATTGATGTGGGAGCCTCAGTTGTCGGAATTCTTAAATCCTGAGGGATTAACGTAATAGCGTTAATTATAAATGATTATTATTATAGGAGGTGAATGAAGAATGCCAACCTTTAACCAGTTGGTCAGAAAAGGCAGAAAGACGGTTGAATACAAGTCAACTGCTCCCGCACTTCAAACCGGTATGAATACCCTGAAGAAGCGCCCCATCGATTTGAGCTCTCCTCAGAAGAGAGGCGTTTGCACGGTTGTTAAGACTGTTACCCCCAAGAAGCCTAACTCAGCGCTTCGTAAGGTAGCGAGAGTACGTTTGACAAACGGTATCGAAGTCACTGCCTACATCCCTGGTATCGGCCACAATCTCCAGGAGCACAGTGTTGTTCTTATCAGAGGTGGTCGTGTTAAGGACCTTCCTGGTGTAAGATACCATATTATTCGTGGTACCCTTGACACCGCAGGCGTGAACAACCGTAAGCAAGGTCGTTCCAAGTATGGCGCTAAACGTGCCAAGAAGTAAGGTTTTCTACCATTGAGAATCTCTAAAAATTTCATTAACAGGACGAATCGACGTGCCAGACGTTGTTATCATATAGATTGTAACGTTTTGCACTGACGAACCCAAGTGAAGCGCTTATACAGCTATTGGGCCGAGTACCTGTGATACCGGGTAGTTTACCCGCAGTTATCATGCAAAGGAGGGAAGAATAGTGCCAAGAAGAGGACATGTACCCAAGAGAGACGTACTTGCCGATCCTATCTACAATGATAAGGTTGTTACCAAGCTTATCAACAATATCATGCTGGATGGCAAGAAGGGTGTTGCACAGAAAATTTGTTACGAGGCTTTCGATATCATCAAGGAGAAGACCGGAAAGAATCCCCTTGAGGTGTTTGAACTGGCTCTGAACAACATCATGCCCGTACTCGAGGTTAAAGCCAGAAGAGTGGGTGGTGCAACCTATCAGGTTCCCATGGAGGTAAGACCTGCAAGAAGACAGGCTTTGGGTCTGCGCTGGCTGGTTGGCTACGCTAGAAAAAGAAGCGAGCGTACCATGTCAGAAAGGCTTGCCGCCGAGATCATGGATGCCACCAATAACCTTGGAGCAGCCGTGAAGAAAAAGGACGACACCCACAAGATGGCAGAAGCCAACAAGGCTTTTGCAAACTACAGGTGGTAATATTCATCGCAGCAAACATTGCAGCACTACATTGAAAGGAGGGTATCGATGCCCAGAGAATTCAGCCTGGAAAATACACGAAACATCGGTATTATGGCACACATCGACGCAGGTAAAACAACCACCACCGAAAGAATTCTGTTCTATACCGGTCGTACACATAAAATAGGCGAAACCCATGAAGGTTCTGCTACCATGGACTGGATGGAGCAGGAGCAGGAGAGAGGTATCACCATTACTTCTGCTGCGACCACAGCTCAGTGGAAACATTGCCGTATTAACATCATAGACACACCTGGACATGTTGACTTCACAGTTGAAGTAGAACGTTCTTTGCGTGTACTTGACGGTTCCATTACGCTCTTCTGTGCGAAGGGTGGCGTCGAGCCGCAGTCAGAAACCGTATGGAGACAGGCAGACAAATATGGCGTACCCCGTATTGCCCATGTTAACAAGATGGACATTATGGGCGCCGACTTCTATCGATGCGTGCAGATGATGAAGGACAGGCTTCAGGCTAATGCCGTGCCTATCCAGCTTCCTATCGGTAAGGAAGATCATTTTGAAGGCATCATCGATCTTGTAACCAATAAGGCTTATTACTATAGGGATGATCTCGGCAAGGTTATTGACGAGTGTGAGATTCCCGAGGATATGAAGGAACTTGCCGCAGACTACCGCTTTAAGCTGGTGGAAGCGGTAGCCGAGCTCGACGAGGATCTTCTCAATAAGTATCTTGAAGGTGAGGAGCTCACCATCGAGGAGCTTAAGAAGGGAATTCGTGCCGCTGTTATCTCCAATAAGATGGTTCCCGTTACCTGTGGTTCTTCCTACAGGAACAAGGGTGTTCAGCGCTTGTTGGATTGCGTAGTGGACTATATGCCTTCTCCTCTTGATATTCCTGCCATTAAGGGTATTAAGGTGGGCTCCGAAGAGGAGGATTGCAGAATCGCCTCTGACGATGCACCTTTCTCCGCTCTGGCCTTTAAGATTATGACCGACCCCTATGTCGGCAGACTCACCTTCTTCCGCGTCTATTCTGGTACATTGGATTCGGGTTCCTATGTTCTGAATTCCACCAAGAACAAGCGCGAGAGAATTGGCCGTCTGCTCCAGATGCACGCTAATCATCGTCAGGAGATCGAAAAGGTCTATGCCGGTGATATTGCGGCAGCAGTAGGTCTTAAGAATACCACCACCGGTGATACACTCTGTGACGAGAGTGATCCCATTATCCTGGAGTCCATGGAATTCCCGGATCCCGTTATTGACATTGCTATCGAACCCAAGACCAAGGCCGGTCAGGAAAAGATGGGTATTGCTCTGCAGAAGCTGGCAGAAGAAGACCCCACATTCCGTGTCAAGACTGATCCGGAAACCGGTCAGACTGTTATTGCAGGTATGGGTGAGCTCCACCTTGAAATCATCGTGGATCGTCTTCTCAGGGAGTTCAAGGTAGAGGCCAATGTGGGTAAGCCCCAGGTTTCTTACAAGGAAACCATCCGTAAGGCAGTTAAGGCCGAAGGCAAGTTCGTTCGTCAGTCGGGCGGTAAGGGTCAGTACGGTCACTGCGTTATCGAGGTTGAGCCCCTTGAACCCGGTAAGGGATACGAATTCGTCAACAAGATTGTGGGTGGTGTGGTTCCCAAGGAATACATCCCTGCCATCGACAACGGTATTCGTGATGCTATGAACAGCGGTGTGGTTGCTGGCTATCAGGTGCTTGACGTAAGAGTAACCCTGGTGGACGGTTCCTACCACGAAGTGGACTCTTCGGAAATGGCCTTCAAGGTTGCTGGCTCCATGGCTTTCAAAGAGGCTATGAAGAAGGCAGATCCTGTTCTGCTTGAACCCATCATGAAGGTTGACGTCACCACTCCCGACGAGTACATGGGCGATGTTATGGGTGACCTTAACTCCCGCCGCGGACGTATCGAGGGTATGGATGCAATTGCCGGTGCACAGAACATCCACGCTTTCGTTCCTCTGTCCGAGATGTTTGGATACGCTACAGACCTTCGCTCCAGTACACAGGGCCGTGCTACTTACACCATGACGCCCTCACACTATGAGCAGGTTCCAAAGAGCGTCCAGGAACAGATTGCTGAAGGCAGAAAGCCCAAGGCATAAACCCGTGAAGCTATTGCTTTAAATATTTAAACATTATATAATTTTGAATCATCAGTGATTCAAATGAAGGAGGTTTATTCTCAAATGGCAAAGGCTAAATTTGAACGTAACAAGCCCCACGTAAACATTGGTACAATCGGTCACGTTGACCATGGTAAGACTTCTCTTACCGCAGCCATCACCAAGGTTCTTGCTATGGCAGATACCACCATTGAATTCAAGGCTTATGATGCTATTGACTCCGCTCCCGAAGAGAAGGCTCGTGGTATTACCATTAACACCGCTCACGTTGAGTACCAGACTGCAAATCGTCACTATGCTCACGTTGACTGCCCTGGCCACGCTGACTATGTTAAGAACATGATCACTGGTGCAGCTCAGATGGACGGCGCTATCCTCGTTGTTTCCGCTGCTGACGGTCCTATGCCTCAGACTCGTGAACACATCCTCCTTGCTGGTCAGGTTGGCGTTCCCAAGATCGTTGTATTCCTGAACAAGTGCGATATGGTTGACGACGAAGAGCTCATCGAGCTTGTTGAAATGGAAATCAGAGAGCTCCTCTCTACCTATGATTTCGACGGAGACAACACTCCTTTCATCAGAGGTTCCGCTCTGAAGGTTCTGGAGAGCAACTCCAACGATCCCAATGCTCCTGAGTATGCTTGCATCCATGAGCTTATGAAGGCTGTTGACGAGTACATTCCTACTCCTGCTCGTCCTACCGATCTGCCTTTCTTGATGCCTGTTGAAGACGTCTTCACCATCACCGGTCGTGGTACCGTTGCTACTGGTAGAGTTGAAAGAGGTACCATCAAGGTTGGTGACGAAGTTGAAATCGTAGGTCTTATGGACGCTCCCAGAAAGACCACCGTTACCGGTGTTGAAATGTTCCGTAAGCTTCTGGATCAGGCAGTTGCTGGTGACAACATTGGTGCTCTTCTCCGTGGTATCCAGAGAACTGAAGTTGAGAGAGGACAAGTTCTGGCTAAGCCCGGTTCCATCACTCCTCACACCAAGTTCACCGCTCAGGTTTACGTTCTGACCGCTGCTGAAGGTGGCCGTTCCAAGCCCTTCTTCTCCGGTTACAGACCTCAGTTCTACTTCAGAACCACCGACGTTACCGGTAACATCAAGCTGCCTGATGGCGTTGAGATGTGCATGCCTGGTGACAACGTTGTTATGGAAATCGAACTGATTACTCCTATCGCTATGGAAAAGGGTCTCAAGCTCGCTATCCGTGAAGGTGGCAGAACTGTTGGATCCGGTTCCGTTGTTGAGGTTATTGAGTAATTAAAGGCTCATAGCATTAAGAAAGGGATTGTCTCTGACGAGGCAGTCCCTTTTTGTTGTGCTTTTTAGGGAGGGGCTGTCTTTATTCCGCAATGAATGTTGGTTCTATAATGAATGTTGGGGTGCGAGAGAAATGATTCGGAACTCCAATATTTTTTTGTTAATAAAAAGAGCATGGAGCTGAATTCTTAAGTAAAATGAAGCTGCTCAGACACCATTTAAAAGGGGATTCAACCATGCGCAATACTGAATATACTCAAGAATTGATCGGATTGAAAGAAGCCACTGTCATTATAAGAGAAAGAAGCAAAAATTATGAGGAATCGGATGGAAATAAGCTGAGAGTTTTTGTAAAAACTTTGCGGGTAAAAATGAAGTAGAAAAAACTGGATGCATCTACATAAAGCCTGAAGGCCAGAGGGATTTCACCCCTTAAGCCCATGGCCTTGCCGGGGCGAAAAAGTCATAGCTATGTACGAATGTCAATAAATATAAAAGTTTACTGACTTTGAAAAATGGTAAAAGAAACATTTGAAAAGGTGAATGGTCACCTTTATAATGATACTAACCGATAACGCAAGAGGCCTTATGGGTATGAAAGGATGATTAGCATGCCAAAGAAGACCATAAAGAGTGACATGATTCGCAATATGCCTATGCTGCCCTTAAGGGGCATTGTGGTTTACCCTTATATGATTCTTCATTTTGATGTAGGACGAATAAAGTCTATAAAAGCCATTGAGGAAGCTATGCTCAATGAACAGCTTATCTTTCTGGCCGCTCAGAAGGATCCCAACATTGAGGATCCCAAATTCGACGAAATCAATGTCTATGGTACCATCGCGCGCATTAAGCAGCTTTTAAGGCTCCCAGGGGATACCATCCGCGTTCTTGTGGAAGGTATCGAAAGGGCAAAGGTGGTTAACTTTTTCCAGGACGATCCCTTCTATCTGGTGGACATTGTAGAACTTAAGCGAATTTCGCTCCAAAGTACAAAAGCTGACAATCAGGCTCTGGCCAGACAGGTCATAGAGCATTTTGAGAGATACGCCAAGCTGTCCGGGAAGATTTCCCCCGACGCAACACTCTCCATTACCAATATTGATGATTTAACACGTCTCCCCGACGTGATTGCCTCCAACTTAGGCATATCCCTGGAGCTGAAGCAAAGCATTCTTGAAGAGCTTTCTCCTAAGAAACGACTGAGTAAGCTATTAGAGATACTGGCTCACGAGAATGAGATTCTCGAAATAGAGCGGAACATTACCACCAAGGTACGCCAGCAGATTGATAAGAATCAGAAGGAGTATTATCTCCGTGAGCAGTTGAAGGCCATTCAGAAGGAGTTGGGCGAGTCATCCGATCTGACCAATGAGGTGGAAGAGTACAGGGAGAAGATTGATGAAGCCAATCTTCCCGAGGATGTGAAGAAGAAGGCCCTGAAGGAAGTGGACAGACTGTCCCGCATGCATTCCACATCGGCCGAAAGCGGTGTTATCAGAACCTATTTGGATATCCTTCTTGAGCTTCCCTGGAACAAGAAGACCGAGGAGAGGCTGGATATCAAGCATGCCGCCGAGATTCTGGACAGGGATCACTACGGTCTTGAGAAGGTGAAGGAAAGAATTCTGGAATACCTGGCAGTACGTAAGATGAAGAACGGGCTCCACGGCCCCATCATCTGTCTGTCGGGCCCTCCCGGTGTGGGTAAGACATCCATTGCCAAATCCATCGCCGAAGCCCTCAACCGCAACTATGTGAGAATGTCCCTGGGGGGTGTTCGGGACGAGGCCGAGATTCGCGGCCATCGCAGAACCTATGTGGGCTCCATGCCCGGTCGAATTATTAATGCGCTCAGACAGGCTGGTTCGGCCAATCCGCTGATCCTGCTGGATGAGATCGATAAGATGTCGGCCGATTATAAAGGTGATCCGGCTTCGGCCATGCTGGAGGTCCTGGATGCCGAGCAGAATAAGGATTTCAGGGATCATTACCTGGAACTGCCCTTTGATTTGTCCGATGTTATGTTCATCACCACGGCCAATTATAAGGAGGCCATTCCACGGCCCCTGCTGGACCGTATGGAGGTTATCGACCTGACTGGCTATACAGAAGATGAAAAGACCAACATTGCTGCCCGGTATCTGGTGCCCAAGCAGTTGGCTCTTCACGGCGCGACGCCTTCCATGATTCGCTTCGAGGAATCGGCCATCCGTGAGATTATCGTCCACTATACCCGTGAGGCCGGCGTCAGAAACTTAGAGCGGCAGGTGGCCACCGTTATCCGTAAAGCCACCAAGCTCATTGTTACAGAAGATAAAAAGAGTATCCGCATTACCGCCAAGAGCATCAAGAGCTTCCTGGGCGCGCGGAAGTTCCTCTATGACAAGACCAACGAACAGGATGAGATCGGTATTGTCAGAGGTCTTGCCTGGACCCCCGTGGGCGGGGACACCATGCCCATCGAGGTTAATCTCATGCATGGGGACGGGGCCCTTGAGCTGACAGGTCAGTTGGGGGATGTGATGAAGGAATCGGCCCGTATTGCCCGAAGCTATATCCGATCGGTGGCCGATGAATACGGTATTGATGCGGACTTCCACAAGAAGTACGATATGCATATCCATGTTCCCGAGGGAGCCATCCCCAAGGACGGACCCTCAGCGGGCATTACCCTGGCAACGGCCATGATCTCGGCCATTACCCAGATCCCTGCCCGCAAGAATGTGGCCATGACCGGGGAAATAACCTTAAGAGGCAATGTCCTGCCCATCGGAGGACTTAAGGAGAAAGTGCTGGCTGCTCACCGTGCGGGTGTGAATACAGTCCTCATTCCTATGGAGAATAAAAAGGATATTGAGGAGATTCCCGAGAATGTGCGGAAGGCAGTGCGGCTGATTCCTGTGGCGCATATGAGCGAGGTCATTAAGTACGCTCTGGTTCGCAAGCCTCAAAAGGCTAAGCCCCAAAGCCCCAAGGAAGCGGTTGTTCTTAAGCAGGCAGCCGAGGAAGCAGCGGTTTCACTGGAACACTAAAGAAAAATAGGATGGAACCTATAGTTTGTGCTATAATTATTGCAGGCTTTTAAGCCTGCAATTTTCTTTATGCTGAAAATCGAGGCATCATGCCCATTGTGATTTTTATAAAGAGAGCAAAGCAGCTTTAGGAGGAAAAATGCTGACCATCAAGAATGCGAGAATATTGACCATGGCAGGGAAGGAGTATGCTTCAGGCTTCATCAGTTGCAAGGATGGCGTCATTGCAGCCATCGGGCCCATGGAGAGCATGCCCGAACCCTCTTCTTTGGACACGGTCATTGATGCCCGGGGGAAAATCCTGCTGCCCGGTTTAATCGACAGCCACAGCCATATCGGGGTTATTGAGGACTCGGTAGGCTTTGAGGGGGACGATGTCAATGAAATGACCGACCCGGTCACCCCCCATTTAAGAGCCATAGACGGTATTTACCATGCTGACAGAGCCTTTGAAGAGGCGCGGCAAAACGGGATAACCACAGTGGTCACCGGGCCGGGAAGCGCCAATGTGATAGGGGGACAGTTTGCCGCCCTTAAGACCTATGGCCGCACTGTTGATGAAATGGTGATAAAGGCACCCTGTGCCATGAAGATCGCCTTTGGGGAGAACCCCAAGACCGTCTATCATGAGAAACATCAGACGCCCATTACGCGCATGGCCACAGCCGCCATTCTCAGGGAACAGCTCTTCAAGGCCAAAGAGTACCTGGAGGCCTTAAGCGACTATGAAAAGGACAAAGAGGAAAACGACAAGCCCGAGTTTGACATGAAGCTCCATGCCCTGGTTCCCGTCATCAAGGGAGAACTGGTGGTTAAAGCCCATGCTCATAGGGCTGACGATATTATGACGGCCATTCGTATTGCCCAGGAGTTCAACCTGGATATGACCTTGGATCACTGCACCGAGGGCTGGATGATGGCCGATGTACTCAAGGAATACGGTTATGACGTGATTGTGGGCCCCCTGTTAACCGACAGGTCCAAGATTGAGCTGCGCAATCAGAGCCTTAAAGCGCCGGGGGTACTTGCCAGGGCCGGAGTGAATGTGGCCATTATGAGCGACCATCCCTGTGTGCCCAGCCAGCATCTGATGCTGTGCGCCGCCCTCGCAGTACGGGAGGGCATGGCCGAGGAGGATGCCCTTAAGGCCATCACCATCAATGCCGCAAAAAGTGTACGTCTGGATAAGCGTATTGGAAGCCTGGAAGTCGGGAAGGATGCAGATATGGTGCTCTATGACGGTCATCCCTTTGACTACACGGGCAAGGTTTGGATGACCCTGATTAACGGGCAGCCGGTCTATCAAAGAGAAGAAGGATAAATGCTATGGATAAAGAGGTTCGCACCTATCTTACCCACTCTGAATCAGAGACCCTTGCGTTGGGTCGGAAAATAGGACAAGCTATTAAGCCCGGAACAGTTGTCAGCCTGGAGGGAGATTTGGGCACGGGCAAAACCGTGCTGACCAAGGGCATTGCCCAGGCCCTGGGCATTCATGAGCCCATCACCAGCCCCACCTTCACACTGGTTAACACCTATGAGGGAACAAAAACCCTCCACCATTTTGATATCTATCGGGTGGAGGACCCTGAAGAACTCTATACCATCGGCTGGGAGGAGTATTTTGACAACTATGCCATCACCGTGATTGAATGGGGTAATTTATTCCCCGAACTCCTTCCCCCCGGTACTCTGCATATCAAGATTACCCGCCACGGGACCGATATAGAAGGCCGTATCATTACCATCGAAAGGCAGGTCATGTAATATGCTCACACTGGCCCTGGACACTTCATGCCTAACTGCTTCCTGTGCTGTCTGCGAGGATGGGAAACTGATAGGGGAGCTCACCCTTCAGCACGGAAAAACCCATTCCCAAAAGATCATTCCCATGGTTAAAAGCCTCCTTGACTTTCTGGACAAGGACTTTAAGGATGTGGATCTTTTTGCAGCCTCCATTGGTCCAGGCTCCTTTACAGGGTTAAGAATTGGTGTGGTCACTGTAAAAGGACTGGCTTATTCCCTGAAAAAGCCTGTCTGCGGTATCCCCACTCTGGATGCCCTGGCCTATTCGGTGCCCGATTTTGGAGGGTTGATTATTCCCATGCTGGATGCCAGGAATAATCAGGTGTTTACAGCGGCCTTCAGAAAGGACCGGCAGACGCTTGACAAGGTATGGCCCGATATGGGCCTGACCATTGAGGAACTGATGGATCAAATCAGGTCTTCGGAAGAAAAGGTGATGGTGCTGGGAGACGCGGTACCCCTTCATATTGAAAAGCTCAGGGAAGCCTTTCCACAACGCGTTATTGAGGCGCCTCCTTCTCTGTTTACCCCCAGAGCATCCTGCTGTGCTATTCTGGCCGAAAGGGCCTATCATAACAATCAGGCCCTCAATGCCTTTGAGCTGGAGCCCCTTTATTTAAGAAAGTCCCAGGCTGAGCGGATGCGGGATCTGTCCCGTGGTTAATCAAAGAGGTTGCCATGTATTCTGAACCCATTATCAGACCCATGACGTCCAGGGATTTGGATGATGTCTTGGTGGTAGAACATTTAAGCTTCACCCTGCCCTGGTCAAAAAGAATGTTCGAGGATGAACTCAGTAATCCCCAGGCCCATTATCTGGTTCTGGAATTGGGAGAGCACGTCATAGGCTATGGCGGCTTTTGGAAGATCCTCGACGAGGGACATATCACCAACATTGCTGTACATAGGGATTTTCGCGGCAAGAGCTATGGCAAAAAACTGTTGAAAGCCCTTCTTGAGCATGCCCGGAATCTGGGCATTCATGCCCTGACCCTTGAGGTGCGGGTGAGCAATGCTGCCGCCATCGCCCTCTATGAGGGCTTTGGCTTTGAAAAGGCCGGGGTGCGCAAGCGCTATTATGCCGATAATCAGGAGGATGCCCTGATTATGTGGCTCCAATTGCATTAATTTATGCCATAAGCGGCATTTCCATATCTTGTTTCATATTTTTTCTTCGTGGTAGATAGAATGGTATGAACCCATATCGGAGGTGCACATATGGCAGTTACACCCCTTCAGCCATCTGCTTTGAGAAGAATTTGCGATCCATCCGTCTTTAAGTTTCAGGATACATCACAATTAATGCCTTCCCGGGAGCTTATCGGACAGCAGCGGGCTTCCGAGGCTACCGAGTTCGGCATGGCCATCCAGTTGGACGGCTATAATATTTATATGGCCGGAGAATCGGGGGAGGGCAAGACCCGCTATGCGCTGGAATGTGCCCAGAAGCATGCCCGATTAATGCCTATCCCTGACGATTGGTGTTATGTTTATAATTTTGAGGATTCCAACCGGCCCAAGGCCATTAATCTGCCGGCAGGCATGGGGCGTGAATTTAAAAAGGATATGGAAGACTTCGTCAAGGTCATTGAGCAGGAGATTGAGCGGGCCTTTGACGGAGAGGATTATGAAACCGAGCGCTCCAGGATCATTAAGGAATTCCGGGATAAAAAGGAAGAGTATATTGTAGAGCTCGGAGAACTGGCCGCTGAACGGGGCTTTCGGGTGAAGCTGGCCAACTCGGGCATCTACTTCATGCCCATTATCGACGGACAGCCCTTGAGCGAGGAGGATTTTAAATCCCTCGACGAGGATGCCAAGATCGAGCTTTCCAAGTCATCGGAAGCCCTTCAGAACGAGACTGCCGATATTATTCGCAAAATAAGGGAGATTGAAGTGGAGGCCGAATTGGCCATCCGTGAATGGGAGAACCAGATCGCCCTTTATGCCGTGGGCATCCATATTGACGATCTGAAGCAAAAATACAGCCTCTACTCTTATATCACCGAGTATCTGGATAATGTGAAGGAAGATATTCTGGCCAATATTGAACAGCTCATCGGCAATGACTACTCGGCCGATGATCAGCAGAATGCCCTTCTGCAGATGATGGTCAAGCGCGGCGGTGAGGATAATCCCTATGACCGATACAAGGTCAATCTTCTGGTGGACAACAGCCGACTTCACGGGGCGCCCGTCATTGTGGACTACAACCCCACCTATTACAATCTTATGGGCCGCTGCGAATATGAGAATGAATTTGGAACCATGACCACCGACTACACCATGATCAAGCCGGGGCTTTTCCATCAGGCCAATGGGGGCTTTCTGATCCTCCAGGTTACCGATGTTCTGGCCAATCCCCAATCCTTTGAGGCCATTAAGCGGACCCTAAAGACCCGTCAGATTGTCATTGAGAATATCAAAGAGCAGATGGGCCTCGTAGCCGTGTCGGCCCTCAAGCCCGAGCCCATTCCCATCAACGTCAAGATTATTCTGGTGGGCAGCTCTGAGCTCTATCAGCTTCTTTACAATTATGACAGGGACTTTAAGAAATACTTTAAGATCAAGGCCGAGTTTGATGACAAGATGGATTGGAATAACGAGAATGTTCAGCGTCTGGCCCAGTACATCGGCGCCTTCTGCAATAAAGAAGGGCTCAACCATTTTGACAGGACGGGGGTTGCCGAGGTGGTCAACTACTCTTCCTGGCTTGTTGAGGATCAAAGAAAGCTGACGACCCGCTTCTCCGAGATTGTCAATATCCTCGGTGAGGCGGCTACCTGGTCCAAGATTGAGGGCGCCCAGGTGGTCAGTGCCCGGCATGTGAAAAAGGCCATCCAGGAGAAAAAGAAACGCTCCAACAAATATGACGAGGAGCTGCTGGAGCTCATAGAGGAAGGGACCCTCCTCATTGATACCGACGGGGCCGTGGTAGGTCAAATCAATGGCCTGGCCGTCATGGATCTTGGGGACTATACCTTTGGCAAGCCCAGCCGCATTACCGCCACCACCTATATGGGCAAGAGCGGTATCCTGGATATTGAGCGTGAGGTAGAGACCGGGGGCACCACCCATTCCAAGGGGGTATTGATCTTAAGCGGATATATCGGAAAGAAGTACGCCCAGGAGATCCCCTTGTCCCTGGCCGCCAGTATCTGCTTTGAGCAGCTCTACAGCGGCATTGAGGGTGACAGCGCCTCATCCACGGAGCTCTTTGCCATACTGTCCAGCTTATCGGATCTGCCCATCTACCAAGGCATTGCCGTCACCGGTTCAGTCAATCAGCATGGCTTTATCCAGCCCATCGGAGGTGCCACCTTTAAAATAGAAGGTTTCTTTGAGATTTGCAAAATCCATGGACTCACCGGCAAGCAGGGTGTTATAATACCATATCAGAATGTAAGAAATCTGGTGCTTTCCGATGAAGTGGTAGAGGCAGTCGAAAAAGGCCTGTTCCATATCTACCCCATAAAAACGGTGGATGAGGGGATTGAGATCCTTACCGGTGTACCGGCCGGGGAGCGTCTCCCAGACGGAACCTATCCGGCAGGTACGGTTAATGACAGGGTGTATAAGAAGCTGCGCCGTTTTGCGGAGACCACAGCCAAGTTCCATGCATCGGTATAAGCCCAATAAACTACGGGGGGTATTATGAGTCCGTTTGAAGCAG
>JAKIML020000116.1 GCA_022702935.2 Bacillota bacterium | reverse complement strand
TCCCTATATGGAGAAGTACGGCATCACCACACCGCCCAAGGTGATGTGGGGTGTGGATGATGAGATCCGGGAAGCCGTTAAAAAGGTGATTGCTTTATTAAAATCCAACCCCGCTGATAAGGCCAAGGTTTATGAATTGGCCGATGAGGCCCTGACCAAGGTCTCCGATATGATTTTCAAAGAGGAGAGCATCCTGTTTCCGCTGGTTCTGGAAACCCTCACAGAGGATGAATGGTATCATATCTATAATGAGAGCAAGGATTTTGGGTATACCCTGGTCAAGCCCAAGGCCAAGTGGAAGCCCGTCAGGGTTGATGTGGAAGAAAAAGCCCTGGAAAGCGGAGAAGAGCCCTCCAATGACGGTTATATCGAGTTCGATGCCGGCATCATGACCCCCGAGGAAGTCAATGCGGTGCTCAACACCCTGCCCCTGGACATGACTTTTGTGGACAAGGATGGGCATGTTAAGTATTTTTCCATGGGCAAGGAGAGAATCTTCTCACGGCCAAAGACCGTGTTGGGACGTGAGGTTCAGAACTGCCATCCCCCGGCCAGCGTACATGTGGTGGAGAAGATTGTTGAGGATTTAAAATCCGGCAAGAAAGACCATGAGGATTTTTGGATACGTATGGGCCCGCGCTATGTTTTCATTCGGTACTTTGCCGTGCGAAATGCTAAAGGTGAGTATTTGGGTGTTTTGGAGGTCACCCAGGACATCAAACCCATACAGGAGATTACCGGTGAAAAACGGTTGGCCACCGATTAAAAAGAGAATGTATAAAAAAGTGGCAGATAGGCCTGAGGCTTATCTGCCACTTGCTTTATGAACGTGATCTGATGATTCGTCCGCCAAAAATCAGGCTGATAACAAATGCAGCGATAAATATATAGAACAGGACTTTAGCAATTCCAAAAGTAAGATTGGCAATCAGGCCGAAACCGAACAAGCCCGCAATAAGCGCGAGAACCAAGAATGTGATAGCCCATTTCAACATATAACGACCTCCTTCTCCAAATTTATTTTTTGTTGTCGAACGCCATCTTATTCGGCTTCAATTATATGGAAATTTTAAATGAAGGCTTTTTATTGTGATAGTGGGGGCGGAGTCGGGTAAAAGTAAGAGGAATGCGTATTGGAAAAAAGGGGATGAAACATGGCTCATCTTAAGAAAGCACTTTATCAGGCCCATGCCCTGGCTCAGTCGGTGGTTAAAGCAGGGGATGCGGTTATTGACGCGACCATGGGAAATGGTTATGACACGTTGTTTCTGGCACAGCTTGTGGGGGAGAATGGAAGGGTCTATGCCTTCGATATTCAGGAGCTTGCCCTTCAACGCACCCATCAGAGGCTCCAGGAGGCGGGCTGCCTGGACAGATGCAGGCTGATTCTGGAGGGGCATCAGCATATGGATAAGCATGTGGAAGAGCCCGTCAAGCTGGTCATGTTTAATCTGGGCTATCTTCCCAAGGGGGACCACAGTATCGGCACCCGGTATGAAACCACCCGGCAGGCTGTTGAAAAGGCCCTGGGGCTTATTGCCGATGATGGCCTGGTTATTCTTGTGGTTTACTATGGCGGCGATTCGGGCTTTGAGGAGCGGGATCAGATATTGGCATACCTTAACGGCCTGGATGCCCGAAAGTATTCGGTCATGAAAACCGAGTTCATCAATCAAATCAACTGTCCGCCCCTGTTGATAGCCATAGAAAAGAACCTTCCCGACTGACAGCGGGTGCCAGTATTTTATTGCCCGGGGATGTGTCGGGTGCACAATTTTGTACAGTGATACGCTTTGGGTGTTTGTGCACAGTGTAGGGTTTTTTGTTGCATTCAATTTTAATATAAGTTATAATTATGACCATGTAATAATTATACAGTTAACCTAATCTTAGAAGAAATAGAGCGCGCATATTCCAAACCAAATCTATCAATCTACGAGGTGAAAAAATGGCAACGTATGATAAGGTCAATGATCTCAGGAACAGAAAAGACCGCCTCAAACAAGGTGGAGGAGAGGCAAGGATAGCCAAGCAGCATCAAGCCGGCAAGAAAACGGCCCGTGAAAGACTGGCCCTTTTGCTGGACGAGGGCAGCTTCGTTGAAATGGATGCCTTTGTTGAGACCCGTGGTATCGATTTTGATATGCAGAAAAAGAAGGTTCCCGGTGATGGTGTGGTAACGGGTTACGGTACGGTGGACGGCCGTCTGGTCTTTGTTTCAGCTCAGGATTTTACCGTTATCGGCGGCTCCTTAGGCGAAATGCATGCCAGAAAGATCACCAAGGTCATGGACATGGCCATGAAGATGGGTGCCCCCTTTATCAGCATCAATGACTCGGGTGGAGCCCGCATTGAAGAAGGTATCGATGCCCTTGGCGGTTTCGGTGATATTTTCTTGAGAAATACCCTGGCTTCGGGTGTTATTCCCCAGATTTCAGTCATCATGGGGCCCTGTGCTGGTGGTGCGGTCTATTCTCCGGCCATCACCGACTTTGTCTTTATGGTGGATAAGACAAGCCATATGTTTATTACCGGTCCGCAGGTTATCAAGGCAGTGACTGGTGAGGACGTGGATTTTGAAACCCTGGGCGGTGCCAAAGCCCATAATTCTGTAAGCGGTGTAGCGCATTTTGACTGTGCCGATGAAGAAAGCTGCTTTGCTCAAATCAAGAAGCTGATTTCCTTCCTGCCTGACAATAATTTGAGTGATTCCGAGGAAATTATTACCCAGGACGATGTGAATCGTTTGGATGCCGACCTTAATGAGATTATTCCTGATGATCCCAACAAGCCTTATGATATGTACGGCCTGATTTCCAAGGTTGTGGACAACGGAGATTTCTTTGAGGTCCATGCAGGCTTTGCCAAGAACATTATTGTTGGCTTTGCCAGAATCAATGGCAAAACCGTAGGCATCGTGGCCAATCAGCCCAAGGTGGCTGCAGGAGCCCTGGACGTGGATGCCTCGGATAAAGCCGCTCGTTTTATACGCTTCTGTGATGCCTTCAATATTCCATTAGTCAGCTTCACCGATGTTCCCGGATACCTGCCCGGTGTCAAGCAGGAGCACAACGGAATTATCCGTCATGGTGCCAAGCTTCTGTATGCCTTCTCCGAGGCGACTGTTCCCAAGGTTAATGTTATTGTCAGAAAGGCCTATGGCGGTGCCTATATTGCCATGAATAGCAAGCATCTGGGCGCCGATATGGTTCTGGCCTGGCCCACAGCCGAGATTGCGGTTATGGGGCCTGATGGCGCAGCCAATATTATCTTTAAGAAGGAGATAGGGGAGGCAGCCGATCCTATTGAATTCAGAAAGCAAAAGATTCAGGAATACAGGGACAAATTCTCCAATCCCTATGTGGCGGCAGCCAGAGGTTATGTGGATGATGTCATCGAGCCTGCGACCACCCGTCAGCGTGTGGCCAGTGCCCTGGACATGCTGGCCGGCAAGCGCGAAACCCGCCCCGCCAAGAAGCACGGGAACATACCGCTCTAAGCTTTGGAGCGGATGTTTGGGAAGCCCTTGACATCCTAAGCTTAGTTAACCACACAACCAAAACATGATGATGAATGATAAAGCGGAGGGTTATGATATGAGAAAGTTTATCGTTAATGTCAATGGAAATAGCTATGAAGTTGAAGTCGAAGAAGTGGGCGGCGTTGCCACCAGCCAGCCCGTTGTTGCTCAAGCAGCCCCTGCCGCCGCTGCCCCCAAGGCTGAGCCGGCCGCTGCTCCCGCTCCCAAAACCGGCGGTACCGAGGGAGCCATTAAGATTAATGCACCCATGCCCGGAACCATTCTGGATGTGAAGGTCAAGGTGGGTGACAAGGTCAGCAAGGGATCCCTTGTGGCTATTCTGGAAGCCATGAAAATGGAGAACGAGATCCTGGCACCCCAGGACGCCACTGTTGCCAGCGTGAATGTAACTAAGGGACAACAGGTGAACAGCGGTGATATTATTGTTACCTTGAACTAAAAAAAGAGGGAGGGCTTAATGAGCCATGGGAATAAAGATTACTGATACCAGTTTAAGAGACGCGCATCAGTCCCTCATTGCTACGCGAATGAGTATCGATGATATCCTGCCCATTGTGGAGAAGATCGATCAGGTTGGCTACCACTCCATCGAGTGCTGGGGAGGCGCAACCTTTGATGCCTGCGTAAGATTTTTAAATGAGGATCCCTGGGAGCGACTCAGAAAGATTAAGGACAAGGCCAAGAAGACAAAGCTCCAGATGCTTTTGAGAGGACAGAACCTTCTGGGATACAAGCATTATGCCGATGATGTGGTGGATTACTTTGTACAGAAGGCCGTCGCCAATGGTATGGATATCATCCGTATCTTTGACGCCCTGAATGATGCAAGAAATGTTGAAAGAGCCATAAAGGCCTGTAAGAAGGAAGGCGGCCATGCCCAGGCTGCATTCTCCTATACCGTCAGCCCCTTCCACAGTCTTGAGCAGTTTGTCAAGGATGCCAAGGTCTTTGTGGAAATGGGTGCCGATTCCATCTGTATCAAGGATATGGCAGGGCTTTTGGTTCCCTATCAGGCCTATGAACTGGTGAAGGCCCTCAAGGAGAATATTAAGGTTCCCATTCAGCTTCATACCCACTATACCAGCGGAGTGGGCTCTATGACATACCTTAAGGGTATTGAAGCCGGTGTGGATGTGGTGGACTGCGCCATTTCACCCATGGCCATGGGTACATCCCAGCCCCCCACTGAGCCGTTGGTGGCCACCCTTCAGGGAACCGAGCACGATACGGGCTATGATCTGAACCTCTTAAGCGAGATAGCTTCCTACTTTAACAAGCTCCGTGAAAAGTATCTGTCCAGCGGTCTTTTGAATACCAAGGTTATGGGTGTTGATGTCAATGCCCTGATCTATCAGGTTCCCGGCGGAATGCTGTCCAACCTGGTTTCCCAGCTTAAGCAGGCCGGAAAGGAAGACAAGTACCTGGATGTATTGCGTGAGGTACCCAGGGTCAGAGAGGATCTGGGCTATCCGCCGCTGGTTACTCCCACCAGCCAGATTGTTGGTACTCAGGCTGTGATGAATGTTATTGCCGGTGAACGCTATAAGATGGTACCCAAGGAGACCAAGGGCATTGTCAAGGGCGAGTACGGCAGAACCCCTGCGCCCATCTCGGAAGAGATAGTCAAAAAGATCATTGGTGACGAGGAACGCATTACCTGCAGACCTGCCGATCTCATTCCCAATGAGTTGGATAAGATCAGGGCTGAAGCGGCTGAATACATTGAGCAGGATGAGGATATACTCACCTATGCCATGTTCCCGCAGGTAGCCACCAAGTTCTTTGAGTATCGCAAGGCTCAGAAGTATAAGATTGATCCCGATATGGTGGATTATGAAAATAAGGTCCATCCTCTGGGATAGGCCTACAAAAAGCTGAATACAGGCGACAATGGTGGTGCGGCTGATGGCTGCGCCACTATTTTGTTTGAGAACACAAACAGCGGGCGGGAACCTTATGGAATCTCGTTTAAGTTTATAATGCAAAACTGGAAGAATCATGATAGAATAATTTCGAAAAATTTGATAATTAAATCACATGCACAGAAAGGTAGAATAATCATGGCGAAACTGACACTTGATTACAAAAAGGCTCTGGGCTTTGTCAATGAACATGAAATAAATTATCTGGAGAATCAGATAGCCAATGCCCATAAAATGCTTCATGAAAAGACGGGCCCCGGCAACGACTTTTTAGGCTGGGTGGAGCTTCCCAACAATTATGATAAGGAAGAGTTTGCGCGCATCATTAAAGCGGCGCAGAAAATCAGAGAGGATTCCGATGTTTTGATTGTTGTAGGTATCGGCGGATCCTACCTGGGCGCAAGGGCCGCCATTGAGGCATTAACCCATTCCTTCTATAATACGCTTCCCAAGGACAAGCGCAATGGCCCCGAAATCTATTTTGCGGGGAATAATATCAGCTCCAGCTATCTGCAGGATCTTCTGGAGATCATTGAGGGCAAGGAAGTATCGGTCAATGTTATCTCCAAGTCGGGAACCACCACCGAGCCGGCCATTGCCTTCAGAATCCTCAAGGAATACATGGAGAAGAAGTACGGCAAGAGCGGTGCCAAGAGCAGAATCTATGCCACCACCGACAAGGCCAGGGGCGCTTTGAAGACCCTTGCCGATGCCGAAGGCTATGAAACCTTCGTTATTCCCGACGATGTGGGCGGCCGTTTCTCAGTGCTTACTGCTGTAGGGCTTTTACCCATTGCTGCAGCAGGCATTGATATCAACGAAATGATGAAGGGTGCTCAGGACGCTTATGTGGACTGCAAGAAGCCCTATGCCGAGAATGACTGCTATAAGTATGCCGCCATTAGAAATCTGCTTTACAGAAAGAATAAGACCATCGAGATTATGGTCAACTATGAACCCTCCCTGCACTTTATCACTGAGTGGTGGAAGCAGCTTTACGGCGAAAGCGAAGGCAAGGATCAGAAGGGTATCTTCCCCGCAGGTGTGGACTTCTCCACCGATCTCCATTCCATGGGTCAGTACATCCAGGATGGTATGCGCAATATCTTTGAGACCGTGCTGAATGTCGAGAAATGCAAGAAGAATTTGAAGATGATTGCCATCGACGATGATCTGGACAAGCTCAACTACCTGGCCGGACAGGAGATTGATTTCGTCAACAAAAAGGCTATGCAGGGTACTGTTCTGGCCCATAATGACGGCGGCGTTCCCAATCTTGTCATCAATATTCCCGAGATGACGGCTTATTGGTTCGGCTATCTGGTTTACTTCTTTGAAAAGGCTTGCGGCATCAGCGGCTATGTGCTCGGGGTTAATCCCTTTGACCAGCCCGGTGTAGAGGCTTACAAAAAGAACATGTTTGCCCTTCTCGGCAAGCCTGGCTTTGAAAAAGAAAAGGCCGAGTTGGAAAAGCGTCTGTAATTGTACTTGCTTTCAGTCCTTTGTTATGCTAAAATTGTATCCGCTGTACTAACAAATCGGAGGTTAATGACATGGCTGTTGTTGTCAATATTCTATATCTTATTATTTGCTTAGCCATTATCGCTATTGTTCTTCTGCAGGCCGGACGTTCCGCAGGTATCAGCGGTTCAATCGCAGGCGGTGCCGAAACCTTCTTCGGCAAGAACAAAGGTCGTGCCTATGAGGCGCTGTTGAGCAAATATACCGGATGGATTGCAATTCTGTTTGTTATTGTTTCAGTCGCACTTGTCTTTTTGCTGAAATAAGCTTCAAGCGTTAATACACAAGGCTGTACATGTGGACAAGCATGTATGGCCTTTTTTGCCTTTATATGAGATAGGAGGGAGTACCTTTGCCTGAGTTTAAGATACGATCCGATTACAGACCAACCGGAGATCAGCCCAGGGCCATTGAAGAACTGGCTTCACTTATCCAAAAGGGCAGCAAGCATCAGACCCTTTTAGGGGTGACGGGCTCAGGAAAAACCTTTACCATTGCCAATGTTATTGAAAAGGTACAGAAGCCCACCTTGGTTATTGCGCATAACAAAACGCTTGCGGCGCAGCTCTGCAATGAGTTTTCCGAGTTCTTTCCCGATAATGCTGTCGAATACTTTGTCAGCTATTATGACTATTACCAGCCCGAAGCCTATATTCCGGCCACCGACACATATATTGAAAAAGACTCATCCATTAACGATGAGATCGATAAGCTGCGCCACTCGGCCACCGCGGCTCTTTTCGAGCGCCGTGACGTCATCATTGTGGCCTCGGTGTCCTGCATCTACGGCCTGGGCGATCCCGAGGACTATACCGATCTGATGCTTTCCCTAAGACCGGGTATGATTAAGGATCGGGACGAGGTCATCCGCAAGCTGGTGGATATCCAATATACACGAAATCAATTTGATTTCAAGCGCGGTACCTTCCGGGTCATGGGGGATGTATTGGACATCTTCCCGCCCTCGTCCACCAATACGGCCCTTAGGGTTGAGTTCTTCGGTGACGAAATAGAGCGCATTACCGAAATCGACGTGCTCACCGGAGAGATAACGGGCATCCGCAACCACATTGCCGTGTTCCCGGCTTCCCACTTTGCCACAAAGCGAGAGAAAATGGAACGGGCCATTGAATCCATTGAGCAGGAGTTAAAAGAAAGGCTGGACTTTTTGCGCAGTAATGACAAGCTTTTGGAGGCCCAGCGCCTGGAGCAAAGGACTCGTTACGATATAGAGATGATGCGCGAAATTGGCTTCTGCCAGGGCATTGAGAACTATTCTCGCCATATCAGCGGACGGGCCCCCGGCAGTGCGCCCTATACCCTGATTGATTACTTCCCCAAGGATTTTCTGTTGGTTATTGACGAATCCCATGTCACTGTGCCCCAAATCGGCGCCATGTACCATGGGGATCGCTCCCGCAAGGAGTCCCTGGTGGAGTATGGCTTCAGACTGCCCTCGGCCTTTGACAATCGTCCCCTGACCTTTGAAGAATTCAGCCAGAGAATCAACCAGGTCATCTATGTGAGCGCCACCCCTGCCGAGTATGAGCGGAAGCTGTCCACAAAGATTGTGGAGCAGATTATACGTCCCACAGGTCTTGTGGACCCCGAGATCATTGTACGTCCGGTGAAGGGCCAGATCGACGACTTGCTGCATGAGATCAATGAAACCACGGCCAAGGGCTTCAGAACATTGGTGACCACGCTGACCAAGAAAATGGCCGAGGATCTGACCCAGTACATGGAGGATATGGGCGTTCGGGTTAAATATCTCCATTCGGATATTGACACCCTTGAACGCATGGAGATTATCCGTGATTTGCGCATGGGCAAGTTTGATGTGCTGGTGGGCATCAACCTGCTCAGAGAGGGCCTTGATCTTCCCGAGGTGGCATTGGTGGCCATTCTGGATGCTGACAAGCAGGGCTTCCTGCGCTCTGAAACCTCACTGATTCAGACCATTGGACGTGCCGCCAGAAATGTGAACGGCCGCGTCATTATGTATGCTGATTCCATAACAGCTGCCATGCAAAGCGCCATCGGCGAGACAAACCGCAGAAGAAAGCTTCAGATGGAATACAACCAAAAACATCATATCACGCCGCGTTCGGTTCAGAAGGCAGTTCATAGCGTGATTGAGGCCACCAAAGCCGCAGAAGAGGCTGAACATTATAAAAAGAGCAAATCCACCGGTGCTGAGATCATGGACAAGGAGAGCCTTGGGGCGCTTATTGAAAGCCTGACCAAGGAAATGAAGCTGGCGGCCAGGGAGCTGGAGTTTGAGCGCGCAGCAGCTCTCCGTGACAGGATAGAAGAGTTGAAGAAACTTTTAGCTTAAGTACGCATCGTTGATGAGAGGTGGAATCCTTTGAGCCTGCTGCCGTCTTATGTCCATGCCTCATGGACCGAATTTTTGGATCAAGAGATTTTATCCTTGCTGGAACGCATAGAGGAAGGCCTTCCCGAGCAGTATAATCCTGACAGGGAAAAGGTTCTGCGGTTTTTAACCACCGATTTGACAAGCCTTAAGGTGGTGGTTTTAGGGCAGGACCCCTATCCCGAAAAAGGAGTGGCCACTGGCCGCGCCTTTGAGGTGGGTACCCTGGAAAGCTGGGACAAGCCCTTCCGGCAGGTTTCTCTTAAAAATCTCATAAGGCTTGTGTATAAGACCTATCAGGGCATTGAAAACTATAAAGAAATACCGCCTTTTTCACGAATTGTCCAGGAGATCAGGAAGGGTTCTTTTCCACTGCCCGACCCAAGGGCCCTCTTTAGTCATTGGGAGAAGGAGGGAGTGCTTTTTCTGAACACGAGCTTCACGGTGGAGCCGGGGAATCCACTGAGCCATGCAGCGCTTTGGAATCCGTTTACAAAAAGGCTTCTGCCTTGGATTTCCCTGAAAAATCAAAATTTATGCTGGTTTTTATGGGGAAAAAGTGCACAGGAATACAAAACGCTCATTCAGAATGGTAAAATTTATGAATCCCGCCATCCCATGATGTGCGCCGAAGTCTACGCCGATGATTTCCTGAAGAGCGACTGTATAAAAGATACCATGAAATTTGTGAATTGGACGGGAAATTAAGGATTTCTGACCAGACATAAAAGCTCCACAAGCAGGTTAAGTTATGAACGAGATTCTGCATCGTGGAGCGTGATTTTTTTTGTGGAAAAGAATTCTTAGGCCCTCATTTATCATATTTGTTCTTGCTCTGTTGATCCTTGTTGCATATACGGCAACACTTTTTGCTCTGCCCGGACAGATGACACTGTTTACGGGAGAGGATTATGTTCTGTCTTTTCGTTCACCCTTATTTATACAAGCCTTTTCCAAAAGCAAGATACTGAAGGTGACTCAGGACGAACCTATAACGGCCTTTGAGCAGCCCTACTATGTCCAGGCCCTGGAGGAAGGACGGGCGGAGTTGGATCTGCGCATGTTCGGCCTTATTCCGGTTAAGACCGTCCAGGTGCGGTCCATGGTCATTCAGCAGGTGATTGCCAGCGGTCATCCCATCGGTATTAAGCTGAAAACCAATGGTATCGTCATCATAAATATCTCGGGCGTTGTGACCGAGGATGGGACCAAGGTCTCCCCAGCCGAGACTGCCGGTTTGCTGGCAGGGGATACCCTGGTGAAGGCCGGCGGCCAGGAGCTCCACAGCATCAGGGACTTGCTTGATGTGGTAGAGAACTCGGGCGGTCAGGCTGTTCAGATAACCTATCGGCGGGCGCAAGTGGAATACAATACGACCATTACACCTATTAAATCGGGGGAAGATCAGCAATATAGGCTGGGCATCTGGGTAAGGGACAGCTCAGCCGGTATTGGTACCCTGACCTTTATTGATCCCAACACCAAGGTTTATGGGGCCTTGGGTCACGGCATCAATGATATTGATACGGGCGCTCTGCTCCAGGTGGGATCGGGACAGCTCTTAAAGTCGAGAATCCAGGGGATTAAGCGTGGTGTCAAGGGCTCACCCGGCGAGCTTGACGGTGATTTTCTGACCAGACCCGCGGTCATAGGGAGTGTTGAACTCAACTGTGATTTTGGGGTATTTGGCAGAATGAACGGAGATATCAAAAAGGAGCGTTGGGGAAAGCTTCTGCCCATTGGCTCCCATAGCACCGTAAGGGTGGGTAAGGCCTCCATCCTCGCCTGTATACGGGATAACGTGGTGGAAGAGTACGATATTGAAATACAGCGTATTGCCAAGCTGGATTTGAGCAGCACCAAGAACATGGTGATACGCATCACCGATAAGCGATTGCTGGACACTACCGGCGGCATTGTGCAGGGGATGAGCGGCAGTCCCATTATCCAGGACGGTAAGCTCATCGGCGCGGTCACCCATGTTTTCATCAATGATCCCATGCGGGGCTATGGCGTCTTCATAGAGTCCATGCTGGATAAATCCAATGCCCTGGGAATGAGCAAGGCCTTTGCCCAGGCAGCAGGACAATAGACCCTAAGACCTGAAGAGGGGTTGTCTTAAAT
Organism: Bacillota bacterium; assembly: GCA_022702935.2. GTDB lineage: Bacteria > Bacillota > Clostridia > DSM-8532 > DSM-8532 > DTU059. Next base: position 11,927 of record JAKIML020000116.1, on the reverse strand, counting down.
AAAATAGGCCATGGCGTTCTCATCTTAAAAGCCTCCACAAGAGCAGATGAACAACTTCCTGCGACAAGGACTGCTGGAAGATGAGAACCTCATGGCCTTTTACTATCTGTGTGAGACAGTCCTTTTTATATCGCCCTGATAATATCCCTGGGCGCGCATGCTTTAATAGGCGCCGACATTTTGGTATAATAAAAACCATTAAGGGTCATAAAAAGGGGCTAAAATCAGAGGTGAAGCTATGCGAATTGCAGTGATAGACGGACAGGGCGGGGGGATTGGCAAGCTTATTGTCGAAAAGCTCAGGGAGCAACTGGGCCAGCAGGTGGAGATTCTTGCTCTGGGAACCAATGTTCTGGCCACTTCAGCCATGCTCAAGGCGGGGGCTGATGAAGGCGCTACTGGTGAGAATGCCATTGTGCACAATGCTCCGAGGGTGGATTTTATTGTGGGCTCCATGGGGATCATATCGGCCAATACCATGCTGGGTGAGTTGACTCCGGCCATGGCCAGAGCCGTGTCCGACAGCCCTGCCAGGAAGGTGCTGGTTCCGCTCAATCGCTGCAATTTCTATGTGGTGGGCGTTAAAAATCAGCCCTTGCCACAATATATTGACGAATTGGTTGATATTGTAAAAAATTGTATGATATAATGTAGGGCATGGTCATATAAGGTGATATCATGCAGGATAATGTCGAAAAGATTAAGGATCTGTTGTCTGAATGTAAGCGACTCATGAACAGCCACCCTACATTGGCCGAGGAGAAAGCCAAGAAAGCCCTGAGGCTCTCAACTCGGTGTAAGAGTGAAGAGGGGCGTTATGAGAGTCTGTTTCATTTATCCACGCTTCGATATACCCATAATCAGAATGAACGTGCTATTTCCACCCTTAACGAGTGTCTGAGGATTGCTGAAAAGCGAAAGGATTATCGAAGTGTTGCCCAGGTCAAGAATGCCCTGGGTATGGCTTATCATCGCATGGATATCAATTCCAAAGCGCTGGATTGTTACCTTGAGGCTCTGGAGCTTGCCAAAAAGCATGAAGCCAACGAACTCATATGCCGCATCAATATCAATATCGCCGATTTCTTTTCGACCCTTAAGGACTATGAAAATGGACTAAACTATTTGATTTCAGCCTATGGCAGCGCATTAAGGCTCAATGAGCCCCTGGCCATGTATTTCAGAAATCTGGCTCAGTGTTATCTGGACCTTCAGCAATATGAGGAGGCCTATAAATACTGTGTACTGGCCCGTAAGGCCAATTGGAAACATCGGGATGAGACGGTCTGGGCCGATATTTACTTTATATATGCTGCCCTGCTGATGCATAAAGGGAAAAAGAACAGAGCCGTTAAAGTGTACCATTATGCCCTGTGGCTCTCGGAAAAATTCCATAATTTCTATTCCCATGTCAAAGGCCTCATTCAGCTTGCCCAAAGCCTGATGACGGAGAATGACCTTGCATCGGCTCTCAAAGCCCTGGATAAAGCAGAGGGTATCAGCAAACAGTATCAGTACCTGGAGCTCCATCGTCGCATTTGTGGGCTTTATGCGGAGATTTTTCAAAGAACGGGCGATATGAACGGAGAGCTGGCAGCGCTGAGGGAGTATCGGTTATTGACCGACAAGTTGGAAGAAAAAGAACATGAAAAAAAGAGAACCTATGCCCATATGCAGTTGACCCTCCATCACGTGAAAAAGGAGAATCAACACCTGAAGGAGAACGTGGAGTTGGATCCGCTGACGGGCTGCCTGTGCTATCGGGATTTTGAGTCCAGAATCAAGCAGGCCCTTGAGGATTCGGAATATACAGGAGCGTTGTTGTTCCTGGATGTGGACGATCTTAAGACGGTCAACGACAAGTATGGCCATCATGCAGGGGACAGGTTGATTATCGAATTTGCCAACGCCATTAAGAAGGTTTTTCAAAGCAATGCCATTAAGGTGCGCAAGGGCGGAGACGAATTTGTGGTTTATTTGCCCCGAGCAGGGCGTAATTATATTATACAGGTCATTGAGGAGCTGTTTGCCTACTTGTCCCGGCCGCGAATCATTGGAAAGACCCTCATGCCTTTAAGCTGCAGTATTGGTATTGCCATGGCCCCCATGGACTCCACATCACCCATTGAGCTTGAGGCCATGGCCGATATGGCCATGTACCATGCCAAGAAGGCCGGCAAACGATGCTATAGCTTTTATGATTCACTGAAGGAATATGGTATTCTTGGATAGTCAATGAAAACTTCATGGGAGGACTGCTGTGGAAACTGCAATGAAGAATAAGGCCCTTGATGATATCCGATTGAAGAAGTGCAGAACAATCCCCGTGCCGGGGTTTAATCGCTTTCCTGAGCTTTTGGGCGGGTTCACCACCCGCTACGGAGGTGTCAGCACGGGAGCCTATGCCTCATTAAACCTCAATTTCAACCGTTCCGATGCTCCGGAAATCGTCATGGAGAATTACCGCCTGCTGGGCGAGGAGCTGGGGGTGGCCCTGGACTCCATGGTTTTATCCCATCAGGTCCATGACAACAGGGTTATGCCCATAACCCGGGAGCATGCAGGCATGGGGCTGGTCAGAGAACGGAGCTATACCAGGGTGGATGGCTTATGTACCCAGGAGAAGGGCCTGATGCTTGTCACCCACTATGCTGACTGTGTCCCCTTATATTTCTATGATCCGGATAAACAGGTCATTGCCCTGTCCCATTCAGGATGGAAGGGCACCTTATTGGATATTGGCGGGGAAACCCTCAGGGTCCTTGAAGAGACCTATGCTTGTAAGCCGGAACATATTCACGTGGCCTTTGGCCCCCATATCAGAAGCTGCTGTTTTGAGGTGGACGAGGATGTGGCCCGACCTTTCAGGGAGAAGTACCCCTGGGCCGAAGACTACAGCCGACGCAGAGAAGATGGCAAGTGGTTGCTTGATTTGGAAGCCATCATTACCCAGGCACTTGTCGCCCGACGGGTGCCGCGGGAGCAGATCTATGGCAATAAAGCCTGTACCCGCTGTCATCACGATATTTTCTTCTCCCATCGGGGAAGCGGAGGGCATACAGGAACCGGCGCTGCTTATCTAATGATGCGAGGATAGGACCATGAAGAAAGTACAAAAGTTAACCCTCATGATACTTATGATGATGTTGGTGTTCAGCGGCTGTGAGCAGTTGACAGCCCCCTCCGTCAGCCAACCCGAGACGGGCGTGGATCACGGCAATGCCAAGATTGTGGAAGAGGATGGCGGCCCTTCCCAGGGCGGTATTATCAATCTGTTCATGATTACCCCGGATACCCTGAATCCACTGACAACCAGAAACCAAACTGTTCGCCAGATGGCATCCTTTGTGTTTGATACCCTGTTTATGGAGGATTCGGAGGGACGGGTTAAAGACGGGTTGGTGGACAGATACACCTTAAGTGATGATGGACTGATTCTTGATATTACCCTTAAGGATAATGTTTACTTCCATGACGGACAAGCTCTGTCGGCGGAGGATGTGGCCTTTTCAGTGGGACTCATCCAAAGTGCGGGAAACCGCTCCTTTTACTATGACTATGTCAAGGGAATTGAGAGCGTCAAAATCATTACACGGCTTGGCTTAAGAATTGTCCTTTCAAAGGCCGACACCGAGATTCTGAATAAGCTGACTTTTCCCATAGTGCCGCAGCATGTTTTTGAGAACTGGCCCATGGAGGGACATAGTGATTCGCTTACGCTCATTGGCAGCGGACCTTTTGTCTATAAGAGCTATCAGGATAACGCCATTATTCTTGAACGCAACAATGCCTGGTGGTATGTCGATGCCCCCAATGGTCTTGGCCATCCCATTTGGCTGGACGGCATTGTCTTTAAAGTATATCCAGATGAATCCTATATGATGGAGGCCTTTCACAAAAAGGAGATCGATATCGCAAGCGATGAGATCACCTATATGGAAGGGTTTTCTCAGCGCACCGATATCTATTTCAAGCCCTATGAGGGCAATACCCTGGAATTCTTAGCCCTGTCGCCGGTGGGGAAGGACAATTCACCGATTGCTCAGGTGGATTTCAGGCAAATCCTCATTGATTATCTTTGGGGATATGACGACCTCATTCCCTCACAATTAGGAAAGCTGGTCATTCCCGAGGGAACCAGCGAGATGGGAAGCAGCCGTGGCGCAACCCTGGCAGCTTTGACCGAGGCCGGATTTACCTATGATCAGGAAAAGAATGTTTTAACCTATCAAAAAAATGGAATAAGAATTCCTGTGACACTAACCTTAAGGTATAACAATGTGAGTGATGAACGAAAAGGCATTGGCCAAAGGATGGCCAACGCACTCTTTGAGATCGGCATTACATTGAAGGTGGAGGCGGGTACCCAGGCCGAACTGCAAACCCTGGCGGCCAGTGGACGATACGATATGATGCTGATGGGATGCCGTATACCTGAGTATACGGATGTCTCGGGCGCCTTGAAAGTGGTCAGGGAAGCCCTGGGCATGGGCGAGAAGGCATTCACCATCATGCCGCTATACAGAAAATATAGTGCGGTCCTCTATCAGAAAACACTCCGGGGATTGCGGGAACCCACCTGGAAGAATATTTACAACGGATGGACCGAATGGTATCTGATGCAGAACTAATCAATGGTGTATTGGAAGAGGTCATAGAATGATCACCAACAAACAGGGGTTAAGCTTCAGAGGGCTGATGCCGGCGGATATTGCCCTTCTGGAAAAATGGTATAGCATGACGGATTGCTTTGGCTACGCCACAGGCTTTAAAAATTTTGCGGAGATCAGACAAAGACTGATAGCCCCGTCCCGTGGCCATATCCTCATTTCAATGATTGACACAGAGGACGGAAAGACCATTGGTTTTGTTTATGGAGAAATTAAGGCCGCCGAGTCTAAGAAGGTTCTGTGGATTTATACCCTCATTATTGAGCCCGCACATCAGAACAGGGGGTATGGAACCCAGGCCGTGAATATTCTGCTTCAATGGGCACGGGCCAAGTATGGTCCGTTGACCTGCGTGGTTTCGGTATCGGAAAAGAATCCCCGGGGCTTGGCCTTTTGGGAAAAAACAGGATTTGTTCGTTCTCTGGGACTTGAAGGGTCCCTTAGTCAGATTGGCTCATCGGGTGTTGCTATTTTACAGAAAAATTTGGGATAGCGATGTTCTATGAAAAGACCTTTAGTGGTTGCCGCATTGGCCTTAATAGGGGGCATTTTGCTTGCCGATGTAAGTATTTCACATTATTGGGGTATAGTGTTTATTATACTTTCCATCCTTGTCATGGCCCTTTTATACAGGCCTATAAGAAAGCAAGTCTCGCCCTTTGTTTTTCTCGCGCTGCCTCTGTTTTTAACAGGGTATATCCTTCATACCATCAATATACAACACCATTATTTTGTCGCCCGTAAATGGGCGGATCAAACTGTTACCCTGGAAGGGATTGTGGCCAACCAGCCTGAGTCAGTGGAAGGAAAGACAAGGTTCACTCTTGCGGTGAAATCTGTGGAGGCGCCTCAACGGATGGAACCTGAGGGGCTGAATGTTCGGATAACCCTGTATACCGATGAGCCGGCGGAGGGTCTTGAATATGGCGTCTTGGTCCGGGTCAGCGGGGAACTGCGGCTTCCCCAGGGACGCAGAAACCTGGGGGGCTTTGATACCCGCAGATATCTGGCTGCCAAAGAGATATCGGCCATCATGAGCGAGCCTGCATCGGCTTTGACACTGCTAGAGGGCCGTGAGGCCCAATGGCTTAAAAAAACCGGGTATGGCATCAGAGCTCAGATTTTAAAGGTTTTAAACCAATGCCTTCCCCAGGAGGAGGCCTCGGTGCTGGCGGGCATGCTCATTGGCGATACCTCCCAGATGCCCGAGGAAATGGAGGAGGATTTCAGACGGGCTGGATTGTCCCATGTTATGGCGGTTTCAGGGGCCAATATTGCCTTTATCCTCATGCCCCTTCTGGGACTTTTGCAGAAAATGGGCTTTAACCGCCGCTGGGCTTCGGCCATATCCTTTCCTGTCATGGTCTTTTATGTCTTTGCCACCGGCATGGAGGCCTCGGTAATCCGGGCGGCCATCATGGCCGGGGTCACCCTTACAGGCATGATCCTGTGGCGGAAAGCTGATATCTTCTGCGCCATGGCCGTATCGGCCATACTGATCCTCCTTGCCAACAGTTTTATGCTCTTTGATCCGGGCTTTATCCTATCGTTTGCAGCCACCCTGTCGCTGACGGTTTTTTATAAGCCCCTGTTTAATAAACTTCCCGAAAAGCTTCCTAAAAGCATCCGGGACACCCTGGCCGCAACCCTGGCCGCCCAGATCGGTGTTCTTCCTATTATTGTGTACAGCTTTAACACCCTTTCGGTTATTTCGCTGTTCTCAAATCTGATCATTGTACCCCTCACCGGCCTTATTACGCTTTCAGGCGCTCTTTTGGCTTTGGTGGGCAGCTTTTGGCTGCCTTTTGCCTTGATGATGGGTCAGGGCATAACCTGGTTGATAAAAGGAATGCTATGGCTGACGCGCAGCCTGGCAGGCTTGCCATGGGCGGAGATAAACCTGGCCACGCCGAGCCTTATGCTTATCGGTCTTTATTATCTGGTGCTCCTGTACTTAAGATATGGGCATGCACGTCTGCCCAGGGATATAGGCCGACCCCTTTTGGCAGGGATCTTTGCCCTTTGCGGCGCTGTAATGGTCCTCGTCAGCCTTCCTGACAGGTCTTTGCGCATCTATTTTGCCGATGTGGGTCAAGGGGATTGTGTCCTCATACGCACACCCGGTCAGAAAAACATAATCATTGACGGCGGGGGCGGTCTTAATGATGCCCAAGGCTCCTATGTTGGCGAGAATATTGTGGTTCCACTGCTCTATGATCTGAACATGACACAGATTGATGTGATGATAGCCACCCATGGCCATTCGGATCATATTGGGGGTCTGGGAAGTGTTTTGGAAGCGGTGCCGGTCAGACAGCTCATCCACGCCGACGCGCCTGATCCGGGCATGAATCCCTTGCTTCATAAGGCCCGAAAAATGGGCGTTCCCACAGTCATGGCCAGGGAGGGGGATATTCTTCTTGCTGAGGAAGGGCTAAACCTTCAAGTGATCTATCCGCTTTTGGAGACCTGGAACATGCCCCAAAGCGCTACCACCTCAGCCAATGAGTATTCTCTGGTGACCAAGCTGGACTACGGGGCTTTCAGTGCGTTGTTCACCGGGGATATCGGTGCTGAAACCGAGGGAAGGATTCTGGCTGACGGCGCCATGGTGGACTGTGATCTTATGAAGATCGCCCACCATGGCTCAAGGTATTCATCGGCCCAACGCTTTATTGAGGCCACCACCCCGAGCCTGGCCATTGCCTCAGTAGGGGTTAACCGTTATGGCCATCCCCATCCCGATGTGATGAACAGGCTTAGAGAGCAGGGCGTCCGTGTGTATGATACCCTGAACTTTGGGGGGATTCTTGTGACTGTCCGGGGAGGCAGCCGGCATATGGCTGTTACAACGACTATAGCAGGCAGGTAGGTCTTGCACAACTTTTTCATTGAATCTGCGCCCGCCATGGCTGCATTGGGAGATAAGACCTATTATCAGTGGATTATGACCTGCTGCCCAGGATGAGGGCAACCTCACGGAGCAGCTTGCAGGCGGCGGCTGTGGATATGCCGCTGGCGTCATAATGGGGGGCCAGCTCCACCAGATCTGCGCCCACCAGCCTTTGTCCTCTGAGCTTCAGCAGAAAAGCCATAAGCTCCTTAAAGCTGACCCCGCCATGCTCGGGGGTTCCCGTACCCGGGAAGACCGAGGGATCGAGAACATCCAAATCAATGGTCAGGTAGATGGGGCGTCCGGCAATGGCCTTTAAAGCTTCATCAATACCCTCCAGAACAAAGGGGGTAAGGCAGGTATGCTCTTTTGCCCATTCAAACTCATAGCGCTCACCGGAGCGGATGCCGAACTGCCAGATTCGGCCGTCGCCCACCTTCTCCCAGATTCTGCGGATGACTGTGGCATGGGAGAGCTTGATGCCTAAATAATCCTCCCGAAGATCGGTATGGGCATCCAGATGAAGGATGCAAAGATCGGGATAATGCTCCAGCACGGCCTCAACGCAGGGAAGGGTGACCAGATGTTCCCCGCCCAGCATCAACGGGATTTTATGATCGGTCAGGATCTCATGGGTATACGCCTTTATCATGGCAAGGGCGGCCGTGGTATCCCCGAAGGGCAGGGGGAGATCGCCGCCGTCAAAGCCCTTAATATCGCTGAGGTCCAGATTCTGATAGGGGCTGTAGGTTTCAATGCCGTAGGATTCATTACGGATGGCTGAGGGGCCAAAGCGGGAACCGGGACGGTATGAGACGGTCCCGTCATAGGGGGCTCCGAAAACCACCAGGTCGGCCTCCTCATAGGGCCTGTCCAGGCCGAGAATAATTACTTCTGAATGGCGTTTCACAGTCCTTAATCTCCTTATTCTATGGATTGATTAATACCATACATTTTAACCCATCGTATCAAAATTGACCATGGGTTGAACTAATCCTTGCGGATTTTGCGGGGGTGGGTTATATTTATCTTAATTTGTGATTTCATGTGTCTGTGCATGGAGGTCAAAGTCATCCAGGGACTAGCAAAATCCACCTAAGGAGGAAAAACATTATGAGCCTTGCCGATCTTATTTTTATCAACAACTGCCAGGACATTCTGGATAATGGTTTTTCTGATGAAGGCACCAATGTCAGACCCCGTTGGTCGGACGGTGCACCGGCCCATACCAAAAAACGGTTCGGTGTGGTCAATCGCTATGACTTATCCAAGGAGTTCCCCATACTGACCCTGAGACCCACCAATCTTAAGAATGCCGTGGATGAAATTCTCTGGATATGGCAGAAGAAGTCCAATAATATTCACGACCTCAACAGCCATATTTGGGATTCCTGGGCCGATGAAACCGGATCCATAGGCAAGGCCTACGGCTATCAGCTTGGGGTTAAGCATCAATACAAGGAAGGCCTGTTTGATCAGGTGGATCGGGTGCTCTATGATCTGAAGCACAATCCCTATAGCCGCAGGATTATGACCAATCTCTATAATCATGCGGATCTCCATGCCATGAACCTTTACCCCTGCGCCTACAGCATGACCTTTAATGTGACGGGGGACAAGCTTAATGCCATCTTAAATCAAAGATCCAATGATGTTTTGGTGGCCAATAACTGGAATGTGGTTCAATATGCTGTTCTTATGCATATGTTCGCCCAGGTGAGCGGCCTGAAGGTGGGTGAATTGGTTCATGTGATTGCCGATGCTCATATCTATGATCGCCATGAGCCCCTTGTTCGCGAAATGCTCCAGCGGGAGCCCAGACCGGCTCCACGGCTGATTGTTAACCCGGATGTAAAGGACTTCTACGATTTTAAGGTATCGGATTTTGTCCTGGAGGGCTATGACCCCCATCCGCAGATTAAGAATATTCCTGTTGCCGTATAAAGGAGAAGCCCATGAGAAATGACCTTATCCTTATAGCCGCTGTTGACAGAAACTGGGGGATCGGGAAGGACAACCAGCTTTTAAGGCCCATCCCGGAGGATCTTAAGCGATTCCGTGAACTGACCTGCGGCAATCTTATTATTGTAGGGCGCAAAACCCTGGAATCCTTCAAGGATAAGAAGCCCCTTCCTGACAGACTGAATGTGGTATTGACGCGGGATAGGGGTTATACCTGCCAAGGGGCCGTTATGGTGCATGATTTGGACGAGCTGGCCAAAGCTATAGAGGGCTTTCCCGGAGAAGTTTATCTCTGCGGCGGTGAAACCGTCTACCGCCAGTTGCTCCGATATTGCAGCAGGGCATTGATTACACAGATTGATGAGGCATACCCTGCAGATAACTTTATTGACAATCTGGACACTTTGCCTGATTGGGAAAAAACCCACGTAGGGGAATGGCAAACCAGCAAAGTGAATGTCAGATTCCGTTATGTGGACTATGAGCGCAGGGGCTCATGATAACGAATCCAGCCTTGACAAGGCCATGATCTTATTCTAATATCAAACTGTAATATTTCTTATATGCTATGACGGAGAGGAGTAGGCTAATACGCCTCAAGAGAGGGGATGCCATGGGCTGGAAGCATCTCCAGGTTATCTGTTCGCCGAAGGTCGCTCCTGAGCATGTACGACCGAACCCTAAGTAAGTCGTACCGGTTGAGAGCCGTTATCCTCTGTCAAAGTGCCCGAAAGGGAATTTTGGTGGTACCGCGGAAGAGAGCTTTCGTCCAAAAGCAATGGATGAAGGCTTTTTTTATGCCCGGTTAAGGCATGGAGTCGGCCAAATCTCTGCAAAGATGTGTGAAAGGTGGAGACTATGGAGATATTGAAAATACTGGGCTTTGTTCTCATGGGCGCGGGCGCTCTCATTAACTACGGGGCAAAGGGTATTGCTGAGAGAACAGGTCTGATACATCGCATTGATGTCAATGAGGCCTGGGAGCTTCCGCCCGAGGAGTTGGAAAACTATAGACGAAATAAGGCAGCGGTACGCATTAAGCTCATTGGTCTTTTGGCTTTGCTTCCCGGCGCCATACTGCTGATCCTTGCTTTCAGATAGTCACATAAGGAACGTAAACATAAATGAAATCATAGAAAGGAAAATCAACATGAGCAAAGAAATCGCCAAAACCTATGATCCCCGCCAGGTTGAAGAAAAACATTATCAAAACTGGATGGAGAAGGATTATTTTCATGCGGTGATTGATCCTGATAAAGAACCCTTTACCATTGTTATTCCGCCGCCCAATATTACGGGTCAGCTCCACATGGGCCACGCCCTGGACAACACCATGCAGGATATCCTGATTCGCATGAAGCGCATGCAGGGGTATTGCACCCTTTGGCTGCCGGGTACTGATCACGCCAGTATCGCCACCGAGGTCAAGATTGTTGAGAAAATGGCCGAGGAGGGTATCACAAAAGAAGATATTGGCCGTGAGGGCTTTTTGGAACGCGCCTGGGCCTGGAAGGAGCAATATGGCGGCCGCATTGTGGAGCAGCTTAAAAAGCTGGGCAGCTCCTGTGACTGGAAACGCGAGCGCTTTACCATGGACGAGGGCTTATCCAAGGCGGTTTTGGAAGTGTTTGTCCGCCTCTATGAAAAGGGGCTCATCTACAGGGGCGAGAGAATCATCAACTGGTGTCCCTGCTGCGGAACCTCCATTTCTGATGCCGAAGTTGAGTATGAGGAAAAGGACGGCAGTTTCTGGCATATTCGCTATCCTGTTAAAGACAGCAATGAGTATATTGAGGTTGCAACCACCCGACCCGAGACCATGCTGGGTGATACGGCCGTGGCCGTCCATCCCGAGGATGAAAGGTATCAGCATCTCATCGGCAAAACGGTGATACTGCCTCTGATGGACAGAGAGATTCCCGTTGTGGCAGATACCTATGTTGAAAAGGAATTCGGAACCGGCGTCGTGAAGATTACCCCGGCCCATGACCCCAATGACTTTGAAGTGGGCCTGCGCCATGGCCTTGAGATTATCAATGTCTTTAATGAGGATGCTACCATCAACAGCAATGGCGGAAAGTATGCCGGTCTTGACCGCTATGAAGCCAGAAAACAGGTGGTAAAGGATCTGGAGGCTTTGGGTCTTTTGGTTCAGGTTAAGCCCCACAAGCACAATGTGGGTTCATGCTACCGCTGCTCCACCGTTATCGAGCCCAGGGTTTCCTGGCAGTGGTTTGTAAAGATGAAGCCCCTGGCAGAGCCGGCGATTGAAGCAGTGAGGAACGGCACCATCAAGTTTGTGCCCGAACGTTTCTCCAAAATCTATTTTAACTGGATGGAGAATATTCAGGATTGGTGCATCTCCCGCCAACTCTGGTGGGGACACCGCACTACTGCCTACT
>JAKIML020000058.1 GCA_022702935.2 Bacillota bacterium | reverse complement strand
CAGGAATGCCGCCATTAACTTGTATAATTCAAGAAAAAGACAAGCAGCTCTTTTTCTTGAAGATGTAAAGCACTGTGCTGCCACAGAGCCCATGAGTGATGCGCTGGCGCTGGATCATCTTACAAAGGCCATTTTGAGCCTGCCTGCCTTATATAGGGATGTACTAACACTGAAATATGTTCAGGAGTTGTCCAATGAGGAGATCGCAAAGATTTTGGATATCACAGAGGCAACGGTCCGGAAGCGTATAGAGCGCGCAAAACGCAAGCTTGAGGAGATTCTTGAGAGGGAGGAACGTGATGTCACCTAGCTTAGAAGAGGGTATACTTAAGAAGGCCGTTAAACAAGCGGACCTTTATGAGATCAGCCATTTGCCATCGGACCATGAAATAGACCATGAATTCTCGGATGAGTTTCAACGGAAAATGAAAAAGCTTATACGGCAAAGCAAATCAAAAAGCTCATCAGGGATCATGGTTTTTATACGCAGGCGTGCAGTGGCCATCGTTGCCGCAATCCTCATCCTCATTGGATGCGCCATGAGCATATCACCTGTACGTGCTGCCATAATTGAATTTTTCATTCGGGTGTATGAGGAGTTTACACATATATTCATCAATGAGATTCACTCCTATGAAGATGAGGACCATGAATTCACCATCTATGTGCCAACCCATATTCCGGAGGACTTTATATTGGTTCAAAGAAAAACCGACAGGTATGTTCTACTGGTATATGAAAAAGAAACAGATTATATAACCTATAGCCAACAGGTTGTAGAACACGTATCAATCGGCTTCAATACAGAAGGGGTACAATCAGAGGAAGTTGAGATTAAAGGTTTACCGGCTAGGTTTTACTCCAATCAGGGTATTCAGAGCCTGATCTGGTACGATGATCTATATATTTATACGGTGTTATCTTCATTGGATAGAGATACGGTTTTTAAGATTGCAAATAGTGTTGATAAAATGGGCAATGGCTCAGGTCCGTAAAATTTTTTATAAAATATTACGATTTTCTGTCACAAAAGCCTCCCTTGATTTGTTTATTTTAATAAGAACAGTATCGAAGGAGGCTTTTTTATGTCAAAGAAAAAACTTTTATCCCTTGTATTGGCAGTGATTCTTCTGGTGAGCGTATCTTCACCCGCAGCCTTTGCAGCCACACCATTGACCACCACAGGCCTTAATGCAATTACAAAGGGCATGGTGACCATTCAGTGGACCTACATCAATTATGTAAGCACCTCGTTGTACATAGACTCAAACGGGATAGCTACCATATTCGGGTTTATCCAAAGAACCACCAATGGAAATTACCTTTACCTCTCCTGTACCCTGCAGCGCTATACCAGCGGCACCTGGATTGACATCGCAAATTGGTACACCACATCATACTCCTCGTCAGCCTTAATTGATGAACAATATTCCGTGCCTAACGGGACTTACAGGGTTAGATGTAACTACTATGCATCCGGCTCAGGCGGTTCTGATTCAGGTGTTATTTATAGCGTGACTGTCGTTTATTAAAGCAAACGGTAGGAATTTCTGTTTTTTATATGAGGGCTGCCCTAATGGTACATATCAGATCGCCGAATTGTTGTTCGGCCTCTCTTTATCCATTTAGTGGGATACTTCTTAAATGGTTTGATGAGGCAACTGAATGAAAGGAACGATGGATTATGCAAAGCATTTATTGCATTGTCATGCTCTCATTGCTCTGTTGCATTGGCATATCCGTGACCGTTAAAGAGACAAACTTATGGAGCAGAATCTTTCATAAAAATGTTCATGAGATGACATTCAATGAGCTGGAAACCGGACAGGATCGACTAATTGGGATGGAACTATCGCCGGATGAACTTAAAGCGCAGGTACAGGCAACAGGTGAGACGATTCTTGATAACGAGTGTGAATGGTCTGGATTCTTCAATAAAAAACAAAACATCGATCGTTTAATTGATAGGATTCAAAGGGATATTGCTTTTTTTGAGCAGAGTATCGAATCTGATAAAACCCTCAACGATGGGGTGAGGGAGCGGCAGAGAATACATCTGGAAAGCTTAAGAAGACTTCTTCCTCCGCTTCAGAACAGGGAAAGGAGCTATCAGGAGTGCCTTTCCGAGTATGAGAACCTGCGCCAGAACTATATCGAAAGCTATAAAAAGCTCAATGACTATACACGCTTTCACTTCTGAATCTCCGCTTGCTATGGGAAACCCATAGTGCCATTTATCTCTGTCGCAAATCCATAAATCTTGCCAACAAACTTCTATAATACTAAAATATTGAATGTATAGAATGTCCATGCTTGATTCTTGTTATGAGACAGTATAGGTCTGCATTGCTATGCTTATCAGGGGAGGTATCACCATGAACAAGAACGATTTAGCACCCACCCCGCCCATGGGATGGAATAGTTGGGACTGTTATGGAGCATCGGTCAATGAGGAACAGCTCCTTGGCAATGCGGATTTTATGGCAAAGCATCTCAAACCCTATGGCTGGGAGTACATTGTCTGTGACATCCAATGGTATGAACCCCAAGCCACCTCCACACAGTATAACCATTTCTATCCTCTGTGCATGGACGAATATTCCCGCCTCATTCCTGCAGAGAATCGCTTCCCTTCAGCAAAGAATGGTGCAGGATTTAAACCCATTGCAGATTACATCCATGGCCTGGGATTAAAGTTTGGAATTCATATTATGAGAGGGATACCGAGGCAGGCAGTCCATGGAGCAACTCCTGTTAAAGGAACCACTAAGACTGCAAGGGATATCGCGCATAGTTTTTCTGTCTGCGCCTGGAATACGGACATGTATGGCGTCAATCCCCATGCGGAGGGGGCGCAGGAATACTATGATTCCATCTTTGAACTCTATGCCTCATGGGGAGTTGATTTTGTGAAGGTGGACGATATCTGTGTCACTGAGTTTAAACCCCATGACCCTTACTCTGCCAAGGGTGAGATTGAGATGATCAGAAGGGCTATAGACAAATGCGGAAGACCCATGGTTCTGAGCCTGTCACCTGGGCCGGCGCCCATTGAACACGCAGAGCATTTAAGCCAGCATGCCAATATGTGGCGTATGACCGGGGACTTTTGGGATAACTGGCCGCAGCTTTATAACATGTTTGAAAAATGCCATCAATGGAGCCCCTATGTCAAAGCAGGATGCTGGCCTGATTGTGACATGCTACCTTTGGGGCGCATTGAGATCAATAACAAAAAGGATGGCGGAACGGGCAGAAACACCTGCTTTACCAGGGATGAGCAAATCACCATGATGACGCTATGGAGCATATTCCGTTCTCCCTTAATGCTTGGGACAGAACTTCGAGGCCTGGATGACTGGACCTTAAGCCTTCTCACCAATGAAGAGGTCATACGGGTCTTAAAGCATTCCCATGGCGCACGACAGGTCATGAGAACCCAGGATACCGTAGTCTGGAGAAGTCAGGACGAGGATGGGAGCATCTATGTGGCTTTCTTTAACACATCCTTCACTAGAACCAGTCCATGGGTCAGCTTTAAACTGTTGGATCTAGATGGAGAGTATATGGTGAGGGATCTTTGGGCCCATAAGGATATGGGCACTGTGACTGAACGACTGAGTACTGAACTCAATCCTCATGGCGCCGTGCTGCTTAAGCTTGGGAGGCCTTGATTTTTTCATGTTAAAAAGGTCATGATGAAGGGGTTTTACCCTTCCGAAGCCTTTTAATGTATATGCCTATGCCGACAATGCAAATGACCAGGCCCAATAATGCTGGTTTTAGAATAGACATACCTGCTTCGCCGCTAAAGGCAATGCTCCATGCAAATTTCAGAACGGCTGCTCCAATGATGACGCCCAAAAGCCATTTCCAGTTTCTTTTCCAGGCTGCCAGGAGAAGCATCACGAAAAACAGGGGGACGGCCAGGCTCATAACAATTTTGGGAGCTGTCCATGTGCCCTTTAAATATTCCATTTCAAAAGCCAGAAATTCAAGGACCTGAGGGTGGCTTGAGGCCGGAGCGGGAAACCAGAACATGCTTGTAAACAGCGCTAAAATCGTGGCAAATATGCCCGTAAAGCTTTTCTTCAACGCAAATATCACCATGGGTATGATGAACAAGGGACGTATATACCAGCTTAAAACATTATGATGGCGGTTAAATGCCCATTGAAAAAAGGTATCATCGGTCAGAAGGAGTACAATAAAAGCAATAGTGGCGGCGGCAAAGATCATGCCCAGGATAAAATCAGCCTTTCGTTTCATATAAGCCCTCCTTTACTTCTTAATCCCACGATACAGGATGTTTAAGAGTGACTCGATAAAATGCTTCATGTCTTTTTCATGTTCCTCATAGCTTAGGCTGCCATATCTGTCCTGCATATAGCTATTGACTGCACTGTTTAAGGATTGCAGCAGCAGGCTTAAGGCTTGAGCATCAACACTATCGTCGATTTCTCCTTTTGCTTTGGCCTGGTCTATCATTTGCAGAAAAAGTGTGTCGGAGCGCTTATCGCCTTCCTTAATTACTGCGGATTTGGCCGATTCGTCGCTTTCCTTGGAAAACTGCTCGCCTAATGCGGCATATTGGGGATGGGTTTTTGCAAATTCAATGCCTTTTGTAAAGAGTAAACGTATCTGTTCCAGGAGTGAGAGGGCGGGAAACTCGGTCAGCGCAACAGAAAAAAATCTGATCTTTTCTTCAATGGCCAGTGTCATGATATAGACATATAAATCCAGCTTATCGGTGAAGTATTGATAAAAGCTTCCTTTTGGGATGCCTGATTTTTTGCATATCTGATTGGTGCTGGCTGTTGAGTAGCCTGCTTGAGAAAATTCCTCTATGGCTGCTGTGATGATGTGGTCTCTTTTGTCTTTAGGCAGATTGAAAAAGGTTTCCCGCGGCATATAAGCCTCCTTGAAAACCACATGTGACCACGTGGTCATATCTCTATAAATAGTATACGACCGGGTGGTCACATTTGTCAAACCATAGACGAAAAATGCGTGCCAAGTAATATTTTCCTGACACGCTTTATATGGACTTGTGTGTAGTGGGTGACGCTTCTACTTATCGATGGCATCAAGCAATTTCTGCATGTAGTTAAGATCCTCCATAAAAAGCACATGGTTATCAATCCAATCTGCTTTTGAGATATTTTTGCCGGGCAGTTCCTCATATTTGGTGGGTGACAGAATAAAGGCGTCAAGCACCACCGAGGCATTGGAAAGCCTGCTTTGAATCGTATTTTTAAGGGTTTGGTGCAACCTGACCTTATCCGAGGCAATCCCTTCATGCCTGATGCCATGGGGATCGATGAAGGTGATAAACTGCTTGTCATGGGTCAGATACCAAAGGATAAAATCCGGATAAAAACCGCTGTCTTCAAAGAAACCAATGCCTTTTCTGCTCCTGTTTCGTATAAGGTACAGCTTTTTATCGGCAAAGTCAGCTTCATGGTCCTTAAAATATTGACGCAGATCCTTGACGAATTTGGCCTCGCTCTCATTTAAGGCCACGGGGGAGACCATAATATCAACATTGTTCTTGGCCAGGTAAAGCAATGGGGTGTATAAATGGCCTGGGAAGCTGATGATTTCCAAATCATTACATACCGCGTTGATATCGGGCATTTGCTCTGCCGATATAGCCCCTTGGAGCTTATCAATGATTTGGTTCAGCCAGGTTATGGTGACGTCGTTCTCATCCGCGTGACTTATGCTCAAAGTGAATTCATCATTTTCGTCGTTGAGGAAATTACTATCCTCATCATTGACAGGGGTTAACTCATAGCCCACCACCATGGACTCCCACCGATTCCGCTCTCTGTAATAGAGCTTGTCAAAGTATTTCATAAGCAGGGCTATAGCTATTTTTTCAAAACGCTGGAAGTCTGAAAAACTGCGTATGGCAAGCTCATCCTCAGGAATGAGCAGCTTGTACCAGGCTGTGTTATGCTCAGGATTGTTAAGCAAGTCATAGATATCCCTTTTGGTGATATTCACATTGTATCGGGCCTTCTTGTTCTTGTACTTAAGCAGTTCAAAATAGATGCGATCATAGTTGAGGAAGGCCAGGTGCTCGGGTCTGAGCGCTGCCTGATGTTTGGTTGCCTCGCCTGATGAGGCGGTCCTGGAGGTTTCAAACTGTACCTTGGCATAGCAATCCAGGGTGACGACAATTCCCTCAACATACCGCAAGAATGGCTTTTGGGCATGTTTTCGATAATCCAGTCCGCCTTTGACCCGGAGGGTGTACAGGTTGTCCGACGCATACCGCCTGTTTCGAATCACCGGCATTTTTATGATCAGAGGCTGGCCCTTATCAGCCGGAACGCCCTCGGCCTTGAGGAATTCCCTGAATTGCTGCATGTAATCGGCCCGAACCCCAAAGATATTCAGGGTTTCCAGAAGGGTGATATGCTTTGGAACGGAGATTTCCGGGTTTTCCTTTCTGACAAACGTACTGCGCTTTAAGGACATGGCATAGCCCTTCAAACGCACACCTCGGCCAAAGAGCTGGATGATTTCGCTTCCCTCGCTGCGCCCCACATTCATAAGCCCCATAGTGGAAACACGCCAGCAGTTCCAGCCCTCGGTGAACTTTTTGGAGCCAATGAGCAGATTAATGGTGGAGTCGGGCTTGGCAATCCTATGGAACAGGGACTCGGAGAAGGCTATAGTATCGGTGTGGAAGCCATTTTCCGAACACAGCTTTATAAGGGCGCTGTCATCGCCCACATTAATGACGCCAAAAGGCTCGTTTTCACCCAGACGCAGACGGATTTCGCCACTGATGCCCCTTAGGTTCTCCACATGGAGCACGGCGCCGACAGAAGGACAGTTGAACACAATTTTCAGTACATCGTGATACAATTCTGCTGATGATAATCCTTCACTGACCAGGTAGGGGAAGGCATTTCGGAAGATGTCCCGGTTATGGCTGTCCAGAAGTCCCGTATTCCCTGATAAAAGCTGCTGAATTTGGGCCGTTGCTTCGCTGGGAGTGGACACAAATTCCTTGATGAACAGCAGAATATCCACAACATCCGAGACCTTGCGCCCACGCTCGGTGCGGACGGCATTAACACTGGCCCCAACAAAAACAAAGAGCGGGTTCTCAATCTTGAAAGGTTCAAGGTCGCTTTTACAGGTTAGGTAGAGCTTCTTCTGCTGATAAAATGTCAGCAGGCAAGCAGTCAGATAAAGCTTTCGCTTGGCCTCGTCACTGTCATCGGCCAGGTTAAGAATATGATAGTCCTTGCCATAGCCGTCCCCATGAAAGTATTTATAGGAATAATCAAAGAGGATGCATTTCTGGTAGCGCTGGGCCATGGATTTGTCACTGGAGGCGGCCATGGCCTGTCCAAAGGTGGCCGAATACTCGAAGGAGAAGCCGTCGGAGCACAACTCGTCACGATACTTCTGCCATTTTCCTTCCTTACCCGAGGAGGAGCCCCGATGTCCTTCATCCACAAAGACCACGTTTTGATGACCAAAGCGCTTGATTGAGACAATGGTATCCTGATCCTTGTCGCCCAGCTTCGTGTTTTCAAGGACGCTAATCTCGCCATACTGACGCATGAAGCGGCTTAAGGCCTTGTCATAGATTTTGGCCGGAATGCCCGAAGCCTTGAACTCCTCAATATGCTGAAGGGACAAGCCCTCCTTGGGAGTGAGCAGAATATAGGAAGCCCCCTCTGGCAAGCCATCTTTGGAATAGTGGCGGTACTGATGATAATTAATGTGCATGATCAGCGTCTTGCCGCTGCCGGTGGCATTCCAGATAGCTATCTTGTTTAAATCACTGTCTTTATAGGGCTCTACCGCATCATTAGGATACTGGGCATTGAAATCAGCCACAAAGCCATTAAGGTCGTCAAGCAGGGCCTGGCGGTGGTTGAAGTAATGGTCGAGATAGTACTCCACAAAAAGCAGGGAGAGGTATTGAAAGTATTTCAGGGACAGGGGTTCATCCCGCCGTTCATTGATCCTTCGTAAATGGGACACAATATTCAGATCATACTCAGCCAGCTTTTCCTGGGGGAGCTTTAGCCGGGGGCCGAGGTTCAGAACCATTTGCTTGAAAAACCCGGTAACGCCTTCGTTATCTATTTCCTCCAGGGCGGGTTTCTTCAGATCTGCGGCCAGGTCCTGAAATCGGGAGACACCAAACTGCTTAAGCAGGTAACGGTTGAGCAGAAGCTTCTGATAGAACTTAAGCTGGGGTTCATTCCCCTGTTGACTATTCTTCTTTGCCATTACCGCTGCCTCCTTACTCGCCGTCTTCAAACAGGTGCTTTTTCATCTCCTCGTCAATGAGGACAACCCGCCAGCCATGACCTTCGTTGTAAAGGTTCTGAAGGTTGTTGTCACCATTGACATAGATCTTCCTAAAGCCGCGCCCGCTGTCAAAGGTCTCCTGAACATAGGCATCCAGAACCGCATTGTCCCTGATGACATCCCCGGTCATCTGACGCCAGAGGACAAGGGCTTTATCACCGTTGGGAAGCGTACCCTCAATCGCTTTGAAGGGATAGGTCGTGCCCTTCGTCAGGCGGGCCGAAACCGCACCATACTGGTCGGTGGTAAACTGGGCATCAAAGGCCTTTAGGGCATGGCTCCGGGTGACGGTAAGCCCTATAAGGTAGTTGAAGGTTTCCACCAGGTCAATGGACTGTTCCCGACTCTCCATATTGCGCGTAATACTCATTTTATAATCAAAGGGCCTGTCCAGCCGGTCAATATTCAAAAGGCAACTGCTGCTGGTGGCCTCGGCATCCAGCATATAGGTGAGGAAGTAATCCTCCCGGGCGCTTCCTAAAAGCTCGTACTGCTCACTTTTAAGCTCAATATTGTTCAGGGTGTCCTCATAGGATTCGAGCCGCAGATACTTAAAGGCATGGGAGGAACCCTTGCGGGATACGGGCTTGCCGTTGCTCCAGCCCTTCTGTTTGTCTGTGTCCATGGAATAAATCGCCCTCTGGACACGGGGCTTGGTGACGGTATCAAAGTATTCGCCCATTTCCACCAGGATATATTTGCGCTTTCCCCCGTCTTCTTGATTAAGACTGATAACCGCATGGGCTGTAGTGCCCGAGCCTGCGAAAAAGTCGAGGATTACATAGTTCGGACTTGTTTGGGAGGCTTTGATGATACGCTTGACCAGGCAAAGGGGCTTTTGTGTGTTAAAGCCGATTCTTTCAGAATCATTGGCCGATAAAGGCTTAATCTCGTCGTCAATCCAGAAATCGCCCACCACATTGCCTTCCTTTTCATCCAGGTATCTTTTGACACGGGGGGTTCCGTTGCTGGTAAAGATGATTCTGCCCGTGGCCAGACCTTCATTGATCTTGTCCTGACCCCATATCCAATGCTTTCCGGCAGGCGGCTCCAGGAGCTTATCACCAAAATAGCGGGCTTCCCCCTGACCGGCCTGGGTAAAGTCAAAGGAGCCGTACCGCCTTCCCGTGCCCTCCTCAATATAGGGGTAGTTCTTGTCATCCTTATCCGAATCGATATAGATCTTGTTCAGGCGCATGGCCTCGGACTTTCTGAAGACCATGATCTTTTCATAAAGATTGGGGAAATAGGTGCTTTGCTTTTTAGCCGCGGTAAGCTTCTGCCACACAATTTCATTGACATAGTTTTCTTCTCCGAAGATATTTTCCATGAGCATTCTTAGCCGATGCCATTCGTCCTGGTCAATACTGCAGAACAAGGGGCATTCCGGCGACATTAAACGGCTGGCGGAGATAAGCCTGTCATAAAGGAGGCTCAGCCATGTGGAGTGCATGTAATTGTCCTTGTAGTAGAAATTATCATCATCACCAGTGTTATAGGGGGGATCAATGTAGATGCAGCTAATCTTCTCACTGTACTTTTCTTTGAGGATATTTAAAGCATGGAAGTTTTCGCTGTGAATCAGCACGCCGTCCAGGCTTTCATCCAGGTTGTCCATGCTCTCTATGAGCCGTTCCTTGAACTCCCGGCTGAAGAAAGCCGTGTCCAGCACCAGATAAGGGTTTGCCTTCAGAAAATCCGTGGTCAGCGGAACCGAATAACCAGGCCGGTTCATATCGCCCTGAATCTCGTCAATGGCAAAGAGACGTACCCATTCCTCCCTCTGGGCATGATTGGCCGCTATCTCGGGGTACATGGCCTCGGGAATCCGGTCGAGGGTGATGCAGTAATGGGACTCTACCACAAACTTCTTTTTCAGGTACAGCTTTTTTTGGAAGTCCTCAATCTGGGCAAGGAAGGCGATGATCTTTCGGGCAATCCTTCGGATGGCCTTGGCCTTGGTCAGATAGACCTTGGATTTTCCTTCATCCTGTTCATCCAAATCGTCGAGAAAAATCACATCATTCTTGATGTAAAAGTCCAGCTCCCGGCGCAGAAATCTGCCCAAGTCTTTATGGATGAAATAGTCAAAGGTATTGCGCCGGGTATATCGAATGAGCTGCCGCTCAAGCAGGGATTTGCCGTCTGCTTTGGCCAATAGGGCAGAAAATTTCGGATACTCGTTTTGAACATCTGCAAAGGCCTTGATAATTTCATCAATGCAGGCATCCTGACTGGCCTTCCCGCCGTTTTTATACTCCATGTAAATGGTGAATATACCGTCCGCCAATTCAAAGGACTTTTGGGTATAGAGCTGGAAGAACCGCTTTTCATTGGCCTTGTTATTGTCCTGCTCGGTCTCAGCTTCTACCAGCTTAAAGCGTACCGTATCCCCATAGGCTGTTTTAAAGGTATAGTCCTTAAAGTGCTCACTGGTTTTGATAAAGTATTGATCCGCATTGGCCCAATGCAGCTTTACCTCCTCGCCCTCGTAGGGGATGGCATAGGCACCGTCCCTGTAACGGCGCTGAGAGATAAAATCCCCCTCTTCATAATAGCGGGAGAAGAAATTGGTCAGATGGTTATAGACATCGGCCTCAACCGCCGAAATATCAACCTTTGCCAAAAGGGCCTTTTTCTTTTCTTCAAGCTCGGCGATGATGGAGGTCTTTATGGCCTCGCTGACGGTCAGAGCCTTTGCGTCGGTGATTTGCTTGGCTATTTGCTCCAGCTCGGCATTGGAAGAGGCTGAAGCCAGGGATTGAAGCTCCTGGGTGATTTGCTCGGGAAGGTCTTTTTCTATAAAACGGCTGATTTCCTCCCGCTTCATGCGCATAATGCGATAGATGCCAAAATCCAGATCGGCCTGCTCAAATTGGAACATCTCCTTAAGCAGGTTTATAAGCTTTTTCTGATTATCCGTCATTTTATGTGCACTCCTTTATGTACAGCGGGATTCCTATTGGCAATCCAATCTTCCTCTAGTTTATGTCAAACAGCACCTTACTTCAAGGGCGGCCCCTGGACCAAAAACAGGTGGGGAGTATGAAAAACTGCTTAAACAGGCCATGGTTGCGCATATGCCAGCCTTGGTTGACAAGATGCCAGCCCTGACTGGTGGCGCGGCAACGCAGATATCGAGTACAATAGGACTATCGGAACAAGGGAGGTATGATAATGAATCTGGCCGATAGAATACAGACTCTACGAAAGTCCAAGGGCATGTCCCAGGAAGAGCTGGCCGATAAAATTGGGGTCTCACGACAGGCCATTTCAAAATGGGAGAGCGAGCAATCCATGCCCGATATTGATAAGGTGATCCTGCTCAGTGAGCTCTTTGAAGTAACCACTGACTATTTGCTGAAAGGTATCGAGCCCCAGGATAAGGACAAGAACATCAGAAGACTTGATGCCAGGATCTTTTCCTTAGCCGGCACCATGCTTAACTTCATTGCTGTAGTGGCTGCCATTGTTGTATGGATAGAGGTGCAAATGTCAAGCGCTGTTCTGGTAGGCTTCATTCTGCTTGCTCTGGGCTTAACCCTGTTTGGTGTGGGTCAATTCGTGGGAAGCAATGCCAATAAGGCAAGGGTGTGGTTCTGGCCTGTGAATATATGGTTTTTTGCCTTAATTCCTATGTCCTGTGCTTTTAATATGCTGTTGGGTCTTAAGCATGGCTTTGTATGGAACTTAAGCCCCCTGCCCATAATGGGCACACCTATAAATTTGATCTTCTGGCTTGGCTATTTTGTGGCCTGCGGCGTCTTTGATCTCATCTATGTGGCTGCTTCTAAAAAAGTATGAAATAGTAAAATTTGGTATTTAATCAAACATTGCAGAAGATATGTTCCATGTGGCCATAGCCAGTACATGGCCCAAAGATATGATGCCCATTGGCTGAACTATCTCGAATCAAGCGATCTCACCCGTTTCTGGGTACGCCTCTGACACCGCTGTAAAGCCAATCGGTATAGACGGTGGTCGTATAATCAAAGATATAGTAGATGAACGGAACGGCACCGAGAAGAATGCAGGAAATGGTAGACTTCTCCATCAGATGACGAAGCGTATTGGTAACAAATTTGCTGAAAAGATAAAAGGTTAAAAACACCGCCACAATATAGCTGATGGGCTCGGTAAGGCTGTTTCTAAAAATGGTTCCGAAGAAAATCCCTATCCACCTTGGCACTTGGAACAGTTTATCATAAGGCTGTGTGACAGCGGCTCCCCAATTACAGCCCCTATTACCATTAAAAGCTTGCATCATGATGAAGAACCCAGACTAAAGGCATTGGTCATAAGGAAGCTGAGCGATGATTCCTGGACCCTGTATGATAAAATTATCGCCCTTTTAATGTTTGAAGAATATGACATACTGACTGAAATCATCGATTCTGTAAATGTGGACAGAACACTTCACGAGAGTATCAACAGGGCTTTGCAATATTTTATTGAAAGAAGCGAGTACACCCCTGTTTTTGGGCTCATTTATACCATCGCCCAATGTCGGCATAGGGTTAACCTGCTCAAGCATTTCCATAATTTTGAGCTCAATCAGCATTACATTGAAAAAAACAAGGATTTAGTCCATAAGAGCGCGAGATGCATTTATGAGAATAAGGCCTACGATTCCCTGTTTTATTTTTGCAAGAATTTCAAGCTGCTTAAGTCTTTAAAAACCATTCTCCAAAAGGAACCCAGGATCTTGGAGGAGGAGTTTGTGGGTTTGGGAACCATGAATGGGATTCGCCTGGCCTACAGGGTTTTGCAGAACGAATATCGGAATGATGAGCAGGCCTTGAAGGTAATTATTTCAAGAATAACGGATATTCCAAGGAATGATGAAGTTCGGTACATGCACTTCAATTTCCTGATGAAGCTTATACTGATTCAAAAAAGGGTTGATGAGGAAACCAGGCAGCAGCTTATCCATATGGGTGAAGTTAAAATACTTAAGAGGAATAAGCATGGCATTATCACCCTTGGTCGCTGCCTGGAGACAGTTTTATTAAGCCAGGGCATGCAGAGCTATAAGGAGTTTGTTGAGATCCTGGGGGTCAATCATATTTTCACCTTTAAGAATGAGATTCCCGAGGTTATCCCCTACAGAATCTATGAGATTTCACTGGAGGGAGTTTCCAAAAGAAGGAATGACTTAAGAAAAATCATGGAGAAGTATCGTTTGAGTGATCAAACGTTCATCGATTTTTATATGAACTCCTTCTATAGATATTTCGTCAGCATTGGCGACTTTTTCTCCATCGCTTTTAAGGGAAAGCAGGACAGGATCGTGCTCAAACGGTTATTTAACTATGAGTTATTTGGCGAAGTCTATTTCAAAGGGCAAAAAAATAAGGAGACAGAGGATCAAGAGACGGAAAATAGGGAGACAATAGATGGGAGAACGATCGTTCGAGCCAACTTTCTGAATATTGTTTTCAGAACCATAGAACTGAACGCGGAGTTTGTTGATGATATTACTTTGGAACTCATGCAAAAGGATGATATATTTACATGCAGGCTCAAAAGATTCAATCCCAGAAATCAGGTCATTATTATCGAGAAATTTCGATTTGCGGAAAAAGAAAAATATTTGAAGTATGTTGAGGCTGTCAACGCCCGCTGGTCAAGCTTAAAGCGGTGCTTTACTCAAATTATCAATGAAGAAAGCCTACCCACTCAGTGTATCCGGGAGCTTGGCTCCTTTCCTTCGGTAATGATGGTTGAGCTTGATCCCGAAGACTACAGTGCTCTGGTTAATGATTATGCTGAAGTATATTCCGATGTTTTGCTTCGATTAAAGGATAAACCCGATGAGATTATAGCTTTTGTCAAAGCATTGGATAAAAGCGATAATAATTTATTCAGCCTGCGCAATACCAAGAGTAGCTTTCTGCCCATCAAAAGAGAGGATGAAAAGCAGGTTGAGCGGGCTAAAGCAACCGCAGAAGCGCTACTGGCCCATGAGTTACCCAAAGAAAGTTTTATCTGGCTCTATTTAAACAGCTATCTCAGGCTGGTGTTGAATTTTGGTGCCATGCTTAAGTCCCTTTTTAAATCAGAGCTTCATATGGCGGAACTGGAGACGCTTTTCAGTGATTATCGCTTTTTTGGTGGACTGTTGAAGACCATCCGTAAGAACGGCAGGGTGATCTGCCTTGTGGATGCGATTACCTTCAAAAATCCTCCTTATGGCATGAAGTTGGGCTTCTATCTAAATAAAGAAAACAGCGTAACCTTTGCGCAAATTAAGGATAACAAGATGGTTTCTTTTTTAATAAGCCGGTACATCCCTGAGGATGATTTCCTTGAGGTTCAGGATATTTGGACCCAGGGTGAGGATGAATGGAATCGAAACTGGAAGGACCTCCATGATGGTCATGATCAGATAAAGCTCTATGGCACAGTGAAGAAAGATATTCTGGACAACTTGAAAATGATATCAAAGCAGACCTATAGGGAGTCGGAGTTTAAAAGGCTGGTGGAGGACTTTACCTGGTGCATGAATCGTCTTTGCAAAGAGGAGGATGTGCTGTATCAGTATCTTGCAGCCCTGGATAAGAACAATCCCTTCAGGTATATGGACGGCGAAGCACGAAAAACCATTCCGGCTGAGAATGTGGTGTACATTAAGGCACAATGTGATGAGATCCTGGCTCAACTCATCGAACACAAATATTCACTGGGCAAGATTTTTAAGATATATCTCAACAGCTATTTATCCCTCTATCTATCGGTTGATGAGGTTTTCAATGCGTTCAATCAAAAGACTGGACGGGGATCAAGGGTACGATATCTCAATGAAATCATGGGTGTGGAGCTTCAAGCAGAGGTCAGTGAAATCTCAGAGGAGAATATCTGCTTTAGCCTTATCCAAATTCCCTGTCAAAGCAGACTCTTCCTGCTAGATAGCATGGAAGGCGAGAAAGAGGTATTAGCCCTCGGCCAGAAGGTTTCGCTCAGTCTGATCAATTATGATCCTATGGAAAATGCCATAGGCGTGGAGCTATGGCATTCTTCATCGCTTTAACCGTATCGGTGATAACCTCTGTATGTGGTTTGGGTTGGATCGGGAACCCAGCCTCCGAAGCCGCCGGTGGCGTTTCGGGTCAGACCGAATATAACCTTGAAGCGGTAGGCCAGGCTCATAAAGTTTGAGGGTTTAACTCCCGATATTAGCTTTGTCTCCTTGCCGAGGCTATGATAAATGCTCAAACTTTCCTTCTGATATCGGCACAGAATATGGGCCAGATCGTTCTGAATGGTCTCAGAGCGAACGATGACCCGGTTAATTCCCGCCTTAATGAGATAGGCCGCCGAAGGCATATCCTGGGGGAAGACACACCAGCGGTTATCGTATGCGCCGGGTTGTTTTCCGCCGCCTGCCATTCGATTGGAGTCCAGCATAAATACCGGTGGCGCATCGGTACGCAGTGTGTGTTTTGTCAGCTCATCAGCGCCTACGAACAGGGCTGTTATAATATCATTGACATTCACAATCGTTTTGGAGTATTGAGCACCCACCCCGTTATACAGGGGCACGGGCCGATAGCCTAAACGCGCCAGGGCCAGGGCTTCATAAACCCCTTTGCTGCCCGGGAGATCGACGATAATCATGGTGCGGCTGTCCGCATAATCCAGCCATTCAATGTCGGGCAGACTGAGCCCATGGTTTGTAATGCTCGGTTGACGCGCAAACAAAACGGGCTTGGCCCATTGGGTCCACAATGCATCATCGGGGGCCCATATCCTATAGGTTTCAAGATTATTCCTCATGGTGATTTCTCCCTTTCCAAACCAATATGGGTATATCCTTGGCTCTGTCATCTATTCGTGGATAGGGGCTGATACGCCCATAAAAACCGGCACTTTTTCCGTCCACCGTAAAGACACCCACGCACAGATGATAAGCTTCGCCTTGAATATCGGTCAACGGTTTGCTGGTGAACCTTCGCTGGGCCACCCAGCTTCCCGGGCTTCGCTTCACAGCCTTCTTAATGATTTTACGCTCCTTTTCAGTGATGGCCTCCATAATGGAGATGCCCTCGCCCACCCTTCCCAGAGCGGGTTTATAAATCCAACCGTCCTCCTTGGGGTCAATATGCCTGGGGTCCCTCGTCTCGGGAAGAAGCTGCTTCCAAGCAGGAATATCAACACCCAGCTCATCCCAGACCAGGGGCAGGCGCTTGGACTGGGTCAGTATGGCCACCGGATGGTTACAGGAGGCGGTGACACAGTCATAATAGCCCTTCCAGTGGGCCCGGCGGGGCAGGCCCACCAGCCATTCCAAAGGAAAAAAGCGTGCGATGCCGTCAATGGGGCCCTCCTGTCCCTCGATGATACAATGTGCCTGCCCATCCTTCCACAGAATATGATCGGGTGCCGCGAAAACGGTTTTAAAGCCATGTGCCAGAAAATAGTCGCTGAGAAACTCCATGACCTGACGATCATCAGCGTAGGAAGTGGCATGGACAAAGGCCATGGTTCCGTTTTTATTTATCTTTTGAGAAAAGGATTCCAGGAGGCTTTGCCCCACATGTTTTCTCGGTTCACAACCCTCAATATATTGGCAGGCGATTTGGGGGAGTATGGAGGCCTCGGCCAAACCCCCGGGCACATCGCTGTTTACCTCGGAGACAGCCCAACCCTCGGGGGTGGGATGAAAGTCAAAACGCATCAGCCGGACGTTTTGGTTTCTCCTGTAGGTGGAAAGCCGCGGAACCGCTTTTCTGACGGCTCTGGGCAATCCCAGTTTTCTGACCAGACGGGGCTTGTCAATGAGGGCTTCCTCCATCATCATGGTCTCTTCCGACAATTTCTCGGCATACTGTTCAAGCTGCCTGGCGGTATCCCCGTCCATGACCAGCACATGCCTGGCCACTGTATTATGGTCGCCTACCTGCGGGTCCCACTTATAGGCGTTAAAGATGGCATTATAGCGATATTCTGAGTACTTGTCCCCGGGGATAAGTCGTAACTCAACAGACTGATTCATAATCAAACCCCTGTAAACGGCAATGAGATGATGCCATAGATTGGATTCTCAGGCAACGGATAAAGTACAATGCTGAATACGGCAATCAGCAGGTATAGGACAGCCCAGTAAATGGAGCCAAACCAATGGTTTTGACGCGCCCGTTCCCAGTCCTTTTCCTTACTGATGTAATAGCGTTCCACCAATATGGCCACCAAAGTTAAGGGAAGGACGGGCCAGCCCACCAAGAACTCTATCACCGTCATGGAGAAGGAGGTCCAGTCCCCTGCCGAGGCCCGTCCCAATATAAGGCCGCTGGCTAGAAGAAAGGCGCCCACCCGGATGCCGCAATGGATATCCCGATTCACCGTAATTCGCTCAAAGGCCCGGGAACCCCAGTTCAGGACAAGATTGACCAGAATCCAGGCAAAGAGTCCCAGCCCAGCGGCATAGATGACGCACCACCAGCCAGGGCCGTCGCCCACATTAGCGCCCGAGTAGATGATGGTCAGGCCTAAAAAAGCGCCGGTTATGGCTATCAGGGCAGCCGTGTTTCTGTTGCCCAGAACATCGTCTATCCAGGAGAGATCGAAGAATATAAAAACCAATAATAAGTTTACAAAGACCCATGACAGGCCCAGGAATATGTAAAAGAGGATGTAGTAAGGATCGTTGACCACATCGAAGGAGGCCAGGACTTTCAGCGTGTAAAGGATGATGGCAAAGGCGGCAGCAGGTAATAACGCCAAGGTCAGTTTGATGCCATTGTCCTTCTCGGAAAGCCAGGTAAAGATGATCCTTTTATACCATAGATAGATAAGACGACAAGCACAATAAATGCTAGCCATGAAAACTAAAACTTCCAAATTATCCATATGCCCTCTGAATATCAAAATTAATAGTGTTAATGGTTTCCAGCCAAGTCCATACTCATCATATAACTGAGACGCCCTTGTTGACAAGAGGCAAAAGAGGATGAAAAAGTCTCTGCAAATCACGCAGAGACTTTACTTTCATTACTGTAGGGCTTTATGATGACGGTTTATTCATTGGGGGTCTGGGAAGGCGCATCGGATGAGGCGGCAGTCTGTACTTGACTCATGCTCAGTCTTAAGAAGGCATCCATGTCCTTGCGATAGCATTTCATCAGCTCATCACTATAGCCCAGAACGATGTGGGGGTTATTCTCAGCGTAAAGCTGAAGAACAACGGTTACGCCTTCTTCGGTGCGCATATCCACTGTATAGGTCTTTTTGTTCCGTGTATTCAGAATCAGTGATTTTGTCACATGGGTCTTAATGCCGTTGGTGCGGTGGGTGGTCCTACGCAGATAAGCCCAAATAATATCATCATTCTTAACGATAGCGCATTTAGGTCCCTTAAAGTAGAAGGTGAATTTTCTGCCCACCCTCACTGATTCAATGGCCTCAGACCGTTCGAAATCAGCTTCAACATCTTCCTGGCTAAGGCTATCCTGATTCTTTTTAATAAAGGATTTTATTGAAGCAAGATAGCCCTTTGAGAATCCCTTGATGAGAATGAATACAAGGTAGGTTAATAATAAGCCGGCAGCAAAAATGGCCATGTAGAGCATTGATTCTTCTAATGAACCCACATAATCGGGATCCAGGACATAACCTAAAGCGAAGGTGTTTATATCTTCCTCATAGAATCCATTTTCTTCAAACCATTCGTAATAAAAATCGGAGATCTTTCCGTCCATCTTTCTGATGGAGCCCTTAACATGCATGCTGGTGGTCAGTTCGCTTCTTTCGTCTATTATGTACTCATAGGTCTCATCACAGATCTGGTCGGCCTTGTAAAAGTTCTTGGAATCGACCTCTAGGGCAATATAGGAATAGTCATTGATAGGAATGATATAGTAGGCTTTCTCTTGAGTTTTCTTGCCCGAGTCATTTTTCTGGGTGTATGAAGCAAATTTATCCAGAATGGCATAAACATCTGCCTCAACATAGGCGCCCAGCAACTCATTGGCCGACAGAGAATAGAGATCCTCAGGTCCCTGAACCAATTTCAAAAAAGAAGCACTTGACACAATAAGCAAAACAACAAGGATGACACCGGCAATAGCTGCTCTTTTCAGGACCTTTTTCATCGCGAATTTTTGCAGTTGTTCAAACATTTGAATGCTCCTTTCAAAACCTATGAGTAGGTTCTCATAATATAAAAAAGATAAACGCAATATTTATTACAGTATAACAATTTTTAAGCATTTGCAATTTAAATTTTCAAATTTGTTGATTGCTATGAGGCGCTGGGGAAGGGAATAAAAAAAGGAGGCTGTGAAGCCCCAGTCTAAAGAAGGTTGTTTGTTATAACGAATATCCCAGGAAAACGGAAGGGGATTAAGCCATCCTATGCCGGGAATGCCAGCTTTTCGTAATGCTTATACAAGGCATGGAACTGACCGCTATAGCCCTTGTTCCAGGGCTTTTTCTTGCCGCAGAAGTGCAAGAATACGGTTTTTCTCAGAATATAGTCCATATCGCAGATATTGTTGGTCATTATTTTGTAATACTTATAGTACCGAACATCATAGTTGTACAGCTTCTCATCCACACATTTTATCTGTTTGGCATAGAGGGCATTAATGATGTCCTGATCGGGCATGATGAGCTTTGTACGGTTCTTTTCGACAAAACGGTAAATGGCTTCCTCCTTGATAAGCTTTCGCTGAAGATCCAGGTTCATAAGCAATACCCCTGAATTGAAGTATGCGCTGATTTATAGGGGTACAGACGGATACGGTTTATTTCGGTGACCGCCAGAACATCGTGATAAGCAGCGGCATAGAGGTAGCCGTCCAACGGGGTGTTGTAGAATTCGGCAACCGGGTTAATGACCAGGATATCGGGATCCAGATAGAGGATGCGATCCAATTCCCGGGGCAAAAACTTGTAAGCCAGAAGCCTGTAGTACATTTCCTTGGTATAGTGCAGCACCACGGGGGCATTCTGAAAGTACTTATCCTCGATTTTGACCTCAAAGAGCTTCCCGCAAAAGCTGGAGATATACGCGTCAATAAGGGCCACCTCATCCTCCTTGAGGGAGGAGTGCATAAGGTAGATATGGAAGATTTCCCCCGGATTATTGACAAACAGCGATGTCAGCATGACTTTTAATGGCTTTATATAGTTGGAGTTCAAAGTCACGAGCACATTCATTGATGGATCACCTTTGATGGACTAGTGGTTTATCATATTCATGTTTGCACTTCACATGCCGTCTTCATTTAAATTTCTTCAGTTTAGCGGCTGTGTACCGGATTTATTCTACAGGGGAATTGTAAACTGATTTTAAACTGATGGTTGGATGAAAAAGGGGGTGTGGTGTAATCTAGGCTGGATATCAAAAGCCAAAAGACCCGAAACAAAGGAAAAGCGTATAGCACAAATGGTTGCTGAATTACGGAGTGGAGATAAATACATGGGCATGAACTACCGGGCAAATTAGGTTAGTACCAATGCTGCTTTAACGGTTTAGAGCCGTTAGAATTCTGTAAACGCAGTATTGACAAATGGCTAAATTTGATGCATATTTAAAATCGACCGACAGTCGGTCTAATAACTTGGCAGTGGAAGATATATTCACGAAGGCAGGAGGCAGCATGGAGAAAAGAAATCATTCTTTCGGTAAATTTTTGATGCTGTGGTTAGGTCAATTCATATCCAGTATAGGCAGTGGGCTGACGGCTTTTGCATTGGGCGTCTATATATTCCAGACCACGGGCAGTGCGGCAGCAGTATCCCTGACCACCCTCTTTGCCTTTTTTCCCACCATACTGCTGAATCCTGCGGGAGGCGTTCTGGCCGACAGATTTGATCGAAGGCTCATGATGATTTGCGGGGACTTATTCTCTGCCATAGGATTATTCTATATGCTTGTTTGCTTCAGGTCAGGGAGTCTTGGCCCTGCACAGGTCTATATCGGGGTAGCCATCAGCGCCATCTTTGTGGCTCTTTTGGAACCGGCATATAAAGCCACCATTACAGACCTGCTTGACAAGGATGATTTTTCCAAAGCCAGCGGTATGATGCAACTGGCGGCTTCAGCCAAGTATCTCATATCCCCATGGCTGGGCGGACTGCTGTTGATGCGCGTGAGCCTTGATATTATTCTGATTATTGATATTTCAACCCTGGCCCTGACTGTGATCATTGCTGCAATGGTCAGAAAGAGTCTGCCTGTAAAAAAGGAACGGAGAGAAAAGCTTCAGTTTTTCAGGGACATGAAGGAGGGCTGGAAGGCTGTAGCCGGAAAGGATGGCGTTTTGGCCCTGGTGGTTCTTATTTCGGCAGCCACCTTCTTTTTAGGTTTCCTGCAGACTTTGCTTTCTCCCATGATACTTTCCTTTTCTACCTCCGATGTACTGGGCAGGGTTGAAACCATCAGTGCGGCCGGCCTGCTGCTGGGCAGCTTCATCATGGGGATTAAGCCTATAAAGCGGTATGTGAAAACCCTGTCGGCGGGCTTTGTGCTTGCTGGCCTGTTCATTGCCTTACTCGGCGCATCAACTAGGCTCATGCTTATAACCTCTGCAGGGTTTCTGTTCTTTTGCACGCTGCCGTTCATCAATACCAGCGCCGATGTGATGATAAGATGCAGTATCCCGGATGAACTGCAGGGCAGAGCCTGGGGCCTCATCGGCATCCTGACACAGATGGGATACATTTTGGCCTATGCCTGTGCCGGGTTGCTGGCCGATTACGTCTTCAACCCCATGCTGGAAGAGGGCGGGATACTGTCGGGCAGCGTGGGCAAGATCATTGGTGTGGGACCGGGCCGGGGGATTGGCTTCATGCTGATGCTCTCCGGTTTGCTGATGTTGATCCTGGGTGTATTCATTGGGAGAATAAAGCTAATACGGACTTTGGAGCCGGAATTAGGGCCTGACTCGGCTCCTTCCCGGCCCACAATGTGATACATGCTTTCAGCCATGTTTGTTGAAACTTCTGATTCAAAAATCCTGACACTTTATGGTGACAAACTGTAAAGAGACGGGAGACCCCTCCAGGGGCGGCGCATCGGCATTGATAGTAAGCAGCCCTTGCTGAACCGAATAGACAACGTAGGGCTGTATGACGGCATTGACAAAAAGGTTGTAAAAAGAAGCTTCATGGGGATTGGGGATGCCTCCGCTCCCATACATCTTTAGCTCATCTGCGTTAGTGTATTGCTTGGCCTGGTGGGCAAGGGCATTATAGGTATAGGTCTCTGCCGGAAGCCTTTGACCATGGGAATCCCTGACCGTAATGAATTCCAGGGTGATGATTACCCCTTTGTCGGGGATATCCGATGTAAGCAGCATGAAAAGCCCCTTTTCCACAATATAATTAGTTTTTGGCTGCAGTACGCCGTTGACATACACATTGACATAGGAGGCAAGATTAGGATCGGGGATGCCCTGGTTCCCATACATGCTCAGCCCATCCCCATCGGTATATGTCCGCTTTACACCGTCGCTTATGGTGCTGAAATAATAAACCTCTGCGGGCAGGACGGAACAATTTTCATCCCTGAAGGTCACAAAGCTGATAATGATGGGCGCGCCTGTATGGGGCACATCCTCGGTTTTTAATGTAAGCTTTCCCGCTTTAAGGGTATAGTTGCAAAAAGGCTGAACCATCCCGTTGATGCTTAAGGTATAAAACGAAACCGAGTTGGGATCAAGAATCCCCTGGTTTCCATATTGGGTTAACTCATCCGCATTGGTATAGGTCTTCTTAATACCATCAGACATGGCATTATAGTGATAAACCTGGGCCTTGAAAGGCTCTGTGCAATAGGTATGGGTGATATAAAACTCGTTGAAAAAGCAGCATTTATCATAAACACGGGTTACCCTCAGGCAGACATGCTTTGGCGTCCCGGCACAGCCATCATGGGCAGGGGGCTCCACGACAGGAACCGTAATCTCTGCAGGCCCTATGGCCCGAACTGCGGTGCGAAACGTGACCTTAATAACCGTTGTCAGGGATTGGTTTTCGATAAACCAGTCATCAATCATGCATTCGAAATCATGGGTACGAAAGGATAGCTCTGCTTCTTCAGGGATGCATATACTGCAGTGCTTTTCAGCCTTGAAGGGATTAGGGGCTGAGATGCGCTTGCCGTCCATGAAGAGAGAGATGTACCCGGAGATCTCGATGGTCAATCCGCGATCTGCCGAGTTCTTTCTTTTCGTTACATAGCTTATGGCATCGGGCTTGTACGGATTTTGGATGTTCCCGTTCTCATCGGTCAGAAAGCAAAGCACGTTCGCCAATCCCGTCGTACCGGACATCACACTCACTCCAAAAAGGCTTATCATATCTATCTTATTCCTATGCTGAACC
>JAKIML020000066.1 GCA_022702935.2 Bacillota bacterium | reverse complement strand
CCGAGGTGTGAGCTTTGGCTCAACTTCTTTTTACACCATTATATAGACTTAATCTACTTTTTTCTTTATTCTTGTTACTTAACCTGAATAAAAGGGAACTAGACTAGTTATTGTTGAATAATGAGGGCATCTGTATAATTTATTTAGATTTATTTGGGATTGACTTAGAGACGCAGAGTTTAATAAACATGATATTAAGCCAAGTACTCATCCTAGATAGGTTAGTCTGATTCCTTAAGAATTAAATGCGAGGTATGCTATGCCACTGGAGATCATCCGTAATGATATTACCAAAGTAGAGGCCGATGCCATTGTTAATGCGGCCAAGCCATCATTGCTGGGCGGGGGCGGTGTGGATGGAGCCATTCACAGGGCCGCTGGTCCTGAGCTCTTGGAGGAGTGCAAAACCCTTGGCGGTTGTAATATAGGACAGGCAAAGATCACGAGAGGATACCGTTTGCCTGCCCAATATGTTATCCATACCGTGGGGCCTGTCTGGCAGGGCGGAAATTATCATGAGGAGGAGCGTCTTGCAGACTGCTACAGGAATTCCCTGGCCCTGGCTAAGGCATACAAGCTTGAAAGTGTAGCTTTTCCGTTAATCTCAACCGGAGCATACGGCTATCCTAAGGATAAGGCTCTGAAAATCGCTATTTCTGTCATTGGTGAATTCCTTCTTAACAATGATATGACCGTCTATCTGGTGGTGTATGACAGAGATTCCTTTATGCTTTCTGAAAAGCTGTTTTTATCCATTAAGCAATATATTGACGACAGATACATTGAAGAACACCCTGAAATAAGGCGGTCCCGCCTGCTTGGCGAGCGTACTGTGAAGTATAGCATGCAGAATTGCAGTCATCCAATTATGGAGGAAGAGATCCTGGCGCCTGGGTATAAGCCCCGCCTTGAGGATTTGATCAATAAGATGGATGAAACCTTCACTCAGATGCTGCTTCGCCTGATTCAGGAAAAGGGGATGACCGAAGCCGAGACCTATAAAAAGGCCAATATCGACCGCAAGCTCTTCTCCAAAATTCGAAATGACGTGAATTACAGGCCCAGCAAGCCCACTGCCGTTGCTTTTGCCATTGCGCTGAAGCTCAGCCTTGATGAAACTCAGGAGCTCTTGCGCAAGGCAGGGTATACCCTCTCCTACAGCAGCAAGTTCGACATCATCATTCAATACTTTATCCATGAGGGCAACTATAATATTTTTGAAATCAATGAGGCCCTGTTTGCCTTTAAACAGCATCTTCTGGGTGCCTGACTGGATGAAAGCGATTAAAATAAAAAATGTCGCTTTCTATGCGACCATTTCCTTTTTGTATCGTGTTACCCTTTAATCATGATGAAACATGATGTGGAGGGTGAAGAGCATGAAGAAAGGACTAACCGAACTCGTATTTATTCTGGACAGGAGCGGCTCCATGGGTGGTCTTGAAAGTGATACCATCGGTGGTTTTAACGCCATGCTGGAAAAACAGAAGAAGAAGGAGGATGGGGAGGCTATTATCACCACCGTCTTATTTGATGACCAGTATGAGCTTTTGCATGACCGCATAAACCTTCGGGGAGTAGCCCCCATTACCGACAAAGAGTATTATGTCCGCGGAAGCACTGCCTTATTGGATGCCATCGGCAGGACCATCCATAAAATTGGAAACGCTCAGAAGCACACGGCTCAACAGGAGCGGGCAGAGCGTGTTCTGTTCGTTATCACCACCGACGGTATGGAAAATGCCAGCCGGGAATACAGCTTTGAAGAAGTCCGCAGCATGATTGATCACCAGAAACATAAGTATGGCTGGGAGTTTCTTTTCCTTGGCGCCAATATAGATGCTGTAGCCACCGCAGGACGCATAGGAATTGACAGAAGCCGTGCCGCAAACTATCATGCCGACGGCGCAGGAACACGTCTGAACTATGAGGTGGTAAGCGAAGCGGTAAGCTGCTTCAGGGCCAGCCAGCCCATTATGGAGGATTGGAAAGAACGTATTGATACGGATTATAAAAACAGAAAGGGCAGGTGAAAGGGATGCTGGGCGCTGTTATAGGAGATATCGTGGGCTCGGTGTATGAGTGGAATAATATTAAGACTAAGGATTTTCCGCTCTTCAGACCGGATTGCTTTTTTACCGATGATACGGTGATGACCCTGGCCATTGCTGAAGGCCTTATGAACGGAGGAGAAGCAGTCCATTATATTGCTGCCATGAAAAAGTATGGTGAGCTCTATCCCCACGCCGGATATGGCGGGCGTTTCAGCTCCTGGCTGTTTTCCGATGCCACCGAGCCGTATAACAGTTGGGGAAACGGATCGGCCATGAGGGTTTCCGCCGTAGCATGGTATTTTGATACTCTTTCAGAGGTGGAGGCACATGCCCAAAAGAGTGCCGAGGTCACCCACAATCACCCCGAAGGCATTAAAGGGGCCCAGGCCACGGCTGCGGCCGTTTTTCTGGCCAGGAAGGGGAGAAGTAAGGACGAAATAAGGAGCTATGTCGAAGAACAATATGGCTATGACTTAAGTAGAAGCCTTGATGACATCCGCCCCGTCTATACGTTTAATGAAAGCTGTCAGAAAACCGTTCCCGAGGCCATTATTGCATTTCTGGAAAGCGTTGATTTTGAGGATGCCATAAGGAATGCCATATCCTTAGGCGGCGACAGCGACACCCTTGCCGCTATAACCGGCAGCATTGCAGAGGCCGCCTATGGCATTCCCGAGGATATCAGGGATAGGGCATTATCCTATCTGGATAAGCGGCTTATAGCAATCTATAAAAGGTTTATGGAACTTAGAGAAATAAGGCATAGGCTATGATCCTGTCGGTTCACCCCTGTATGGGGTTTACCGGCAGTGAACATACCGAATGCGCCACATATTACTGATTTGTCATGAAGGACAATGTGCATTTTTCACAACCCAGGGCTTTTCCTGGGTGTTTTTGTTGAATGATGGGATGAAATGTGTCCGCCCTTCTGTTAAGGTGAAAAATAAGGTGTATAATGAATAAAAAGACGTATGCCGAGGGGGACCGCCCATGCTCAGCAGAAAAGAACTTACACGGCTGTTCATCCCTGTTTTGATTGAGCAGATATTAGCCGCAACCATAGGTATTGTGAATACCATGATGGTCAGCGGTATCAGCATGGCAGCCATTTCGGCAGTCAGCATTATTGATTCCATCAACAATGTCGTCATGAACCTGTTCACGTCCTTCGCGACAGGTGGAACTGTGGTGATTGCCCAGCGCATTGGTTCCAGAGCTATGGGTGAGGCTGATGAAACAGCCAGCCAGTCTATGACCGTTTGTGTTCTCACTGCTTTGATGTCAGGCCTTGCGGTGTTTGCCTTCGGTTCGCCAATTATTGAGCTCCTGTTCAGTGATGCCGAGGCTGAGATAAAAACCTATGCCCTTACATATATAAGGTATTCGGGTCTTTCCTATCCTTTTCTTGCCGCATATTCAATGGCTGCGGGCATACTTCGGGCCAGTGGAAATACAAGGGCACCCATGCGGGCATCCCTTATATCCAATATCGTCAACGTATGCATTGGCGCCTTTTGCATCTATATTCTGGGCTTGGGCGTTGCCGGTGCGGGCTTAGCCCTGCTTCTATCCAGAGTGGTCAGTGCGCTCCTGCTTGCCTTGGTTGTGTTAAGGCCTGAGGTGGGTACCGCTGGCATTAAGAAGGTCAGCTTAAAAGTCAGCAAGGCCATTTTGATACCTGTCCTGGGCATAGGCATTCCCGCCTGTATTGACGGACTTATCTTTAATGGGGGAAAGCTGGGGATACAGTCCCTGATTACCTCTTTGGGAACAGTTTCTATTGCGGCCAACAGCATCGCCAACTCTGTAAACACCTTAACCTGTATTCCTGGCAGCGCCATGCAAATTGTGGCCATCACTGTTGTTGGACAAGCTGTAGGTTCGGGTCTCTATGGCAAGGATCTGCGAAAGGTCATCGTTTCTCTTAATGTCTATGCCGTGGTCATGATTACAATCATGGTTGCGGTTGCTCTTCCAGTGCTCCCCTGGGTGGTGGATCTCTATAAACCCCTGGCAGAGGTTAAGGTCTTGGCCATTTCTGTGCTTAGACTGAGCTTGATTCTAATGCCTGTTTTCTGGCCTTTCAGCTTTGTTCTTTCCGCCTGTATCAGAAGTACGGGGGACTCCTCATTTGTCACCTTAACTTCCATGGGCAGCATGTGGTTCGTACGTTTCTTGGGAGCCTGGATCAGCGTGAAATACACATCTTGGGGAATTATGGGGGTGTGGGTCTTCTGGTGTATGGATTGGGTTGTACGAAGCATATTTAACGTCATCAGAGCCAAGGTGAGCCCTTATATCAACAAGGTCAGAGCCAATGCCAGCGACGGCCCCATAGAGGCAGAGGGCTAGCCCTGTGATATTCAGTGACCTCACGCCTTTACATAGAAAGCTGGCAGATAACCGAGTACCATCATCTGCCGGTAACAGATACGCTATTTCATATTACTTGTTCCACCCCAACATTTGATGTAGAACCACATTTGACTCAGGCCAAGATTTGACGCAGAACCAAAAGAAAAGCCTGCTGGAGTACATCCAACAGGCTTTTTACTGTTTGATTTAAGCATCACCTAAGGAGCAAGGCCATTACCTGACGGCTTGGGCCAGGTTCTCCAGCTTTGAAGTATCAATGCGCTGTCCATCCAATGTGATATACAGATCCTCACCATTGTGAGTTTCCTTCAAGCGGATGGTGTTGACCTCAACAAAGGCATCCATCTTAAGCTTCTTCACCTGCTCAAGGGTCTGGGCATAAAGCTCACGGGCACCCTTAGCCGAACATGCATCACAGGTACAGAAGGTTATCTGGCGGGTTCTGAAGGCTGAGTTAGCCTTCTTGCGAACAGTAGCACAGCGAATATCCCCATTGACTGCGTGATAATGGGTGTGCAGCAGTTGATGCGCCAGGGGTGAATTGGCCTCACCATAGAAGTCCTTGTACAGACTGAGAATATCGGGGTTCTCCTGTGACTTACGGTAGGTGGAGGTCTTATCAATATCAATCAATACCTTTTGCCGCTGTTCAAGGGTTCCCACCTTTTCGGGCACGGGATGACCGGCGCCGCAGATACAGCCGCCCGGGCAGGCCATTACTTCAATCAAGTCATAGCCCACATCCACGCCCTGGATGATCTTCTCAATGATGGGCTCAGCATTATGCAAACCGCTGACTACCGCAACACGGACGATGGTGCCGTCAGCATCCACGG
This sequence comes from Bacillota bacterium, assembly GCA_022702935.2. Classification (GTDB taxonomy): domain Bacteria; phylum Bacillota; class Clostridia; order DSM-8532; family DSM-8532; genus DTU059. Next base: position 19,714 of record JAKIML020000066.1, on the reverse strand, counting down.
TGGACTCCTTCAGACCTTCAAAGCCGCGCACCTCTTCGAAATCAAGATGATCGGTCATCACTTTGCCGGTCAACTTTTCGACAGCCATACGGAGTGCAGCCTCAGCCACACCACCCGATGCGCCAAAGAGAATACCGGCACCGGAAACACGCTTGTAAGGCTCATCAAATTCCTGGGGCTCAATGGCCGTGGTATCAATGCGCTTCAGCTCAGCCATACGCATCATTTCGGTGGAGGTCAGAACCGCATCTACGTCACGGATGCCCTCGGGAGCAAACTCAGGACGGGCAGCCTCATATTTCTTGGCAATACAAGGTACAATGGACACCACATAAAGGTCTTCCCTATTGAGTCCAGCCAGTTTGGCGTAATGGTTCTTTACGGTAGCGCCCATCATCTGTTGCGGTGATTTACAGGTAGACAGATGAGGAATGAGCTCGGGATAACGTCTTTCAACGAAATTGACCCAACCTGGGCAGCAGGAGGTAAACTGGGGCATAACACCCTTGTTATTTACACGGGTCAGGAACTCAGTGGTTTCCTCCACAATGGTCAGGTCGGCGGCGAAGGTGAAGTCGAAGACCTTATCAAAGCCCAGCTTCTTCAAAAGGCCTGCCATGAATCCCGAAGCCTGATCGAAAGGAATACCGTAATGAGAGGAAACAACGCTTCGTACAGCGGGGGCCACAAAGGCAACCACGGTCTTGTTGGGATCGTTGATGGCTCTGAATACCTTGCCCTTTTCACTCTTAGCTTCCAATGCACCGCAGGGACAAGCATTGACACACTGACCGCAGCTTACGCAGTCGGTCTCAGAAAGGGGCAGACCGCTCTTGGTGCCCACCAACTGACGGCCTTGCTTCATGTAGAAGGCCAGGACATCGGGGCCCTCAACCTCGGCACAGGCGGCGATACAACGGCCGCAGGAGATACACTTGTTATGATCCCTGACAATGAAGGGATGATCGTCAACAATAGGAATATAGGGCCTGTCATGGATGGGCTTCTCAAACTTGATATCATGATCCGAAGCCTCTTTCCTTAAGTCACAGTTATAACGCTGGGTACATCCGCATCTTAAGCAGCGGCGTGCTTCCTCACGGGCCGCTTCCTCGGAAAGACCCAATTCCACTTCCTTAAAGTTACCTTCTCTTTCCTTTAAGTCAATGGAGGGCATCTTGGCACGTTCCAGCCTGGGGAATTGTTCGAAGTCCCACTTGGGCAGATCCTCCAGGGAGCCCCTGCTGCAACTGTAGTCCACATGGGACTCATGAACATATCCCTTCATCAGGAAGCTGTCCATGGCATCGGCGGCACGGCGCCCTGCGGCGACGGCCTGGATGACGGTTGCAGGACCAGTGACACAGTCACCGCCGGCAAAGATATTGGGCTCAGAGGTCTGGGAGGTCTTGCCGTTAATCTCGATGTCGCCCCACTTATTCAGCTTAACGGGCAGGTCATTGTAAAGGAATTGTGTATTGGTGCTCTGACCAATAGCACCGATAATGGTATCAGCTTCTATCTCAAAGTTGCTGCCTTCAATGGGAACAGGACGGCGACGGCCTGAGCGGTCGGGTTCACCCAGTTCCATCCGGATGCATTGCAGCTTTTTCTTACCGTCTACTGAAACAATGCTGGTGGGGGCCATCAAGAAGAGCATTTCGACCCCTTCGTGCAATGCTTCCTCCACCTCGTAGGGCTCGGCGGGCATTTCCTCGCGGGTTCTGCGGTAAATCAGCTTAACCGATTTAGCACCTTTTCTTAATGCAACACGGGCACAGTCAATGGCCGTGTTACCGCCGCCGATAACAATGACATTGTCACCCACCTGAACATCGGCCTGCTTGGTGACCTGCTCAAGGAACTGGATACCCAACCATACACCGGGGAGGTTCTCGCCTTCAATGTGCATGGGGGTGGCCCGCCATGAACCGATGGCCAGATAAACGGCATCGAAATCCTTCTGGAGATCCTCAAGACGGATATGGGTTCCCAGGGCTTTCTTGGTCATGATCTTGACGCCCAGACTCTTGATAATGTCGATTTCCTTATCAAGGGTGGCCTTGGGAAGACGATATTCGGGGATTCCGTAGCGCATCATACCGCCGGCATAGTGCTGACGCTCAAAAACCGTTACGTCATGACCATTGATGGCACTATAGTAGGCAGCGGTGAGTCCGGAAGGACCTGCGCCCACAATGGCAATCTTCTTTCCGGTGGAATCCTTCTTTTTGGGAAGCCAGGGCTTCTCCTGGGCCATATCCCAGTCGGCAATAAAACGCTTCACATGATTGATGGCCACGGGTGAATCCACCAGGTTACGTCGGCACTGAGCCTCACAGGGATGGGGGCAAACACGGCCGCAGGTGATGGGGAAGGGGTTTCTGTCTTTGATAACCTGAAGGGCTGCGCTGAAATTACCGTTGCCCGCATGGCGCAGATAGGCCTGGATATCAATATTGGCCGGACAGGTCATGACACAGGGGGCCACACAGTCCGCATTGTGATCCGACAGAATCTGTTCCAGACGAACCTTACGATAGCTCTTCAGCTTGGGACTGTTGGTGGTGATGACCATACCCTCGCGGATAGGTGTCTGACAGGCTTTGACGTCCCTCTTATCCTCGCCTTCGCCTACTTCTACCACGCACAATCCACAGTTACCATTAGAACGCTCAAGACGGATATCATAGCAAAGATGGGGAATATGTATATCCTCTTGGAGCAAGGCCTGGAGGATGGTCAGGTTATCATAGACTTCCATCTCACGGCCGTTAACAATGACTTTAATCCGTTTGTTTTTTGTGATGGCTTTCATTGTATACTCCTTTATCTATGTGATGCATTGATTGATAAAAAATTATCATACTTCCGTATCAATTATATCAAAAATGTTGCACTTGACCACTACTCGGAGCCTACAAAATCACTTTTTTTTAGAAAAATTTTTTGTAAGTATTGATACCCTTCCAAATATTTCACTTTTCACTGGATGGGTGTTGCAATAGAACCAATGTTATCCTAGAATAGGTATTGAAGGTAGCATGGTGATATGGTAGAATTTCGCAGCTTAATATATTGGATGGTACTAGTCAAGGTGCATTTCCTCTGGTTTCTGCTGATTTGGATGGCTCAGATGAGGAGTTCCTTAATAGTGTATCTGTCACAGCAACATTCTGCCATATACCCTGCAAAGGGTATTTTTTGTTGGATAATTATCCTTCAAATCCAGAATGAAAAAAGGAGTGTTTTCCATGTCTGAGATCAAGTTCATCTACGAAAAAAGCAGCCCCCTGGAGATGCACAAGGTAAGAATTGTTCAAAAGCTGAATCTCATTCCTGTTGAGGAACGTCTGAAGGCCATCACCGAAGCCGGCAACAACACCTTTTTGCTAAAGAATCGCGATGTTTTTATGGATATGCTTACCGACAGCGGCGTCAATGCCATGAGTGACCAGCAGCTTGCAGCCATGATGGTGGCCGATGACAGCTATGCCGGCTCTGAAACCTTTACCCGTCTGGAAGACAAGATCAAAGAGATCTTTGGCAAGAAGTATTTTCTTCCCACCCATCAGGGACGAGCCTGTGAAAATATACTTAGCCAGGTCTATGTCAAGCCCGGAAGCATCGTGCCCATGAATTACCATTTCACCACATCCAAAGCCCATATTACATTAAATGGGGGAAGTGTTGAGGAAATTGTCAGTGATGAGGCTCTTGAAATAAACAGTGACAATCCCTTTAAAGGCAATATTGACATTGATAAGCTGAAAGCCCTTATTGAAGCCCATGGGGCGGAGAAGATAGCCTTTGTCAGACTGGAGGCAGGAACCAATCTCATCGGAGGACAGCCCATCTCCCTTCAGAATATGAAAGATGTCTACAAGCTCTGTCATGATAATGGCATTCTAGTAGTGCTCGATGCGAGCCTGCTGGCCGATAATCTCTACTTTATCAAGCAGAGAGAGGAAGCTTGCCGGGATATGACCATCCGGGAGATAACCCGTGCCATCGCCGACCATAGCGATATCATCTACTTTTCTGCGCGTAAGCTGGGCTGTGCCCGCGGCGGCGGTATCTGCACCAGCAGCGAGGAGCACTACCTGAAGATGCGCGAGCTCATAACGCTTTATGAAGGATTTCTGACCTATGGCGGCATGTCAGTTCGTGAGATGGAGGCCATAGCTGTTGGTCTTGAGGAGACCATGGACTTTGATATGATAAGCCAGGGTCCCCAGTTCATCGCCTATATGGTCGATAAGCTGTATGAGGCAGGGATTCCTGTGGTGACGCCTCCGGGTGGCTTGGGCTGCCACTTGGACGCCAAGTCCTTTGTCAGCCATATTCCACAGAGCCAGTATCCTGCAGGTGCATTAGCTGCAGCGCTGTTCATTGTCAGCGGTGTGAGAGGCATGGAGCGGGGTACTTTGTCCGAGCAGCGGGATGAGAACGGCAATGAGGTCTACTCCAATATGGAGCTTTTGAGACTGGCCCTGCCCCGCCGCGTATTCACCCTCTCCCAGGTGAATTATGCCGTTGACCGTATCCGCTGGCTCTATGATAACCGTCATCTCGTAGGCGGCTTAACCTTTGTGGAAGAGCCGAAAGTGCTCCGTTTCTTCTTCGGCAGGCTGAAGCCCGTTTCCGACTGGCAGATAAAGCTGGTTGAGAAATTCAAAGCCGATTTTGGCGACAGCCTGTAAAAGCAGCAGTAATCGGTGAAGGAATTCAGAATAACGTGTCCGGTGCCAGTTTCAAATAACGGTTATCCAAAGGAAGGGTGGCATGTGCTGTTACCCTTCCTCATTACCATTAAGATAATCAGCAATATTTGCTTTCATTCTCTCGGTCATAGATGTGACCAGGTCGATTTCCTCTTTAGAAAAGCCCTTGTATAATATGTCGTGCAGGTCTTTGATAATTTCAAAGACCTGCTCTTTTATTGCCAGGGCTTCAGGTGTAGGGTAGATATGATGAATCCTCCGGTCAGAGGCATCAATTTCCCTTCTGACCAGACCCAACTCCTCCAGCTGTTTGATGCTGCGGGCCGTGGTGCCCTTATCCATGACCGCATTGGCCGAGATCCCCTCCTGGGTAATGCCGGGATGACGATAGACCTGCATGAGGAAGGGGAACTGCCCCACCTCAAATGGCATTTTATGTTCTTTAAGCTTCTGGATAAAGAAACGTTGTCCGTAACGATAAAGCACTGAAAAGGTACGATTAATATACTGTTCCATCCTTACACCGCCTCCTGCTGGGAAGGGAGCGCTTCCTTCTGGGCCTGCTTTGCTTTGAGCTCCCTTAAAACACTGAGCCCTAAAGGAATTGCCAGAATAAAGGTTGCCACATCGGCGATGGGCTGACTAAGCTGGATACCCAGAATTCCCGCAATTTGGGGGAGAATCAGAATGGGTGGAATGAAGAAGAGCCCCTGACGCGCCATGGCAAGTATGGAAGCTTTTTTGGATTCTCCAATGGTCTGCAGCAGCATATTGTTGATGACAATCCAGGATGAGAGCGGGAAGGTGATGCATTGAAAGCGAAGCGCCTTTGTACCAATGGCAATAACCTCCGGGTCATCCTTTCTAAACTGTGCAATAATCTGGGGCGAGAAAGCAAATCCCAGAGCGGCCACAACCACCAAAACCACAATGGCAACCTTCAAACAGAACCAAAAGGCCTTAAGAACGCGATCATAGAGCTTGGCGCCGTAGTTGAATCCACAAACCGGCTGGAAGCCCTGCCCGAATCCCAAAAGCAGGGACAAGGCAAATTGGAAAACACGGTTTACAATGGACATGGCCGCAATGGCTGCATCCCCATAGGGGCCTGCCGCATGATTTAGAAGAATAATGGCGACACTGGCAAGGGTCTGCCTATAGAAAGAGGGGAGGCCGCCCTTCAGGATGTCCCTGTAGACCGGCCACTGGGGCTTGAAATGACTCAGGCTTATTTTGATGTTCCCGCCCCTTCCGCAGCCAACCAGAAGGAGGACAAAACTGATGGCCTGGCTGATAATGGTGGCCAGAGCGGCTCCGCCCGTACCCATGTCTAAACCAAAAATAAAGATGGGATCCAGAATGATGTTGATAAGTCCACCGACGCCGATGCCTATCATGGAGTAAAAGGCGCTGCCCTGGTAACGTAAGATGTTGTTAAGAACGAAGGAGGACACCATAAAGGGTGCACCTAAAAGGATATACTGCACATAATCCTTGGCATAGGGGAGAATAGTGGGGGTTGCCCCTAAAAGCCGAACCAAAGGGTCAAGAAAGATCAAGCCCAACAGGGTGATGAGGGCCCCAAGCCCTAAAGCGGTAAAAAAGCTGACGGCAGCCACCTGGGAGGCCTTTTCCGAGTCTTTCTGGCCCAGGAGCCTGGATATATAATTCCCCGAGCCCATGCCTAAGGTAAACCCAATGGATTGGATTATGGCCATGAGCGACAATGCAATGCCCACGGCCCCCGAAGCACTGGTGTTAATCTTTCCGACAAAATAGGTGTCGGCCATATTATATATGGAGGTAATCACCATGCTGATCATGGTGGGTATAGCCAGGGTGACAATGAGCTTAGGAATGGGGGTTTGGGTCATATTATTGAATTTTTCTTCAGGAGTAGCTATTTGTCGCATGTTATCACGTCTTTCTTTCCTAAAACGGATGGAATTAATCAATGATTGATTTATAATATAAGTATAGGATTAATTAGTTGTGTACGCAACTAATAATCTTTCATAGAAATGACACAATAATTAGCATGAAATGGTGGTACATATGCTTAAAATAAGACGAAAGGATGATGAGCATGGCATTTGAGTGGAAGGACAGGTATAACCTGGGGATACCTGAAATAGACAAGCAGCATCAGAAGCTTTTTGAGATTGGCGCCAGAGTGTATGACCTGGCCATGATCAATGATGATTATGATCATTATGATGAAATCATGGAGCTCCTGCAGGAACTTCTGAATTATACCGAATACCACTTCAGGTATGAGGAGGAGCTGATGTCCAAGTATCAATATTCAGATATTGGGCAGCAAAAGGATGACCATAACTTCTATGTCCAAAAGATTAAGTCAATTTCTTCCAGAGATATTGACAGCGAGCAGCAAAAGACAACCTTGGAGATTGTGGACTTCCTGTCCCAGTGGATCAGCAGCCATATCACCTTTTCCGACAGAAAATACGCCATGGAGTTCAAGGCCAAAGGTATTACTTTCTAAGTCTTAAGCCTGAAGAGCAATCATAAAACCGTATGAAAAACGGATGACCCAGAGATTCCGCTTCTCATACGGTTTTGTTTTGCTCATAAGCTGGGATGTAATGCAAATTGTGAAAGGGTGTTGAATCCCTTCAGTGGTTCATATAGAATGATTAAAACACGTAAGGGAGCATGATGAATATGGATGCAATAGTTGATGTTTCAAATGTGGTGCTGGAGACAGAAAGACTTATTCTGAGGGCGTGGAAAAAAGAAGATCTCAATGATTTTTATGAGTATGCCAGGGTGGAGGATGTCGGGAACATGGCCGGATGGATGCCCCACGCGTCCATTGAAGAATCAGAGAAAATTCTCAACATGTTCATTGAAGAGAAAAAGACCTTTGCGCTGGTCTATAAAGAAAATAACAAGGTGATCGGCTCCTTAGGCCTGGAATCTTCTATGCGGAAGGAAGTCAGTGAGGAATTTGCAAACATAAAGGGCCGAGAGATAGGCTATGCCTTAAGCAAGGATTATTGGGGGAAAGGGCTGATGCCTGAAGCGGTAAAGGCTGTCATTGAATACTGCTTTAAAGACCAACAGTATGATTTTCTCCTATGCGGCCATTTCAATCGCAATCACCAGTCCCGCAGAGTTGTCGAAAAATGCGGCTTCTCTTTTCTTAAAGATATGGTGTTTGATACCCGGATGAACACCAAAGAGGACGGAAAGCTGTATGTGCTGATGAATAAGAAGGATGAGTGAGGATTTGCTGACGTATAGAATGGAGTTCTGCTTCAACGTATTAAGTTCGGATTATATTCCGGAATAAAGAACGGGCAGGTACTGAGTACGGCAACACGTCTCTCGTCATGAACTGCAGATAGCTGCACATTTAACACAGCGAGCTGCTCCGGAAGCAGATTGTCCTCGGGGGCGTGGCCGATAAGTCGCCACGCCTTATGTATGTTTTGCCGGATAACTATATTGCACTCTTCCTTGGTAACAGCAAATTTACGATAATCATGATTTCGGTTTTCACAATTCACCCGTGCTTTATATTCTCCTGCAATCAGTTCATCAAGTGTCGCGAAATATGAATCATAATTCGGATCTGGAATGGAGGACATATGGTAGAAGGCCTCCACCATGGGGTAATTGATGTAAAGCTTACCCATATCGGATGATTCCACAAAGTAGTCTGCCATGCGTTTGATCTTTTCGGGTGAAAAAAGATGATAATGGGGATCAAGATCGAAGATCAAAAGAATGTCAGAGTAAGAATCATCAAATTTCGCTTTTTCTTTCGGCTCTGATTCGTGTGATTTCAGAACCTGGAGTAGATCCATACTGGCGGGGTCGTTGTCTTCAAACATTTCGCGGTATAGTTCGTATATGCTGGTTTTGTAGGAAACGATCTCATATTTAATATCCATCTGATAAACAGTCAACAGACGCTCCATCAAGGCAACATCTGTTTTTTCGCCTTCTACCAGTAAAAGTATTTTACGCTTTCGGTTATCCATTGAATTCACCGCTCATATATAACTTTTCCAGATTATGTCCTTCACGGAGCTCCCGATCGGTTGCGTTAGCAAAGGACGTTAACTTCTCATCGGTTAGAATAAAGTAGCAGTCCGGACGCATGATACGGTTGGAAAGCAGGTTTGTGTTATGGGATGTGAGAATGGATTGTACCCCGGATGTTTGCTCCAAAAGTCCAACCAGTGTCTCTGAAAGCTCATAGTGATAATATGCGTCAAACCCATCAATGAACAGAAGGGAAACATCAGCAGCAGTTCTACTCCAGTAGAAAAAAGTGTAAAGCGCTTTAGTTCCATTGGATGCAACCTTAAAAAATGGCAAGGGCTTTCTGGTATCGAAGTATAGGCGCTTAGTACCATCGGCATCTTGTTTTGCAGTCAAATTTTCTTTTATGCCTGCTTGATGAAGAAAGGATTCAAACTCTTTTAACAGATCTCCATTGAAAATGAAGTCAAGGTAATCCTTGCTATTTGATTTATAACCGATATAGCGATTTTCATCCAGGCCACGGAACCAGAGCATTTTAGATACAAAACGCAACATCTGGTAAAGCGGATGGTCATTTGGAAGCGCTGAATTTGCAATAGTATATTTCAAAATGGAATCAGAACCCCGAAAAGAGAGATTCAGCGTTGTGGTCAATGTTTGAAGACCAGACAGGTCGCCACGCTGATCTTCATAATCGTAAGTGAAAAGCCGATTTCCATCAATGGCAACAGTCTCATATACAAGGGTTTGTTTTTCATTTTTTCGGTACCGATAATCCACTTCGCCATTGTCAAAAGAAAAAATATAATGGAATTCTGCATATCCTGCCTTGTTGTTGACATTTAGATAATAGTCATATAAACCTGGTGAAACATTGTTTGATGTTAAGTGCGATACAATATCAAAAAGCGCTAAACCAAAGTTTGACTTACCAACAGCATTTTTACCATAGATGATGATTTTGCTGAGTAAACCGTTAGAAATACAACAATTATTGAATTTATAGTCACGAACATCTGAAAAGTCCAATCGGAAGGTATTCTCAAAGTTCTTAAAGCCTGTAACCTCAAACAGTTTCAGCATAATCGACACCCTCTTTCACCAATATTATACCCTTGGTAAGTAACAGGAGCAATTATTTCCGTAAAAAAATTACGGATTAACCGTAGAAAGTATCCGATAAGACAAGACTTCAAAACCAAATTATGCTTAACCTTCAAGAACGAAGATAAAAGATTTAGTTTGGTACAAGCTAAAACTACGATTCAAGGTGCCAGATGCAATCAACTTTGCCGTATTTATTAGTCATCAGTTAATAAAAAGGCTGTCTTGATGGCAGAAACTCATCTGCTGCAAGACAGCCTTTTCTTAATAATACTAACTATTTCTGCGCCAATTCCTTATGCAGGTTGCTCAAAGTCTCTATAATGGGCAGGTGCTGGGGGCAGGCGGCTTCGCAGGCGCCGCATTCAACACACTGGCTGGCGTCCTCATGGGTGTCGATAAGCTCCTTGTATCTTTCGCGGGCGGTTCTCTCCGCGTTGACATTGGCCGAATGGAAGTAGTTGTAGTGCTTGAAGCATTCGGGGATATTCACACCCTGAGGGCAGGGCATACAGTACCTGCAGGCTGTACAGCCAATGTGCTTCTTGTTGTGCCAGCATTGGGCGATGTCAGCGATAAAGTCCAGCTTATCCTGGGATAAATGGTTGGGCACCATGTCCTCCGCACTGCACAGGGCGATATTGTCCTTGACCTGTTCCATGGTGCTCATACCCGAGAGAATGACGGACACCTCGGGACGGTTGGCAAGGTATCTTAAGCCCCATTCCACAGGCCTGTACTGGGCAGGATGTTCATCCATCCTCTGGCGAAGGTCCTGAGGGATTCCGTTGACCAGGAAACCGCCGCGCAAGGGTTCCATGATGATTACGCCCATGTTCTTCTGAGCGGCGCGCTCAAGTCCGGCCAGTCCGGCCTGGTATTCCGTGTCCAGATAGTTGAGCTGGATTTGACAGAAGTCCCAGTCATAGGCGTCCAAAATCTCCATGAAAAGATCCTGCTCATCGTGGAAGGAGAAGCCGAAATACTTGATTTTCCCGGCTTTCTTGGCCGCCATGGCTCTTTCCCAGAGATTAAAGCGTTTAAATTTATCATAGTTTTCTTTATCCAGACAGTGCTGCAGATAAAAATCAATATGATCGGTCTTAAGCTTTTCTAATTGCTTGTCCAGGTATTCATCCCAGTCCTCGGCCTTTTCGATGAGCCATGATGGGTTTTTGGTAGCCAACATGACCTTTTCACGATAGCCATCCTGGAGCGCTATTCCTGTGACGATTTCCGATTCGCCGTTATGGTAGGGCCAGGCGGTATCGATATAATTCACTCCATGATCAATGGCATAGCGAATCATTTTGACGGCTTCATCCTGGTCAACAACGGTTGAATCACCGTTTGTAATCGTCGGAAGACGCATGACGCCGAAACCCAATAATGACGGTTTAAGATTAAGCTTGTCGAAGTGACGGTATTGCATTTATGTCACACTCCTTTATTGACACCTTTTACATTAGGGTATACGTTTTATATATACCACTTAGAGTGAACTCTAAGTCAAGCTGTTCTTTGGAGGAGATTTTTATGGAATGGACTATCCAGGAGCTTGCAGACAAGGTGGGGGTAACAAGTCACACCCTTCGTTATTATGAGAAAATCGGGCTTCTTCGCAATATCAGGCGCAATGAGAATGGGGTGCGGGTATATACCGAGTATGATCTGTCATGGCTGGAGCTCATTCGATGCCTGAGAAATACAGGCATGCCCATCGAAGGCATCCGGCAGATTGTTGAGCTCAGTATGCAGGGGGATCATACTATTCCGGCCAGAAAGCAGATCCTCCGGGAACACCGCCGAAAAGTGGAGCAGCAGATGGAGGAACTCAAAAATTACCTGGATAAAATCGATGGCAAGCTTAAATGGTACAGTGAGCAGATGCCGGACTAACCCTTGCATGAGCGTTTATAATATCGTCCTAAAATAAACATGAGGATCAGGTGAACTATGATTATTACTGTTACACTTAATCCGGCCCTGGACAAAACCGTTATGGTTCCTTCCTTTTCGGTGGGCAGGCTCAACCGGGTGGCCTCCATGCGCCTGGACGCAGGCGGCAAAGGCATTAATGTTTCCAAAGTGATTCAAAGCCTGAAAGGCAGAAGCCTGGCCATGGGCTTTCTGGCAGGCCGAACCGGGGAGTCCATCAAGAGCACTTTGGACGCCGAGGGCATTAAAAACAGCTTTCTTTTTGTGGATGGTGAAACAAGAACCAATCTGAAAATCTACGATAGTGAAACCCAGGCCACCACCGAGGTTAACGAGCCTGGGCCGGAGATAAGCGCCAAAGCGCTTGACCGGTTTGAAGCACTCCTTAAAGAAAAGGTCAGGGATGGGGATGTGGTGGTTTTCTCGGGGAGCCTTCCGCCAAAGGCAGACGCCCATCTCTATCAGCGATTGATATCCCTATGCCGAGGCCTGGGGGCACGGACCATACTGGACGCTGATGGGGAGCCCCTAAAACAAGGGGCTCAAGCAGGGCCCTGCCTTATCAAGCCCAACATCCATGAGCTTGAGGGGCTTGTGGGGAAAAAGCCGGGAAGTATAGCGGAAATTCTCCATAGCACCAGGGAGATTATGGCCGCCCATGGTATCTTTCAGGCGGTGGTATCACTGGGAGAGAAAGGCGCCCTGTATTGTGATGATAAGCAGGCTTTCCTGGCCCGGGGGCTTTCTGTGACGGTTAAGAGCACCGTTGGCGCAGGGGATGCCATGGTGGCCGCAATGGCTCTATCCCTTGAAAGAGGCTGTAATTGGGACACCACCATAAAGCTATCCATGGCCGCAGGGGCCGCCAATGCCATGACCTCGGGCTCTCAGGCTGCCTCCTATGAATCGGTGATGGCATTGATGGAGAAAGTACATTATACTCCTTTATAAAGTTATGCTTGCGAAAGCCCGGTTATCGGGTTTATACTTGGAGTATCAAATCTTTGGTACAAAAGGAGCTTTCTTATGGAACGGAATTTTCCTGTTGTACCGGCACAAACCCGCGGAATCAGCTCTGAACAATGACCAAAGGGTCAGACGATCCAAGTGCATATTGTTCGGCGATGCATTGTCCAGAGCCTAATTCCAAAGTAGCCGATGCCGGGAATAAGTAAAATCTGTTTGAAAACAGACTGCTTAAGACAGTCTTTTCGTTATGCCCATAAATTAACCCGGCCGGTCTGAAATCTTCTCAGATGGTTTATTTAATGATGCCTTCAAGGGATTATTGTATAGTTATCAAGCCGCAGGACTGCATCTCCGTCCGCGGCTTTTTTCATGGGATAAATTTATGAATCGGTTAATGAACGCACATAGAGAAGACATGCCCTTCCTGTGCTTGTTTAGTCATGATGCGAGCCGCAGAGTAATCTGTGGCTTTTTCATTATCTGAAAAAACAGTTGAGGTGAATGGATATGAGCTTATTAGTCATGAATGATATTTGCAAGGAATACCGCAATCAAACGGTTTTAAACGGAGCCAGCCTCAGGATTGAGCGTGGGGAGAGGGTGGCACTGGTAGGGCCCAATGGCTCCGGAAAGACCACACTTCTGCGTATTGCCGCCGGAAAGGAAACCTGCGACAGCGGCAGTGTTATTTTGGCCAGGGGGGCCAAGATGGGCTACCTGACCCAGGATCTTAAGGAGCTTGATAAGGACGGCAGAATCCTACGGGAGAATGCCCTCTTCCATGAAGAGGTAAGCCGTTTGGAGCAAAAGATACGGAGTCTTGAAAGAACCATGGCCGAGCCCCATGTTCTGAACGATCCGGCAGCCTATCAGACCGTCGCCTCTGAATACTCCTGACTGGTGCAGCGCTTTGAGAGTCTTGACGGTTATGCCATTGAATCCAAGATTAAGGCCATGCTTTTGGGGCTGGGCTTGAAGGAAGAAGCCCTGACATTGCCCTTAGAAAAGCTGAGCGGTGGAGAGAAGATGCGGGTGGCCTTTGCCAGAGTCCTTCTTGAGGAACCCGATCTCCTGGTTCTGGACGAACCGACCAACCACCTGGATATTGAGGCCGTGGAATAGCTGGAAGGCTTTTTGAGAAAGTTTACCGGCGGTGTGCTGGTGGTTTCCCATGATAGGTATTTTCTCGATCAGGTAGCCACCCGGGTGGCTGAGCTGGGCAATGGCACCATTGTGGAACGGAGCGGGAACTATACCACCTTCATGGAGCAAAAGGAAAGGATGAGGGCCTTTGCGCAAAAGGAGCAATTCAGGCTCAAAGAGGAGATAAAGAAGGAAACGGCCATCGCCGACCAGCTTAAAAGCGCGCAGAAGATCAGTGCATGGAAGAGCCGGCTTAAGAAAGTTGAGAAGCTTCAGCAGGAGCTGGATGTAACCCTTAAGGAAACACAGCAGCATCACCATCTCTATCGTACCGTGGCACCTAAGCTTTCCCTGGGTCAAATTAAGCATGTAAGTGCCGAGATTGCCATGGCTGAGAATCTTTCCAAGACCTTCGGACAGGTAGAACTCTTTTCACAGGTAAGCTTTCTGATTACCGGCGGTGAAAAGGTGGGGATTATTGGTCCCAACGGCTGCGGCAAAACCACCCTGCTCAATATTCTCCTGGGCAAGGATAAGGACTATTCAGGAAAGGCCAGACTGGGGGAATGGGTGAGGTATGGGTATCTGGGGCAGGAGATCACCTTTGAAGACGAGGAGAGAACCCTTATGGAGGAGTTGCTCTCAGTCAGGGAGATGTCCGAGGATGAGGCCAAGCGCTATCTGGCCAGGTATCAGTTTTACGGGGATGAAGTGGATAAGAGGATTAAGGTGTTGAGCGGCGGCGAGAAAGTCAGGCTGTATCTTGCCTGCATGATGCTTAAAGGCCCTGATTGCCTCATTATGGACGAACCCACCAACCACCTGGATATTCCGGCCAGGGATGCTCTGGAATCAGCCCTTCTGGAGTTTAAGGGGACGCTGATCGCCATCTCCCATGACCGATTTTTCCTCAATCGGTGCATCAACAGGATTCTGGAATTTTCCAAAGGAAGTCTGGTCTCGTACCAAGGCAATTATGAGCGCTATCGAGAAATCAAGGCCCAGGCCGAGAGGCCTGAAGCGGTTAATGCGCAGGCAAAAAATGCGGTTAATAAGGTGAGGGACCGTGCTGAAACGAGAAAGGCCCAGGAGGCTTTAAGAAAGCAAGCCGAGATCATGAGGACGGAGGCCCGAATTGCCGAGCTTGAGGCTTTGAAAAAATCCATGGAGGAATCCTTCGGTGTGGATACACCCCCGGAAACATACGTGGAATATGATGGCATCCTTAAAGCGCTGGATGAGCTGTACCAGCTCTATGTGGAGCTTGAGGCATAATCAGTCGGTGACAGGGTTAGTGTTCTTTATCTGCCTGTCACCGTATTTGAACTGGGGCTGACAAGACATGGGGATATGGGCATGGCTTATAGAAGCTGGGCGATGAACCTGTATCCCCTGGCCTATGCTGCTGATATAGCTGAAGTTCCATGTTATCCGTCCGGGCATCTCCAACGGGTCTCTGACAGATATCTACCAATGCAAGTGTCAGCAGCCTTTGTTAATGTTTGACCGCAGTTTCGGATTAAGGTATACTATTCACCGTTATTCCAAGGTTTTGAGGTAGGAACCATGCTGTATTCTACAATGGGGCGAGACATTTTTTCCGGACATGAGCTGATGATGTATTATACGGAGCAAAAAGTTTTGGAGCCTGCCAGAGTGCCGGATCGCTATCGCCTGGTCTACATAGGGGAAGGCTCCGGTGTGTTTAAGAACGGAGAAAAGTCCGAGTTTTTCACAGCTCCGGTGATTCTGTGCCTCAATGAGAGGGATGAACCGGAACTTATAGAAACTACAGGATTAAAGCTTGAAGTTCTTTACTTTGAACCCTCGGTTATTTTTGATGAACGGCTCACCATTGATAATATCAATTCAAACAACACCTATAACCATGGATGGTTTTATAGCCCTTTTTTACAGCGCAATGATTTCTATATAGGTCTTCTGCCCCTTGACTATTTGCTGCCCAGGCGTATCGCACAACTTTTTGATTTTGTTCAGGACAATCTGACCCATCAAAGAGATACCGCATGGCCATGCAGAAGCCGATCCTACCTTATAGAGTTAATCATTTTGGTGTCCTCCCTCTATGACCAGTCTGAACATACGGACAGATTGTTGGCGGGATGGATACCCGATGAAATGCAGCAGGTGCTGAAGTATCTTCATAGCCACTATCAGGACAAGGTGACAATTGATACGCTGGTTACAGAGTTTCATACCAATAAAACCACCCTTAACCAGAAATTCAAGGAAGCAACGGGCTTTACCATTATGGACTACCTTACGAGGCTGAGAATTAAGGTGGCCTGTTCCATGCTGCGCAGCACCAAGCTGAGTGTCAATACCATTATGGAGCGGGTCGGGTATATTGAAGCCTCCCACTTCTTCAGGGCATTTAAAAAGCATACCGGGGTTACGCCCTATGCATACCGTAATGGCCGAGTATGACCTAAACGTCATTTTAAATTATCAATTTGCAAGTTTTTGCTTTCTGAGAGACATCCCCTTCCATAGGATTCATTTTGTAAAATGCTTAATGCAAGATCATATGGGAGGAATAAGAAATGAAAAAACGCCTAACTGTTGCTTTATCACTGTTAATGTCTCTTTTGCTGGTTTTACCAGGCTGTTCCTCAAAACCTGCTCAGGCTAAACAGCCTTCGCCAACACCCAGTGAGGCGGTATCACCCGATACTTCTGCAGATCTGGAGAATGCTTCTGAACCGGTTGGCAGTGCCAATGAAAGGTGGTCACTGGTGGCCGATTCCACCGTCACCCATAGCGTCCATTATGCGGGCTATCTCAATGCGGAGCTTGGCTATACGGTGGGTTATGCCGGGGAGACCCATTACACCGAGGATGGGGGCCAAAACTGGCCCAAGGGAGAAAATAGCTCATTGTGCCGTTTTGGTCTGGATATCGTGGATGAAAATATCGCCTGGTCCGTAGGAAACGGCAGGAATGTACGCCTGACAACCAATGGCGGGAAGAACTGGACGGCAGTGACTGACTACAACGCCAATGGAATACAGAGCTATGCCAGCTTTTGCGATGATCAGACAGGATTGGTGGGTTCTGCCGTAAAGTTCGGATTGACCGTGGATGGCGGCAATACATGGACGGATGTAAAGCTTCCAAAGGAAGGCATGACCATTGCCTCACTCTTCTTAAGCTGTGCAGAGCAGTTTTATGTCTTAAGTGATGAGGGCGTTCTTTATTGTACCGGGGATGGCGGCAAAACCTATACCGAAATCCCCTTGAACTTAGGAGATATTGGATTATATGACCTGAAAGGGAACAAGGGAAAGCTGATAGTGGGCCGCAGCCCCGTTAATACCATGAGCTTTACCGACGATAAACATGGTATCATTTGCATGCTGGCCCTGGGAGAAAACAAGCAGGAGGGCTATAAGGTCTACGTGCTGTCCACTGAGGATGGCGGAGAAACATGGGACGCCGATATCGTAGGGGCTGAATTTGGTTTTATTCCTACCAATATCTATATCAGCCGGGATGGCTCCTATCTCACCCTGCAGACAAGAGGCCGCCTGGTGGTTCTTGAACGCCAGTTATGAATTTCTTAAAGCCATAGCCGACTTTCCATGGCCATGAACGGCTAAACATGGGACCGCTATGGCCTTTTTTATGCCCAAAGGCTGTGTACCCCTATAAAGATTTCCAACAGGTTCAAAGAGCAATCAAAGGCTTCTGGTATGCTATAATGGAAAATGAAATATCCCTGAATGATGGAAGGGAATGAGGGGTGGTAAACCCTTATGGGATTAAGGCTTATATATGGCAGGGCAGGAAGCGGAAAAACCTGTTTCTGCCTGAATGAAATAAAGAAAAAGATTGAAAACCAGGTCCAGCATCCGTTGATTTTTATCGTGCCTGAGCAGGCTTCTTTTCAGGCTGAGCGGGATCTGGTGTCAGTGCTCCCCACGGGCGGCATCCTCAAGACCGAGGTTTTGAGCTTTCAGCGCATGGCCTTTCGCATTTTCAGCGAGGCAGGGGGTATTACCTATCCCCATATCCATCCGGCCGGCAAGAACATGATTCTGTTTCGTATTCTGGAGAAAATGCAGGATCAATTTAAGGTGTTCGCCCGTTCAAGCAGCCGGGAGGGCTTTGTCAGCACCCTGTCCACCCAGATTACCGAGTTTAAGCGGTATAATGTCACACCTGAGCACTTGCAACAGGTGATCAGCACCCTTAAGGAGCAGCATCCGCTGCGGGACAAGCTCATGGAGCTTTATTTGGTCTATTCGGAGTTCAACAGTGTTCTGGCTCAGAGGTACAGGGATGCGGACGACGATCTGACGCTGGCGGCCCAAAAGCTGTCCCAGACCTCTTTGTATGATGGTGCGGAGATCTGGATTGATGGCTTTACCAATTTTACTGCCCAGGAATATCTGATGATTGGGGAACTTCTGAAAAAGGCCAAAAACGTGACCGTAAGTCTTTGCTGTGACAATATTGAGCCATCTGAAGCCGATGATGAGGCCCATGTGTTCTCTCCGGTAAAAAGAGCCTTGAAGAAGCTGACCCAGATGGCACAGCAGCTTCATATGAGCATTGAGGAAACCATTCCGGTAGGGCAGCATCCCCTGCCCCGTTTCAAGGAGAGCCCTGAACTGGCGCATCTGGAAAGGAACCTCAACGCATACCCCTATGCTGTCTATCAGGCCAGGACCAAGGATATATCGCTGCTTTCGGCTGTCAATCTCTTTTCTGAGATCGAGGAATGTGCCCGGGATATCTTGCGTCTTTGCAGGGAGGAGGGTATGCGGTTCAGAGATATTGCCGTGGTCACCCGGAATCTGCCCGGCTATGAAAGGCTTATCGAGGTGATATTTACTGAGTATGGGATCCCCTGCTTTATAGATGCCAAGCGGGATATTACCGATCAACCGCTGATTCGCCTTATCTTATCCATGCTGGATGTGTTTATTGAAAACTGGTCCTATGAATCCGTCTTCCGCTATTTGAAAACCGGACTGACGGGGCTTGAACAGCAGGATATCGATAAACTGGAAAACTATGTGCTGGCCTGCGGGATAAGGGGCAGCCAATGGACCGACGAGGCCGATTGGACCATGAGCCCCGAGCTTCTGCCCCAGGATCGGGCCAAGGACTCCCATCAGGAGCTTCTTCAGGATGTGAACAGAATCCGCCGCAGGGTTGTGGAACCCTTGCTGGCCTTCAGGAAAAAGACCAAGGGCCGTAAAACCGCTGCCGATTTTTGTGCGGGCCTTTATGACTTCCTTTGTGACCTTCATGTTCCCGAGGCTATTGAGGAGGCTATGGAACTGCTTAAGGCCAAAGGGGAGTTGGCCCTTGCCAGTGAGTACTCCCAGGTGTGGAACATCCTCATGGAGGTCTTTGACCAGATGGTGGAGGTGATGGGAGACGAAAGCTTCGGCATTGAGCGGTTCAGCAAGATCATTCGGGTGGGCCTGGGCGAGTATAAGATTGGCTTGATCCCCGCCTCCCTGGATCAGGTTCTGGTGGGCAGCGTGGAACGCTCCAAGAGCCATGAGGTCAAGGCCCTCTACCTTTTAGGGGCCAATGACGGGATCTTTCCTTCGGCCATGGCCAAGGAAGGGATTCTGTCGGATCAGGATCGGCGCTTCCTTGATCATCAGGGGCTGGCGCTGGCCAGTGATACCAGAACCCAGGCCTTTGACGAGCAGTTCCTGGTCTATCGCGCCCTCACCACGGCAGGTCAATACTTAAGAATAAGCTGGCCCATTGCCGACCATGAGGGAAAGACCATGCGGCCCTCCACCGTTATCTCACGGCTGAGAAGGCTCTTTCCC
>JAKIML020000045.1 GCA_022702935.2 Bacillota bacterium | reverse complement strand
TGGCCTACTATGTAGATCAGCGAGCCACTGACGATATGTTAGGAGTAGGAACGCATTAACAGTGAAGGAATTGTAGTCAGATCCTTCCAGAGTGATAGAACATTCAAATTGGATCATGAAAAAACCTCCAATTGGTTGTTTTCAATAGGAAGATTATGGGTTAAGCTATAATTGGATTAATCCAAAGTATGCCAAGGGAGGTATATACCGTGCAGATTAAGCTGGACAGGACTTCAAAAACCCCCGTCTATCTTCAAATCAAGAACCAGATTCGGGGAATGATCTACAATGGCATTCTCACGCCGGGAACCCAGCTTCCGCCTGAGAGAAAGCTGGCTCAAAGTCTAGGCATTAATCGCAGCACGGTATTAACCGCCTATCGGGAGCTAAAGGCCGATGGCCTGGTAGATTCTCATGTGGGCAGGGGAACGGTGGTTCTGCCCGTCCTTTCTCAGGTTTCCGAGAAATATGACAGCATGGAAATTCCGGCCTTTCATCAGTTCTTCAGCCTGGCCGCTGAAAGAACCAATGATCCCTTGCTCAACGATCTGCTTCGCATGGCCAACCAGCAAAATACCATTTCTTTTTCTGCCGGTATATCCTCTCTGGATACCGATCCCGTGGAATGTCTCGAAGGGATTGAAAAGGAGCTTAGAGAGCAGCCTGATCACTATGCCCTGAAGCATGTACCCACCGGGGGACTGCCCTCCTTAAGGGAGAGCATCACCCAGCTTATGAGGGAGAGGGGGACTGGCGTTAAGCCCGAAGAGATCATGGTGCTGTCAGGCTCTCAGCAGGGTATATTTCTGACCGCTCAAGCCTTTTTGGATCTTGGCGATGTGGTTATTGTGGAGGAGCCTTCCTTTTTCAGCGCCCTTCATGTTTTCCAGGCCGCTGGTGCACGAATCATAGGCGTTCCGGTGGATGAGGACGGTATGAAGGTGGATGTGCTGGAGCAGCTCTTAAGGCGTCACCATCCCAAGCTTATCTATACCATGCCTACCTACCAGAATCCCAGCGGTGTTTCCATGAGTCTGGAGCGGCGTCGTCGGCTCCTGGAATTAGCTTACCGGGAGAAGATCCTCATTCTGGAGGATGATCCCTATGGTGAGCTGAGGTATGAAGGACCCAGGCTGCCCACCCTGTTTGAACTGGACTCCTATGGCTATGTGATCTACCTCAGCACCTTTTCCAAGATACTCTTTCCGGGGATACGCATTGGCTGGATGGCAGCCCATCAGCAAATCATTCACCAGATGATCATGCTTAAGCAGATCAATGATCTGCATGCCAACAGTATTTCCCAATGGATTGTGGATCGTTTCTTAAGAAAAGGCGGATACCATGAGCATATCCAGAGGCTTTGCAAGGATTACGGGGAAAAGCGGGATTTGATGGCCGAATCCTTAATGGCTCACCCGGTTGAGGGTCTTGAGTGGACCAAGCCCCTGGGAGGTTTTTACTTCTGGTGCAGGCTGCCTGATAATCTGCCCCATATGTCACTTTTGGTCAATGCTCAGGAGAATGGTGTTTCCTATGTCCCGGGAACGGCCTTTTATACAGGCGGCAGGGGCGGGAGCTTTATACGCTTGAATTTTACATACCCATCCAAAGAGAAGATTCCCCTTGGTGTTAAGAGGCTGACACAGGCTATTGAAGCCACTGCCCGGCGCGCCCCGATAAGGTTCGAGGGTGAATTTGAAGAGATGCTGCCCATCGTGTGATTTTTCCCATAAATGAAAATCCAATGCCATAGGCCCTGCTTTGGTCCGGGGCTTATTCTTTCATACCCTTTATTCGATGATTTTGGAGGTTGTAGGTTTATGCAGAGATCACTCTTTTCACAGCGCATGCAGAATATCAGGGCTTCGGAAATCAGGGAGCTTTTAAAGGTGACGGAACAGCCTGAGATTATATCCTTTGCAGGGGGCCTTCCGGCACCCGAGCTCTTTCCCGCAAGGGAGCTTGCCGCCCTTACCGAGGAAATTCTTTTGAAACAGGGCACAAGAGCGCTCCAATACTCCACCACTGAGGGGTATACCCCCTTAAGAAAAAAGATCTGCGAAAGGATGCAGAAGGTTCTTAATGCAACGGTAAACTTAGAGGAAACCCTGATCACCTGCGGTTCACAACAGGCCCTGGACTTTATAGGAAAAGCCTTTCTGGACAAGGGGGATGAGGTGTTGATGGAAAGCCCCTCCTATCTGGGGGCCATCAATGCCTTCAGAGCCTATGAACCAAAGTTTGTGGAAGTGGCAACCGACCATGAAGGCATGATTCCCGAAGCTCTGGAGGAGGCCCTGAAGAATGCCAGACGGCCCAAGTTCATTTATGTAGTCCCCGATTTTCAAAATCCCACCGGGCGTACATGGAGCCTGGCCCGGAGAGAGGCCCTGGTAAGATTGACTGAGAAATATGAGGTTCTGATTGTGGAAGACAATCCCTACGGGGAGCTGCGCTTTGAGGGAGAGCAAATTCCTGCTGTTAAATCCCTGGATACCCATGGCCGAGTCCTCTACCTGGGCACTTTCTCCAAAACCCTTTGCCCCGGCATGCGTATTGGCTGGATTGCCGCTGCCCATCATCTCATTGAGCCCCTGGTACTCATAAAACAGGGGGCCGACCTGCATTCCTCCACCTTAAGCCAGATGCAGATCAATCTGTTTATGGAAAGATATAACCTGGACGACCATATTCAAAGCATCCGGGAGGTCTATCGCAGAAGACGGGATACACTGATTGACGCCATGGAACAAAGGTTTGACGACAATATCCGTTTTACGCGTCCTTCCGGGGGTCTGTTTTCCTGGATTGAGCTTCCCGAGGGAAGGGACAGCCGTGTTCTTTTGGAAAAAGCCATCGGCCAAAAAGTGGCCTTCGTTCCGGGAGGGTCTTTCTATCCCTGTGCGCCTAAGCACAATACCTTGCGGCTCAACTTTTCCAATATGCCAGAGCACCGTATTGTGGAGGGAGTAGAACGGCTGGAGATGTTGCTGAATACCTAGAACAGGTATTGTAATTTCCAGCTTGAGAATCCTGTAAAAAGTTTATATGATGGGAAGGTAGTCCTTCGATTACATCACGGAAGGGAGATTATTTTGATGTGTAAGAACCAACGGACCCGGGCGCTGTTTTATCTGGCACTCACCGCAGTCCTATGGAGCCTGGGCGGTTTGCTGATAAAGTCGGTGAATGCGCATCCCCTGGCCATTGCCGGAACACGCTCGGCCATTGCAGCCGTAGTTATCCTGCTCTACATAAGAAAACCCCGCTTTACCTGGTCCTTTGCACAAATCGCTGCGGCCATAGCCTATGCGGGGACGGTCATTTTATTTGTTGCCGCCAACAAGTTTACCACTGCGGCCAATGCCATCCTTATCCAGTACACTGCGCCCATCTATGTGGCGCTGTTCAGCGCATGGCTGCTGAAAGAAAAAGTGAAAGCCGTTGACTGGGCGGCCATTGCCGTGGTCCTTGGAGGCATGGTCCTCTTCTTTTTGGACAGCCTTGATACAAAAGGCGTTCTCGGGAATCTGTTTGCAGCCCTCAGCGGACTGACCTTCGGGATGTTTGCCATTTTTATGAGGATGCAGAAGGATGCGTCACCCATTGAGTCGGTGATTTTGGGCAATCTCATCACGGCCCTTATCGGTATACCCTTTTTGTTCCAAAGCTTACCCGACGGACAGGGCTGGCTTTGCCTGGGACTTTTGGGCATTGTTCAGCTCGGCATCCCTTATATCCTTTACAGTGAGGCCATTAAACATGCAACGGCCCTGGAAGCCACTTTAATACCCGTTATTGAGCCCATCCTCAATCCGGTTTGGGTGGCCCTGCTCTTAGGCGAGGTTCCCGGTTTCCGTTCATTAATGGGTGGTGTTATCGTTGTTGTGGCCGTTACGCTTCGCTGTGTGGTGGTGTCCATTCAAACACAAAAGCAGGAGCAAAGGGCCGAAGTCAGGGAAAGTATGAACCCCTCCTAGCCCTTGGGCTCCGCAGGGGTAAAATGCCTGATAAAAAGATTATCCCTTTCCAATAGATCGGATATGGTGTCAAAGCCCAGACGATGAAGCAGATCAATAACATGGGGATTGTCAATGGGCGTTTTATAGGTTGCCAGATTGCCGTAGTCATTGACATGCTGTGTCCCTTCCTCATAGGGGATGATGGCTTTGGGGCCGCCCACACAGCCACCTACACAGCCCATACCTTCCATAAAGTTGGCTTTGATTTCTCCATCCTGAAGTGCTTTGAGCAATCTCTTGCATTCTATGACCCCATTGGCCTGAGTGGCTTTTAAAGGAATCTTTCTTTCAGGGGACAGCCGGTTCAGGGTGCTTTGCACTGCCTGGCTGACACCGCCCGTCCGGGCGTATATTCTACCCGCCATGGAGGAATGATCCCGCATATCCTCATCCATGTCGGCAGGGTTGATGCCTGCCAGCTTAAATAAATCATCCACTTCCTGAAAGGTCAGAACATAGTCCACCGCATCGCGAATATCGGGCTCCTTGGCCTCGGCCTTCTTGGCAATGCATGGACCAATGAACACCGTGACCGCATCGGGGTGGATGCGTTTTATGGCTCTGCCGCAGGCCACCATGGGCGATACTGATGGGGGCATATGGGGGATGAATTCGTGATAAATCTTTTTGATCATGGCCACCCAGATGGGGCAGCAGCAGCTTGTCAGCATGAAGCCCTTGTCATCGTGTATGGAACGGTCGAATTCCAGGGCCTCCTTCAAGGTCAGGATATCGGCGAAAAGGGCCACTTCCAGCATACCGTAGAACCCCAGATGCTTGAAGGCCGAGCGAAGCTTGCCGGCGGTGACATCCATAGTGAATTGTCCGTTGAAGGCGGGGGCGATCATGGCATATACAGGTTTTTCTCTGGCATTGAGCAGCTCCAGTATGGGCACAAGATCCCTGCGCTCAATCAGGACCTTGTTTCTGCAGGCCTCCACACATTGGGCGCAGCCCGTACAGTTGTTGTGGTCAATGATCACCTGACCCTTTTCATCCCGCTTAATGGCTGAAAACAGACAGGCCACCTCGCAGGAGCGCTCCGCATCGCCGCAGTGCTCACAGTCCTCCAGACTAATGACGGCGGGCTGATTTTCGGGATGCAGCAGACAATCCAGATGCTGCTTATTATAATCTCCCTGGGCCTCAATATGGCGGATCTCGCTTTGGAGATTCTTATTGTATGAGGCCCGGACAAGTCGGTTGTAAAGCTCTCTGAATGTTTCCAAAGTACAGCTCCCCTTTATTTTCTCCATATGTATTCTTTTCCGTCGGAAACCAGCCTATTCAGAATCAGTGCCCACAACCTGGATAAGCTTTTGGTTCTTCTTGCATTGATACATGGCCTTGTCGGCCCGTACAATGACACTGTTCAGATCCTTATCCTTGCCTTTCTGGTAGGAATCCATGCCATAGGCCATGCTTATTTTAAAGCCATTAGATTGGCTATTGAAATGATCGATTTTATCAAAGAGCTCGGCAATAGCATCATTGATAATGGAAACCGGGGTATTGCGTATGATAATGGCAAATTCATCCCCGCCGATTCGGTAGATCTCTCCCAGTCGGGAAAGGCTGGTTCGCATAATCCTGGCACCCTCCACCAGCAGCCGATCCCCTTCGGCATGGCCCAGGGTGTCATTGACAGTCTTCAGGTTATTGATATCCACAACCACCACCGTTACCGAATCCTGAGAATCCAGAACGGGCTGGAGGGCCCTGATGGCTTTTTCAAAGGATGCCCTGTTTTTCAGACGGGTTAAGGTATCGGTATAGGCCAGGGAATGGAGCACTCTGTTCTTGGTTCGGATATCCCGCATATGCAAAATATTCTGCCCCATGATTGTGGAAGAAAACAGGATGAATAAAAGCAAGCCCCATCTGAAGAAGCTCTGGGTATTCATTCTTGGGGTCTCGGCCGCATAGTACAGGATCACATCCACCATAATGAATCCGCCAAACAAAAGACAGCCATAGAAGAAGAAACGGATATCCTTGTTCCCTGAACGGATTTCCTGGATGCCCATGATGACCATGGAGACAATGGTGAACGTGGCCCAGAGATGGAAGCAGGGCAGCAGCAGGATATAGTCTGTCAAACTGAGAACCTGCAGAACCGTTCCCGCCACAAAGAAGACGAAGAAGCCGCAGGCCAGATAGAAGATGTATCGGCTCCGGGCCGGATGATATACTCGCCGTACAAAAAGCAGGAGGGGAACGGGAAGACAGTATAGGGAAACAAGCGCCAGATGGCTTAAGAAAACCGGATCCTTAATAAACAGGAGGATAAGATTGCTTTCAGCGACAATCCATATGCCTGAAATCACTGAGAAAAGGCCCAGGTAGAAGGTTCCGGCATTGCGAAGCTTGAGCTTTGCCATCCGTTTTTGGAGAGCCAGAAGGATAATGCCGAAAATGACCAGGGAGTATGCCAGAGCAAGAGGAATGAGATCATTTCGGACAATACTCATAACAAGATCATTTCTCGAGCCCATCCAGACCTGGGCGAGAATGCCCGAAAAGCTGCGATAGGGGGAGTTGAAGGCTATAGTGAGCGTACTCCCGGCGCTATCATGGGGCAGGGAAATAAGATGCACGTCCCTTCCGGGAGATTGGCTGAACCATTTCAGGATTGGATTATACTCGTATATAAGCTCTTGATCTATAAATACCTTAACCTTCTGCTGTTCTGTGACGAAATACAGGGCAGGGTCCTGATAAGCGGTTTCGGGCAAGGGACGGCTTATGGTTACGTCCGTATTGTGAGGAATATCCTTGATGACCGAAGGGAGATTTAAGGACGATTTTGAATTCTGGGTGGGGTTGAAAAGGGTCCAATGGTCGGAAAGAGGCATGCCGACAGGGGCTGCCATTTTTCCAGTCGAAAACGGGAAAATGGATACCAAAAGAAGCACGCTAATGGATACCATGATATAAATCAAGAGCTTTCCCAGGATTCTCTCTCGTTTCAATGCGATCTCCTTTTGATGGATGAGACTAGAGGAATTTACAAAATAAGCATATCACTCTTATTGACACAAATCAATCAATCTATGACAAAAGAAGGAAAGAGGCGATTTCATAAAAATGCCAGTATAAATATTTCCAAAATTGCAGGCCATGATATATAATAAACAATAACCTGAAAGGTAAATCACGGAAAATTAATTCAAGAGAGGTACCTGTCATGAAATATGAAAATTTATACGCCGTAAGGCCCATTAAAGACCTGAAGGATATGCTGGAGTCAAGCGCTGCTATTTATGGCAACAAGGCTGCCTTTCTTGCAAAATCAAAGGACAAACCTGATTATTATCCTATCTCCTACAGCCAGTACCTGTCCGATGTCAATGCTTTTGGAACAGCGCTTATCCATATGGGTCTCAAGGGCGGAAAGATTGCTCTCATTGGTGAGAACAGATATGAATGGTCGATTTCCTATTTGGGCGTTGTCAATGGAACCGGCATCATTGTTCCCCTGGACAAGGAGCTGCCTGCCCACGAAATAGAAACCCTGATTGAACGCTCCAAAGCCGATGCCATTATCTATTCGGGAAGTGTCAAGGGCAAGATTGATCCCCTGCTTGAGAAAGAAACCTCCCTTCGCTATTTTATTTGCATGGACGCTGATTTGGCCGGCGGCAAGGTTCTGTCCCACAGCTCGGTTTTGGAAAAGGGCCATGCACTGATTAAAGAGGGAAACCGGGAGTTCCTTGATGCCCAAATTGACAGAGAGGCCATGAACATGCTTTTATTCACCTCGGGAACCACCGATAAGTCCAAGGCAGTCATGCTCTCCCATAAGAATATCGCCGAAAATCTTATGAACATGTGCTCCATGCTCTATATTGACGAAAAGGATGTCTTCCTGTCCATCCTTCCCATTCACCACACCTATGAGTGCACCTGCGGTTTCCTGTGCCAGATCTACAGGGGCTGTACCATTGCCTACTGTGAAGGTCTGCGCCATATCGTCAAGAACCTGAAGGAATCGGGCTGTACCATGATGCTGGGGGTTCCTCTGGTCTTTGAGTCCATGTACCGCCAGATCATGAATAATGCCATCAAGCAAAAAGGAAAGTTCGCCATAAAATTTGCGCTGGGTCTGAGCAATACCCTGCTCAAGCTGGGCATTGATATCCGGAAGAAGCTGTTTAAGCAGATCCATGAGGCTCTGGGCGGCAAGGTTCGTATGTTTATCAGCGGAGCTGCCGGAATTGATCCTCAGATAGCCAAGGGCTTCAGAGAACTGGGCATCAGCCTGGTTCAGGGCTATGGGCTGACCGAATGCGCGCCCATTGTTGCCCTTAACCGTGACTGCAATTATAAGGATGAAGCGGCAGGCCTACCCCTTCCCAATCTCGAGGTGGAGATCTACCAGCCCGATGAGGACGGTATCGGCGAGATCCGATGCAGAGGATCCAGTGTTATGCTGGGCTATTATGAGAATCCCGAGGCCACCAATGAGGTGCTCAGAGACGGATGGTTCTACACCGGCGACAGCGGCTTTATTGACAAGGACGGATTTGTGCATATTACAGGACGAAAGAAGAATGTCATCATCACAGGAAACGGAAAGAATGTATATCCTGAGGAGATAGAAACCCTGTTGAACAGAAGCCCCTATATCAAGGAGTCCCTGGTTTACGGCCAGGGCCAGTCCGACGGGGATACGGTGGTCTGTGCCAAGATTGTGCCCGACCATGAGAAGATTGATGAGGACATTAAGAACAATGATGCGCCAGGGGCAACGGTAGAGGAGATTATCGACAAGGAGATCCGTCGTGTCAACAAGGACCTGGTGTCCTATAAGCACATTAAGCACTTCTCCCTTCAGGATGAGGAGTTCATTAAGACCACAACCCGAAAGATCAAGCGCCATATGGAGCTGAGGGATTAAGGAACACCGCGGTGTGAAGGCTGACAGCCTTTATTTAAGCGGCTTTAACAAAGGATGTCTTAGTAGATGATTAAGACATCTTTTTTACGCAGATCAGACGTTTTGGTCAAAACTGCGTACTATTCCTGGGAGCGTCTTTGGCGTGTTAGTATGAATGTAAAACCCGGCCAAGATACGCTATCATTAATTTATACGGGTGAGTAATGGACAAAATATTATGGGCTTTAGCAGGTTCATCCATGGGTGCCATTGGTATGGTCTGTCAAAAGAAAGGCATCCGCTGGATGGACATGCGAAAAAGCAAACAAGCAGGTTTATCGAAATATTTCTTCATCTGGCTGGCAGGCATTCTCACATCCTATGTATTATCTGCATATCCCAACAGTATAGCTTCCAATGCTTTGCCGCCCCATATTATCACAGCCATGGCCGGATGGGAGATTGTGGTTATCGTTTTTCTTTCCTGGGTATTTCTCAAGGAGCGCATGTATAAAACCGACGGGCTTTATGCGCTTCTCATTGTCGGCTGTACGGCGGTATTGGGTGTGAGAACAAGGCCCGCAGAGTATATGCAGGAGCAAAAGCTATGGCGTATTCTTGTCTTTCTCATCCCCGTCGTTTTTCTGTTCCCCCTCCTTAATAAACGGTTGACCGCCAAGACAAAGGCAGCCTTTTTCGCTATTTATTCGGGCTGTATGGGCGGCCTTGCATTGGTATATTTTAATATCCTGGTACGCGCCATTTTCGCCCATGGTCTCAAAGGACTGCCCATAGGCATTCTGGCTCTCTATCTGTTATCCGCTGTGCTGGGCCTGATTGGAGAGCAAACCTCCTATCGCATTGGCGAAATGACCGTGGTGGCTTCCATTCGCTTAAGCCTGTATATTGTGTATCCCATTTTCTGTTCCATGCTGTTGTATAAGTCCAGTATCGATGTCATCCAATTAATGGCCATTGCCGTTATTATCTTCGCCTGTTATGGCATTTACAGAAAGAGATGACCACATATGGAAAATAATGTCTTTTGTAAAATCTATGTTAAATACCCTTTTACACGCCTCCATTGCCTTTAATTGTCGAAGAAGCATGTGCTATAATGTAAACGCTTGTTGAGAATAGCAAGACATAAACTGAATTTTGACGACCCTACGAAAAGAGGGTTCTTCATTGAGAGGAGAAGTCTATGTCATTTGCGCTGATAGTGGTTATTCTTCTGGTGTGTGCTTCGGTTTTTGTCAACGGAT
This sequence comes from Bacillota bacterium, assembly GCA_022702935.2. Lineage (GTDB taxonomy): Bacteria > Bacillota > Clostridia > DSM-8532 > DSM-8532 > DTU059. The sequence goes on along the minus strand of JAKIML020000045.1, from coordinate 15,075 downwards.
GGACGGATGCTCCCAACGCGATTGCAACTGTTGTATCAACACGGGTTTTAAGCCCAAAGGCGGCTGTTCTTCTGGCTACGGTGTTTAACCTGGCAGGGGTATTTATGATGGGAACTGCGGTGGCAAATACAACGGCAAAGATTGTCGAGATCGGAACAGGCCACGATGCACTCATAACCCTGGCCGCAGCGCAGCTTTCTATCGTTATTTGGGCAGTGTCAGCCTGGCGGTACGGTATTCCTACCAGTGAAAGCCATGCGCTTATTGCAGGTCTGATGGGCGCAGGAATATCCCTGAAGGGCATTGAAGCTTTCAAATGGGAAGAGTTTAAAAAGGTATTAATCGGTCTTGTGGTTTCCAGTGTTTTAGGCTTTATTGCCGGACTATTCACCACCAAGGGCGTAACCTTTTTGTTCAGGAATGTGAATCGCAGAAAGGCCAATACCTTTTTTTCATGGGGACAAATTGCCTCGGCCGGTCTGATGGCTTTCAGCCATGGCGCTCAGGACGGACAGAAATTCATGGGCGTTTTTGCGCTGGCCCTTGTGGTGGGCGGCATCTATCCCCCCACCGAGAGTCTGGTTATCCCTGTCTGGATTATGCTGCTTTGCTCGGTTCTCATGGCCGTGGGGACCTCCATAGGAGGCTATAAAATCATCAAGACCATGGGCATGGATATGGTGAAGCTGGAAAAGTATCAGGGCTTTTCAGCCGAGATTGCTGCTTCAGCCATAATGATTGGGGCAACCGTATCAGGTATTCCTTTGAGCACAACCAATGCAAAGGGGACGGCCATGATGGGTGCTGGCGCCGCCAGAAGACTTTCCAATGTCAACTGGAATGTGGTTAAGGAAATGCTCCTTGCCTGGGCCCTGACCTTTCCGGCATGCCTTGTTCTCGGCTATGTCATGGCCACGCTGTTCAGGTTCATATTCTAAGGAGGTTATCAATTATGGGTTTATTCGCAAGCAAGGAAACGGACTATTTTGAACTGTTTCAGATTTCCATGTCCTATGCCAGCAGAGCGGCAAAATCACTGCAAAAGGCGTTTGTCAACAATGTTATTGACTATCATGAGATTCAGAATCTGAAATCCATAGAACACGAGGCCGACATCCATGTACATCGCTGCCTGAAGCTTATTGAGGAAGCCTTTGTGACCCCCATTGACCGCTCCGACATCGTGGAGATTGTCAAGGAAATTGAGAATATCACTGATAATATCGATTCCATCGGCAATCATACCTATATGATGTGCGTCACCGAGGTCAACGAGGCCGCTCAAAATCTGATGAACCTTGTGGTTGAGGCCTGCATCAAGCTTGAAGAGCTGATGAAGATACTCAAGAATTATAAAAAGGAGCTTAAAAAGATTGATGAGCTTATCATTGAGATCAATCATATTGAAGAGGTCGGGGATAAGACATATTTAAGTGCCATGCGTACCCTTTTCGAGTTCGAGACCGACGCCAAGAAGGTGATTGTCTGGAAGCTGCTCTATGAGAAGCTGGAGGCTGCTCTGGACGAATGCGAGGACGTAGCCGACATCGTGCAAAAGATTATCATAGCACGGACATAATACCCTCCTAAGGATAGTTAAAGACGGTCTTTAAAGCATAAGAAGCGTATCCATCATGATACGCTTTTTTTATGCTTATAAGCGCGGGATATTCATAATCACTGCTAATCAGGTCATACTAAGGATGTTTCCAAGATATGACTTAAATCAGGATGAAGCTTTCATGAATCATAGCCTTCGCGGGGTGGTTGCTCTTTGGACAATCAGCAAAATACTCATACCGATCTGAATACCTACGATGTCAGCATTACGCTGGGAAGTTCCCTGGATGACAATGTCCAGCAGTTTCGTACGCTTTTTCAGGGGGATGACACCTTTATTGTCCGGTTTCTAAGCAATCAGCAATGCCCTGAAGCGCGCTTTTGTATTCTGTACATCGAGGGGATGCTTAAGGATGAAGTCATCAATGAGAGTGTTATCCAGCCTTTAATACAGACCGTGCTTCCCAGAAAGACGGAGGGCGGCATAGATCATATTCTTCAGGAGGTTATTCTGTCCAATCAAGCAGAGAAGGTCAGCGACGGCAATCGACTTTTTCAGGGCATTCTCCGTGGGGAATGTGCCTTGCTTATGGACAATTGCAGCGAAGGCCTTGTCATAAATGCCATAGGCTGGCAGAACAGGGGTATCCAGGAGCCGGTCAACGAACAGGTTTTGCGGGGACCCCGGGAAGGCTTTGTAGAGTCCATCATTGTCAACCAGACCATGATCAGAAGAAGGCTGGCCACCCCAAAGCTCAAATTTGTTTCCAGGCTTTTGGGAAAGCATTCCAAGACCAAAGTCTATGTATGCTATTTGGAGGGTGTGGCTAATCATCAAATCCTTTCAGAAGTGTTCAGAAGGCTTGATAAAATTGATGTGGACGGGGTCATGGATGCGGGAAACATCTCCGAGTACATTAAGGATGCACCCTATTCACCCTTTGAAACCACAGGAATTACCGAGCGGCCCGATGTGGCCGCCGCCGATCTGCTGGAGGGGCGTATTATTATTCTTATTGATGGAACCCCTGTGGCCATTACCCTGCCCTTCCTGTTTGAGGAATACTTCCAGACCGATGACGACTATTATATTAACTATTACTTTGCTTCCTTCAACAGGCTGCTGAGAATGGTGAGCTTCATACTGACCATCACAGCGCCGGGTGTTTATGTGGCTCTGCTAACCTACCATCACGAACTGATACCATCCCCGCTTTTGTTCAGCATCTCAGCCGCCCGGGAAGGGGTGCCCTTCCCCACTGTTGTGGAGACAATTTTCCTTCTCTTTATCTTTGAGATTATGCGTGAGGTGGGCATGCGTGTGCCCATGACCGTTGGCCAGACCATCAGCATTCTGGGAGCTTTGGTGCTGGGAACTGCAGCCGTGGATGCCAGGATAGTCAGTGCCCCGGTGATTATCGTCGTTGCCATCACCGGGTTGACGGGACTTATTACTCCCAGGATCAAGGCGCCAGTCATTATACTAAGGCTTATGCTGGTTCTGATGGGTGGCTTCATGGGCCTTTTTGGGGTTTTCTTTGGGATTATTGCCCTGTTTCAGCATTTGTGCGGCCTGCGCTCCTTTGGTGTCCCCTATATGATTGAGTTCTCGTCACTCAACCCTTCGGATATCAAGGACACCTTTATACGTGCACCGCATTGGTTTATGAAGAAACGCCCAACGTTTATCTCAGGGAGGAACAGAACCCGTCAGGGGAACTGGAAAGGTGGCACATGAAAAAGGTATTGGTCTGTTTGCTGATCTTGGGATTCATACCTATGATCTTCTCAGGCTGCTGGAATTACAAAGAGGTTACTCAGCTTTCCCTTCTAGCCGGTATTGCCATAGACTATACCGACTCAGGGGAGTTTCTTTTGACCTTTGAAGTTGCCGATCTTCATGAAATGGGTGAGAAGAGTCAGGTCAAATCGGTTTTGGTTGAAGCAAAAGGGCAGACCTTGTTCGAAGCGGCCAGAAATGTCATCAGCAAAAGTCTGCCAAAGCTGTACTGGGGCCATGCCACTACGGTCATCATCAGCCAGGATGTGGCATCCAGCGGCAGGATTGCCGAGGTCATTGATTTTCTGTGCCGGGATGCCGAACCCCGATTAACCATGGCTTTTATCATATCACAAACAAAAATGGCCAGGGAAATCTTTGAAGCCCAAGCTCCTGCTTCGGAGATCAGATCCACTGAGATTAATGAAATACTGGATGATGCGGGAAGCCAATCCAAAATTGTATCCACGCCGCTCATTGATTTTATTAAGGCATTCAGTGCAAAGGGGCAATCCGCCATTGCCACCGCATTGAATGTGGAGGAAAAGGGTGGGGAGAAAGCCATTGTGAACAGTGGAACAGCCATCTTTAAGAAAGAGAAGCTTGTGGGCTTCATCAACCCGGAGGATACCGCGATCCTGAACTTTGTTCTGGATAATATAAAGGGCGGCGTTTATGTGGTCAAGACCGATCCCGAAAATGCGGAAAAAAAGATATCCCTTGAACTTCTCAAAAGCAAAACCAGGATCAAGCCATCCTATGCTGAAGGCAAGCTATCCATGGAGATTCTGATTGAGACCTCAGTAGCTCTGAACGAGATAGGGGGCTCGGTGGAATACGAGGGTGAAGAGGCGATTAGGATATTGGGTCAAAAGGCTGAGGCGCAGCTTAAAAGCCAAATAGAAGATTTTGTCAGGAAGGTGCAAAGGGAGTATGGGGCCGATATCTTCGGCTTTGGACAGACCGTGTACAAGAATCTGCCCCAGGTATGGCGGGAAATGCATGATGAGTGGGATACCGTCTTTAGTGAACTGGAAGTGACTGCAAATCCCATAATCGTCATCAAGCATGCAGGCTTATTGAGAAAGCCGATAAAACCGGGAGACTGATTTCATGACGACCTTAATCATGGTGATCATCATCTGTGTGGGAATGATTATTGTGGATGTCATCCCCCTCTATAAAAACCAGCAATGGTTATCATTCTTTGTCTATCTGGGTTTGCTCACCGTGGCAATAGTAGTGGCAATCACAATGGATGTTTGCTTTCAGATGCCATGTCCTGCCGATTGGTTTAAGAAAATTATCATATTGATCTGGGGTTTAGAGGATTAATAAACATGAGAGAGGATAATAATGACCAAAGAAGTGATCAGCAATAAACAGGCTATTGTGCTCTTATCAGGATTTATCATAGGCAGCACCTCCATTCTTGGAGTGGGCACCAACACCAAGCAGGATGTGTGGATTACACTCCTTCTGGCCATGGCTCTGGCTGCCGTTATCTATTTTGTTTATGCGAGAATTATAGCCCTTTATCCTGGAATGAACATCTATGAAATCCTGGATGTTCTTTTTGGGAAGGTTCTGGGTAAGATTATCTCACTTTGCTTCATTGGCTATGCTTTTTATCTTCAGTCTCTGATATTACGCAATTTTGCTGAATTTATCAGAGCCATATCGTTGTCCGAAACACCCATGTGTGTGATTGCCTTCTGCGGTATGCTCTTATCCTTTTATGCCATACGGGAGGGGCTGGAGGTCTTCGCGCGGTGGGCGGCCATGTTTTTTCCCATTATGGTTTTCTTTGTGCTCCTGACCACATCCCTGACCCTGCCCTGGAGCGACCTGAATAATTTCAAACCCATACTCTTTAATGGGTTCAAGCCTGTTTTTGAAGGCGCACTTTCAGCATTCGCCTTTCCGTTTGCCGAAGCGGTTCTGTTTATTCCAACCATGGGCAGCCTTCAACAAAAGGGAAACCCCTATAAGGTTTACTATACCAGCCTCCTCATCGGCGGAACGCTTGTCATGTTAGTTTCTTTGCGCTCCCTTCTGGTTCTGGGCCCCGAGATTGCATCCCTTCAGTACTATAGCTCCTATGCGGCAGTTCAGATCATCAACCTGGGCAATTTTCTTCAGAGAATAGAGGTCAGTGTATCCATTGTTTTTCTGATCAGTGGCTTAATGAAGAGCTCCATGTGCCTCTATGCTTCGGTGAAGGGTATTTCCCACCTGCTGTCCTACAAAATGGATTATAAAACACTGGCTCTGCCTGTCAATTTATTATGCGGGCTTTTGGCGCTCTTTGTCTATAAGAATGCCATGCAGATGTTTGAGTGGGCCGAGGTATACTATAAATATTTCGCTTTTCCGTTCCAGGTGGCTCTTCCCATCATCACCCTCATTGTTGCCGAATTCAAGGTCAGAGCCCGGACCCAGAATGGTAATCAGGCCTCTTCAGAGGAATAAATTATGTTTTCATTAGAAAGATTAGAAATGGTACTTGATGGTTGAAACAGAGTATTTGACGAAATATAATTGTCTATAGCGCGGTGAATATTGTGTTTCTTATGGAGGTTATCCTATGAGATATGTCTTTGGTCAGTTTAGCGAGTCCTTTCCGCCCATTATGGATGGCGTTGGAAATGTGGCGAAGAATTATGCATACTGGCTCAATAAAAAATATGGATCCTGTACTGTGGTTGCGCCCAGCTTCCCAAAACATGTGGATAATGAGGAATACGAGGTTCTGCGTTACAACTCCATCGGTGTTCCCACCAGAAACCCCTATCGGACAGGCATTCCCACCTTTGATGTGGGATTTATGAAGAAAGTCAAAAGCATTCCCTTTGATATCATCCATGCCCATACTCCCTTCAGTTCCGGAAGGATTGCCCTGGATATTGCACGCAAACGGGGAATTCCGGTGATAGCCTCTTTCCACTCCAAGTATTATGATGATTTTCTGGAATCCTTGAAATTTGAAGGAGCAGCCCGTCTGATGGTCCTCAAGGTGGTGGAATTCTATAACCGTGTGGATGCGGTCTGGACGGTTAACAACGCAACGGCCGACACCCTCAGAGAATATGGCTATAGGGGCAATATTGAGATTGTCCCCAATGGAACCGAGTATCTGCCCGCCCAGGACAGGGAACAGGCTGCGGCCATGGTCAACGAGAAGCTCAATCTGGCCGGGGATGAGCTGGTGCTCATCTATGTGGGGCAGATGGTCTGGCAGAAGAACACCAAAACCCTGCTGGAAGCCCTTGCGCTTCTCAAAAAGGCCGGCGTTAAATTCAAGATGCTGATGGTGGGTCAGGGTTATGCCTGGGAGGAACTCAAGGAACTGGCCAGAACCCTTGACTTAACCGATTCGGTGCTCTTTTTAGGAGCCATTTATGACAGGGAATACTTGAAAAATCTCTACTGCAGAGCCCAGCTACTGGTTTTCCCTTCCCTCTATGACAATGCCTCCATTGTGGTGCGGGAGGCGGCTTCTCAAAGCTGTCCGGCCCTTTTGGTGGAGGGATCCAATACGGCCGAGGGTGTGGAGGACGGTGTCAATGGATTCCTGTCCAAGGACGGCGCCGAGGCCATCAGCCAAAGAATTCAGGAAATTATCGTCCGTCCCGAGCTTTTAGGCCAGGTAGGCCGCAATGCCCTCCATACCATTTATACCCCTTGGGAGAAAATTGTTGATGAGGTCTATGGCCGCTATCGGGAGATTATTCAAACCTATGGAAGGATGCATGCCTAACAGTTGCAAATAAAGGATTGGGTGATGATTTCATAGGCCTTATGGATGCTTTCCTTGATTTCCTGGCTTCTTAAGAAGCGAAGCTGTATTTTGACATTTCCGCTGAGGTTCAGAAGGATTTCAGCATCAAGATCCAATCCGCCCACCGTCCCCACCTTGAAAAAGGTGATGCTGCGGTAGGGGATGATGATATAGCGAATTTTCTTCCCCGAGAATCCCTTGCGATCGGCAATGAGGATTCTCTTTTCTGTCAGCACCATCTCATCCCGAATCGAAGAAAAGCAGAGCTTGACAGTTTCATCCGGACACAGTTTTTCCAGAATGATTTCGGAAGGCTCACTCTCGTTGAGAAAGAAGTAAATTGTGGGCTTATATCTTAAGTACTTTAAGAACACAGGTTTTGACCACCTTTTCCTCAAACTCTTTTTTTAAGCTTTCGCAATATTTCATGAAGTTATTCAACAGGGCCTTTTAGGCTTATCTTCCCACCAGCCGAAGGAAATCCGTGCTTCAACCAGCTTGCTGCAGCAAGGCGCCTTTAAAAAGACCAGGTAATTGCCGCCGGGACCGAAGATAAACCTGCCGTCCTTATCCATGCTCAATGTGGAGTGAGGGGGCACAATGCGATCATAGGCATTAATTCCGCCTGTAGGGGTTTCACATCCAAACTGTCCGCTGCGTATTCTTACCTGATTCTTAGGCGGCGGGAACAGGGCGGTGTTTGCCGAGGTCACCCTCGAAGAAAAGGCACCCATATCCAAAGGATTGGCGTTGAACCATATCTCTGCAATCAGGGGTACATCGGAGAAGTTTGATATGCCTACAAAGCTGACATAAAGATTATTGGTGCCGCTTAACGGATTGCAGAGCTCCCCCCAGGCATAGGTTCCCTGACCCAGGGTCAGAAGCTCGGTCTGTCCGAGAAAATACTTTCCCTGCATGGCGGCATAGGTGGAGTAGGGGATGCTCGCCTGCTCCGGAATAAAGGGGACTGGGCTGGGGCACCCTTTTGCAGGATATTCCGAGTTCATGGTGTTCACTTCCGGTATAAAGTAAGGGTATTCTGATTCAAGATATGAAAAGAGAGGACTTTTGGTGCCATAAGGCCTGTTTACACGGCAGTGTTTACGGACTTGACAGGGGATGGCGCTTAGGATAGAGTAAAACTAGGTTAACCGGTTAACCGACAGCCCAGGATGTACCGGAAGGGACCACAGAGTGTGGTAAAGGAGTGTTGTACGATGAATGGATGGACTTGGGAAACACAAATACAGGAGAGAATCAAGCAGGCGGGTGCGGTAAAATCCTTGGCGCTTGAAGGAAATAACGGGGTTATAGGCTTTGAGCAGGGCACGGCGCGCATTGTTCCCTATGGTGAGGGGATTGTAAGAATCACCCTGTCTGACGGAGCAATCCATCAGCAGGAGTCCCTGGCCGTTGTAAAGCCCTTTGAGGGCGCTATAACCCTGACACAGGAAGGAGATGCCTTCGTCTTTTCCGGGCAGGGTATCCGAATTACAGGCCGTAAGGGCAGTAACGCTTTAAGGATTTTAGGACGGCAGGACAGAGAGCTGATGAGGCTGGAATCGGCCTTTGAAAAGTGCAAAGGCTTTATAGGCATAACCTCAGCAATCAGCAAAGACCAAAAATTCTATGGCCTGGGGGAGAAAACCGGGTTTTTAGATAAACGGGGAAGAAAGTATACCATGTGGAATACCGACGATCCCTTGCATACCCCCGACAGGGATCCGCTCTACAAGAGCATTCCCTTCCTGATCAGCAAGGATGATGACAGGGTGTTCGGGTTATTTGTGGATTCCATTGCCCTTTCCCAATTTGATTTGGGGTATGAGCATCCTGATTACCTCAGTCTTAAGGTGAGAGATGATCTGCTGGATCTCTATATCCTTGATGGCGCATCCATCAAGGAGGTGCTCACACGCTATACTGAGCTCACAGGAAGAATGAAGCTTCCGCCCCTCTGGAGCCTTGGCTATCAGCAATGCCGGTGGAGCTATTACCCTGAGGAGAGGGTGGAGCAGCTTGCTCAGGAGTTCAAGAACCGAGATATCCCCTGTGACGCCATTTATCTGGACATAGATTATATGAATGAATTCAGGGTGTTTACCTTTGATGAAAACCGTTTTCCCCACCCGGAGCAATTGAGCAGCAAGCTTCGGGAGCAGGGCATTCGCTTGGTGACCATTATTGATCCCGGGGTTAAAATGGATGCGGATTATCCGGTGTATCTGGAGGGGGCAAGGAATGGCTATTTCTGCAAGCTTCCCACCGGTGAGGTCTATCATGGCAAGGTTTGGCCGGGTGTCTCGGCCTATCCGGATTTTTCCAAGTCTGCTACACGGAAATGGTGGGGAGAGAAGCATGCCGCACTGTTTGACAAAGGCATCAGCGGGATCTGGAATGATATGAACGAGCCCAGTGATTTTTCGGTGGAGACCCATGGGGACAGAACCCTGGCCACCGTGCCCAACCATGTGATGATGGATTTTGACGGCAAGCCCCGTTCCTTTGCCAAAAGCCATAATGCCTATGGCCTTCTGATGTGCATGGCCACATTGGAGGGATTCAATACCCTGAGACCCGACGAGAGACCCTTTATCGTCACACGGTCGGCTTATGCCGGCATCCAGCGCTATTCGGCTGTTTGGACAGGGGACAACCACAGTTGGTGGGAGCATCTGGCCTCCTCCATACCCATGTATCTGAACATCGGTCTATCAGGGGTTCCCTTTGTGGGCGGCGATGTGGGCGGATTCCAGGGTGAATGCGAACCAGAGCTCTTTGCCCGCTGGATTCAGTTGGGGGCCTTTACACCCTTCTTCAGAGCCCACTCAGTGATCCACAGCAAGGATCATGAGCCCTGGGCCTTCGGCCAGGAGGTGGAGAAGGTTGCACGGGAAGCCATTAAGCTGCGCTATAGCCTCATGCCCTATCTCTACAGTGAGATGCGGCGCTCTGCTGAAACGGGCCTGCCCCTTATGCGCCCCCTGGTGCTGGAGTTTGAAAACGATCCCTTGACCCATCACATTGATGATCAGTTTATGGTGGGGCCCTGGCTTTTGGTGGCGCCGGTATTGAAACGCCATGCCAGAAAGCGCATGGTCTACCTGCCCGAAGGGGCCTGGTATGATTATTACACCAAGCAATACTATGAGGGCGGCACCACCATTCTGGTTGATGCGCCTTTGGACAGGATCCCGCTCTTTGTACGGGCAGGGGCTATTCTGCCGTTTGCCGAGCCCGCCTTGAGCACCAAGCTTATGGATATGGGCCGTCTGAGATTCGAGGTTTATACGGGGGCGGCCGGTGTGTTTGACCTCTATGAGGATGATGGAATCTCCTATGACTATCGCGAGGGTCGATATAATCTTTACCGCTTTACCCTTTCCAAGGCGCAGGAGGGGGAAGTCCTGCATGTAGAAGCGCTGGCCCAGGGCTATGACCATGGCTTTGAAACCGCCGAAATTGTGGCTTACCAGCCCGACGGCGCGACCATAAGGAAGACTGTCACCCACAAGGCCAGGGAAATCTCTCTTATAGCCGAGGCGGAGTGATTAAAACGGAGCCTGGGAAATACCTTGTAAACCATCTCGGAATGCTATGATACAACTCATTGCCCCCTGTGCCTGGCGCCTGAAGACAGAGTAACAGTCTGGCGAATACCAATCAACAAAAGAGCTTCCTCATAAAGCTGAGGAAGCTCTTTTTTATCCCTATGCCGTAATCAAATACTATGGGAAATTTTTCACAAAGTATCAGACAAAATGGATCCTCCTGTGTAATAATTAAATGAAAATATGAGGAACCAAGGAGTATCCCACGTTCCTGACTTTGGAGGGAGATTCTTACATGAGCAGAATGAGAAACAAGCTTTTGGCGATGCTTTTGTGCCTGACCTTGATGTTGACCATCATTCCGGCACAGGCCTTTGCCGAAACCACTGGTCTTGTAACGAGAGAACAAGCGGTGGCAGAGCTCATCAACGCCATTGGTCTTGGCGCTTTGAATGAGACTGTAAGTGACTTGAGTGTATTTCCTGATGCAGCCGAGATATCGGCCGAGTACCAAGATGAATTAGGAATTGCTCTGACCAACGGCATTATCGCTGCGGGACAGGCCCTCAATCCCAAGGAGCCTATCACGCGTTTGGATTTTGTCCTGATTCTCAACCGGGCCATTCGTGAATTCCCGGCTTTCCTTGCCCCTTCGGCTTTTGCTGATGTTCCTGTAGCGTACCTGGGCGAGGTTAACCGCCTGGTGAGAGCAGGAATTCTTAGGGGATACGGCAACGGCAATTTCGGCGCGGGCGATTATCTGACCCAGGAGCAATTGGCGGTCATTCTGGATCGCATTGAGGCGCTGGCCTATACCAGACCCCAGGACGATTTCTTCTATTCTATCAACTATAACTGGCTCATCAGCACCAAGCTGCCCGCCGGGTATTCTTACTATATGTCCTTTAATGAGGTGGATGCCAGCAACAGCAGAAAGCTGATGGAAGTTGTTGCTGAGATCTTCAAGAACAAGGGCACCTATAAGCAGGGTACCAAGGAGCAGAAGATGGCTGATTTCTACAGTACCATTATAGATACTGAGTCAAGAAATCAGCAGGGTATCGCGCCTATCAAGGAATATTTGGAACTGGTGGATCAGGCTAATACCGTGGAAGAGCTGCTTGATACCATGGCAAAGACGGAAAAGGATGCAGGGATGAACTTCCTATTCACCTTCAGCCCTTCCGTTGACTTAAAGAACAGCACCCGCTATGCCCTTTACGGTAACGGCCTGTCAACCTATCTGCCTTCGGTCTATCTTCTCATGGACAATCCTCAGATAGCGCAGTTTTATCAGATGTTTGTGGCTCAGCTCTTTATGCTTGCAGGGGATACCCAGGAACAGGCCCTTCAAAAGGCACAGAACCTCTATGCCTTCGAGGTATTGCTTGCTCAGAACACCATGAGCAATGAAGAAGCCAACAAGATTGAAAAGATTTATAATCCCATGTCCATGGATGAGTTGGCCAAGCTGTTCCCCCATGTGGACTTAAAGGCCTATATCAGGAACCTGGGCTATGAATCAGCAAAAGAAGCCATTATTCTTGATGTGGGACTGATGAAGAAGACTGGCGAGCTTATCAGTGATGAGAATCTGGAAATCCTCAAGACCTACGCCAAATACGCATTGATCGTGGGTTCCGCGCCCTATTTGACCGAGGATTTCAGGGCTGTATTGGATTCCTTCAATCAGGGCTTCTATGGTATTGCGCCGGCCAGCAAAGAGGATGTGGCCTTCTCCCAATTCAGCTCTGTCATGAGCACTTATCTTGGCCAGGCCTATGTTGAGAAGTATTTCTCTGATGAGGCCAAGAAGGATGTGGAGGGCATCATCAAAGAGATTGTGGCCGCTTATGAAAAGCGTATTGAAAAGCTGGATTGGATGAGTGATGCTACCAAGCAGGCTGCCATCACCAAGCTTAAGAACATTAAGGCCTATGTGGGATATCCTGAGGAATGGAATGATCCCCTGGAAGGCATTGAGATCAAGAGCTATGAGAACGGCGGCTCTCTGCTGGGCAATATGATGACTATCAACGCAATCATGGCTAAGGAAGCAAAGACCCTCCTTGATAAACCCGTCGAAAAAACTGGATGGATAGTCCCTCCCCAGACGGTCAATGCATTCTATGATGCCACCAAGAACGCTATTTTTATTCCTGCAGGTATTCTTCAGCCGCCCTTCTACGATGTAAATGCCTCCCATGAACAGAACCTCGGCGGTATTGGTGCCATCATTGCCCATGAGATAACCCACGCCTTTGACAATAACGGTGCCCAGTTTGATAAGGACGGGAATATGAGCAACTGGTGGACCGAAACCGATTATACCGTCTTCCAGCAAAAATGTCAGGAAGTCATAGAACTGTTTGATGGTATTGAGATTGCCCCCAATGCCATTTCAAACGGTAACCTGACGGTTTCTGAAAGCGTTTCCGACTTGGGAGCTATGGCCTGCATTCTGGATATCGTAAAGGCTATGCCCAACGCAAATTACAAGGAGCTGTTTGAAAGCAATGCAAGAATCTGGCGCATGACAGCCACGCTGCAGGGCTATCAGTTCCTTGCAACCCAGGATTCCCATGCGGCCAATAAATTGCGTGTCAATCAGATTCTCAGAAACTTCCAGGAATTCTATGACACCTATAATATCCAACCCAATGATCCCATGTATCTGGCTCCCGAAGACAGAATAGCGGTCTGGTAAGCACTCTGTATAAAGCTTAAAAAAAGAGTTCCCTCAGTATTGAGGGAGCTCTTTTTTACATGTGCGCCCAGCATGATGCAATCTATCAGATGAAACGAACACGGATTTTGTCAGCAAAAGCACTGAAACGTAACGGGAATTCTGTCCAAAATTTTAATTGACAACATCCACCAGTTCCTGTATTATGTTAATGTAATAACTGATAATGATTATCAATATCGTTGTCTTGATGAGGTGATCACTATGCCATTGACCATGCTAACGCCCGGTGTTGAAGCAGTCATCAATCTCTGTAAAGCCAGGGAAAAGACCAAAAAGTTTCTGGAAGGGCTGGGCATTGTACCAGGAGCTTCTATTTCTGTGGTTTCAGAAATGGGAGGAGATCTTATTGTCAATGTTAAGGGTTCCAGGCTGGCTTTAAATAAGGGGATCGCCCAGCAACTGCATGTCAAAATCTAAAGTTAAGTCGGTGCTTGAAAGGAACGATGACCCATGGAAAGAACATTAAAGGAACTGAAGCCCGGTGAAAAGGGCACAATCAAAAAGATTACGGGGGAGCCCGCAATAAAGAAAAGGCTGATGGATATGGGCATCACCCGCGGGGCCGAGATTTTGGTCAGAAAGGTCGCGCCGCTGGGGGATCCCATAGAGGTCAATATCCGTGGTTACGAGCTGACCTTCAGAAAATCAGAGGCAGAGAATATCACCGTGGAATAGATTCATTTACATACTTTTTGCTCTTCAAAGTGTTTCCGTCATAGAAGCATATCCTTTTGGATATATTTTTTTGAAGGGTAATTGATAATAATAATCAAAATCAAGAAAGGGGTTACCTATGAGCTTCCGTTTTGCATTGGTCGGTAATCCGAACTGCGGAAAAACAACCCTGTTCAACGAGATTACCGGCAGCACACAATATGTTGGCAACTGGCCCGGCGTCACCATCGAAAAGAAGGAGGGCAAAGCAAGAAAGCTGGAGGAGGATGTTCGCATCATTGACCTTCCGGGGATTTACTCCCTGTCTCCCTATTCCATGGAAGAGATTATAGCCAGGGACTATCTTATGGATGAAAGGCCCGATGTCCTCATCAACATTGTTGATGCCACAAATATAGAACGCAATCTCTATCTGACAACCCAGGTCATAGAGTTGGGCGTTCCCGTGGTGGTGGCCTTAAACATGATGGATGCCATTGAAGCCCGGGGCGATGTTATTGATGTCGAGGGTCTTCAAAGAGCTTTGGGCGTGCCTGTGGTGCCAACAGCGGCCAGCAAGGGCCGGGGCGTGAAGGAGCTCATGGATAAGGCTTTGGAGGTTGCCAAAAAAGCATCGAAACCTGCCGTTTTTACATATGATGAGGCTGTTGAAAAGGTGCTGAGTAAGGTTCAGGAGCAATGCGCGGCAGCCTTGGCTGAACAGCGCTATAACCCGCGCTGGGTGGCCTTAAAGATCCTGGAGGGTGATGAAAAGGCCAGGGAGAAGCTTAAGCTTCCCGAATCCCTGTTTGATAGCATAAGGCCGCTTCAGGAGCAGCTTGAGGCCGATTATGACAATGATATGGAAACCATTATTGCCGATAACCGGTACAGGGTTATTGCCCATATGGTTAAGCAGTCAGTGAAGAAGAAATCAGCCAGCGGGGAGCTCACCCTGTCCGATAAGATAGATAAGATTGTCACCAACAAGTTCTTA
>JAKIML020000046.1 GCA_022702935.2 Bacillota bacterium | reverse complement strand
CGTACGGTTTGATGAGGGGAAAGTGGGGCATCAGTCCCACTGACCTACTCTATAGCATATTCAGTATTTCTCTGACCACGATATCGGGTTTGCTTAAATGGATGTGCTCTCCCGAGCCGGGAATCTCCAGAAGATCGGCATTTGGTGAGAGCTGTAAAATATCTCTCGAAAGCTCCTGATGAAGCCTGCCAAGCTGGCGGGCCGAATACTCGGGGATACCGTTTCGAATCCAATCCCGGATAAGGGACTCATTGGAGGGATACAGAACCCTGATGGGGAGGGGAGGAAACTCTCCCATGGCCTCAATCTCGGCTAGGCTTGATTCCAGTTCCGAGTATTCAAGCTGCATGGCATTGTAGTTTTCGCTACGTGCATAATGCTCTTCAATATGGCGTTTAAAGCGCTTATCCAGCTTATATCCCCTAAAGAGGGGAAAGACTCTGAAATAGCCTCTTGTGGCCAGCTTTTTTTTCTTGGCTGTAGCTTCAAAAAGATTGGGACATTCGTCCATATCATTAATGGTGTTGAGCCAATGTTTGTACTGTAGGGGGAGAGGATCAATAAAAAGGATGCCTTTGACATTTTCGGGATGTGCGGCGGCATAGTACCGGGCGTAAACGGCTCCGGTTCCCTCTGCCACAAGGAGTACGGGCTTTTTGACCCGTTCCAGCTTCAGAATCATGTCCAGCTCCGAAGCAATGTCGGAGGCCTTATGGGAACTTTCCTGCGCTGTACTCCAGTTATAACCGGACCTGTCCCAGGTGATGGTGCGATACTTTGAACCTATCTCATTCTGAATGGGCCACCATTCGGCCTGGGCGCTGCCTATGGCGTGGATGATGACAACTGCCGGATCATCCTTTCCCTTGGAACGGTAAAATAGCTTTTTTCCATGGCCGTCGCAGAATTTTCCTTCTTCGGAGGGCTTGCTGTACCATTGAAGGTTTCGGCGAACACTCCAAAAAATAAAAAGCAGAACCAGAGCATAGGTCAGGGCCATAAATCCCAGCAAGTACAAGATGACTATCATGGTTGTACTCCTCAATTTCAGTATCTGGCATAGGAAGCAAGCTTCTTAGATCGAATCATGCTTTTTTTAGAAACTTGCTATTAACATGCTAGCATACTGATAATGAGGCTTCAAGAATCACTTATGGCCTGAGCATCTCACGAAGGGTGTTCTCCAGGAAAATAATGCGGCTTTCCAGTTCCTTAATGCGCTCATTGAGCGCGTCTTTGCCCTCATCGGCCTTTTCGGGCTTTTGCTGAGAAAGGGTCTTGATATCAAAGGGGAAGCGCAAACCATTGCCGAAGAGCATGGGGGTAAGATCACATTTAAAAAGCCGATCCTCCTTATGATTGGACTGGAACTTGCATTTAAGAGGAATGTCCCTGCCCGTCAAATCAACGCGAATTTCTTCGGCAACCGCAGAGCAATCCACCTTGACCCGGGCCAGATTAAAGGCCGACTTCAAGGAGCGAACCACAAAGGGCTGATTGTTGATGAGAAGCAGGCTGTCGGTTCCCTGTCCCGAGGCTTGGGTATAGACCTGGAGCCCTTTTGAGAATTTATTCAGGATGGGGTCAAACTTAAAGAGCACGCTCACATCCTGACCGTCATCGGGGGAAGCCAGTACATAGAGGGGGCCGCCCTGGGCATGCACGGCCTGAAGCCTTAAGGAGGCGCTGTAAGGGAAGGGGGTGGTTACGGGCTTGGAGGCCTTGCCGTCACAGATTTTTCGATGGACCAGAAGACTCACATTCTGCACATCGGTGACAAAGAACAGGTGGATGGCTGAATCATCGGTGCAGACAGCATAATTCTTGCCTTCCCGGATAATGATTCCTTCTACCTCGGGCATGGAGTATCCACCATGTTCAATACGCTGATAGGTCAGAAGCTGCTTGCGGTTGTGGGAGACCGTATAAAATACATGACAAAATCCATCGGCCTCTACAAGACATATATTATAAGGGGCTGTTCCACTGATGCGGCTCTCCAGAAGCACCATGGGCTCCTTTTTTTCTTCACAGGCCGTCAGGTACAGAAGGCGGCCCGCATAGTCCACAAAGCAGGTGCAGATATTATCCCCCGAATCTAAAAGGGCGGAGTAGTCCCCTGTGGCATTGTCGGATAACAGAAAGGGAGGACCCCATTTGTTTTCGTCGTCCAGCATGCTCATGAAGAGCCCGTTTTTGTACCATATACAGGTTGTGATGCCCATACTGTTTTTCAGGATATGCCTGATGGCTTCATTGGAAGGCATATTTCACTGCCCCTTTTTATGTAATGATAGTGTGAATGCTTATCCCTCTCTAATATGCTTATTTATGTCCCTGAATGAATATGACGGTCTGTCACCAATTCAGTCAAAAGGCATATTATGACAATGTGAAGGCAATTATTCTGAAATGGAGGACCGTTAAATATGGGCTGTAAAGATCAAGTCGTTCCAGGACTCATTGGCGGCGAAGACATATGCAAACTACGCGAAGCCGTTTGCGTCCATGTAGAGAAAGTATATGACAATTGCCGTGAAAAAGATTGTGTTGAAGATGCGGTAGTTGACTTTGTTGACAATGTACAGGACCTCATCAATAATGCAGTCAAGGTAAAAACAAAGGATGCAGAAGTGGTGGCCGTACTGGCCGATCTGGAAGATGTTCCTTTCAAGAGGGGCTTCTACACTGTTAATGTACGTTATAAGATCCGTGTAGTATGTGAATTCTGTTATAAGGATGTTACCGGAAATATCGTCAGCTCCTCGCCGAAGGTTGGGTATGTATGGTTTTCCAAGACAGTCATCCTCTTTGGATCTGAAGGAAAGGTCAAGATCTTCAAGAGTGTTGACCCCAATACTCCGCCCCCTGTATGTGAAGGATGCAACGATGGCTGCGGCAGCCTGGTAGAGCAGGATAATCTCCCCATTATCAAGGTCGAGGTTGCAGAACCTCTGGTTCTCAACACCCGTATCAAGAGAGTACATGAAAAACATCATTGCGGAATCGATGAAGAAAGAGGCGAGGTCAATAGTGCATTTATTGGTCCTCAAAGAAGAGTGGTTGTCACTTTGGGGATATTCTCCATCATTAAGCTCGTGCGCCTTGTCCAGCTTTTGATCCCTGCCTTCAACTTCTGCTATCCCAACAAGGAGTGCGTGACCTCTACCGATGAGAATCCTTGCGACATCTTTGACACCATTGATTTTCCGCTTGATCAGTTCTTCCCTCCTCAGAAGTTTGACTTCCCCGGAGCCGAAGATAGCTAAAGGAAGGACGAAGGTCCTTCCTTTCTTTATGCTTTAATCATGCCTTTGGCAGCCTCACTGTGAGTGATTAAAAGGTGATCCTGACGCAGGTTCCCTCACCGGGAGCACTGTCAAGGGTGATGACACCATGATGGGCCTCCACAATCCACCTGGCAATGGACAACCCCAATCCGAAGCCGCCCTGCTTATGGGATCTGGACTTATCCCCGCGATAAAAGCGCAAAAAAGCCTTTTCAAGCGCATCCTCAAGCATACCCTCACCATTGTCCCTGAACTCCAGACAAATATGCTTGCCCTTTCGATAGCCTGAGATAACAAGGCTGCCCGGCCTGTTCATATACTTAATGGCATTGTCCATCAGTATGGAGAACAATTGGGAGATGCGTAAGGGATCCCCTGAAAGGATCATGCTCTCGTCGACCCTGTTTTCAAGCTGGATTTGCTTTTGGCTGGCTAAAGCGGCATAGGCTGAAATACGATCCTCGGCCAGAATGTGCAGGGGGATCTCACAGGAGAGATCCACTCCCGTTTGACTGCTGGCCAGTGTTAAGAGATCTTCCACCAGTCTGCCCATTCTTTCGGTTTCCACCCAGATATTCCGGAGCCATTTTTCATGGTCCCGGGTCTTTTTGTCGGGCTGATCCAGCACAATTTCCAGATTGGAGCGGATGACGGCCAAAGGGGTGCGCAATTCATGGGAGGCATCGGCTGTGAAATCCATTTGCTGCTGCCAGGCCTTCTTAACCGGCTTCATGGCCAGCCCGGCAATGATGGCGCTGCCCACAAACACCAGCAACAGGATGGCCGAAAACATGACTATCAGTCTTTGAATGGGGATTTCACGGCTTGTACCGGCAAGAAAGATGCCGGCGATCATGAACAGAACCACTGAGAAAACAAGCATGGCATAAATCATGAAGCGGATATGCAATCTTTTCAGCATGTTTTAGTCTCCTCCAGACAATATCCCACGCCCCGGATGGTTTTGAGCTCAAGTCCCACGGCGGGAAAATCAATCTTTTTCCGCAGATATTAGATATACAGCTCCACATTGGCCAGTTCAATGTCCTTATCAAATCCCCAGATCCGGTCCAGTATGATTTCCTTCTTAAGGACCTGGCCCTTGTTTCTGACCAACAGCTCTAAAAGCTGCGCTTCGGTCTTGGTCAGACGGATTTCTTTCCCATCCACATGAAAGACGCATTTATGCACATCCAGAGAAGCCCCTGCGATGTGCCATTGCTTTTCATGAAGCACCGAGCTGCTTCGCCTGGCCAGAGCATTGACACGGGAGATGAATTCTCGATTGGAAAAAGGCTTAATTAAGTAGTCATCCGCACCGGCATCCAACCCTTCTACGCGGCTGTCCACCGAGTTTTTGGCCGTCAAGAACATGGCGGGTGTTTTTATGCCCTTGCTGCGCAGGGCCTTAATGATTTCAACACCCTCTTTTCCCGGAAGCATGCGGTCTAACACAAAGACATCATAGATATTGGTCAAGGCATAGGCCTCACCGGTAAGGCCGTCATAGGCCACATCTACCTGATAGCCGTTCTGCTCCAGAATGAATTTAAGCGCATCGGCCATGGCTTCTTCGTCCTCAACGATCAATACACGCATGATAGCCCCCCAAATCCTTTATTTTTTATGAAATCATACCATATCAATCTTGGAATTTCATTTGAATTCTTTATGAAAATCATTGGCACATTCAAAGCCCGTTCAAAGGAAGCCAGGGTACTATGGGAATAAACGATGAGGAGGTTATTACATGATACAGAACAATCAAACCCCAAAAGACAATGGTATAGTCGAGAAAAAAGCGGCTAGTGCGAGGAAGGGCTTTGCAGGTGTGTTCCTGTTCTATTTTCTGGTGGCCTTTGAATTTGCCTATATGGCAGGCCCCTTTGCCATTTACTTTTATTCCCTCTACAGCCCTGTGCTGAACTTCTTTAACAATATCCCGGGCCTTAATTGGCTGATTCAGTTCTTTTTGCCCCATGCAGCAAGGCAGACCGCATCGCCTTTTCTGAAGGGCCTCGAGGTTCTGGGCATAATTCTTACCGCCGCAGGCCTTCTTGTCTTCGCCCTAGGGGCGGTTCAGATCTACTACAGTAAGCTCGCCAAGAAGGGTGCGGTTATGGGGGGACTGTATAAGTATGTGCGGCATCCGCAGTACTCGGCCTTCATTGTGTCCAGCTTCGGCATGATGCTGCTCTGGCCCAGATTTATTGTGGTCATTCTGTTTGTGACCCTTCTGTTTGCCTACAGGGCTTTGGCCAAAGCCGAGGAGCGGGAATGTGAAGAAAGGTTTGGGGCGGCCTACAGGGAATACAAGCAAAAAACAGGGCGTTTTCTGCCCATGGTAATCCCCAAAGAACGGGGTACAAAAAGTGGTATCGGAAGGTCCTTGCTCAAAGGTCTCGGAGCCTATGTCCTGACTTTAGCCGTCTTTTTGTCCGCAGCCTTTGGGCTGAGGGCGCTGTCTATAAACAGTCTCTATGCTGTCTATAGCCCAAACAGTGCCACCATTGCCCTGTGCAAAATGGATGACCGGCTTATAGACCAAGTCATAGCTATCGCCAAGGCTGATGAACAGGTTAGGGCCTATTTTGCTGATAACGAACCGGAGCGGCTTGAGCTCAATTATGTTTTGCCAGCCCAGTGGTATGCGGCCGAAGTCCCTATGAACGATGTGGTTTATCGCAGAGGGCACCAATCCCCCGAGGACTATGACCCCACAAGGTATAAGGTCATCTTTACTGAGCCAGTGGTCAGGAACGGCAAAATTACAGAGGGGAAAGACATCCTGAGCAAAACCCTGTACCGTACTCCCATTGTGGAGGTGTGGGTGGATGTTGAGAAAAACCAGGTCATCGAGGTAAAACCCATTCCTCAGAATTATCGCTATGAAGAGGTACCGGTGGCTTTGTTCTGATTTACAATGCCTTAAGGCATAACTGTGGCGGTTTAAAAGCCGCTTTTTTTCTTGGTCTTTCAATCCTGAGCTGCCAGAGGCTTGTGATTATGATAATACTTGACAACAATTGGTAGGTATTGTGGTAAAATAAAGGTGTGCTTTTGGTTGCAACATGGCTGTTTATTAAGGTAAAATAGAAGCATGTACAATGATCTTAAGAATCTTAGGTGAGGTACAGAGGATAAAATGCGACGGATCATGACGGCAATGGCACCATTTATAGTGCTTTTCATTGGATGGGCTTTAGCTATCAAAGTAGAGCTGGCCAATGAAGCTGTCCAATCCCTTGTAAGAATCTTGCCCTATCTTTTTGTAATCTTTGCTCTGTTTATGAGCCTCTGGTATCAGAACAGCAATTCTTTCTATCTGGTGTGTTTTATCCTCGCATCCTATATTTTTACAAGTGTCACGGCCACCAAGCCTGCCATGCTCTTGAAGGCTGTGACCATGATCAGCATTTTCTTGCCCATTAATGCGGTCTGGTTGGGATTTTCCAAGGAAAGGGGCATTTTTAGTACATACGGAAGAAATAAGGCCATCATCATCCTGGTGGAGCTCATATGGATGTTTATGAGTGTGATAGGCAAAGCCAACGCCCAGGCGGTTGAACTCAATGAAGCGGTGATGACTATCAGTATTCCGGCCTTTATTCTGTTCGTATTGGCCATTGGTATATTACTGGCCAGCTTCTTATTGAAAAAGCAGTCCATGGACTTAACCTTTGTGGCCATACTGCTTACGGGCCTCATTGCGCTTCACTTTGCACATAGGCCGCTGGTCATGGCAATCTTTATCACCGCCATTTTTGTCATTGATGTGATTGCCATGTTTGATGTCTCCTATTCACTGGCCTTTCGTGATACCTTAACAGGGGTACTGTCCCGAAGGGCTTTGGAGCAGGAGCTTTTGAAGCTGGGCAGCAAGTATTGCATTGCCATTGCCGATTTGGACCATTTTAAACATATAAATGATAACTTTGGGCATGATGTGGGTGATGAGGTCCTGAAAATGGTAGCCTCCGTCCTTCAGAACTATTCTGGCCGGGCCAAGGTATTTCGCTATGGCGGCGAAGAATTCGTTATTCTATTTGCCGGCATGAGCATCAATGAGGTGGTTCCCCAGTTGGAACGCATGCGCAAGGCGATTGAACGCAGACCCTTTGTTTTAAGGGCTGAGGATCGTCCCAAAGAAAAGCCTGAGAAGATTAAGGCAGGAAGCTCCAAGGGCAGGGGTGTCATCCACGTAACCATGAGTTTTGGGGTGGCTCAGAAGACCGAATTATTAAAAACTAGCCAGGATGTTATAAGAAAAGCAGATGAAGCGCTATATAAATCAAAAAATGGTGGTAGAAATTGTGTAACAAGATCCTAACACCAAGGGGAGGTAAGAATGGACGATATACTCCAAGACATTATCAGCCGTGAGGAAGAGGCCTTAAGAATTGAAGAGGATGCCAAGCGGCAAGCCCTGGAGATTCTCACTGAAGCGAAGAAAAAGGCCGAGGAGGTTCTGGAAAAATCCCTCGTGGATGGTGAGGCAGTGGCTGAGGAGATTCTCAGAAAGGCCAGGGAAGAGGCTTTTGAGGAGCAGCGAAAGCATGAGAGCCAGACCCAGGAGCAAGAGGCTCAGGCTCGGGCTAAGTACAGGCAGAAGCTCGATGCGGCAGTGGATTTTATTGTGGGAAGGATTGTGAATAAGTCGTGGCAATAGTAAAGATGAACAAAATTACTGTGCTGGGGCTTATCAATGAGAGAGCATCTCTTTTAAAATCACTGTTGGAGCTGGGTGTCGTTGACATCAACGAGGAGGAGCCCGGCGAGGGACTGAAAGACAAAGCGAAAAAGCCTCATGTACAAGCGGACTTACTCAAGGTGGACACGCAGATTTCTGAATTAGCACGGGCCATCGATATTCTGAGTGTTCATGCGCCGGTTAAAAAGCCGTTCTTTTCCGCACGCAGGGTCATTTCAGAAGCCGATTATTCGGCCATTATGGAGAAAATGGATGAGGTCTTTGTCAAGGCCGAGAGAATCAATGACCTTGAGGATGACCTCATACGTATGAGAAGTGAAGAAAACCGTCTCCAGGCATTGATGCATTCTCTGGAGCCCTGGTTGGACATGGATATCCCTCTGGATGTTCCTGCCACCAGGTATACCCAATGCTGGCTGGGTCATGTGCCGGCCAGAGCCGATATGGGCATGCTGGAGAATGATCTGCAGAAAGCGTTCCCCGAAGCGGTTATCCTTAAAGGAAGAGGCGACAGGGAACACCAATACATGGCCATCATCTTCCATAAGTCCGGTGAAAGTGATGTTTTGCCTGTTCTGCGGAATTATAACTTCAGCAGAATCACCTTAAGGGACGTGGAAGGAACAGCCCGGGACAGCAGAGACCGTCTGCAAAGCAAGCTTAACGCCCTCTACAAGGAGCGGGAAGAAAAGCTTGCACAGATTAAGGAACTGGCTCAGGAAAGAGAGCGTTTGGAGGTCGTTTCCGACGGCCTTCGTATGGAGCGCGCCAGAATAGAGACCAGAGGAAGGCTGATAGCAACCCGGTCAACCTTTATTCTCAAAGGGTGGCTGCCTGCTGAATTATCGGGTAAGGTCGAGGAACTTCTTAACGCTAAATATTTCTGCTGTGTGACCATTGAGGAGCCCGAACCCGAGGAAGAATTCCCCGTGCTCATTAAAAATGGGCCCATTGTGGAGGCAGCATCACCTGTATTGGATATGTACGGCGTTCCCTCCAGCAAGGAATTAGATCCCAGCGCATTTATGCTGGTGTTCTATGTCTTCTTCTTCGGCCTCATGCTGGGAGACGGCGGATATGGCCTTATTCTTGCACTCGGCACTGGATTTATTTTAAAAAAGTTCAGACTGGAAGACGGGACCCGGCGCTTTATCAAGTTGCTGTTCTACTGTGGACTTTCCACCATGTTTGCAGGGATTCTCTTTGGTAGTTGGTTTGGTATATCAGCCCTTTCCAAGACTGCGCTCTGGATTGTACCCACTGAGAACCCCGAACTGATGATGAGCTGGTCCATCCTGTTTGGTATTATTCATATGTTTACCGGCTTTTTCATCAAAGGGATCAATTATATTCGCCGGGGTCAGATATGGGATGCCATCTGTGATGTATTGTTTATCTATATTCTCTTTACCGGCTTTGTATTGTCGCTGCTTCCCTTTGCACCAGGCTTATCGGTGCCCAGTTCAAGCGGGATAGTAAAAGTCGGGTATGTGCTGTTTGCAGTAGGTGTGGCCCTTCTGCTTCTGACGCAGGGAAGACACTCCAAACACTGGTTCGGCAAGATTTTTGGGGGTGTCGGAAAGCTTTACGACATTATCAGTTTCTTCAGCGACTGTCTGTCCTACACCAGAATTCTTGCTCTGGGTCTGGCCTCCGCCATCATCGGGGATATTGTCAACAATATGGTTGGAGCCTTTGGGAACATTGTTGTAAGGATCATTGCCGGAACCTTAATCCTTTTGGTAGGTCATACCCTGAACTTTGCCCTGAATGCGCTGGGTGCCTATGTTCACTCCTGCCGTCTCCAATACCTGGAGTTCTTCGGCAAGTTCTTTGAAGGCGGGGGTACAGCCTTCAAGCCTTTCAAGGCTAACACACAGTATATTGTTGTAAAGACCCAAACATCTGAGTTTCTACAATCCGGAACCAAAGCCGGAGTAGCATAAAAGCATTGAGTAATTAGGAGGAAATCGCAATGAATTCAGTTTTTTCTAATCCACAATTCTGGGCTTTCTTAGGAGCCGCTATTGCATTCTTAATCGCCAGCTTAGGATCATCCAAAGGCTGTGGTATTGCCGGTCAGGCAGCAGCAGGTGTTGTTGCAGAGGATCCCAGCAAGTTCAGTTCTGCAATGATTCTGCAAGCTCTTCCCGCAACCCAATCCATCTATGGATTCGTTATTGCGTTCATGATTATCGGTAAGATTACCGGTGACATAACCCTTCAGCAGGGTCTTTCCCTCTTCGCCACAGGCCTTCCCGTTGGTATCGTAGGATTCCTTTCTGCTACCTATCAGGGAAAGGTTTCCACCGCAGGTATCAACCTCATCGCCAAGAGACCTGAGGCTTTAGGTAATGCTATTATCTACGCCCTTATGGTTGAGATGTTCGCTATCTTCAGCTTGGTTGTTTCCATTCTTATGCTGGGTAAAATCTAAATCAAAACAAAGGGGCTTATAAAATGAACGGAGCCGAAAAGATAAAAGACAGAATATTAGCCGATGCCAGGGCTCTGAGCCATAAAATCCTGGAGGATGCCAAACTTGAAGCTCAAAGTATCTTGGCCAGTGCTGAAAAGGAAGCGTTTCAGAAGGTCACTGTCATGACTGAACAGGCCCGGGAAGAAGCTGTGCTTATAAAGCAGCGCTTTGCGGCTGCCACGGGTATGGAGGACAGGAAAAAACTTTTGAAGATACGCCAGGATAGTGTGAATGAAGCCTTCCAGGCAGCTCTTCAACGCCTGGCTGATCTGCCCAAAGACCAGTATGGGGCCTTCCTGGAAAAAATACTATTGAATACGGTCAAGGATGAGAACTGTGAAATCGTATTCAATCAAAGAGATAAGGAGCGTCTTGGGGATGCCTTTGTCAAGAAGGCCAATGAGAAGCTGGCCGGTCAGGGGATGAAAACCCGTCTGACCCTTGCAAAGGATGCTCTTTCAGCGGCAGGCGGCTTCATTCTCCGCTATGAGGACATGGAGGTCAACTGCACCCTGGAGGTCCTTATCAATATGGCAAGACCGGAACTGGAATCCGAGGTTGCCGCCATCTTGTTGGATGAATAACAATCTATCGTTACTTAATGCAAAGGAGTCTTTATGGCCAGAATCAGGGAAGAGGATTATGCCTATGCCACAGCACGAATCCGTGCGATTGAGACAAGGCTGATGGACAGAAGCAAGCTGGAGCGGTTGATGGAGACCACCGATTCGGCTCAGGCCATCAAGCTTTTGTCCGAGGCTGGCTACGGTATGGGCAGCGATCCTATGGAAAACAGTAAAGACGGAAAGGGGAATGTGGAAGCACTCCTTTCGGCGGAGCTTAAAAAGGCCTACGATCTTTTGGCTGAGATTTTGCCCAACCCAGAGGTTGTTGATCTTTTCAAGCGCCGTTATGACTATCTGAATGCCAAGCTCATACTCAAAGCCGAGTTTTTGGGGATTGATGCCATGAAGAGCCTCTCCGACATGGGAACCATCAAACCCGAGAAGCTTTATAAGTATATTACCGACAGAAAGTTCAATGAGCTTCCTGAAATTTTCGGCAAGGCCATTTTGGAGAGTATTGACGTATTCAGCCAGACCAGTGACCCACAAACCATAGACTTCATCATGGACAAGGCCAGCTTTGAGAATATGGCCGCCGATGCCCAAAGCATTGGAGAGCCCTTCCTGATGGAGCTGGTAAAAAGGCTTGCGGATACGGCCAACATCAGAATCTTTATCCGGACCAAGCTGATTTCCGGTTCCCGTGAGCTGGTCAGACAGGCCCTGGTCAAGGGCGGCAGCATACCTGAATCCCTCTACGAGGAGTCGGCCGATAAGGGCCTGGATAAGTTCTTTGAGGCCTTAAAGTTCACCGAACTGGCCCATCTCAGTGAGGAGCTGGCTGAGGCTGTCAAACATCCCAATGGCATCTCGCACATTGAAAAGGTTTTGGAGGATTCCATTACCCAATTTTTAAAGAAGAGCAAGTTTGTTGCCATGGGCATTGAACCTGTGGTAGCCTATTTATTCTTTAAAGAGACTGAAATTAAGAATGCTCGCCTGATCATTACCGGTCAGGTAAACAGGATTCCACAGGAAACCATAAAGGAAAGGCTGAGGATGGGATATGCATAAAATTGCGGTTATGGGAGACAGGGATAGTATCCTGGGCTTTAAGGCCATAGGCTTCGATGTCTATCCCACCGATTCAAAGGAAGAATCAGCAAACCTATTGTCTCAGCTTGTCGATGAGGGCTATGCACTCATCTATATTACCGAGCAGGCAGCCAGTGAGATTAATGAAGAGATCTCACGCTATCGCTCCAGTTATTTTCCTGCCATCATCCTTATTCCTGGCAGCAAGGGCACGCTGGGCATTGGTATGAGAGCAGTGAAGGAAAGTGTTGAAAAGGCAGTAGGTGCAGACATTTTGTCTCATGATGGCTAACACAAAAAATTCTGTTCGTGTCACCTCGTTCGGATGAATCGTTGGGGTTGCTACGGATTTTTGAAAGGAATGGAAAGAAGATGAGTCAAGGTAGAATCGTCAAAGTGTCAGGACCTCTGGTTGTTGCAGAGAACATGCGTGACTGCAATATGCTGGACGTTGTTCATGTGTCAGAGATGAACCTGATTGGTGAAATCCTTGAAATCCATGAGGATAGGGCGTCGATTCAGGTTTATGAAGAAACCTCGGGTTTGGGCCCGGGTGAGCCTGTTGTATCCACCAAGGCTCCGTTGAGCGTTGAATTGGGTCCAGGCCTCATTGAGAATATTTTTGATGGTATCCAGCGCCCCCTAGACTCCATGCGGGCGGCCACGGGGAACAATATCACCCGCGGAATACAGATTCCCTCGTTGAACAGGGAAAAGAAATGGACCTTTACGCCCATTGTAAAGGTGGGGGATACGGTGGCGGCCGGAGACATTATCGGTACCGTCCAGGAAAATGAGGTTTTCCAGCACCGTATCATGGTGCCCTATGGAATTAACGGTGTTATTGAGAGCATAGAGGCCGGTGACTTTACCGTGGTGGATACGGTGGCCAAGGTCAAGACGCCCGATGGTAAGAGTGTGCCATTGACCATGATGCAGAAATGGCCGGTCCGTAAGGAGAGACCCTATAAGGAGAAGCTGGCACCCACAGCGCCCCTGGTAACAGGCCAGAGAATCATTGATACCCTGTTCCCCATTTCTCTGGGTGGTGTAGCCGCTATTCCCGGACCCTTCGGAAGCGGCAAGACCGTGGTACAGCATCAGTTGGCAAAATGGGCCGAGGCCGATCTGGTGGTCTATATCGGCTGCGGCGAGCGCGGTAACGAGATGACCGACGTTTTAAGAGAATTCCCCGAGCTGAAGGACCCCAAAACAGGTCAGTCCCTGATGAAGCGCACCGTGCTTATTGCCAATACCTCGGACATGCCTGTTGCGGCCCGTGAGGCCTCCATCTATACAGGTATCACCATTGCCGAGTACTTCAGAGACATGGGCTATAGCGTAGCACTCATGGCCGACTCCACCTCCCGTTGGGCCGAAGCCCTCCGCGAGATGTCGGGCCGTCTGGAGGAAATGCCCGGTGAAGAAGGTTATCCGGCTTATCTGTCCTCCCGTCTGTCCCAGTTCTATGAAAGAGCGGGCAGAGTAAAGACCCTGTGCTCCGGTGACAGAGAGGGCTCCATCAGTGCCATTGGTGCGGTTTCACCTCCCGGTGGTGACCTGTCCGAGCCTGTTACCCAGGCCACACTGAGAATTGTTAAGGTCTTCTGGGGTCTGGACTATAACCTGTCCTACAGACGTCACTTCCCGGCCATCAACTGGCTGATAAGCTATTCCTTGTACACCGACAGACTGGCCGACTGGTATCGCCAGAATGTATCCAGGGACTGGAACAAATACCGTGCCGATATGATGCGTATTCTCCAGGAAGAATCCGAACTGGATGAAATTGTTCGTCTGGTTGGTGTGGATGCCCTGTCACCCATCGACCGTGTGACCCTGGAAGCGGCCCGTTCCATTCGTGAAGACTACCTCCAGCAGGATGCCTTCAACGAAGTGGACACCTATTCTACGCTGGATAAGCAGTTCAGAATGCTGAAGATCATTCTGTCCTTCTATTACAAGGGCCAGGAAGCCGTGAAGAAGGGTGTAAGTATTAAAGACCTTTTCTCCATGCCTGTCAGAGAAAAAATCGGGCGACTGAAGTATGTTCCGCAGCAAGAGGTGGATGCCACCTTTGAACAGGTTGAGAAGGAACTCTCAGCGCAGATTGAAGCATTGAGCAGCAAGGAATGACAGGTATCCGATTGGAGTAAGAAAGGAGAAAGCGTAAATGCTTAAAGAATATCGTTCCATATCTGAAGTGGCCGGCCCCTTGATGCTCATTCGTAATGTAGAAGGCGTCACCTACAATGAGCTGGGTGAAATTGAACTGGCCAATGGTGAGATCAGACGATGCAAGGTTCTGGAGGTCAACGGGAACAATGCATTGGTTCAGCTCTTTGAAAATGCGGTAGGCATCAACCTCTCCAACAGCAAGGTTCGCTTCCTGGGGAGAACATTGGAGTTGCCCGTTTCCATGGACATGCTGGGCCGTGTATTCGATGGTCTGGGCAATCCCCGGGATGGCGGTCCCGCCATCATTCCCGATAAGCGACTGGATATTAACGGTCTTCCCATGAACCCCACTGCCCGTGACTATCCTAACGAATTTATTCAGACCGGTGTATCGGCCATTGACGGACTGAATACTCTGGTCAGAGGCCAGAAGCTGCCCATCTTCTCGGGTTCAGGTCTGCCCCATGCAGAGCTGGCCGCGCAGATAGCCCGTCAGGCCAAGGTTACGGGAACCGACAGCAAGTTTGCCGTTGTTTTCGCCGCCGTGGGTATTACCTTCGAGGAAGCCGACTACTTTATCAGTGACTTTAAAAATACCGGCGCCATTGAGCGTGCTGTACTCTTTATGAACCTGGCCAATGACCCGGCTGTTGAGCGTATCGCCACCCCGCGTATGGCTCTCACCGCCGCAGAATACCTGGCATTTGAAAAGGGCATGCACGTTCTGGTTATCATCACCGACATCACCAATTACGCTGAAGCTCTCCGTGAGGTTTCTGCGGCCCGTAAGGAAGTTCCCGGCCGCCGCGGCTACCCCGGTTACCTTTATACCGACCTGGCCACCCTTTACGAGCGCGCAGGTCGTATGCGGGATAAGGAAGGGTCCATCACCCTGATTCCCATCCTTACCATGCCTGAGGATGACAAAACCCACCCCATCCCTGACCTGACCGGTTACATTACCGAGGGACAGATTATCCTGAGCCGTGAGCTTCATAAGAAGGGTCTTACGCCGCCCATCGACGTACTGCCCTCCCTGTCGCGTCTGAAGGACAAGGGTATCGGCAAGGGCAAGACCCGTGAGGACCATGCCAATACCATGAACCAGTTGTTTGCGGCCTATGCCCGAGGCAAGGAGTGTAAGGAACTGGCGGCCATTCTGGGTGAAGCGGCCCTCACCGATGAGGATAAGCTCTATGCTAAATTCTCGGATGCCTTTGAAAAGCAGTATGTTTCCCAGGGCTATACCACCAACAGATCCATTCAGGAAACCCTGGATTTAGGATGGGAACTGCTCTCCATTCTACCGGTATCCGAGCTCAAGCGTATCAAGACCGAATTCATTGAGAAGTACCACCCCAATAACAAAGCGACTGCTGGTGAAAAGTAAGCGCAACGGGCAAAGGAGTAAAAGACCATGGCAAGACTGAATGTGAATCCCACCCGTATGGTGCTTACCAACCTGAAGAAAAGGTTGAGGACGGCACGACGCGGGCATAAGCTCTTAAAGGACAAACGGGATGAGCTCATGAAAAAATTCCTTGAGATGGTCAGAGAAAACCGCAAGGAACGTGAAATCGTGGAACAGAAGCTCATGGAGGTTCATTCCAGATTCATATTGGCCCGTGCCCTCATGAGTGACACCCATCTGGAGGAAGCACTGATCTTCCCCAAGCAGAAGGTGTCCCTGAAGGCCTCCTCCCGCAACATCATGAGTGTTGAGGTGCCTGAGTTTGAGTTTACCACCGAGAACCAGGGCGGCAGCGATATCTTCCCCTACGGTATGGCCAATACTTCGGGGGAACTGGACGGTGCCATCATCGCCCTGTCCGAGGTCACGCCTCATCTCTTAAGGCTGGCCGAACTGGAGAAGGCATGCCAGCTCATGGCCGACGAAATTGAGAAGACCCGCCGCCGCGTTAACGCGCTGGAATATGTCATGATCCCCAACCTGGAGGAAACCATCAAGTACATTGTTATGAAGCTTGATGAAAACGAGCGCGGCAATCTCACCCGCCTCATGAAGGTGAAGGACATGATGCTGGAGCAGGCCCATCAGTTCGAGGCCAGGCAGAAAGCAAAAGAAGTATAGATAAATGAAGTTTAAGCCTGAGTTAATTTGACTCTTACCCATAACGGTATTCATAGGGAGCTGTGAATACCGTTTTTTATCCCCGGATATCCTGAAAATCTCAAAGGCGAAGAAATACCAAAAGCGGCTAGGATACTTAAGATTTGTGATGTATACGACGCTTTAACAAGCAGCCGGTGTTACAGAAAGTGAAAGTATAGCCATAAAGAAGCGATAAAGATAATGGACACCATGAGAAATCAATTTGATCCGACATTGTATAAACAATTCAAGATATTCATGATAAAGAGAAACGAAAGGAGAAAAAATATGTTAAGTAAAAGAGCAATCATGTCCATTATTCTGATAACCACAATCCTTGCATCAATAATCCCTGTGTCGGCAAGCACATTGCTAGAGCAGAACGAGGGCAATTCTGTAATAAAGATGCAGATGAAGCCCATAGTAGAAAAGTATGAAAACATGAAGGAATCCGATATCTCCGCAAAGGAGTTTAAGGATATCAAAAACCACTATGGAGAAACAAACGTTAAGAAGATGGCCGCCGTTGGAGTTATTTCAGGGTATCCAAACGGTAATTTTGGACCCAATGATACACTTTTGGCTGATCAGTATTTAACTATGATCATACGTGCCCTTGGATACAAGCCTGAAATAGCTCCTGGGCAAGAATACTGGATGTGGCCGGCAGAAAAAGCGAAAGAACTCAACCTTATCCGTGATGGAGAGATTGAGAATTTTATCATGCCTATCAACAGGGAACTTGCAGCAGTAATAGCCTTTAGGACACTCATGTTGTACGAAACACGGCCAAAGGATGAAGAAGTATACTTCAACTATAATGTTGCAAAGATATACGATTACTACAGCATAAACGACCAATACAAGAATGATGTTGTGCTGGCATACAGAATGGGCCTTATCCAAGGTTATAACAACCTCTTTGACCCAAAAGGAACGCTTACAAGAGCGCAGGGGTGCATTATCGTAAACAGATTAATTGATAAGACAATCAGAACTGTATCTGTGCCTCAACCTCACGAAGTTGTTACCTTCAAAAATGCTGACTGTAACGAATATCTGTTTTACCCAGCAAAAATGAACCCAAACAAAATATATACTTTCATGCCAGGAACGTTTCCGCTTAATGAAATCTTTGAAGTAGTAAAAACTTTAATAGAGCAGAAATATAGGGTAAAGGGTGGCTATATCGTACAAAGATACAATGAAGATACTAAAAATTTTTACACAGAACTATATAAAAATAAAGAAAAGGCAGACCAATTTTATTTCATTGATCCAAGAATACCAACCGCTTCTGTAAAATTCTCAATAAGGACAGAAAAGGTATACCAAGAAGGAGCGCTGTCAGATAAAGGGTCCGGTTTCCTCTATAGCCTTAATGTATGGGATTGCAGCATATATGACAAGTATATGAAAGAATACACATATGCCATACTCAGAACCCTTTTTGAGAATGATGCAGACAAGGCAATAGCACTCCACGACAAATACTTAAGAATAGCCTTAGAAGGGTTACAGGGGAGCTATGAGTCAACAACATTAAATGGTAGATACATGAGTATCGGTTCTGGAAGAAATGGCTTTTATATTGAAATTTACGCAAAAGGAGCTATAAAGTAACATTCGAAATAAACAAAGGCACAAAAACCGAAGTACCGCTTAACATGGGATTTCACCGTAACCTTGTTAGGGATAACATATACCGAAAGTAATGTACCAATAATATCAAAAGCCGATAATAGCAAATCATACAGCTTTATATATTTTTCGCATATTTCTCATATCACTTCCGGAAAAACTATGATATAATGCAAAAGACGGCGATGGAGTTCGCCATAACCGCTTGATTCAAGCTGATGACTCCTACAGATTGCAGGGATAAGTGCAATTTGTAGGAGTTTTTTGCTGTGGAATACTAGCTTTAAACAGACTTTTTTATAGGAGTGCATATCATGATTGCAAGCTTAGCATTGATGATCCTGCTGGGCCTCCTGGCCAGCGCGATTTTTACCAAGGCCAGATTGCCGGGACTTTTGGGAATGCTTATCCTGGGAATTATCCTGGGGCCCTATGTTTTAAACTGGCTTGAACCGGATATTATGAATATCTCCGCTGACTTAAGAAAAATCGCGTTAATTATTATTCTGCTTCGGGCAGGCCTGGGTATCAGCCGAGAGGATCTGCGCAAGGTAGGGCCTGCAGCCATAAGAATAAGCTGCATACCGGGGCTTTTTGAGGGCTTCACCATAGCCTTAGTATCAACAAAGCTCCTTGGCCTCTCATTTATTGAAGGCGGTATTTTAGGTTTTATCCTGGCCGCTGTATCCCCTGCTGTGGTGGTGCCCCAAATGCTTGATTTTATGGAGCGGGGAATGGGGACCAACAAGGGCGTGCCCACGCTTATTCTGGCAGGGGCCTCCATTGATGATGTCTTTGCCATTACTATTTTCACCACCTTTCTGGGACTGTTTGGCGGAGGCCAGATCAGTATCGGCAGACAGGTTCTCAATATACCCATTTCCATATTCTTAGGCATCCTACTAGGCATAATACTGGGCCTTATGCTGGCTGAGATGTTTAAAAGACTGTCCATCCGCGACACAAGGAAAGTGCTGATAATGATTGGCACCGCTATGCTTATAACAGTGATCGAAACAGCGTTGAAAGATACAGTTGAGATTGCGGGGCTTTTAGGGGTTATGGCCATGGGCTTTATTCTTCTGGAGCGGATACCCCAGGTGGCTGAGCGTCAGTCTGTAAAGCTCAATAAAGTCTGGGTTTTTGCGGAGATATTGCTGTTCATACTGGTAGGGGCCCAGGTGAATATTACGGTTGCGCTGAATGCAGGGCTAAAAGGACTGCTCCTCATCCTGACAGGCCTGATAGGCCGGAGTATAGGGGTCTTAGTGTCCTTGATCAACACAAACCTTAATTTCAGGGAACGCCTGTTTTGCGTCATTGCCTATATTCCAAAGGCAACGGTTCAGGCAGCCATTGGGGCCATACCCCTTGGGCTGGGCATTCCATCGGGCGAACTGATTCTTGCCATAGCGGTTCTATCCATCCTGGTCACTGCACCATTAGGTGCTATTGGCATTAAGTTATCGGCACCAAGGCTATTGGATGCTGAGCAAAAGCCATAACTTTCCTGTTCACCCACTCATAAAATGTTTACTATGAGTGATTTCAATGTGGGGGGTATCCCAATGAAAACGACCCATGTTCTATGGGATGATCAATGGGATGAAAACTTCAGTAATTATCCGGGCTTAGTGGCCATCCTGAAAGGAAAGAAAATAGACACTGTTTCTCCCGAGCCCGAGGACAGATACTATGATGTGGAGGCGCACAAGCTCAGTTATGACCTGGGGGTGTGGGATAAGGTATCATCGAGTAAAGCGGGTGTTTCCGATGACGGGGCAGATGTTGATCAAATCTTTGTAAGTGCAGAGCGTGTGACGGCCTCAGACAGAGCCTCGTCTGATTCCGGAGTCTATTCGGATGATGTGCGCAAAATGGATGAGGATAAAGGCAAGGATACCCCAAAGACTACTTGGGGAAAGACCGCTGATAAAACATCCGATGAAATCATTGCAGAATGTGAAACAGGCCAGGGCTTTACCTTTTCAACGGGGAGCGGGGGTGTGTTAAGCTATACCAGGTATAGGTTCTATGTCCCCAAGACCCTTGGAACCATCGCCCTTGATACAACCCACTTAAAGAAGCCAAAAACAAGCATCATGTTTTCAAGCAATATTTGCTTTTCGCCCAAAGGTGAGAAGGGGACGGCTCAATTGGAGTTCATTCTCACCAGAGCCGGTGCCAATGGGGTTGAGAACCATCTTGGCAACTGGCTCTATGAAATGAATGAAAAGGAAGAAACCACCCAGCCCTTTGAGTTCAACTACTGCCTCAGTCAATCCTTTCCCGGCTTTTATCACTATTTTGTCAGAGTCTTGCCGGTGTATATCAGGAACTGCACCATAAGCATCACTCAATGCTATTTAGAAGCCTACGCCAAATCGCAGTGAGCTTCAGTCTAATCAAAAAGGGCTGAGTAAATACCTGCTCCACCAAAGAAAATTTATGGGCCGGTTCATGGCATTCCTTTCCTTTGAATACAATAAGACTGGAATTTGTGCGGGAGGATTGCTATGGAGCATTTTATAAAAGTAGAGCCCGGGGTGAACATTTACGTCAATGATCTTAACCCCGGCGGGAAGAAGACCCTGCTGTTTTTACACGGTTGGCCATTAAGCCATAAGGCCTATGAATATCAATTAGATATACTCCCCAAGCTGGGCTATCGCTGCCTGGGCATGGATACCCGCGGGTTTGGAAGGTCCAGCAAGCCTGCATCGGGATACAGCTATAACCGTCTGGCCGATGATGTAAGAAGGGTGGTTGAGGCGCTGAATCTGCGGGGATTTGTCCTGGCAGGCCATTCCATGGGCGGGGCAACTGCTATCCGCTATATGGCCCGGTATAAGGGCTATGGGGTCTCAAAGTTGGCCCTTTTCGGAGCTGCGGCACCCAGTCTGACCATCAGGCCCGATTTTCCATTCGGCGTGCCCAAGGAGGTTCCCGATAAGCTTATAGAGGGCGCATCCAACGATCGGCCCCAGATGCTTACCGACCTCAGTAAACAGTTCTTTTATCAAAAACTCTCCCAGCCTTTCTATGACTGGTTTGTGAGTTTAGGCCTTGAGGCGGCCGGATGGTCCACCATCCAATGCATCTATACCTTCCGGGACGAATATCTGCTCTCTGATCTGAGCAGCATCAGGGTGCCCACCGTGATTATGCACGGTGTCCATGATGAGATCTGCCTCTTTACCCTGGCAGAGATCCTGAACAAAAGCATTCGGGATTCCGTCCTCATCCCGTTTGAAAACAGCGGTCACGGCCTCTTCTATGAGGAACGGGAAAAGTTCAACGAGGAGCTGATACGTTTTATTGAATCCTAATAAAGACAATCTGTGGGGAATAAGGCCATACCTTTGCTCGGCAAAAGGTGTGGTCTGTTTTTTTATAAACCGCACAAAAATCTTGCAATTTTCATGCCAAAATTGAGCAAGAAAAGCCAAGAACCACTCATCCAAATTTTATGAGGCCTTCACTATAATGAAAGTACAAGATAACAATTTCCTAAGTTCTATGCCAAGTATAGATGTATAGTTGAATAGTCCAGTTTAGGTTCTTTTCTGATTGGAGGTTTTTATGGCTAAATCACTATCACCCAACGGCACTTTGGCAAGAAGAAGGTTCAATACCAAGACTTTGGTTCTGACCACCATGGCCTTGCCGGGAGCCATATGGCTCTTACTCCTTCGTTACTTGCCCATGTTCGGTATTGTCCTGTCCTTTCAGGACTACAAGATTTATACCAAGGCACCATCCCTCATCAACAATATCCTCCACAGTAAGTGGGTGGGCCTTGAAAACTTTAAGTTCCTGTTCGCCACTACCGAGTCCTGGGTAATGATTCGAAACACGCTTGGCTACAATGCACTCTGGATTGTCTTGGGAATTATATTTGCCGTCGCCTTTGCCATTATGATCAGCGAAATGACCACAAAGTTTGCGGCCAAGGTCTACCAGACTCTCATGTTCTTCCCTTACTTCCTTAGCTGGGTTGTTGTCAGCTATTTTGTTTACGCCTTCTTAAGTCCTGAAAAAGGATTGATAACCAATCTGCAGAAGAATATGGACCTTGATCCCACCCAATGGTACAGTGATCCCAGACCCTGGCCCTACATACTCACCTTTGCCTACTTGTGGAAGAACCTGGGCTATTCCTGCATCCTTTATCTGGCTACCATCACCGGTATTGACAGCAGTCAGTATGAAGCGGCCCGCATAGACGGCGCCAGCAAGTGGCAGCAAATTCGGTATGTTACATTGCCTCACTTAAGACCCATGATCATCATTCTGTTCATACTCAGCGTCGGCCGTATCTTCAATGCCGATTTCGGATTGTTCTATCAAGTGCCCATGAACTACGGACCACTCTATCCGGCCACTCAGGTTGTGGATACCTATGTGTATCGAGCGCTCATGAGCATGAACAATATCGGCATGAGCTCGGCAGCAGGGCTTTTGCAGAACGTAGTGGGCTTTATCTGTATCATGGTCGCCAATTCCATTGTCAGAAGAGTGGATCCGGACAGCAGTTTATTTTAAGGAGGGAAAGTGATGGAAAGATTAGCAGGAAAGAGGACTTGGGGGGGTACACGCTTAGGCGCGGTCAGCGTCCCGACCGAAATCATACTACATATACTGGTTGGTCTGTTTGCTTTTATTTGCATCCTTCCCTTCATTTTTACCGTGATTATCTCCTTCTCGTCAGAGGCGAGCATACGCGAGGTCGGGTATTCCTTCATTCCCATTGAATGGTCCTTGAAAGCCTATGATACGGTCTTTGACCTGGGACTGCAGTTGTATCGCTCCTTCTTCAACAGTGTGTTTGTATCAGTAGCAGGAACTGCCTTCAGTGTACTCATCTGCATCCTGTACTCCTATGTGCTTTACCGCAGGGACTATAAATACAAGAAGTTCTTTATGTTCTTCTCCTTCTTCACCATGCTGTTTGGCGGGGGCCTGGCACCTACCTATATGGTTTGCAAAAACCTGCTGGGTCTTAACAATAACTATGCGGCCCTCATTGTACCCCTGCTGGTGAGCCCCTTTAACTTCATTGTTATGCGCACCTTCTTCCGCAATGCAGTTCCCGAGGCCCTTATTGAATCGGCATCCATTGACGGAAGCGGCGAATACCGAACTCTGTTCCAGATTATCGTACCCATATCCCTTCCGGGGATTGCCACCATCGCCCTGCTTAATATGCTGGCCTACTGGAATGAATGGTTCTTATCCCTGTTGTATATCAGAGACAATGAGCTGATACCCCTTCAGTACATGCTCATGAGAACCCAGCAGCAGGTGGAGTTCATGGTTAACAACAGCGGAAAGATTGGTCCGGAACTTTCGGAGGCTATCCGAAACCTTCCCACAGACAGCTTCCGCATGGCCCTGGTGGTCATCATTGTGGTTCCCATTGCCTTTGCCTATCCCTTCTTCCAGCGCTATATCATTTCCGGTCTTACCATTGGCGCCGTAAAAGAATAAACCCTATCGGTAAGTTCCGAGATTAAGTCTCGGATTTAGATAGAGCAGAACCCCTGCATGTCTGACACTTACAAACCAATTTTGACGGCCTAAGCCGCGAAAAATAAGGAGGAAAGATTATGAAAAGCAAAACCCAGAGAATCCTAGCTGTCATCCTGTCGGTACTCATGATGGTTTCTGTATTTTCTGCCTGTGGAAAGACCGCGGAAAGTACAAACAACCCTGCAACCCCTGGTAACTCCGGGGACAACAACTCCGCACCGGCCACCCAGGACGGCCCCGATATCTCCAAGGAAGTGACCATCCAGTGGATGTATCATGGAAGCAGTGTTTCTGACGACAAGGCCGTAATGGAGGAAATCAACAAGTACCTGAAAGAAAAGATTAACGCTAAGCTGGAAATGATCTGGTGCTCCTGGAGCGATTTTGACGACAGAGCCAGACTTGCCGTACAGGGCGGCGACCCCATTGATATTTACTTTACCAGCTCCTGGACACCTACTCTCGAATATGCAGCAGCCGCCAGACAAGGTGTGTTTGTTCGCCTTGACAATCCCGAAAACAATCTCCTTGAAAAGTATGCACCCAACCTCTTTAATGAGATTAGCCCCGTACTTGCCGATGCAGCCAGAACCGACGGCGCTGATGGCGTGGGCATCTACGCCATCCCCACCTACAAGGAAATCGCACAGCAGTACACCTGGGATATCAACACCGACATTCTGAAGAAGTATGGCTATACTGTGGATGATGTTAAAGACTTCTATCAGCTGGGCCCCATCCTGGAAACCATCAAGAAGGGCGAGGGCAAGGACTTCTATCCGCTGTTCCCCGAACCTGCTGTCCTTGAGAGATTGGTTAACAACAATGACCTCGTTGACGGCGATTCATTGCTTGCCTACGAGTTTGACCCTGTAGATCCCTCCAAATCTGGCGTAAAGATTGTCAGCAGATACGAAACCGAGGGCTATAAAAAGTTTGTTGAGCAGATGCATCAGTACTATCTGAAGGGCTATATCAGCCCCGAAATGGCTAGTGCCCAGACCATGGTCAACGCCCGTGTATCAGCACAGAACGCAGCGAAGTACGCCATCAGCACTCAGACCTACTATCCTGGTTATGAGGTTCAGACCAGTGCCGAGCGCGGTATCACCGTTGTTTATAAGCCTGCTCACACCGCTATTATTTCCACCACCTCTGCCCGTGGTGCAATGCAGGGCATTTCTACCCTGAGCGATGATCCTGGCCGCGCCCTCATGTTCCTGAACCTGGTTAACACCGATCCCAAGTTGATCACCATGCTTGCTTATGGTATTGAAGGCATGCATTACACCAAGATGAGTGATGGACGCGTCAGCTTTGACAAGGCTATGAGAGAAACCTACAGACCCTGGAAGGCCGGTCTTGGCAAGCAATCCATCCTTCCCCTCATGGAAGATGAACCCTCCAACTTCATTGACCTGTTCAACAACTACAACAACTCCGCTAAACCCGTACCCATCCTGGGCTTTGCCTTCAATGTGGATCCTGTAAAGACCGAGATCGCAGCCCTTGCCAACATCGCAGCCGAATACAGAGATGCCCTGAACTCCGGTGCCGTAGATCCTGCTGAGAAGCTTCCCGAGTTCATCAACAAGCTCAAGGCCAATGGCATTGACAAGGTTGTTGCTGAAGCTCAGAGACAATTGGATGAGTTCATGGCCGCTAAGAAGTAATAAGGATATTTGACAGATAAAAAAAGAGCCCCTTAGGAGCGGTCAGATAGGGATTTATAATTCCTTAAAAATTCGGCATAGTCGTAGATTTGCGGCTATGCCGTTTTTTCGTTTATTTTGATAAGTCGATAGCGCCAATGCAGTTATAGAAAATTTGAATCCGCTGGGTTCTGCGGCCATTTACCTTTTAGCTCAAATTTGAGATAAAGTGGTATTAAATTTAAGAAGGCTTAATGTTATAACTTTGACTTTGGTTTTACAAATAGACTTTCAGACATTTTTGTCTAAAAGTATAAAAATCAAAAATAAAGGCATACACAACTATCATTCTATCATTATCTTTGTTAACATTGTAAAATTACTTCACAAACACAGAATAATCATGTTATGTTTGAAGAAAATGTGCTATAATGGAAAAAACATATATAAAGAGGTGACCAAGATGACCGTTAGCTATAAAAAGCTTTGGAAATTGTTG
>JAKIML020000063.1 GCA_022702935.2 Bacillota bacterium | reverse complement strand
GGTGCTTCCATTCTACACCGTAATGGAGGTTTACACAATTTTCGGGACAGTCTCTGCTACCTTGGCTTTAGTTAATGCATTTTACATCGCATGAATCAATTTATAGTCTTTTACGCAACCGTACATATCCAGATTCATGTTAGTTTGATGATTTATCTTTTGAATCGTCTTTAAGGATGCGTTTTTGTGTGTCAGTCACCTTATATTTGTTTCCGTCAATTTTATATTTGGTCATTACAGTATTTCCATCTGCTTTTTTATCGAATACATATGCTTCAGTTCCATCTTCATTAACATACACCCCTGTTGGCAACTTATCTCCAACTTGTGCTGCTATAAAGTGATCGCCAAATATAAGAGCATAAGTCTCTAAATTGCTAATTTCAGCATATGATTTGTTGTCTTTTCTCTTGTCAGATGAAAACGCCTCGGCTGGTACGAATTTCAAATCAGAAGCATTGATACCAAATTCCGTGACTAAAGCAGGGTCAGAAGTAATGATACCGCCGAAATCTACATAGTCTGTATAGGCAGTATCCTGTGATACTATATCGTCAGTATATCTGGCTCTTGCTAATGTAGCAGCCTGATATTTCAATGTTGGGTGTGATATTGAATAACTACATGAGGCGTATGCATTGGTGGTGTAGTGTTCTGTGGTCTCGTCGCTTGCTAGTACTGTTCCATAATTGTCACCTATAACTGATTTAGCATAGCTGTTTACAACATTTGATGGAGATTCATACAATTCCTCTGCCCGACCATTTCCATAAAAAGTATAGCCTGCAAAGGGGTCACCGGTGTATGCAAAACTGGCATACGCATATACTTGCCCTGCTGATGCATATGCTGCATATCCGACTACAGATAGTGCAAAGAATAGAGCAAGTCCAAATACGAGAGACTTTAGAGGTTTGTTTTTTAGGCTAAACATAAATTTTCACCTTCCTTTTTTTATTTACCGTTTGTAACCGTTTGTTATTGTTTGTTGGTTATCATTATATTATAAACCAACGGAACCACCCCCTTTCCCATAATGAATACTGGTTTCTCTATCCTTATATTTGCCATATCATACCACCTGCCCTTATTTATCCACTAACAATATAAGAAAAATTTTCCTTTTATCTTTATACATATAGACACTTAAAGTATGTAAAACATTCCATGATTTTAAAATTATTTTTTCTTTTCAATGGGAATGATTTCTTCCTTTTGATATATTAGACATCAGTATGGACAAAATGGTTTCATGATTTTTGAAATTTAGTACATATTTCCTACTTAAATCAAACAAAAGTAGGGATGACATTCAAGGAAAAACTGCACGGCTAACGGTGAGCAGGGGAGATGCTTCAGCGCTGTCCCAGGAGGTGCGGAAAGCTATTGGCGACAGGCCGCTTTTGCAGCTCGGCCTGACGCTTAACGGACAAAGGGTTGAATGGAATAATCCGGGTGCACCTGTCACCATCACCATACCCTATACGCCCACTCCGGAGGAGCTTGCCAACCCAGAGGGTATCCTTATCTGGTATATCGACGGAAGCGGCAAGGCTGTCCCGGTGCCCCATGGTCGTTATGATCCCAAGACAGGGACTGTAACCTTCACCACCACCCATTTCAGTCAGTTTGCTGTGGTCTATCAAAAGGTGAGCTTCAAGGATGTCTCCCAGGGCGCATGGTATTATAGGGCGGTGAGCTTTATTGCCGCCAGGGAGATTACCAATGGAACGGGCCAGGGCAGCTACAGCCCCGAGGCCCCTATCACCCGCGGTGAATTCATGGTGATGCTGATGTGTGCCTATGGTCTTCAGCCCGATATGAACCCCAAGGATAACTTCTCCGATGCGGGCAGCACCTTCTATACCGGCTATCTTGTAGCGGCAAAGCGTCTGGGCATAACAAAGGGTGTGGGCAGCAATCTGTTTGCCCCTAATAAAGAGATTACGCGACAGGAGATGTTTACCCTGATCTATAATGTCCTTAAGATCCTGGGCAGACTTCCCGGATCACAGGGCCAGGCAGCCAGCGGTTTTTACGACCAAGGGTTTGGGAGCTCGGTGAAATCCCTCTCCGACTTCGGTGATGCCGAAAAAATCGCGCCTTGGGCCAGAGAAGCCATGGCCTACCTGGTGGGAATGGGTGTTATTGAAGGCCATGCCGGCCTGCTTAATCCCACAGGCACAGCCACAAGGGCGGAAATGGCCCAGGTTCTCTATCAACTGCTAATAAAGTAAGGTATGCTATTCAAAAAGAGACAGGTCACAAGGACCTGTCTCTTTTGTAGGCTCATTTAAACTGATGCTAGTATAAAATAGTCTCCTGTTTGTCTTTCTGTAAAAGGGCTGTCTGAAAATAGACTGTTAACGAAGGCCATGGCCTATTAATATTTTTCACAATCAATTTAAGCTTATGCAGCTTTTATAATTTGGCGATTTCGGCCGGATTAACCTCATACAGGCCTTTGACAATCAGGTCATAGCCGGTGAGATCCTCGGGCCTGCCTACGGCAATGGCCTTCATTCCCGCACTTTTGGCGGCTTCAATACCGGCCTGGGCATCCTCAAACACCACACATTCCTCGGGGGAAACACCCAGGGCCTGAGCGCCCAGCAGAAAGACCTCGGGATCGGGCTTGGCCTTTGAGGTTTTGGTTCCGTCGATGATGGCATCAAAATAGGGAACCAGCTTTAAATTATCAAGAATGAGGCGAGCGTTCTTGCTGGCTGAGCCCAATGCGGTTTTCAGCCCCAACGCCCTGAAGCCCTTGAGACAATCAAGAGTTCCTTTCAGAATCTCGCTTTCATCCATTTTGGTAATATACTCAACATACCAGTTATTTTTCTTTTCTGCCATCCTGTTCATTTCTTCCTCGGAGAATTTGCCCAAAAGACCGCCAACCTCCAGCAGGATTTCAAGTGAACGCATTCTGGAAACGCCCTTTAGCCGCTCATTATCCTTTTCGGTAAATTCGAAGCCCAGCTCCTGGGCCAGCCTTCTCCATGCCAGGTAATGATATTTTGCCGTATCAACAATAACGCCATCCAAATCGAATAATATTGCGCGAATGCTCATGTATTCTACCTCCACAGGATTATATTTGTTGAAATGCCAAAATACAATCGTTTGCACATATTTACATTATTATATATTAGGGTCATGCGCAAAGTCAAATAAAAAACTTT
Source organism: Bacillota bacterium (assembly GCA_022702935.2). Taxonomy (GTDB): domain Bacteria; phylum Bacillota; class Clostridia; order DSM-8532; family DSM-8532; genus DTU059. Next base: position 23,758 of record JAKIML020000063.1, on the reverse strand, counting down.
TTTAGTTATACCCACAAAACCTGCACAATATAAGGCCTCTGAAAAGTAATCATTTAGTTATTCTTGACAAAATATCTCACATTTAATATAATAATTGTGCAAACGCTTGAACACCGAGATCAATAAACTAAAGGAAAGGGTGCAAGCCATGGGTGCAACCATTAATGATGTGGCAAAGAGAGCGGGTGTCTCTGCCTCAACTGTTTCTCGTGTTCTATCGGATAATCCACGAATCAGTGAAGAAACCAAGCAGCGTGTCAGAAAAGCCGTGGAAGAACTCAATTACTATCCCAACGCCATTGCACGAAGCTTGGCAAACTGTGCGACAAAAACCATCGGCCTCATTCTCAATACCGAGGCTGAATCCTTGAAAAGGAATCCTTTCTTTATCGAGGCTCTTACCGGAATTAGTATATATGCACAAGAAAACGGCTACAACGTAATGTTTGCATTCAATAAAAGCGAGGAAGAAGATTTAAATATCGCCATGCGCTATGTTTCCAGCAGAAGCGTGGATGGTATTATTCTCTTTACCTCAAGAACCAACGATAAATGTATCAGCTTTTTAAAGAAAAAGAAATTCCCCTTTTCGGTCATTGGACGTCCTGATGAAATAAAGGGTGTCCTCTGGGTGGACAACGACAACTTCCAGGCTACCTATCAAGTGACCGATTATTTAATTTCTAAAGGGCATACAGCCATTTCTTTTATTGGTGGTCCATTAGGCCACAATGTTTCTAAGGACAGATTGGAAGGGTTTAAGCGAGCCATGTCCATTCATGGTGTTCCATTGGAAAAGACTTTTTTATTTGAAAACGGGGATTTTTCCGATGATTTCGGCTATGAATGCATGATGAAAATCATATCAGCATGGGAAGCTGGGCAAAATAAACCGACAGCGGTTGTGACTTGCGATGACATGCAGGCCCTGGGTGTTTTAAAAGCCATGCAGGAAAAAGGCCTTTCAGATATTGCTGTCACAGGGTTTAACAATACGCCCCTGGGCATGTATCAAAGTCCCAAATTGACTTCTGTGGATGTCAATGCCGACAAGCTGGGATTTTATGCTGCGAAAGTACTCATAGACTTTATTGAAAGAAAAGAAGCAACAACCCACTATATTGTTCCGACCAATTTGGTGGAGCGTGAATCAGCTTTTTAAAAAGTGGGAAGGGGTCTTAAATGGCGACTTCTTTTGCGACGCTAACATTCGGAGGTTAATAAGTATGAGTTTGCTGGTCAATGATGAATGGAAGATTATTCAGGAAGGCTTTTCCGCGGAAGAGAATCGCCTTTTTGAAAGCCTGATGTCTTCCGGAAATGGAAGAATGGGTTTAAGAGGCAACCACGAAGAGGACTATTCGGGGGACACTCTGAAGGGTACCTATGTGGCTGGGGTTTACTATCCCGACAAAACCCGCGTAGGCTGGTGGAAAAACGGCTATCCTGAGTATTTTGCAAAGGTTCTGAATGCCATTGATTTTATTGGAATCCGTGTGTTTGTCAATGGGGAAGCAGTGGATTTGGCTTCCTCACGTTTTACCGGATACAGAAGAGAGCTGGACATGAAGGAAAGTGTTTTGAGAAGGCACTTTATCTTTATCGGTACCGACGGAGCCGAATATGAGATCAATACAGAGCGCTTCATAAGCTATGCCGATCCCGATTTGGCAGTGATCAAATACAGCATTAAGAGCTTGTCCAGGGATGCGGACATCACCTTAATTCCGTTCCTCAATGGCGATGTTAAGAACGAGGATGCCAATTACAATGAAAAGTTCTGGGACTATGTGAACAGCGGCGCCGCAAAGGATGCTTCTTATGTCACCATGAGAACCCGCAAGACCAATTTCACAGTTTCGGCAGCCTTTAACTGGAAAATCCTTGGAGCACAGGTTCAGGAGACCTATCCGGTCAATGAGCGTGACGGGGAATATGTGGGTGTGAAGATTAACACCCGCATCACCAAGGGTTCTGAAGTCACCCTTGAGAAGTATGTGGCGGTTATGAGCGATCGCTATTACGAGTCCAAGGGAATTGAGAACCTGGCTCTCCAAAAGGCCCAGAAGGCTTTGGAAACAGGATACGAAAAGCTTTATGAGGATAATAAGGCCAAGTGGAGCGATATCTGGCGCATGGCCGATATCACCATCTCCGGTGACGTTCCTGCCCAGCAGGGTATTCGTTTTAATATCTATCACCTTAACTGTACTTATTCGGGCGATGATCCGAGATTGAACATCGGGCCCAAGGGCTTTACCGGTGAAAAATACGGCGGAAGCACCTATTGGGATACCGAAGCCTATTGCCTCTACTTCTATTTAGGAACGCAACAGCCCGAAATTGCCAGAAGCCTTCTGGTCTATCGACATAATCACCTTGAAAAGGCCAAGGAAAACTCTCAAAAGCTGGGCACCCGCGGCGCTCTATACCCCATGGTTACCATGAACGGCGAAGAGTGCCATAACGAATGGGAGATCACCTTTGAGGAAATCCATCGCAACTGTGCCATTACTTATGCCATAAAGAACTATACCGATTATACCGGTGACGAGTCCTATCTGGTCACCAAGGGAATCGACGTATTGGTGGAAACCTCCCGTTATTGGGTTTCAAGAGCAAACTACAACCCCAGAAAGAATGTGACCATGATTCTGGGAGTTACGGGTCCTAATGAATACGAGAACAATGTCAATAACAACTGGTATACCAACCGGATGGTGAAGTGGAGCCTTCAGTATACCGCGGATGTCCTGGCCATGATGAAGACCAAGTATCCTGAAAGGTACCAGGAGGCCGTTGAGCGCTTGGGCATCACCGCCGAGGAAGTGGAGTCCTTCGAGCGTATCAGCAGGACCATGTATCTTCCCGAGGATAAGGAACTGGGCATATTCCTGCAGCAGGACGGGTACCTTGATAAGGAGCAGGTTCTGGTTTCCGAGCTTCCTCCCGAGGATCTGCCGCTGAACAAGAACTGGTCATGGGATAGGATTTTGAGATCCTGCTTTATCAAACAGGCCGATGTGCTCCAGGGACTTTGGTTCCTGAACGATGAATTTACTCTGGAGGAGAAGGCTAGAAACTTTGATTTCTACGAACCCAGAACGGTTCACGAGTCCTCCCTGTCACCTTGTGTGTACTCCATTATTGCCGCTGAGATTGGCCGCGAGGACAAGGCCTATGAGCTTTATTTAAGAACGGCCAGACTTGACCTGGACAACTACAACAAGGACACTGACGATGGTCTCCATATTACCTCCATGGCAGGAACCTGGATGAGTATTGTGCATGGTTTCGGGGGCATGAGAATCAAGAATGGTGAGCTTTCTCTGGCGCCCTTCAAGCCTGCCGCATGGAAGAACTACTCCTTCCGTCTGGTTTACCGCGGGCGGTTCCTGAAGGTTTCAGTGGATGAGCAGGGTACAACGGTTCTCCTTGAAGACGGTCAGCCCATCGAAATACTTCTCTTTGGACAAAAGGTGATGCTGGAAAAGGGAAAGGCCGTTAAACAGTCATAAGTTAAAATTGGGGTTTGGCTTAATGAGCTTAAGATATGTCAAACGCATTTGAAAGGAGTAGAGGAGATGAAGAAAAAGCCCAACGTTGCATATTTCTGTATGGAGTATGCCATCGAAAGTAATGTCAAGCTTTATGCAGGTGGTCTGGGTATTCTTGCAGGCGACTATATGAAGGGTGCCTGTGATGAAAAGTATCCCATGGTGGGTATCGGTATTAAGTGGAAGCAAGGCTATACCGACCAATATATCGATGAAGAAACCGGGAAGCCCTTTGATTCCTATAAGAACAGACAATATGATTTCCTGGAGGATACAGGGGTTACCGTTAATGTGACCATCAATAAGAGAGATGTAAAAATCAAGGTTTGGAAGTACAATGCCCATGGCGTGAACAACCTTTATCTGCTGGACACCGATATTGACGGAAATGACGGTGATGCACGCTGGATTACCGGTCAGCTCTACGGCTGGTTTGGTGAGGAACGCGTGGCTCAGGAAATGGTTCTTGGCATCGGTGGTGTCAGAGCCCTAAGAGCGCTCGGTATTACTCCCGAGGTTTATCACTTCAATGAAGGCCATGCCCTCTTTGCCGGCTTCGAGCTCTTAAGAGAGAAGATGGAGCTTGGCATGAGCTTTGAGAATGCCTGGAAGGCAACCCGTGAGGAAGTGGTATTCACCACCCACACGCCCATTGTCCAGGGTAATGAATCCCATCCCATTGATCGCTTGATCTATATGGGTGCCGCAATGGGTCTGAACAGATCCCAGCTCAAGGCGCTTGGCGGAAGTCCCTTTAACATGACAGTAGGTGCTTTAAGACTTTCCCGCATCTCCAATGCGGTGGCAGATCTTCACAAGGACACCTCCAATAAGATGTGGCGCAAGATCAAGGACAGAAGCGAGATTATTGGTATTACCAACGCCATTCATATTCCTACCTGGGTAGACAGCAAGATGATTGAACTGGCTGAAAAATATAACGGCTCCAAGGATACCGCTGATGCCCTGTGGCAGAGACATATGGAGAACAAGAAGGCGCTGATTGCCTTTGTGAAGGAGAGAACCGGTGTCGACCTGGATCCCGATGTGCTCCTGGTCGGTTTCTCCCGTCGTGCTGCGCCCTATAAGCGCTCCAACCTGATCTTTACCGACAGAAAGTTCATCGAGCCCCTGCTCAAGAAGGGCAAGCTCCAGATTGTCTTCTCCGGTAAGGCCCATCCCCTGGATGACACCGGTAAGGCCATTGTTGCCGACATCGTAGAGATGACCAAGCTCTATCCCGGCAGTGTTGTCTTCCTGGAGAACTATGATATGACCATTGGCCGCATGCTGACCCGTGGTTCCGATATCTGGCTCAACAATCCCAGACGTCCCAAGGAAGCCTCCGGTACATCGGGTATGAAGGCTGCCATGAACGGTGTTCTCAATGTTTCTATTCTGGATGGTTGGTGGCCTGAAGCCTGCCAGCATGGTGTCAATGGCTGGCAGTTCGGTGACGGCTATCAGACAGAGAACGAAGAAAAGTGCGATAAGCATGACTTTAAGGCATTGAAGAACGTACTGACCAAGGAGGTTATTCCCACCTTCTATGATAACCGTGATAAGTGGATTGAGATGATGGCTGCATCCATCAACACCACCAAGGAACCCTTTGGTATGAAGCGCATGCTGGATGAGTATTATAATAAGATGTATATTAAGGGGTAAAATAGAACGGGTATATCGAAAAGAGCTGTCTTGTAGGACGGCTCTTTTCTTATGCCTGTCAGCGCGTATATCCAATTCCGGCTTGATATGATTTCGGTGTGTGAGTATACTATGGGTATTAACTTTAAGTGTACCGACTATCAATGACAACGAAGGTGTGGTTAGTATAGCGGGAGCTTAAAGATGAATGGTCACGGGATAGGCCGGAGGGATATCTATGGCTATCATGGTAAAAAAACTCTATAAGAATGGTTCTTTCCTCTATAACATGAAGCTCATTGCGGGACATAATGGGCTCAATAACCTTGTTCAATGGGTTCATATTATTGAGGACGACAGCGTTATTTCCTTCCTCCATGGCAACGAGCTGGTCTTTACTGCCGGTATATTGAACAACAGAAAGGATTGGCTCCTGAACTTTGCCATTCAGCTTAAACAGGTCAATGCCAGCGCTTTTGTGGTCAATCTGGGGCCCCATACCAAAGAGATCGATGAGAATGTCATTGCGTTTTGCAATAAGGAGAACCTTCCCCTCTTCACCATTCCCTGGGAGACCAGAATGGTAGATATGACAAGGGATTTCTGCCACAGAATTCTCAACGACGTGCAGATCGAGAACGATCTTTCCACCACCATCCAGAATATTGTCTTTAATGTGGGGGATCTGGAGACCCAGATACTGCAGCTTGAACGTTATGGCTGTCACAGGGACAGCACCCTTTGCTTTATCAGTATCACCATCAGCAATCTTGGCAATGGGGGGTTCGATGATTATCAGCATGATATTCAGAGAATTGCGGAGCGGATTGCCAAAGGCATTCACGAATTGTACATATCCTTTTTGTATCAGGACAGCCTGATCCTCGCGCTTATCAATTATACCGACGCAGAAATTGATGCCTTTGTGAAGGAGTTCGTTGAAACTGCCAACAGTAAGCTCTGGCAGTTTCACATTCATCTTGGTATCAGCCCTAACCAGCCGGGTTTAAATAATCAGAACAAGAACTTTGAAAAAGCCACCTCTGCCATGAAGATGGCGCTTAAATTCAAAGAAAACTATCTGTATTATGACAAGCTGGGCATCTACAAAATTCTTTATGCCACCAATGACAAAGAGGTGTTAAGAAGCTTTTACAATGATACCCTTGGAAAACTGATTATTTATGATCGGCAGAATAACTCGAAACTGACCGAGCTATTACGTATCTATCTGGAGAATAACGGGAGCATTCAACTGGTCTCTGAAAAGCTGTATGTGCACAGAAATACGGTCCTCAACCACCTTAAAAAGATTGAGAGTATTGTGGGCATTAATCCTCTGGAGCTGGAGGGCCGCGTCAATCTCTATATGGCCTTCTATATCAGAGACATCCTGTAACAGCATGATTTGAATAAGTAAAGCACAAAGTGGTTTTATGTAAATACCATAAAACCCGCAGAGCGTATATCCCTTGAATTGTGCAAAAGCACACATGACCTCAATTCTGACAGGACCTTTACAATTAACACGCATGAAAGAACAAGAATAAAAAAATGCAGATGACATTTCTGCACACCGGACAAAGGATTGTAAAAATGATAAAGTTCAGTGTTTACATCATTTTTTGTTCCTGTGCAATAGTATGAATGACGTTATTCATGAAATATTTACAAGCAGAAATTTCATGCAGAATTATGGTATAAAACCTGAAAAATATAGAGAATAAAGGCGTTGAGCAACTAACCGGGTAGTGGGTTCATAAAACAATGTTTTAAATATGTTAAATTTTGGTCTGAAATGTGCATATGCACATAAATGTTTGGAAGATTATCGATTGCAATGAGATTTCCCAGGCTTTATAATAAAGCTAAGCTAAGGAAACATTAAGAAAGCGATGGAGCTCAAAGGAAAGAGCTCTGTCGCTTTTTTATTCATAGACAATAAGGATTTACCTACACCTAAAGTCACAGGCATATCGCCGGAGATATGCACTGCCGAAGACAATTTCCTGGATGAACTTCTTAAGTAGCGCAATTTTCTAAATTTCAGATTAATAATTCGTTATACCGCAAAGAAGTCGTGCACTGGTGCAATTCTTTAGCATAAAAAAATCATTGGCAAGTACAAAATGGAAGTGCAGGCCATTCTGGAGTATTTCATTTTGTACCATGCGGAAATGGAGCTTTAAAATGAACGGTGAGGATATTAAGTTAACATTAAAAAAATATAACTTGCAGTCATGGAGCAAACAGAAAGCCATTAACCCCATTTCTGTGGAAAAGGCTTCAGGCATTTATTTCTGGGATTATGAAGGCAATCGCTATACCGATATGTCATCCCAGCTTGTGAATCTCAACCTTGGTTTTGGCAACCAGGAGATCAATGACGCCATTAAAGCACAAGTCGATAAGTTCTGCTTTGTCAGCCCGTCTTACGGTGCTGAGTCCCGAGCAAAGCTGGCCAAAAAAATCATTGAGCTCATGCCCGACAATATGGGCAAGGTGTTCTTTACCAATGCCGGTGCCGAAGCCAATGAGAATGCCGTAAAGATTGCAAGAATGTATACCGGTAAATTTAAGGTATTCAGCCGGTACAGAAGCTATCACGGATCTTCCTTCGGAGCAGGAAATCTGACGGGTGAACCCAGAAGATATGCTCTGGAGCCTGGAATACCCGGTTTTGTGAAGTTTTTTGATCCCTATATCTACCGGGAAGCCATAACGTTCAAATCGGAGGAAGAGGCCACAAAGTATTATCTTACAAAGCTGGAGGAGCAGATTCAATATGAAGGACCTCAATCCATTGCAGCCATCGTTATGGAGACAGTTACAGGCTCCAACGGCGTCCTTGTTCCTCCTAAGGGGTATATGCCGGGGGTAAGGGCTTTATGCGACAAATACAATATTCTGATGATTTGCGATGAGGTCATGACCGGCTGGTGCAGAACCGGAAAGATGTTCGGCTTTGAGCATTTTGATGTTAAGCCCGATATTGTCACCTTTGCCAAAGGCGTTACCTGCGGGTATATCCCGCTGGGCGGCGTGGTGGTGGCAAGCAAGATTGCCGAGTACTTTGATGACAATTTGCTGTCCTGCGGGCTTACCTACAGCGGCCATCCCCTGGCCTGTGCAGCAGGGGTGGCATGCGTGGAATACTATGAAAAGCACAATATCGCCCATAAGGTGAGCAAAACCGGCAAGGTTTTGGGTGAAATTCTGGAGGCGCTTAAGGAAAAGCATCCCTGTGTGGGCGATGTCCGTTATATAGGCTTACTTTCGGCAGTGGAGCTGGTGAAGGACAAAGCCACCAAGGAGCCCATTGTTCCCTATGGCCGGGATCCTGACGGCACCATGGGGAAGATTCTCGGCAAGCTTAAAGAGCGCAGGTTTATGACCTATACCCATGAGAATATGATACTGGTCGCGCCTCCGCTGATTATCACCGAAGAACAGTTGAGAGAAGAAATGGTCAAGCTGGATGAGGTGCTGACCATTGTGGACAAAGAGTTTATCTGAGGAAAGCAAACAAAGAGCCCAATGGGGCGTATGGAGGCAGTATGGCTTACAAATTTACACTACCAGGCAAAACCTATATTGGATCTGATGCGTTAAAGGAAAGTGAAGCCGTCATCCAAGGCTTTGGCAAAAAGGCTCTTATTGTTTCGGGCAAGAATGTGACCGGAACGGGTGCGGTAAAAGCCTTAGCCGATACACTGCTGAGCTGCGGCATTGATTGGGTGCTGTTTAACGATATTACCGGAGAGCCTACGGTGGAAATGATTGAGGCCGGGGTGAAGCGGTATGAGGAGACGGGCTGTGATTTCGTCATTGGCATTGGCGGCGGAAGTCCCCTGGACAGTGCGAAGGCCATAGCGGCCATGTCGGTATTGGAAGGGCAAATTTCAGACTATATGGGCAAGGAAATCAAAGGAACATTCCCACCCATGGTCTTAATTCCCACAACCGCCGGCACCGGTTCCGAGGCCACCAAGTTTACCATCATTACCGATACGGCCAGAAATATCAAAATGCTGCTGAAGGGTGACGACCTTATACCCGATCTGGCCATTCTGGACGCCAGGTTTACGCTGACAGCACCGCCCACAGTAACGGCGGCCACCGGGATGGATGCCCTGACCCATGCTGTTGAGGCCTATACCTCCAGGAAGGGGAATGCGCTTACCGATATCTTTGCTTTAAGCGCCATCAAAAGGATTTTTACTTATCTGCCCCAGGCCTTCGAGGATGGCAAAAACCTTAAGGCAAGAGAGGAGATGCTCCTGGCGGCCTATGAGGCAGGGGTTTGCATCAACAACGCCTCGGTCACCCTGGTGCATGGCATGAGCAGACCCATAGGCGCCCTGTTCCATGTACCCCACGGCATAGCCAATGCCATGCTTATCAAGGAATGCCTGGCCTATGTATTGGATGGATGCTATGAGCGGTTTGCAGCAATGGCAAGGACCATAGGCGCGGCAGATGATGAGCTTGGTGATAAAGAAGCCGCCCAAATCTTCATTGAAAAACTGTCGGAGCTCTGTGCTCACTTAAAGATTCCCACCTTGAAGGCCTATGGCATCAACAAGGATGCATTTGACCGAGTCAAGGACAAGATGGCGCAGGATGCCATGGCAAGCGGAAGCCCTTCAAATACCATCAAGGAGATTACCAGGGAGGATCTTTTGACAGTATACGACAGGCTTTGGTGAGACAGACCGCTGTACAACCTGAAATATAGACTGATTGACTGATTACAATGGCGTAAAACGAATAGTTTTACGCCGTTTTCATTTATCGGATCAAAATAACGGCAAAGCGTGGAGGGATTGAGTATGCTTCGAGCCAAGAAAATGAACGTGGATTATAGCAAGGATTTAGGTTCTGATACAGAGGAATTGAAGACCGGAATAATTATTGAAAATCTGTCGGTGCGGTTTCCCGACAAAAATGGGGGCGATCCGGTAGAAGCCCTGCAGAATATCAATCTTGAAATCAAGCCCGGTGAGTTTGTTTCCCTGGTAGGACCCTCGGGTTGCGGTAAGACGACACTGCTTCGAACCATTGCCGATTTACAGCAGCCTACCACCGGAACCATCTCCATTGGTGGCTTGACACCCCGTGAAATAAGGCTTCAGCAGAAGTTTGGCATTGTCTTTCAGAACCCGGTTCTGTACGAATGGCGCACCGTGAGAAGAAATGTCTGCATGCCCATGGAGATTATGGGTATTCCCAAGCCTGAGCGTACAAGACGGGTCACACAGATGCTTGAATTGGTGGGCCTGTATAACTTCGGGAAGATGCATCCCCATGAATTGAGCGGCGGCATGCAGCAGAGAGTGGGCATTGCCAGAGCCCTGGCCCTCCGTCCCAAGATTCTTTTGATGGATGAGCCCTTCTCGGCCCTTGACGAGTTCACCAAGGAAAAGCTGCATCTGGACTTGCAGAGGATCTGGAGCAAGACCAAAAAAACCATTATCTTTGTTACCCACAGTATTCAGGAAGCCGTTTTCCTGTCGGATAAGGTTGTGGTGCTCTCACCGCATCCCGGCAGAATATCGGCGGTCGTGGATATTAATCTTCCCAGGCCAAGGGGCCTGGAGATAAAGGACACCATGGAATTCAATTCCCTGGTCTCAAAGGTAAGAAACAGTTTTGAGGGGGTATAGGCTTGAACAGAGTAAAGAAAGTTTTGTCCTCAAAGCAGATAGTAACCCTTGTGTGGGTCATCGGACTTATCATTGTCTGGGAGATTGGGGCTACGGTCATAGCGCAGACCAAAAGAACTCCCGAGTATGTTCTCCCGCACATTTCCCAGATTGTTGATTCGGTGTTCAGCGATAAGCTTGTCAACGGCAGCCAGACCGCAACCCAGATCGTGCTCAGCAATGCTGCCTTGACCCTGGTCAGAGCGGGTATAGGGTTCATCATCGGAAGTATTATTGGTTTTATCCTGGCTCTGCTGATGAATATGTTCCTGCCCGTGGAAAAAATCGCTTTCCCATATTTAATGATGATTCAGATGATCCCCATCCTGGGTATGGCCCCCATTATTCTGGCCATCACCAAGGATATCGATAAAAGCCGAATTGTCATCGCCGCCATACTGACCTTCTATCCGGTGGCGACCAATACTCTGGCCGGATTCAAGGCTGTTGAAAAAGCAAAGCATGAGCTGATGTATTCCATAGCCGCAAAGAAGAAGGACATTTATAAAAAGCTGCTGATACCGGCAAGCCTTCCCTACTTCTTTACAGGCCTGAAGATATCGGCACCCATGGCCATAACAGCCTCCATTCTGGTGGACACCCTGCAGGGCGGGGGCGGACTGGGATGTATGCTCAGCCAATCCCTCAAGCATGCCATGAGTATATATGTATTCTGGCAAATCGTGTTCTTCAGTGCCATCATCGGCATCCTGAGCTTTTATCTGATGTCGGTCATCGAAAAGCTGGTGTCGCCCTATAAAAAAGTGAGGCGGTGAGGAGGTGAAGCGTATGGAAAACGGATATTTGAACACAGAAGCAGGACCTTTAAAGATCAATGCAGCCGGTGAAGTCAGCACCAAGAAGGCCAGGGCTAGAAAGAAAGCCGGGCTGAATAAGGATGCGGTTATGACCGTGCTTTACCCGGTTCTGTTCGGCATATTGGTACTGGTGCTCTGGCAAACCCAGGTATTGCACAAAATCCTGGGGACCGATACGTTTACGCTTCCACTGCCCGGACGCATCATCAACATCATTTTTGAGAATGTCCCCGCCATTCTTAAAAATGTTCAGGCCACGGTGATTGTGGCGGTGGGAGGATTGCTGCTGGGTTCGGTTTTGGGGTATTTTCTGGGGATAGTGGCCATGGCCTTTCCCAAATGGGGCTCAGGAGGTATTTCCATTGCATCAGCCTTCACAGCGGTGCCCATTGTGGCCATAGCACCTATTCTGAATAACCTGACCAAGGACTTAAGCGATGATCCCCATATTCGGAGCATGCTGGCAAAAACTCTGGTGGTCATGATAACCTGTACGGTTTCCATGAGCATCAATGCCTACAGAGGCTTTACAGAGCTGAAGCCCTTTTCACTGGATTTGATGAAATCCTATGCGGCAAGCAAAACCACAATATTCTTGAAGCTGAGAGTGCCCAATAGCCTTCCCTATATTTTTACCGCCTTAAGAGTCAGTGTTCCGGCAAGCATTATCAGCGCATTGGTCAGTGAGTATTTTGCCGAGTTCATCATAGGTGTCGGGCGGCAGATACGGGAAAGCATCGTTTTGGCGCAGTATGCGACGGCCTGGGCCTATATCCTGGTGGCCTGTGCCATAGGCATACTGATGTATGCCATATTGCTCATTGCCGAGGGGGTTATCCTGAAAGGACGCCGCCATCGGTGATCTTTCAGTTTAATAGGAATGGTCAAAGCTGTTCCCAATATACCAAAAATCTTTAAGGATAACGAGGAGGGTTTAACAATGAAGAAAAGAATCGCAAAATTATTAGCAGTCATTATGATTATCGCAATGGTTTCAACATCGCTGGCAGCATGCGGCAAGTCAGCGGACACTCCGGCAAGTACCCCGGCGGCTTCGACTCCCGGCAGCACAGGCAAGTATTATGATAAATCAACCAGTGCAGAGAGCATCGTCAAGGATGCGGCCAGCAAGGGCAAGGTAGGAAACTGGGGCCTTGGAAATGAGTACGAGGTACAGGCGCTGTTGGCTAAATACGGTCAGCCCATCACCTTCTTAAGCCAGGCCTTTGACATGGACGGCTTTGACAATGACACCATCCTGCTTGCTTCGGCCATGACCTATAATGAGCTGGGGCTGGTCAAAAACAGCTATGAGGGCGGTTACAAGTATGGCGACAAGGTTGGCATCATCGATATGAATGATGAGGGCGTTGCCATGCTGGAGGACAATATCTTCTGTACCAGAGAGTTTGCAGAAAAGAACCCCAATACCGTCAAGGCGTTCCTTTACGCTTCCATGAAGGGCTGGGAGGATGCCTGCAACAATCCTGAGGAAGCCGCAAAGATTGTTTTCGAATACGGTTCTTCAGTATCCAGCGAGCACCAGGCCTATATGGCTTCCGAGGTGAAGAAACTGGTTGAGACCGATACCTCGGGCGCTTCTGTCAAGGACTACGGAAACATGGATGATAAGGCCCTGCAGCAGACCCTTGACCTGGCCAAGAAATACATTCAGTTGTCCGACCCTGCAGCCGCTTCGAAATTACAGTCCATGACACTGGACGATATCCGTGACGTTTCCTATCTGAAAGAGGCCATGGCCTCCGGCGGCAAGTTCGGAGACCTTGAAAAGACTTCGGTTTCCATTCAGCTTAAGTGGCTCCCGCAGGCTCAGTTCATGGGCTATTACGTGGCTCTTAAGAAGGGCTATTACAAGGATGTGGGTCTGGATGTCACCATTATCCCCGGTGGCGGCGACATTGGTGAAACAACGGCCGTATACACCGGCCAGGTTGACTTCGGTGTGACCTGGGTGTCCAACCTCATTGCAGCAAATGCAGGCGGAATGGATCTGCTTGAAATTGCTCAGGTCTATCAGAGATCGGGTCTGGTCCTTGTTTATAAACTGAATTAATCCATCCGTAATTTGAACGTTGCAGCAGTATGATGCCTGGATTGGGTGACTGCTTATGTCACCTGATTCAGGCATATAAAAAATCAAGGAGGAGGTTGGTTTGATGGATCTCTTAATTAAGAACGGTACCATTGTTACCGACAGTGAAAGCTTTATTGCGGATATTGCGGTTAAAGACGGGAAAATCGCCTGTATCGGAAAGAACCTGACCATGGAGGCTCAAAAGGTGGTGGATGCCACAGGAAAATATGTACTGCCCGGTGCCATTGATGTACATACGCATCTGGCCATGCCCTTCGGCGGAACCGTGTCGGCTGACGGCTATTTATCGGGCACCCGAGCTGCTGCCTGCGGCGGTGTCACAACCGTTTTTGACTATCCCATGCAGAGAAAGGGCAAGGGCATATTGGAAACCGTTGAGGCACGCAATCAGATGTGCGCCCCCGAGGCTTGTGTGGATTATGCTTTTCACTGCATTATCACCGACCTCAATGACGGAACCCTGCTGGATGAGTTCCAGGCTGCCATTGATTACGGTATTACAAGCTTCAAGTGCTTTCTGGTCTATAAAAAGGAAGGCATGATGGTTGACGACGGCACATTGGTCAAGGTCATGAAGAAGGCCAAGGAAGTAGGGGCCATCACCAATCTTCATGCCGAGAACCCGGATATTATCGACATGAACATAGAGAAATTCAAGAAAGAGGGAAAAACATCTGCCTGGTACCATTACCTGAGCAGACCCGAGTTTGTTGAAGCAGAGGCCGATAAAAGGGCCATTCATTGGGCAAAGGCCTTTGATACACCCCTGTACATCGTTCACCTGGCCTGCAAGGAAGGGGTGGAGGCCGCTGCAGCAGCTAAAAAGGAAGGTTATGACATATTCGTAGAGACATGTCCTCAGTATCTGGAGTTTACCTCCGAGGTGTACAAAAGGGAGGACGGCAGAAATTTCGTCTGTTCCCCACCCATCAAAGGCCAGGAGAGCCAGGACGCTTTGTGGGAGGCCATCAAAAACGGCACCATTGATGTGGTGGCAACTGATCACTGCCCCTTCCAGAGCTATGAAAAGGACTGGGGCAAGGATGACTTCACCAAAATCCCCAATGGCTGTGCCGGTATTGAAAATCTGTACCCCTATATGCTGTCCAAGGCGAACGAGGGCAAGATTACTTTCAATACGGCAGTTAAGCTCTGTGCCACCAATCCGGCCAAGATTTTCGGCTGTACACAGAAGGGCTCTCTGACCGTGGGCAAGGATGCGGATATCGTGATTTACGATCCAAAAAAGGAGTTTACCATTTCTGTATCCAACATGCACTCGGATTATGACCATACCATTTGGGAAGGCAAAAAGCTTAATGGATACCCGGTACAGACTTTTGTCAGGGGAGAACTGGTCTATGATAACGGGAATTTCGTAGGCAAGCCCGGCTTTGGAAAATTTGTCAAGCGCCAGCCAAGACGTTGAGAGAGGTGATTTATATGGGAGAAGCTTTATATAGGGATGTTTCCATCGTTGAAGAGGTCAGTGGCTGCCTTCTGTGCAATAATGCGCCCTGTACAAAAGCATGTCCTTATGGCCTTGAGGTTGATACCATCATCCGTTCCATCCGGTTTGAAAACAGTCTGGGGGCGGCGGCCAGGATCCCTGATCCTGTACCCTGTGCGGACTGCAGGACAAAGGACTGCATGAGGGCCTGCCTGAAAAAGCGCATCAATCGGCCGGTGAGTATTGATGAGATTATTCTTAATGCGGCGTCCTATGAAAAGGTAGTGCTTGGGGATGTGGATCTGTCCATTGAATTCTGCGGCATTAAGTGTGAAAATCCCTTCTTCCTTTCTTCTTCGGTGGTGGGAAGCAATTATGAAATGATCGCCAAGGCCTTTGAAATGGGGTGGGCCGGTGTTGCCTTTAAAACCGTGGGCACCTTTGCCGCCAAAGAGGTTTCTCCCAGGTTCGAGGCTCTGAGGAAGGAAGCCGTACCTTTTATAGGGTTTGAGAATATTGAGCAGATATCCGAGCACCCCCTGGAGGAAAATGTTCTGCATATCAAACGGCTGAAAAAGGATTATCCTGACAAGATCATCATTGCTTCCATCATGGGTCAGGATGAAGCGGAATGGACCTATCTTGCAAAGCTCATGACCGATGCCGGAGCCGATATTATCGAGTGCAATTTCTCCTGTCCGCATATGGCGGCCAACGGATTGGGCTCGGATGTGGGACAGAACCCTGAATTGGTGGCGGCCTATACCAGAGCTGTCAGAAAGGGCACCCATCTTCCCGTCCTAGCCAAAATGACCCCCAATCTCGGCAATATGGAGATCCCTGCCATGGCCGCAGTGGAGGCAGGGGCCGATGGTATTGCCGCTATCAATACCATTAAGAGTATTATCAAGGTTAATCTGGACAGTTTTGCCTCGGCACCCGAGGTCAAAGGAAAAACCAGCGTGGGAGGCTATTCCGGAAAGGCCGTCAAGCCCATTGCACTGCGGTTTATCCAGTCCATGAAAAACTGCGGCGCGCTTAAGGACATTCCTGTAAGTGGCATGGGCGGTATTGAGACATGGAAGGATGCCGCAGAGTTTATGGCCCTGGGCTGTGAAAATATACAGGTGACAACCTCGGTCATGCAGTATGGTTATCGAATCATTCAGGACATGATTGAAGGAATGAAATATTACCTTTATACCCATGGCTATAAAAACGTCAGTGAAATTGTGGGAAGGGCGCTGCCCCAGGTTGTGTCTCCTGAAAACCTTGACAGGAGCAGTATCTGTTATCCTAAGTTTGACAAAAGCAAGTGCCTTGGCTGCGGCAGGTGTTATTTATCCTGTTATGATGGCGGGCATCAGGCGCTGAAACAGGAAGCAATCACCGGAAAACCGGTGCTGATTGCTGAAAAATGCGTGGGCTGCCACTTATGTGTGACAGTATGTCCTGTTAATGCCATTTCACAGGGTGTCAGAGTTATAAAGAAGCTTGAGCCTGAATTGTGCAAAGCCCAGTGAGGCATGGGACCAAGAGAAAAATATCTACGGGAGGAGCGGTTAACATTATGGTATCGTGCAATATAGAAAGATTGGAAGAGAAAATAAAGACCTTCAGCAAGTTTGGTGACACGGGCAACGGCGGAATCACACGATTTTCACTTTCTCCGGAAGCCCTTGAAGCAAGAAAGGAATTCAAAAAGAGGATGGAGGCCATAGGTGCCACGGTTGTCACCGATGATATGGCCAACATGTATGCCACCATTCCGGGTTCAGAAGACCTGCCCGCCATCATGTCGGGCTCCCATCTTGATTCAGTCAGGCAGGGCGGCAATTATGACGGTGTTCTGGGTGTGCTTTCAGCCATGGAAGTGGTCGAAACCATTGTCAAGGAGAAGATACCCCACAGGCATCCTATTACCGTGGTTGTATGGACCAATGAGGAGGGGGCGCGCTTCGAGCCTGCCATGATGTCCTCAGGCGTCATTTGCGGTAAGTTTGACAAGGATGTTGTGCTGGCTTCGGAGGCCAAGGACATACCGGGCTATACCTTCGGTGAAGCTCTGGAAAACAGCGGATTTAAAGGGGATATAGCCAACAGGATGTCACCTGATAAATATGCGGCCCTTGTGGAATTACATATTGAGCAGGGGCCGGTATTGGAGAACGAGGGCTATGATATTGGGGTTGTTGAAGGTGTCTGCGGCATGATTAACTATGAGTTTACCTTCCGGGGTCAGGCCGGTCATGCCGGTACAACGCCCATGATCTACAGAAAGGATGCCCTTTATGCAGCAGTAAAGACCATACAGTATCTCCATGATGAGCTGGATACCCTGGATGGCAAGCTGGTTTATACTACGGGCAAGATCTCGGCCCACCCCAATATCCATACCATCATTCCAGATGAGGTCAAATTCACCCTGGATGCACGGCATCAGAATCCTGAGGTTATCAAGCAGGTCCTTGAAATCATCAGAAAGATTCCAAAGGAAGTGGAGAAGTGTGAGGTCACCTGTAAGGAGGCCTGGTCACGCAAGACTGTGCGGTTTACCCCTGATCTGGTTGATTATGTTGAAAAAAGCGCTAATGACTATGGCTATACCAGCAAACGGCTGTACAGCGGTCCGGGCCATGACGCCCAGTATGTCACTGACATTATCCCCACGGCCATGATCTTTGTGCCCAGTGTGGGTGGACACAGCCATTGCGAGCTGGAGTATACTCCCATTGAGTATTGCCTCAAAGGTGCCAATGTTCTGTTAAAGACCTTATTATATATTGATCAGCACTCATAATTGAGTTAAGATTTCCTCCTACATTCGGGTAACGGCCTAAAGTCGTTATCACTCCTATCAAAACATTGCCTGTGTGTTCCTTAAAATGCACGGGCACTTTTTATGTATAGCATTAAGACTCAATTTGATAAAGCAACGGCATACAGTAAAATGACCCGATTCAGCATCCCTGAAAAATCAGTTATTGAGTGTCGATGGCTGGAGCATATGGAAATAGCAGGAATCAATGAAGTTAATGTTTGTCATAACTTGCTGAGGGAATAAATAAAAAGTGCGGAAATGCGCTTAGATAAATGTTAACATTGTTCTGCATATGGTCGATACCATATTATATATTTATAGCTTTTGGCATATCCAGAAGAAGGATTTGGAGGAACACCCATGGGGGAGATCTATAAGGTATCCTGCCAATGCGGATATGAGAAGGAACTCAAGTTGGGCGGGGGACTTGCCTCCTTAAATATCAGAACCGTCAGAAGACTCTTTTCTGACGAAAAACGCGCAGCCTTTGAAGCCTATTATCAGAGTAAGGAAGTTCAAAGCTTTGTGGTTGAGAACGAGCCAGCCTATTGTGATGCCTGCAGGGAAATCATGACCGTACCGGTTCTGCGGGCCCGTCTGGTTCATGGTGAGGGCCTGGAGATCATTGGTGATTGTCCGGATTGCGGCCAGAAGGTGCAGCGCTTGAAGGATCTTAGCTGCCCTTTATGTCATAAGGCTTTGAAACAGGAGATAATCGGACACTGGGATTAACATGACAGCTTAAAGTCGGTTCATGGATGAACCGGGAAAGGAACAGGAGGTTCCATGAGGATCGGACATAATTTACAAGCATTGAATACGTTCAACAATCTGAAACATTCTTCGACTGAAAGCATGCGTGCTCTGGAGAAATTATCCTCAGGCTACAGGATCAATCGGGCTGCAGACGATGCCGCAGGGCTTGCAATCAGTGAAAAAATGCGGGGGCAGATAAGGGGTCTTCAGCAAGCATCCAGAAATGCGCAGGATGGTATTTCGCTTATACAAACGGCAGAGGGCGCGCTGAATGAGGTGCATCAGGTGCTGCAAAGAATGCGTGAACTGGCAGTTCAGGCTTCTAATGACACCAATACCTTAGAAGACAGAGAAAAGATTCAAAGTGAAATCAATCAGCTCCTTAATGAGATCGACAATATCGCCAACACCACCCAGTTCAATACCATGAAGCTTCTGGACGGAACCCAGTCAGCAGCGGCTGCAGGTTTGTCGCCTGCAAGCACCATGTCCTTGAAGGAGCTTCTGGACAAGCCAACGGATAAGCTGAATCTGATTTATTTCGATATCACCGATGAATTTGTGACCGGGAAGAATCCAGTAGGTGATGCTGTTAATCCTTCCTATTATCCGGATTTGCAAAACCTCTTAAAAACCCAGCTTGTGCCTCAGGCGGTGAAAGGTGTTCTCAATGCCTTTGCGCCCGCCTTCAACTATCTGCAATCATCCTCCATCGGAATAGGACTTAGGCTGTACACCGAGTCCTCCAACGTTCTGGCCTATGTCAAGCTGGTGGGATATCAAAGCGGGGGCGAGCTCAGCCTTGCTTATCAATTGGGGGTTAATCTGAACAGCCTGGATTTTGTGGACGGCCAAATCACTGATGATAGCAGAACCCAATTGGAAACAACCATTGTCCATGAAATGGTTGATTTCTCTGTCGAAACCTTTGAGAACGCGCAGCGCGCTATAGAGCAGGCTTCCGATGCCATTAATAAGGTATCTGCGATTCGCTCGAATCTTGGCGCTTTCCAAAAACGGCTGGAGTATTCCATCAACTATATCAATAATGCCAATGAAAATCTGCAGCAGTCAGAGAGCAGAATTCGGGATATGGATATGGCAAAGGGCATGATGGAGCAGGTTAAGTATCAGATCTTAGTCCAGGCCGGACAGTCCATGCTCAGCCAGGCCAATCAATCCTCAAGACATGTGCTGGAGTTATTGTCCTAACATCAACAGTGATGCAGGATATTTACATAAGGAATGAATGGGAACCGTCATGGGGTATGTGCTTAAGCACAGCCCCATTTCATTTTCCAGCGTGTTTGGGTCAGGAGCATGAAAAGTATTGAGCCGCTCCTGGTAAATTGCTACAATGAAGGCAGGCATATGATGGAATGATTTGATATTGTTCCGCTGCCTGAAAAATGTAGGGTTTATCCAAGAAGGGGGCATATAGGGTTATGGAACATCAGAAGCCATGGGATTCGGATCAGATTACAAGGGATTATCTGGACGCACTGCTGGTTGAAATGCGGCATGTGGATGCGGTGATGCCTTCTACGCGATTGGAACTGTACGGCGAGACCTTTGACACGCCCATTATGATGGCCGCACTGTCCCATCTTCACAATGTTCGTGATAATGGCATGGTCGAGATGGCCATGGGAGCCCGTGCCGCCAATGCGGTCAACTGGGCAGGGATGGGTGACGAAGCGGAGCTGGAAGCCATAACCGCCACCGGCGCCCGCACCATTAAGATCATCAAGCCCTATGCGGATAATGACTATATTTTGGGGAGAATCGCGCATGCAGAGCGCTGCGGTGCTTTGGCTGTGGGAATGGATATTGACCATGCTTTCGGTGGAAATGGTCAGTATGATGTGGTTCTGGGGCAGGAGATGAGACCCAAGTCCTTATCGGAACTGAAGGAATTTATCCAGGCCACCAGATTGCCCTTTGTCATTAAGGGTGTACTCAGTGAGCAGGATGCCTATAAAGCCCTGGAGGCCGGAGCAAAGGGCATTGTTATTTCCCATCATCATGGCATCATGAACTATGCGGTGCCACCATTGTATTTGCTGCCTAAGATAGCAAAGGTGGTTAATGGTCAGATTCCCATCTTTGTGGACTGCGGCATTGTGAGCGGTATGGATGCATTTAAGGCCCTGGCGCTGGGCGCCGATGCGGTATGTGTCGGCAGGGCGATTATGGAGCCGCTGAGAAAGAATGGCTGGGAAGGCGTAAGAGAAAAGATTCAAAAGATGACTGAGGAATTGGCCGGAGCCATGGCAAGAACCTGTTCGAGGGATTTAAAGAGCATTGACCCGACGGTCATTCATCAAAGAAAGGGCTGGTAAGCAAACACTACGCCTTCTTTCCCGACTGGGCAGAGCATAAAACAATTACAGCACCCAGCAAGGCAGTGGCCAGGGAGGCAAGATTCATGACCCTTACCGAGGTCAAATCCAGAAGCCAGCCTCCCAAAAGGCTTCCGGCAACGGCCCCTGCGGTATTGGACATGGTCATAAAGGCCTGACCCCGAGTCCTGAAGGGTTCTTCAATGGTATGATTCACATAGCAGACGCTGATTCCGGCATATAGTCCAAATCCAAGAATCTGAAAGCATTGAGCCATATAGATGGTCTCAATATTGGATGCAAGAAAAATGAACAAGGCCTTGATTGCAAAAAAGACACAGGAGACCTTAAGAAGCGTACCCGATCGAAGAAACCTGTTGATGGCTGACAGCAAAAACAGCACCGGAATCTCCAGTACAGCCGCAATGGTTATGGCAGTGCCCATTTCCGCGGTTCCCCGTCCCACATGGCTTACAATCTGAAACATGTAATTGCTGATGATGTTATGGCTGATAAACAATAATGAGACCCCAGCCACCACCCCGGCAAAGGAGGGATGGCTTTTCAGAAAGCCTGACAGACTGCCGGTTTTGCGGGTGTGTTCGCGGGTGTCAGAGAAGGGCACTTCCGGAACGCCTTTGAAGTGAAAGGTGATCACCGAAAGTATCAGGACTGAATACAGAAGAATGACCGCAACCATAACCACATCGGTGGACATTTTCTCGGTTAAAATCCCCAGAATATAGGACAAAAGCGCATAGGCCAGGGAACCCATACCCCTTGCAATACCGAAGTTAATCTTTACGCCACGGTTTATGAAATACATGCCCAGGGAGAAGTCCAGAGGGGTCACCATTTGCAGGAAGGCTACCAGAATGCCATAGAGCAGGGCCATGACCCAGAAGCTATGTCCCGGGACTAAAAGAAGCCCCGCGCTTAACATCATAACCAGTGAGATCACCACGATGAGCCGGTGAAGAATAAACCTTCTGCTTTTATCTGCAAAAGCCCCTGCAATGGGCTGAAGCAATGCCGAGAGCAGACTTCCGCCCGCCACCACATAGCCCACACCGCTGTTTGAAAAGCCGCGGCTCAGCAGAAACACGCTGGCATAGGCAAACAGGGCGCTGTATCCTGCCCAGGTGGCGGCCTGCTGAATACTGTACTGAATCGTAGGTAATGCTTTTTTCATCCTCATACTCAACTTTGTCGTAAAAATTATGGACTGAGTTTCTATTATATCACAAATCAAGTTGTCTAAGCCGTTCTGACCCCTAAACCCCAGGGCTATTGAAATCAATTCTCCTGCAATCTATAATTCGAAGTGTAAGAACACGGAAAAGAACAGAATGTTCTTATGGACCAACACGTGTAATTGGGAGGGTTTTATGAAAGGGTTAAGAAGGATTGCTGTCCTGCTATGCTGTTTGCTTGTTCTTGGCTTTACAGGCTGCAGCAGGCTTGAGGCACATAAGGATAAGGAAACTAAAGTAAAGCAGGAACTTATCACTGTTGAAGAAGCTCAAATAGCAGTGGAGGAGTTCTGCAGACAGCCCAATATAGGAGTCCAGGCCTCCTATTGCGAGGACCTTAATATTAAAGTCGATAAAACCGTCTACTACTATTTTGATGTTATCTATGGCTTGCTCATGGGCGACAGCCCTGACAGTGATGACATGATTGACAGGGTATTTGTAAGCAGTAAGGATAAATCGCTTTATGAGGTCATTGAAGATGATGACGGCACTCTGAGCCTGGGCAGAAGACTGTCCATGGAATAGAATATTCTGCAGTAAAATATCCCCAAGCCATTTGAAGATATTTCATTCATGCGGCTTGGGGATATTCTTGTGCTTTTTTGTCTACCAACGGCTTATATCACCAGGTCCACATGCTGGATGGTTCCGGCCTCTCCGTTTTCCTTCAGGAACAGACCCGTCCGACGGATCTGGCCCAGCGCGTCGTTGGTGATGGTTCTAAGGCCGAACTCGGTCTGGATATTGCCCAGATAGATAGCGCCCACCCCTACCTGTCCAAGGGCAAGCAGTACCTTGTTGCCATCCTCATCCAATGTCCAGATGCGGAGCTTGTCAAAAATGGCATCGTTTTCGTCAATCCAGCCGTTGTTGTCATCATCATAGCCCGCCAGCTCATCAAACCCATTCCCCGTTTGGGGGCCAAAAAGCTCACTGCCGTCATCGATGCGCCCGTTGCCGTTCTTGTCCAGGGCCAGGAAGCCCGATCCGGCAGCGGTAAAGGCAATGAGATCATCGCTGCCATCACAGTCGATGTCAAAGTAATAGTTGCGATCTCCCAGGGCTGCTGAAACATTATTGAAATTGATGACCAGAGGGTCTAAAAGCGCGTCGCCTGCACGGATTTGGAGACTCCTTGTCTCCATGAACACACGGCTTACCTCAAAGCTCAGGTTGAACTTAATTTCACGTCCGTCAGCCGTTTTCACCGTGCCTTGCGATGAAAAGGACATTTTCTCGGCCTCGATGGTGGTTTCCCGGGCATCAATCCGTAGACCCCATCCCTGCTGA
>JAKIML020000126.1 GCA_022702935.2 Bacillota bacterium | reverse complement strand
CAAGCACATTGTTGACGTAAGGTCATTGATATCCTATGCCATAGCTCCGTTTAACGCTATCAAAGGAATTGTTGTTTCCTTAGTTGTAGTCCTTATTTATAAAAGGCTGTCCCCTATTCTGCACAAAGGGTTGGGTAAATAGTGTGGGGCCATCAGGGAGCAAGGGACTTCACATGAAGATGAAGCCCCTTTCCCTTGATAAATGTTTTCCCGCTTTATATTCTTGTTGTTTTCCTTGGGCTGTCACCTTAAGTTCACTTGTTTTTTGTTTAGCGAAGCGTCTTTTTCACTTTGATGACAACCTCTGCTACTGCAATATTCTTTTGATTCGCAACTTTTCTTGTACCTTTTGCCCTGTTATCTTTTTTAATCAGCATTTGCAACAACTGCATTTGCTATAACCATCGCCTGCATTGAAAAATATTACTTTTCTAAGCCATCCCTCCTTTCCTAACTCTACATAATATTTCTTCGCATCTTATTTAATTTTTCCGGGGTGATTTCCTTCTTTTCTAAAATTATTTCCCGGCAGTGCAGTTTGTCAGCTTCGCATATGGGGTAATAAATATATTAAACGAGGCCCAAATAAAATGTCTTCAGCCACGTTGAAACAGAGTGCTGCAACTTAATGCAACCGCTACAACTGTTTTTGAATTGTAGATTATAGTTTGTCTGCATATAATATAAATTAATGCTGAATTGTTATACTGGAAAACAACAGCTTTCAAGGCTCGTTCAACCTT
>JAKIML020000085.1 GCA_022702935.2 Bacillota bacterium | reverse complement strand
AGCAGGAACTCAGGGAGCTTCAGGGGAAAAGGCTGAAGGAGACCATCAAGCGGGTGTACGAGAACGTGCCCTATTATGCCGAGAAAATGAAGCAGGCCGGGATACATCCCGACGATATTCAGTCGGTGGATAACCTGAAGAAGCTGCCCTTTACCACCAAGACCGATCTGCGTGACAATTATCCCTTTGGCACCTTTGCAGTTCCCCTGGATCAGGTGGTCCGAGTTCATGCCTCCTCGGGTACCACAGGAAAGCAGACCGTAGTAGGCTATACCCAGAAGGATATTGAAACATGGACCGAGTGTGTGGCCAGATGCCTGACCAGTGTAGGTGTCACTTCCAAGGATATTGTGCATGTGGCCTATGGCTATGGGCTTTTTACCGGCGGCCTGGGTCTGCATTACGGTGCTGAAAGAATCGGTGCAACCGTCATTCCTGTTTCAGGAGGTAATACTGCACGTCAGATTCAATTGCTCAAGGACTTCGGCGCCACTGTATTGTGTTGTACCCCTTCTTATGCACTGTATCTGGCCGATGAGATGAAGGCCAACGGGGTTTCCAAGGATGAGCTGAAGCTGAGAGTGGGTATCTTCGGCGCTGAGCCCTGGTCCGAGGAAATGAAAGCCCAGATTGAGGAGCGCCTTGGTTTGAAGGCATATGATATCTATGGTCTGAGCGAAATTATCGGGCCCGGTGTTTCCATGAGCTGCCAGCATCAGGCCGGATTACATATTTGCTCGGATCACTTTATCGCCGAGATCATTGATCCTGAGACAGGGGAGGTTCTGCCCGAAGGACAAAAGGGCGAGCTGGTTTTCACCTGTATCACCAAAGAAGCCCTGCCCTTGATCCGGTATAGAACCAGGGACCTGTCGGTATTGACCCATGAGACCTGCGCCTGCGGACGAACCAGCACCCGGATGGCCAAGGTAACGGGCCGCTCCGATGATATGCTGATTATTCGCGGTGTCAATGTATTCCCGTCCCAGATCGAATCGGTGCTGCTGAAGTACAGCGAGGTTGAGCCCCACTATATGATTTATGTGGATCGTGTGGATAATCTGGATGTTCTGGAGGTTCAGATTGAGATGAACGCCAGCATTTTCTCCGACGAGGTCAAGAAGATTGAAGCTCTTGAGAGAAAGCTGCGTCATGAGATTGAATCCACGCTGGGCATCAGCGCCAAGATCACCCTGGTTGAACACAGAAGCATTCAGCGTAGTGAAGGCAAGGCCAAGCGTGTCATTGACAGGCGCAAGATATTCTGATACATATCCTTTAAATGCGTATGCAAAAAGAGTATTGGCTATGGATGGGCCAATACTCTTTTCATATCTTCGGGAAGGGGCGCTTTAATATGGATGCGTTCTCCCGACAGGGGATGGTCGAAAGCAAGATGATAGGCATGGAGAGCCTGTCTGTCGATTAAGGTTGTGGGGATATTGGAGTAAAGCCAATCACCCAGCAGAGGATGATGGAGAGCCTTGGCGTGGACCCGAATCTGGTGGGTCCTTCCGGTTTCCAGAACGAATTCCACCAGGCTGAAGCCATCATGTACCTCCAGGGTTTTATAGTGAGTAATGCTGTCGTCCCCATGGGGAGCAATGATCCGTTCCATGATACTGCCTTCCTTTCGCGCAATGGGCAGCCGTATGGTGCCCGAAGGCGGGGAGAAGGCGCCATGGACAATTCCCATGTAGGCTTTATGGACCCGATTCTCCTTCATTTGAAGAATAAGCTGTTCCTGGATATGGGCGTTCTTGGCAAAGAGGGTGATGCCCGAGGTATCCCGATCCAGCCTGTTAACGGGGCGCACCTTGGTGGAAAGGCCTTGACTCAGAAAATGCCAGAGAACACCTTGGGCCAGAGTGCCGCTTTGATGGCCTGCCGAAGGGTGAACCGGCATATGGGGGCTTTTGTTGACAGCCAGCAGACAGTCGTCCTCATAGAGGATATCCAAAGGAATTTCTTCAGGCGTAATGAAGGTTTCCTCCTGGAACCCGATGACGGCGCTGACCAGATCCCCGGTTTTTACCCGATCCACGGTACGTGCCGGCTGTCCGTTTATAAGAATTCCCTGCTGCCCCTTCAGTTTGGTGACGAGCCTTCCTGAAAGGTTCATGGGGCCTCTGAGGATTTGGTAGAGCTTTTTTCCGTCGTACTCACCAGGGACTCTAAAATCTATATGCATAGGCGTATTCCTTTTTGCTTGGTTAAGTCTCAGCGAATCTCTATGCCCAGAAGGGTGAGATCATCCTCGAGGACGGCATGGTCATGGAGATTGAGAATCCCGTCATGGATGCTCTGAATGGTATCGCTGAGACTGTTTTGGGCATTGTTTTTGATCATGGTGGTTAAATAATCGGCCGTTTGAAGCACATGATCCTTCCAAACCTCCAGAATGCCGTCAGTAAAAAAGAAAAGACGATCACCCGGTGAAAGCTTAATGCTTTTGGTGGCAAATTCAGTATCCTCAAACAATCCCATCACAGGGCAGGTGGACGAAAGGGGCTTGATGGTTCCGGCTGTCTGATGATACTGATCCACATGCCCGGCCGAAAGGTAGGTCAATAGACGGGTCTTGGGGACATATACCCCGGCAAACAATGTGACATAGAGGTTGGAGGGTGTATACTTAACCATTTCGCGGTTTATGGTCTCAAAATACTTGTCGAGCTTGGGAATGGAACCGGTGCATTCATAGATGAGCTTTATGTTCTGAAAATAGGATTTGAGCATCATGGTTACAACCGCCGACAAAAGACCATGACCGCAGACATCAAAGACATAGAACAGGACATAGGGACCGATCTGGAAGATATCGTACATATCGCCCCCCACCGTTTCACAGCTCTTATAAATGGCACAGGATTGAAGCCCCTCAAGCAGGGGGCAGGACTTGGGGGCCATATGGCACAGGATCTGCTGAGCTGAATCATGGAGATGTTGAAAATAGAGATTCTTTTTGATGATCTCCTCATGGAGCCTTCTGTTTTCTTTCAGCAGATTGCGCTTTCTGATGGCATCCTTAATGGAGAATACCAGTTCATCACCGTTTACAGGCTCATAGACATAATCAAAGGCTCCGGCCTTCATGGCCTCAAGGGCGTTTTCCACATCACCATGGCTGGTAATCAGTATCACTCCGATATCGGGGTCCAGGGCGCGAATGGCCTTGGTAAACTCAATAATATTGAGCCCGGACATTCTCATGCTGCACAAAACACATTCTATATTGGGCATAGCAATGAACAGGCTCAGACCTTGCTGGCCGTCCTGGGCAGTTAGGACAGTGTAATTCTCTTTCGCTAACAGAGATTGAAGACGATCCGGTATGATATTCTCATTATCCAGCACTAAAATTTTACTCAAACCGTATTCCTCCGATGATTCCCTGCAATTATAATAAATACATACCCTCATCCTGATATTCTATGCACCACAATAGCCAAAGGGAGGTTGTACAATGTTTGTAGGTGTTCTAAAAACCACATTGTTTTTAAGCGAGCCCCAGTCCCTCAAGGACAAGCGGCGGATTGTCAAAAGCCTGATTGAAAAGCTTAAAAACAAATTTAATATGGCTGTGGCTGAAACAGGCATGCTGGATTCCTGGAATTACTGCGAGCTTGGATTGGTCTGCCTGTCCAATGATGCAGGTCATGCCGACAGTATGATGTCCACCGCTGTAAATTTTATTGAAAATCAGGGTACGGTTGAGATTACCGATATCCATACCGAGATCATTCCTTTTTCCAGCCGTTAGCCTGTATGACGCAATAGAAACATTATAGCATAGAATTGATAGAATGATTCCATCCCGCAAAATTTTCACAATTCGTAGACTTTTTGTCGTTACTTACGTTATATTGAGAGAGTGGCATCAAGTCATACCAATCTTTCAAGGGAGAATCGCATGAAATTAGACATTAGAAAAACACTGATTATCAGTCTGGCGTTTTTCACCATAAGTCTGGCCTGGACCACCTATAACACCTTTGTCCCCATCTTTCTGGAGGAGCTTCTGGGAAGCTCGGCGGTGGTTGGCTTCATTATGACGCTTGATAATATCTTTGGTCTTATCTTTCAGCCCTATTTCGGTCGTAAAAGTGATAAAACCAAGACCCGTTTCGGAAGAAGAATGCCCTATATCATGACAGGCATACCCCTGGCTGCCCTGTTCTTTATGCTGATTCCGTTCTATAACGGATTAGGGCGCCTGTTTTCCATGGATTTACGCCTGGTGTTCCTCATGGCTTTCGTCATAGGCATGAATTTCTTTATGAGTGTTTATAGGGCTCCGGCAGTTGCCCTTATGCCCGACGCGGTGCCTGCACCCCTGCGGAGCAAGGCCAACGGTATTATCACGGCCATGGGCGGACTTGGAACCATCATCGCCTTTGCTGTGGGCGGTATGTTGTTTAATCAAAAGCACTATTTTCCCTTCCTCATGGGTGGTACACTGATGATTCTGGCCCTGCTCGCGCTTCTACTGTTTTATAAGGAGCCCGAGGTGCCTTATTCGGCTGATGAAGAGGATAAGCCAAAAGGGAATACGGGACTGTTCTGGGGAAAGGACGGAGAAAAATCAGCCGTTGCGCAGAACGCATCCCTGCTTCCCATACTGCTGACCGTGTTTTTCTGGTTCTGTGGATTTGAATGTCTGACAGCCTTTTTCACCCTGTTTGCCACTGAGAAATATGGGATTCTGGCAGGGGATGCCACCCAGATGATGGCTCCCATGGCGGTTATATTTATGATCTTTGCTTTGCCCGCGGGCTATGTGGGGACCAAAATCGGACGGAAAACCTCCATGGTTCTGGGCAATGTGGTCCTCATTATCACCTTTGGCTTAATTCTTCTTATTGAGGATAAAACCTACACCCCTTTCATCATGTCGATCAGCGGTATCGGCTGGTCACTGATGACCACCAATGCCTATCCCGCCGTGGCGGAGATGGCGCCGGCCGGCCAAACGGGGCGATATACGGGCTATTATTTTATGTTCACCTTTGCAGCCAGTATTGCCAGCCCCATTCTCTATGGCCTGACAGCCGATCTCCTGGGGAGCCATGCCTATTTGTTCCTGTTTGGAAGTGTCATGTTCACCTTAGGTCTGATTTTCCTTCTGATGGTCAAGAAGTCGGCCATAGCCCACTCGGAAGCCGCCATATCCGATTGGCCCGACAAGCCCATCGAATGATGGTCCATACATTTTATGCTCAGCAGACATTTGCCCGGTAATACGCCGGGCTTTTTTGTATCTGCAAATTCTTAAGGAGGCTTGTACCTAATTGACCTGGGTCAAGCATATAGTATAGCAGGAACAGATTCTGAGGGAAGGGAAGTCGTTGTTTTGGGATTTTGTGGCCCAGAATTGGCTGGGTATCCTCATTGTTCTTGCTGCCGTCGTCTACATTCTTTTTCTATCTGTGACCAAGCAATGGACAAAGGTGCGTGAGTTTGCCTACCAGCTCATGCTTCTGGCAGAAAAAAACTTTCAGGATGGGGAGGGAGAGCTGAAGTTCAACTTTGTGGTCACCATGGTATACCGCTATTTTCCCGTATGGCTTAAGATCTTCGTTAAGGAAGAGGATATTAAGAAGCTCATTGAGAAATGGTATCAGTTGGCCAAGGATTACCTGGATGACGGGGAGATCAATAATTCCATCCTCCAGATTAAGAGCACTGCGAAGAAGTGAGGGGGTGCATCTGGCATCGCCATTGAACACCCAGCCAAAAAATGTTATAATGGCGGCATTACAGGGAGGAAGAGCGGGATAGTTCCATGGCTGTATACTGTGTAGCAAATCTGGATATCGTAGGCTCCAGGCTGGTTTCTGACAGAGGCCGCCTGCAGAAGCATTTACTCTCCTCTATTGAACAGATGAATCAGCGCTATTCATCTGTTCTTGCCGCGCCTATCACCATGACGCTGGGGGACGAATGGCAGTTCATCACCCACAAGCCGTCGGTGGCCTATGATCTGGTTCATGAGTTCCAGCAGCTTCTATGGCAGGCCAATGCCTGGATTTATGCCGGCATGGGCATTGGGGGGCTCAGTACACGGGTCTATGAGGATGTCCGACAAATGGACGGGCCATGCTTCCATGCGGCACGCGAAGCCCTTCAGATTGTTAAGGAGAATCAATTCAGGAAAAAAAACCTCCAGATTCATAAGCTGAGCAAGGTCTATCTCAAGGTTTGGACAAGCCAGAAGTCGGATATGGTTTCTGAGCTCCATTGGGGATCCCTGACAGATTCCAAGAGTGAGGTGGCTGCCAGCACTGAGCCCAAAGGCGCTGTCTTAGGCGGGCTGGAAATTTCTCCGCAGCTTTTGGAGGAAACCATCAATCTTCTTATTGAAAACAATGAAATACTGAAAATGAAAATGTCCGATAAACAGCGCAAGGTCTATATAGAGTACAACAAGCTGGGTTCCTATCGTAAGATTGTCTCAAATTATGCGTCAGAATCCATTGGGGGCATCAGTCAGAAGCTTAATAATGCTGCTTATTTTACCATCATGAAGAATCACCGCATGGTCGCACAGCTTATTGAAACCATAATCCATGGGGGAGAGTGAACCTTTTGATGGAAGCGTTTTTTTCGCTTCTGTTGGCCCATTTCATAGCTGACTTTCCTTTGCAGTTTAAAAGAACGGTAGAGATGCGGAAAGCCGCGGCGCTGAAACGCAGCCTGGCAGGCAACGGTATTCACGCCCTTGTGCATATGTTGCTTAGCTTTCTGCTGCTCTTGAACTATGGACCTGTCATGGCCCTTCTTATGGCTTTGACTGCCGCGGTGCTCCATGGCGTAATTGATTTCATCAAATCAAGGGTGACGGTCAATAAGCCGGCACGGAATTCACATCCAGTTTTATTTCTGTTGGATCAGGGGCTTCATGTTATTTCGCTGCTGCTGATTGCCTTTCTTTTCAGAGATGGTCTTGTTCCTGTGGTGGATATGGAACAGGTGATGGGTGCTTTCATACAGAGCATTCAGGTTCTGCCCCGGATGTCCCTGTATCATAAAACAGTTCTGACCCTGGTGCTCTTAATCCTCGGGTTATGGTGCGTGGGTGTTTTTATTCGCATGGTCTTTCATTATCTCAATGTGCGCAGGGATGGCGGCGTCATCAAGAAGGATACAACCCTCATCACAAAAAAAGAGGGAACCCTCGACGGCGGTTTCATGATTGGGATTCTGGAAAGAGCTTTTATCATCCTGTCCATCCTCTTTGATATGCCTCTGGTGATTGGGTTTATCCTAACTGTTAAGTCAGTGGCCCGGTATAAGAAATTTGAGGACGAACACTTTGTGGAACTGTTTATTATAGGAAGCTTTATAAGCTTTATTTCGGCCATTCTGACGGGCTATCTTATCAGAATGCTCTTTGTGGTGTGATAATAACAGGGCTTTCTTATTGGATGTAAACCAGGGAAAAGTCATTGCTTTTGGCGATTTCCAGCGCTTTTCTCGCCTTATGAAAGGATGGGCCGTCCAACTGATTCACCGTGAGCTCAAAATTATGGATGGTGATTTCTCCTACACCTATTCCGCAATAGAAGGGGAGACCCTCCAGGGCATTATGATAGGCTTCCAGTATGGATTGGTAGTCGCAGGGATAATGAAGCAGCCCCTGCCACTCGTCACCCACAATGATCAGAAAGGGAGAGACAATATACTCTGAAAAGGCTCTGTTCACAGATTTCAGGGCTTCGATGAGTCTATATTGAACGTCCTCTCGATTTTTGAGAAACCTTGAACCTTTGAGATCACAGATCATGGTCATATAATTCATACTTAGGCCATTCCTTTTGGGTCAATCATTCCGCTATGGTGTTCAGGTTTAAATATAAACACATGGGTGTGTTTACCTTTAAACCTTAACAAAATTATTCACAGGCTGGTCTGTAAGTATTCATATCCTGTATTTTATAGTATGTGAACCACGGGGTAGGTGTGTTAAGGCAGGGAGGGAAGCAAATAAGCATCAAGGTCAACTAAAGACCTGTCAGATTGAACATAAAAGAACTTATAAGATACTAAAATAAACTAAAGCGGACTCCAAAACCATGGAATCCGCTTTTTTGCTGGTCGGAGTGAGAGGATTTGAACCTCCGGCCTCTTGGTCCCGAACCAAGCGCTCTACCAAACTGAGCCACACCCCGTTGAGCAAGGTTTATTATAAAACACTTTCAGCGAAAAAACAAGTTAAAGGAAGTATAATTTTAGGACTAAAAAAGTTATTAAGACCACTTGAAAAAGTTCGAGGAAAAGGTTATGCTTAACTTGTTAATCTAAGTTTAAAAAGTTTGGGAGGGGAATATGGCCTATCTACTTGGTATCGATATCGGCACGTCGGGAACTAAAACCGTACTATTTGACCTATCGGGCAAAACTATTGCCAGCGACACCCAGGAATACCCGCTTTATCAGCCCCAGAATGGTTGGGCAGAGCAGGACCCCGAGGATTGGTGGAGAGCCACCTATACCTCCATTCGAAATGTTCTGAATAAGAGCGGCGTGGAGGCTGGTGAAATCAAAGGGGTTGGCTTATCGGGCCAGATGCATGGCGCCGTGCTTCTGGACAAAGAGGATAAGGTCTTAAGAAAGGCCATTATCTGGTGTGACCAGAGAAGCGCCCGTGAATGTGAGGAGATCACCTCCAGAGTGGGTGCCAAGCGCCTGATTGAGATTACTGCCAATCCGGCCCTCACTGGTTTTACCGCTTCAAAAATCCTTTGGGTCAGAAATCATGAGCCCGAAATTTTTGAGCAGGTCAGGAAGATACTCCTGCCCAAGGACTACATACGCCTGTGTCTGACAGGTGAAACGGCCACTGAGGTCTCCGATGCCAGCGGCATGCAGCTTCTGGATATCCCCAACCGTCAGTGGAGCGACGAGGTGTTGGAAAAGCTGGAGCTGGATAAATCCATGCTCGGAAAGGTTTATGAATCCCAGGAAGTCACGGGACAGGTAACACAAAAGGCTGCGGCTCTGACAGGCCTTAAGCCGGGAACTCCCGTGGTAGGCGGCGCAGGGGATCAGGCTGCCGGCGCTGTAGGAAATGGTATTGTAAAACAAGGATTAATTTCTTCGGTTATTGGCACCTCGGGCGTGGTCTTTGCCTATACCGACAAGGTGAGCATTGATCCCGAGGGACGGGTTCATACCTTCTGCCATGCGGTTC
Source organism: Bacillota bacterium (assembly GCA_022702935.2). GTDB lineage: Bacteria > Bacillota > Clostridia > DSM-8532 > DSM-8532 > DTU059. The sequence continues at coordinate 20,971 of JAKIML020000085.1, read as the reverse complement.
CCAACACCTGGCATGTGATGGGTGTTACCCAGGGTGCCGGATTATCTCTCCAATGGTTCAGAAATCAGTTCTGCCAGGAGGAAGTATCGGCAGCCAAGCTGTTGGATGTGGATGTTTATCAGCTCACCGATAAAGGCGCTGCTTTGTCATCCGTAGGCGCCAATGGCTTAGTTTATCTTCCCTATCTCATGGGTGAGCGCACTCCCCATCTTGATCCCGATTGCCGCGGCGTATTCTTTGGACTTTCAGCCAAGCATACCAAGCGTGATATGATTCGGGCCATTATGGAAGGGGTGGCCTTCAGCCTGCGCGATTGTCTGAGCATCATTGAGAAGATGGGAATTCCTGTCGAGGAGGTTCGTGCCTCGGGCGGCGGCGGAAAGAGCCCTCTGTGGCGCCAGATTCAGGCCGATGTATTCGGAAAACCTCTCTATACCATAAACTCCAGTGAAGGTCCTGCTTTGGGGGTTGCCCTTTTGGCCGGTGTTGGCGCAGGCCTCTATAAGAGTGTTCCCGAAGCCTGTGAGGCCACTGTTAAGGTGGTTACACACCAGGCTTACCAGGAAGAGAATCATCAGAAATATGAAGGTTATTATAAGCTATACACCACCCTGTATACTTCACTGAAAAATGATTTTAAGACCTTGGCAGGTTTGCAGGGTTGATCACCTTAAATTATCAGCGGGGGTAAAGTCTTGAAGGACAGAAGAACCGGTAACAATCAATACCTTAAAGAAATGAACAAGTCCATCGTGCTGGATCTCATCCGGACCAATAAGGACATGTCGAGAAAGTTCCTTGCCGATAGGACGGGGCTCTCGGCAACAGCCACCGGCGCCATTGTTAAGACACTGCTCAATGACGAATATATCCAGGAAATAGGGGAAGGGGTCTCCTCTGGAGGCAGAAAGCCAGTGATTTTAAGGCTTAAGCCCCGCTCCTATTATTCAGTAGGCTTTGACATTGACGAGCGCTATATTTACACGGTGGTGCTGGACATTACCGGTGAAGTGGTCTACAGAAAAAAGCTGGAGACCCCTAAAAGGCTTACCGCGGACGAAACTATTGAAACCCTTTACCAAGCCTATTTCCAGGCCGTCAACGAGCTTGTGATCCGTGATGATCGCATTCTTGGCGTGGGTGTATCCATTCCCGGCATGATGGACATCGAGACCAAACGCATCATTCTGGCACCCAACCTGGGCTGGTCCGATGTAGATCTCCTCAATCCGCTGGAAGAGGCCCTGGATACAACAGTCTATCTGGACAATGAAGCCATGTGCTCGGCTTCCTGCGAAAACTGGATTGGTCTATGCAGGAATGTGGAGGACTTTATATGCATCAATATTGAATCGGGTATTGGTGCGGGCATGTTTGTCAGAGGAAAGATCTATCGGGGCTTTACCGGAAGTGCCGGTGAGGTGGGGCATATTTCGGTGGATGATAAGGGCCTTGTCTGTAAATGCGGCAATGTGGGGTGTCTGGAAACCATTGCTTCCATCAACGGCATGGTGGCTAAGGCCATGCGAGGAAGCACCAGCATCCAAAACGAGATCAATGTGGAAAAAGCCTTTGAAGAACTGCTGCAGAAGGCCAGACGAGGGGATTCCAGGAGTCTGGAAATCTTCCAGGAGGCCGCCGAGAGTCTGGGAAAGGCTATTGCCAACCTTATTAATACCTTTAATCCTCAGAAGATTGTGTTGGGTAAGAAATTCCCTGATTATGCGGATCTGGTCCTTGAGACCATACGCAAGACAGCACAACGATTAGCCCTTTCTTATCCATCCAGGCATGTTGAGATTGTTTCATCGCCCTTTGGAGAGGATTCCTCGGCCCTGGGGGCGGCGATAATCCCTCTGAGAAAGCTTTTTGGCAAATAAATCACCTAGTTTTAATATTTAAGGAGGTATATCTATGTCTGAATTTTTCAAAGGAGTAGGAAAAATCCCCTATGAAGGCACGGGTTCGGATAACCCCTTGGCCTTTAAGTACTACAATCCGGATGAAGTTATTGATGGCAAGACCATGAAGGATCACCTTCGCTTTGCCGTGGCCTACTGGCACACATTCCAGGCCCGTGGCGCAGATCCCTTCGGCAGCGGTACTGCCATCAGACCCTGGGATTCAATCACTGATCCCATGGATTTGGCCTTTGCCAAGGTAGAAGCCAATTTCGAGTTCTGTGAAAAGCTCGGTATCCCCTTCTTCTGCTTCCATGACAGGGACATCGCCCCCGAGGCCGATAATCTGGCTGAGACCAATAAGCGTCTGGATCAGGTTGTGGCTCGTATCAAGGATCGCATGAAGAACAGTGATGTTAAGCTTCTGTGGGGTACCACCAATGCCTTCAGCAATCCTCGCTTTGTTCATGGTGCATCCACTTCCTGCTCTGCTGATGTATTTGCTTATGCTGCATCACAGGTTAAGAAGGCTATGGAGATTACCCTTGAGCTGGGCGGCCAGAACTATGTGTTCTGGGGCGGCCGTGAAGGCTATGAGACCCTTCTCAACACCGATATGAAGCTGGAACTGGATAACCTGGCCCGCTTCCTCAAGATGGCCGTGGACTATGCCAAGGAAATTGGATTTAAGGGACAGCTTCTCATCGAGCCCAAGCCCAAAGAACCCACCAAGCATCAATATGATTTTGATGCCGCTACTGTTATCGGCTTCCTGAAGTCCTATGGACTTTCTGATTACTTCAAGCTCAATATTGAGGCCAACCATGCTACATTGGCTCAGCATAGCTTCCAGCATGATTTGAGAGTATCACGCATCAACAATATGCTGGGCTCCATTGACGCCAATCAAGGTGACATGCTCTTAGGCTGGGATACTGACCAATTCCCCACCAATCTTTATGACACCACCCTTGCTATGTACGAAGTCCTGATGATGGGCGGCTTCACAACTGGTGGTTTGAACTTTGACGCTAAGGTCAGAAGAGCCTCCTTTGAGCCCGAAGACCTGTTTTATGGTCATATTGCAGGTATGGATGCCTTTGCCAAGGGTCTGAAGGTTGCTCACAGACTTATTAAGGACGGCGTCTTTGAGAAGTTTATCCAGAAGCGCTATGAAAGCTTTACACAGGGCATCGGTGCCGACATTGTTGCCGGCAAGGTAGGCTTCAAGGAATTGGAAGCATATACCCTCAAGAATGGTGAGCCAAAACTTGTTTCGGGCCGTCAGGAAGTGCTAGAATCGCTCCTTAACCTATATATCACAGAGACAAAATAATCAACTCCGCAATGATTTTGAAGGCTCTATTGAGAGCCTTCCTTTTTTTATATTGCAATTTTGCAACCATTAGATGAACAGATTTTAAGTTGCACACTCTGAGATTCTTGGACTATAATGGAGACTGATTAATTCATTTAGTAATTTTTGTTTATCAAGGATGGGTTTATGAATATTCGGTTTGAGGCCTTTACCGATAAATATCTGGACAAGGCCGCAGAGATTTACAATTACTATGTTCAGAATACCACAGTCACCTTTCATACCGAGGCTGTAACCCCGGAGGAGATGCGTAACATCCTTTATCAGGACGATACTATGTACATAACACTGGCAATTTTGGATGGGGATGTACTGTGCGGTTATGCCTATATGGCCCCTTATAAAAAGCGGCAGGCTTATAGAGTTTCCGCCGAAGTTACAGTTTATTTAAGCCCTGAAGCAGTAGGGCGGGGGATAGGCGTACAAGCCCTGGAAAGGCTCGAAGCCCACGCCAAAGAGCATGACATTCGTACGCTGCTGGCGGTTATCTGCGCCGAGAATCAGGCCAGTATACGATTGTTTTCCAAATGCGGCTATGAGCAATGTGCGTATATGAAGGAAGTAGGCATAAAATTCCAACGACTTCTGGATGTTGTTATCATGCAAAAGCTTTTAAAATCTTAGAATAAAGAGGATAGGGAGATACCATGGATATCATAGAAATACTTAAAGCCATCATTCTGGGTATTGTAGAGGGAATCACAGAATGGCTGCCCATCAGCAGCACCGGACACATGATTCTGGTGGACGAAATACTTAAGCTTAATATGTCGGAAAGCTTTATTGAAATGTTCCTTGTAGTCATTCAACTGGGTGCTATTCTGGCTGTGGTTGTTCTGTTCTGGAAGGATATCATCCCCTTCAAAATCAAGCCCAAGCTCACCCTTAAGACCGAAACCATCAGCATGTGGGTGAAGATCATAGTGGCCTGTGTGCCGGGTGCCATTGTGGGTATCCTATTTGACGATGCTATCAACGCACTGTTCTATAACTATTTGTCAGTGTCCATTGCCCTTGTGGTTTTTGGTGTGCTTTTCATCCTCATTGAAAACAGAAATCATAAGCGCACCCCTCAGATGACATCCATAGATGCCATCAGCTATAAAGCGGCCATTTTGATTGGTTTATTCCAGCTCATTGCCGCCGTATTCCCAGGCACATCCCGTTCCGGTGCCACCATTTTGGGCGGTATTCTCATTGGCATGAGCCGAACGGTGGCGGCCGAATTCACCTTTTATCTGGCCATTCCCGTTATGGCAGGTGCTAGCTTATTAAAGCTTCTTAAATTCGGTTTTTCCTTCACCGGTTTCGAGCTTGCAGTGCTGGGCGCTGGCACACTGGTGGCTTTTATTGTTTCCATCTTCGTTATCAAGTTCCTTATGTCCTATATCAAAAAGCATGATTTTAAGGTCTTTGGCTGGTATCGCATTGTACTTGGTTTAATCGTTGTACTGTTTTTCCTTATCAGAGGCTAAAGAAACTTATCCAAGGAAAAGTGTAAAGACATCAAAAAAGGAGGGCTTAGACCCTCCTTTAATCATGCCTTTCAATGGTACAGCATTCCATATTAATATTTTCTGAAAAGACCGATAACCTTGCCCAGGATACTCAGATTCTCCACAATAATGGGTTCATAGGCAGGGTTCTCAGGCTGCAGCCGGAAATAGCCCTTTTCCTTGTAGAAGGTCTTAACAGTGGCCTCCTCATCAATGAGTGCAACCACCATATCCCCGTTTTCTGCGGTATTCTGCTGCTTGACCAGTATGTAGTCCCCATCAAGAATGCCTGCGTTAATCATACTATCCCCACGAACCTTCAACATAAAGGATGTGGAATTCTCCAGGTATTGAACGGGGATGGGGAAGGTTTCCTCAATATTCTCCACCGCCAGAATGGGCGCGCCTGCCGTAATCTTTCCAAGAACGGGTACATTATCTATTTCCTGATGGGCGATATAGCCCTCCAGACGCTTCTCCGATTCATCCAGTATTTTCAGAGCTCTGGGCTTGGTTGCATCCTTAAGGATTTGTCCTTCTTCTTCCAACCTTTTAATATAGGCATGAACTGTTGACGTAGATTTGAAGCCGACGGCCTGGCATATTTCCCTGACTGATGGGGGATATCCCTTCTCGGCAAGGTATAGATTGACAAAATCAATGATTTTCTTCTGTTTATCGAGATCGCGTTGTCTCATGAATTCATCCTCCATCAAGCCTTTTGGTTTTAAAGATGGGATGTATGAACTGCCAAATTCATGTAAAGCCTTCTTTTATCAACATTATATCGTTTAACCAAAGAAATGTCAAACAAATGTTCGATATACCTTGACAAAAGAACACCTGTTCGCTATACTTATCTTAAAAAGAACAGATGTTCTCAAGGAGGTTGTCTCGATGAGAAGAAGATATAGATTAAAGAATAAGAAACGCTTTGCATGTGTCCTTGTACTTTTTACACTTATTACCGTTTTCGCAGGGCTCATGGTTACCGCCGGAGCCTCCTCCCAGGGGCAGGTTGTCCATGATTATGTTGTAGTCAGCCAGGGGGATACCCTTTGGGAAATAGCCTCCACTTATGGGAAGGGCATGGATCCACGGGCGTACATCTATGAAATCAAGATGCTTAATAAACTGACGTCGGACAATATCTATGCCGGTCAACAGCTCTATTTGCCTTATTGAAGATTTCTTTCAGAACACCGTACCATAGGGAAAACCTTTGGTGAATTTTCAATCTTTTGTTACTTCCCCGGTTCTTGTGGTACAATACAAAACATAAGAATATTATTGGGGTGTGAGATTATGCTTGTAAAACAAGTATCAGTTTTTTTAGAAAACAAATCTGGCCGGCTTGCCGAAGTTTCACGGGTTCTGGGCGAGAAGAATATTGATATCAGCGCTCTGTCCATTGCCGATACCACCGAGTACGGTATCCTTCGCATGATTGTCAATAAGCCCGAGGAGGCCGTTGAAGTACTTAAGGAGAACGGATTTTCTGTTCGCACCACCGATGTTATTGCCATCTGTGTCAAGGATAAGCCCGGGGGACTGGCAGAAGCTCTCAGCAGCCTTGAAAAGAGTGGGGTTGGCGTCGAGTATATGTATGCGTTCCTTGGCAATCCTGTAATGGGCAAGGCTATTGTTATCCTGAGGGTGGAGGAAACCGAGAAGGCCATTGAGGCCATGAAGAATGCCAATGTGGATATTATGCCTTCGGCTGATGTTTACAGGCTGTAAGCCCCATACAATGAATGCAAACCTTGTTTTACAGAGTAGAGAGGGTTAGCCCCTTTATGCAAAAAGAGAAGTCATTTCGACTTCTCTTTTCTTATCAGGAAATATCCCGCAATTCCAATCCCTTATTCTTATCCAGTGCCCATTGGATGGACCAGTCATTCTCAAAGAGAAACACATAGTTTTCATGACGGTCCTGAACCAGCATGGTGGTGGAGGTTACATTCAAATCACGGGGATCCCCGTTGATATTGCTTATCCAGCGGGCGTGTCTGTAATTCAGACGATTGAGCTTCAAATCCACATTGTATTCGTTCTTCAGGCGATATTCCAGAACCTCAAACTGCAGTACGCCAACGGCTCCGATAATGAATTCTTCTACACCGATATCGGGCTGCTTAAAGATCTGAATGGCCCCTTCCTCCGAGAGCTGGGTAATGCCTTTAAGGAATTGCTTACGCTTCATGGTGTCCTTGGCGGCCACACGGGCAAAATGCTCGGCCGGGAAGGAGGGAATGCCCTTGAAGGTTAAGTCGCCCGTGGTGCTCAAAGCATCTCCGATGCGGAATATACCGGGGTCGAAAAGTCCCACAATATCACCCGGATACGCTGTTTCGACGATTTCACGCTCCTGGGCCATGAACTGCTGGGGCTGGGACAGGCGGATGGGCTTGCCCGTGCTGCTTAAGGTGACCTGCATGCCCCGTTCAAAGACTCCGGAGCAAATTCTCATAAAGGCAATACGATCCCGATGGTTGGGATTCATATTGGCCTGAATCTTAAATATAAAGCCTGAAAAGTTCTCGCTGTCAGGAGCTATGAGCTTGTCATCAAAGATCTGTTCGCCGGGAGGGGGAGAAATTTTCAGGAACTCTTCCAGGAAGGGCTCCACACCAAAATTGGTCATGGCGCTGCCGAAGAAGATGGGGGTGAGTTCACCCTTAAGGACCTTACCTAAATCAAACTCGTCGCCGGCCATGTCCAAAAGCTCAATTTCTTCAACCAGTCTGGAATAATAGGGCTCACCCAGAAGATCCTTGAAGACCGGATCATCCACGCCGCCCTTGGTGGACTGGACAATGGCCTGACCATGGGTTTTATCACTGGTAAATAGCTCTATCTGACGAAGCTGACGATTATAGACGCCCTTAAAGTCTCCGTCAATACCAATGGGCCAATTGAAGGGGTAGGAACGAATGCCCAAAACATCCTCAATCTCCTGCATTAAGGAGATGGGGTCCTTGCTGGCCCGGTCCATCTTGTTAACAAAGGTGAAGATAGGAATACCCCTCATCTTACAGACGTGGAAGAGCTTTATGGTCTGAGCCTCAACACCCTTGGCTCCGTCAATAAGCATAACGGCACTGTCAGCAGCCACCAGAGTACGATAGGTGTCCTCACTGAAGTCCTGGTGACCGGGGGTGTCCAGAATATTGATACAATAGCCCTCATATTCAAATTGCATGACGCTGGAGGTCACTGAGATACCACGCTGCTTCTCGATCTCCATCCAGTCGGACACAGCATGCTTCGCGGCCTTTCTGGCCTTGACCGAACCGGCCATGTGTATGGCGCCCCCGTAAAGCAGGAGCTTTTCGGTCAGTGTGGTTTTACCGGCATCGGGGTGGGAAATGATGGCGAAGGTTCTTCTGCGCTCTATTTCTTTTTTCAATTCTTGATTAACAGCCAAGTTTTTTCCCTCTCATTTCAGTTTTATATATTCTTAACCAGAACATAAAAAGGTCGTGGTTTTTTGCATACAGAATATATATTAAAGGTTTTGATGGTTTTCCGTCAAGGAATAACCAGGTATTTTGATGAAATTGAGGATACCCATAAGCATAAATTCATGTTATATTAGATTTCAAATATATCGTTGAGTAGATTGAGGTGCAGGTCCAATGAGACAAGTGGCGGAGAAAGCAAAGAAAGCGGCGAATATCCTTGCGGGTGTTGATACCCAGACCAAAAACAAGGCACTTGAGGCAGTGGCGCATAAGCTTTATGAGAACAGGGAAGCCATTTTTGAAGCCAATAGCAAGGATGTGGAGAGAAGTGTGGCTGAGAACCTGCCAGCCCCATTAGTCAAAAGGCTTAAGTTTGACGAGAAAAAGCTCAATGATGTCATAGAAGGCATAAAGAGCCTGATTGGGCTCGAAGACCCCGTAGGGAAAACCTTAAGTGCCCTGGAGCTGGATGAGGGGCTGGAGCTCTATCGCGTAAGCTGCCCCATCGGCCTTATCGGGATTATCTTTGAATCAAGGCCTGATGCCCTGGTTCAGATATCCACCCTTTGTTTGAAAAGCGGCAATGCTGTCCTGCTGAAGGGGGGCAGGGAGGCAAGCCTGACCAATCGCATTCTCTTTGAAACCATTCAATCCGCATCCTGTGAAGCCGGACTTCCCCAGGGCTGGATCAATTTAATGGAGCACCGGGATGAGGTCTCGGAGATGCTGAAGCTGGATGAGTATGTGGACCTTATCATTCCCAGAGGCTCCAATGAGTTTGTGCGCTATATCATGGAGAATTCCAGAATTCCTGTATTGGGTCATGCCGATGGCATTTGCCATTGCTATGTGGACGCATCCTATGACCTGGATAAGGCGGTTAAGATTGTGGTGGATTCCAAGACCCAGTATGTGGCCGTCTGCAATGCCCTGGAAACTTTGCTGGTGCATAAGGATGCGGCCTCGGCGCTGCTTCCCGTACTGAGCGAGGCGCTTCTGGCGAAGAATGTTGAGTTGAGAGGCTGCCAAAGAACCCGGGAGATCATTTCCTGTATTCCTGCCACCGAGGAGGATTGGAAGACCGAATACCTGGACTATATCCTTTCCATAAAGATTGTGGATTCCCTGGAGGAAGCCATTGATCATATCAATACCTATGGTTCGGGGCACACTGATGCCATTGTGTCCACCAATAAGGCCAATATCGCTAAGTTTTTGGAGTATGTGGACTCGGGAGATGTTTTTGCCAACTGTTCCACACGCTTCAGTGACGGCTTCAGATATGGCCTTGGCGCTGAGGTGGGCATCAGCACCAATAAGATACATGCCAGAGGCCCCGTTGGGCTGGAAGGCCTTGTGATTTACAAATACAAGCTCATTGGTGACGGGCATGTGGTGGCCGATTACTCGGAAAAAAGAAGAACCCTTACCCATAAACCCCTTCAGAAAAACTTTCAGATATAATCAGATGTAAGTAATAGGTACACAGCCAGGAGTAAGAAAAAGTCCCGAGGAATGCCCTCAGGACTTTTTATATTTCAACCGTAAACCTTTGGCCCCGGTGCTGAATGGTATTGAGTGGCTGAAGCGGAGGAAAGGTCTTTTTCTGTGCCTCAATGCGCTTCATAATGGAAGGATCATCGGTAAAGTGCATGGGGAAGGCGGTACCCACCTTAACCTGGGACAGAAAGTATTTGGCCCCCCAGAGCTCGGCCTCTTCCTGCCTGGGATCGGTGGTGAGTATGGCAACGTCAATGGGATGGACCTTTATCAGCTCCACTTCATGCTTAAAGCGCGCCGCCATATTGTTATTCCATGCCTTGTCTTCCTCTTCCCAATGCCACCAGTTAAGATCCCCGGCATGATAGAGTGTCATTCCTTTAATGGCGATAAGAAAGGCCACACCTTCATCGGTGGATTTGAAGGTCTTTATGGATAAACCATCCTCCTCATAGGTCTCATAGGGCTTCATAAAGTGAATCCAGAGATGGTGAAACTTTTTGGGGATATCCCATGAGAAGAAATATTGGATATGGGGGATGTGCTCCCGCCAGGACAGAATAACGGGATTAAAATGGTCGGGATGCCTGTGGGATGAGAACACAAGTACCTTTTTATCCCGAATTTCAGCAGGCTCTATGACTCCTGTTGCAAGGCAACGGGGCTGTCCCTGGCTGTCGTCCAGGTAATAATCAAAGACCAGCAGGGTGTCCTCGATACCGACAGCAAAACCGCTATGTCCCAGATACCAAATCTCCGCTTTACGTGCCATGGTTCATCTCCTCACACTTTAAGCAAAATTCAGGGGTCTTATAATGATGTAGTTAATTTCAAACAGGAAATAGGCCGCAATGGCTGCAGTAATGGCCAATGAGACGGCAAAGTCCTTGAAATTGCGTTTATACAGAGTATAACCCAAGATACCAAGATGAAACAGCAAGCCTACAATCCCTGTCAAAGTTTGAAAGTTGGGGATGGGATTAATTACATACATTCCATAGGAATGAAAGAGTATGGACAGTTTGGGGGCATTCAGCACAAAGGCCAGTACATAGAGCAGGGCGGGGAGTATGAAATCAAAGTAGAGGAGATACTTCCAGCCCTTATCAAGCTTAATATTTTTCAATGGCTCGTCACCTCACAGTTCTATGCTTTACAAGGCTATTCGCCTGAGGCACCACCGAGATTCTTCATCATCCCTCGCACTATTTCAGTGGTTTGGATACTACCGTCGGGGAAAACCCAGATGGCTTCAATACCCAGGCTCTCGGCCAGGGCGCGGCCTTCCTCATAGGGGGTGAGGAAGAGGGTGGTGGACATAAAATCAGCTACACCAGAATCCTCAGTAACAATAGAAACTGAACGATAATAATTGGCGGGCATAAGGGTTATGGGGCTTATAAGATGGTGATATTTCCGCCCATCCACCATGTAATAACGTTGATAATCACCGCTGGTCACTACCGAGGCATCCTTTAAAAAGACAATATCAAGGGGCTCATCCCCAGAATCCAAAGGGTTGCCGTCGGGATTCTGAATGCCAATGCCCCATTTGGTGCGTATCCCGTCCCGGGGCTGACCAATGGTTCTTACATTGCCGCCCGAGCTGATAATCAGGCTGTCGACCCCTTTGGCCTCAAGTTCCTTAGCCACGATTTCACTGGCATAGCCCTTGGCGATAGCACCCACGTCCAGGCGCATGTTCTTATCTTCAAGATAAACGGTCTTTTTGTCCGCGTCAACAATGACCTTGTTTATGTCTGTATAGGCCATGGCTGCCTTTCGCTCATAGATGGAGGGGATTTGGGCATTGTCGGGATCGGCGGAGGCCGCCTCTCTGTAATCATGCCAGATTCTCAACATGGGCCCTAAAGCGATATTGCATACCCCATTGGTTTTTGCATACCATTCCTTGGCGAACAAAATGAGATCTATAATTTCCTGTTGTACCTCAACAGGTTTGATTCCAGCGTTATCGTTAATGGTCTTAATGTTGTTGATGCCTTCATAATCATTATAAATATCAAAAAGCTTGTGTAGCTCCATAAAACGGGATTGAGCCACTTGGGCGATTTCTTCAAAATCCTTCTGGCTTTTGGAATAGCCCATAAACTGAATGACTGTATCAAAGGCCCCGATAAACTCATAAGAATACTTGCTGTAGGATGTGTTGTTTTTATTGGTGCAGCCCGGTGCCATAAGACACAGGATAATGGCCAGGCACAGTGCCCATCGTCTTTTCATAGTTTTCCCTCTTTTTGTAAAAGAGAACCCCTTCAATAACGAAGGGGTTCTTTTTTTTGGGTATGTAACCCATGTCTTACTTCTTGGAATTCTCGTAAGCTTCTGCAACAGCAGCCTGATAGTCGGCAACAGAAATGGTTACCTTGGAGTTAAGATCTGCAATGTCAGGTGCTCCGCCATCTTTAACCTTCATGGTCTTAACCTGATCAACAGTCTTACCAACCATCCACTTTTCAAGCTCGGCAATCTGCTCAAACCACTCTCTGCCGATATTGGAATTCTTCTTCATTCCGTAATCGTTGCCCAGTTCGACCTTGGTCTTTTGGGGTGCAGCCAGATCGGAAGTGATCTTGCCGGTTGCGTCAAAGTTAACCTTGGTCTGAGCGCTGTCAATCTTAACGCCCAGAATCTTTCCGGCGCCGTCAAAGGTAACAGCAGCCATAACGGTGTCAACCTGAGCAACACCTGCTACATCGGCAGTAGCGTCCTTGGACTTGGCAATGGAAACGGAGTGACCCAGTCCGGTAGCGGTTGAGGCAGCAGCGCCACAGCCAGCCAGAAGAACTGCGACTAATGTGAGGGTTAAAATCTTCTTCATAAACATCCTCCTTCTAATTAATATTTTAATAAGTATATGCAAAGAACGCTATTGTTAACTGACTTACAGCCAGCTGACAATGTCATTCAGGGCATCGGTATAGGGTGTATGAGGGATTTTCTCAATATAACCCAGGCATTTCCGGATATACTTTTCCTTAAGTTTCTGAGCATCCCTCACGCCACCGGATTGAATAACGTTGTGAAGCAGGAGCTTCATATCGCCCTTGCCGTCAAAGATTTGGTTGATCTCATGACGGAGCTCCTGATTGTTTCGTACAGCCATGATGATGGGCAGGGTGGCTATGCCTTCCTTTAGATCGTTGAGAACGGGCTTGCCTTCGGTCTTATCATCGGAAAGGATATCCAACAAATCGTCCCGGATTTGGAAGGCAGCACCGAAGCTCGCGCCGAAACGGCCCAACCATCGGGTGGTATCGTCGGACAGGTTTGCTGTCTTGGCTCCAAGAACGAGGGAGGCCGAGAACAGAATACCGGTCTTTCCAAGGATACGCTTTAAGTAATTGCCCACACTGGCTATGGAGTATTTACCCAGATATTGCTCAATTTCACCCTCGCAAAGAAGGGCAATGGCTCGGGTAACAATATCCAGTCTCTCAGGCTTCAAGCCTGTTTCCACAAGCAATCTCAGGGATTTTGAAAACAGGTAGTCGCCCGTATAGACGGCCAGATTGATGCTGTGCTTCTCGGATAGGGTGGGCTGTCCTCTGCGGGTTTTGGCATTGTCAATTATATCATCATGGATCAGGGTTGCAGCGTGGAGGATCTCGATTGATGCGGCAGCAGGAAAAACGCGTTCTCTACTGTAATCACCATGGAGTGCTGCAATGATGGTAAATGCCGGTCTCAGCCTTTTTCCACCCGAAAGAACCACGCTCTCGGATGCTTTTTTTAAAAAGTCATTACGAGAAGAAAGCTTTGACTTAAGATAATCCTCAAAGGCCGCCAATTCTTCCTTTATAACGGGGAACTTTTCCCACAATGCGTTCAACCTCCTAGACCTTACGCTGCAAACGCAAGATGTACATTAGTCAAATCTGTCCAAGCTTCTTCTGAAGAAGAGGCGGAACTTTCTGTTCTTCCAAAAGCTCTCCCATACATTGTTGAGGTAGGGGATGAGGTAGTAGTCGAGGCCGAAGGCTCTTCCTGCGCCGCCCATGGTTGCAATGGAGGCAAACATCATCCACCAGGTTTCTTTGTAAAGGCCTGTCGAGGTAATGAACATGGTTAAGAGGCTTACAGATATCAAGGAACCAATAAAGGTGAAGGCACCGCCTAAGAGCATCAGACCAACGAGGATTTCCAAGATGACTACAAGTACCTGGAAGAACATGGCCACACCATCATTGGCCAGAACCACATTTTGCAGGAACCAGGGCACCAGATTAAAGTCGCCGAAATGGAAGAACTCAAGTTTGGCGAGCTGCTGGGAACTGATGGTGGCACCCTCTACAAGTCGGCTTTCGGTCTGGATAAAGAAATTAATAAGCCCGGTCTTTATAGTAAAGACATCATCAATTCGCGTAATGTAGGAAGCAGTTCCGGAGGCAGCACTGGTAGCATCGGAAGCCATGCCCAGGAAGGAAGCCAGTTTTGGAGAGCTGAGCCAGCCTTCGGTGAGCTTGACAATACCCTCATAGAGCCACATACCACCCAGGAACAAGCGGAGAGGCGTGAGCCACCAGGCTTGCATACGGGTAGAATAGTGCTGTTCTACAATGTTCTTCTTCTGTCTGCGTTCAAGGATCTCGTGATACAGATATCTGGAAACACCGCGGAATCCGGTGATCTCCCAGAGGTAATGAATATTGACAAAGAACTTCATGAGAATGGACAGCCAAACAGGGAGGCTCTTTCCCATGATTTCAGAAACACAGAAATAGTTGCCCACGCTGACCATGGTGCCGTGGAACTTAACCTCTACCTTTTTCTGTTCCTTGCCGCGAATATGGTTAATGATATTCTCGGCAGCGCCATGACCCGTTTGAATGGCGTTTTCAACCATGGCGGCATAGGGACGGCCCTCATTGTCGGACAAGCCACCCAGGTCACCGATAGAATAAACATTCTTATACTCAGTTCTGCAGAATTCATCCACCTTGAGTCTGTTTTGTCTGCCAAACCTCTCAAGGCTGAGACCCTGGGAATTGCCCTGGATACCGGCGGCCCAAATGACAGTGGCAGCATCAACACTGCCGTTTTCAAAGACAATACCCTGCTCGGTTGCTTCCATAATCTTCGTATTGAGCAGAACCTCAACTTTCAGCTTCTTTTCAAGGTATTTGTGAGCCTTGGCGGAGTTGGATTCCTTTAAATTGTTGAGGATTCTGGGAAGCATGTCCACAATAACCAGACGGACATCCTTAGAATCAATCCCATGCTCCTTGCACAGGGATCTGGACCAGATAGCCAGCTCACCAATCATTTCCACGCCGGTAAAGCCTGCGCCGGCAACCACAAAGGTTAATAAGCGCTTTCTGGCTTCTCTGTCAGATTCCTGACTGGCCAAAATAAAGCACTTCTTAATATGCTCACGGATTCTTACGGCATCGTCAAAGCTCCAAAGGGTAAAGGCATGCTCCTTCAGACCGGGTATGCCAAAGAAGTTTGGAGTACTGCCCATGGCCAGAATGAGATAGTCGTATTCATACTCTTTGGATTTAGAGAATGCTTTGTTGTTGTCAAAGTCGAAGGATGTGATCTCGTCCATGACAACATTAACCGAAGTATATTTAAAGATACTCTTCAAGGAGATACGGATACCCTCTTCAGAGATTCTGTTACCCGCCACCTCGTGGAGTTCTGTAAGCAGCGTATGGTACTCATTCTTGTCTACTAGTGTGATTTCAATGTCTTCTTTCTTTTTCTTCTTGTTAAGCGTGAGAGCAGCTTCAATACCTGCATACCCAGCTCCAACAATCAGCACTCTCTTTGCCATAGTTGTTCTCCTTTCATTATGTAACAACATTCTTTATCTATTTACCCCAAACCTTAGTTATGAAATTAGTTTTTTCAAATATCGAAAAAAGATTCGCAGATACAATGGCTGTAAGCAAACCAGTAACGATACCGGCAAACAACAGTATGGGTAAATAAGCAAACACTGCAGTATTTCTCATCATAAGGCTGGCCATCAGTATCTGTCCTGCATTGTGAGCTGCAGCACCACCCATACTAATGCCAATGACTGAGAAAAACTTTGGGTATCCCAGCTTTAACAGCGACATGGCCACCAATGCGAGAAATGCGCCGGCTAATGAATAAAGCAGGGAGGACATGCCGCCGAATAAAAACGATGCCAATAAGCAACGCAATAAAGTAATGGTGACGGCAGAGGGGATGCCCAGATAGAACAGTGCAAACATGGTGACAATGTTGGCCAAGCCTAGTTTGATTCCGGGCAATGGCACAAAAAGATTCAATGGAATGAATCGCTCCATAAATGCCAGTACAAGAGCGAGAGATATCAAGAGACCATTAAGTGTTATTTTTCTCATTTGACCACCAATTTATTTTGTCAATGTCCAAGCTGCTCATACATTCACTGGTGTGCCTGCGCCCAGTAAAACAATTATTTCACAATGATGTCCAGATCGGGGTCTTGACCCTCTATCTTTATGATAACACCGGCTGGAATGCATACGGCAATTTGGCCGGGGCGAGTAATCCATCCTGTGTCTACACATACCTGATCGGGGCATTCTGCGTGGGAAAACCGGATGCTTCCGTTCTCCACCGTAATAGTCCCCGGATAGTCTCCGCCGTAATTTATGGTATATGGCTCAGAGACCCGGTCAAGCCTGATTCGATCAAGAACTATATTATTCTGTGTAATGACGGCCGTTTTTTCAATGGTATTTTTTTCATAGGTAGATACCAAAATAAAAAACGCCGTAAGCACTATACCCAAAATAACTAAAACATCGCCCAATTTCAGCTTAAGACGCAAATTGAATGTTCCTTCCTATATGGTTATCATTGGGCTTAATCAATGCAATGCTATTATACAATAATGTAAAAATCCTTTGCAATCCTATTTGTCTACTTATCATTTATTCTAGCATTGCCAAAAGTAAAAAAATGTGATCGGAATCAAGATTTTGGTTTACAAGTCCAATTTTAGTCAATAAAATCATTCTTAATACTTTGAATAGAGGATGATGGCTATGCTAAAGCCCAAAATGCTGACACAAGGCTCAGAAACCGCTGTAATATCTCCCTCATCAGGGCTGCCCCATCTATTTCCCGGTATCTATGAACTTGGACTTATGAATCTTAAAGAGCTCTTCGGTTTTGAAATCATTGAGTATCCAACGGCAAGAATGGCCAATGACATGTTATATAAGCATCCCGAGCTTCGCGCCAGGGATATCAGCAATGCCTTTTGTGACCCGTCCATTGATGGTATTATATGCTCATTTTTGCTCGTCCAAGGATTATACTGAGAAAGAAAACCAGGAGCTTCACCGCATTATTATCAGTATTGTCAGGGACGAGTTTGGGGCCGGGCACTTGCCCGTTATGGCCAATGTGGACTTCGGACATACCGATCCTAAATTCATTCTTCCTCTGGGTGTAAAGGTGAGGATGGACCCCAAAACCAAGTGTTTGTCCCTGCTGAAAAGTCCATTTTCAAACGTTTGAGTGTAAAGCCACTCTCAGTTATTGGGACACTCTCATTGAACCACCGTACGGATGGAATTGACCCGGTATTCACCCGGTGGTACGTTCACAAACAAATAGATCCCCTCATGATTGGTGCGGGTAAAGTCCACTGGGGTTAACGTGCCCTCCGGACTGACGCGATACAGGATAACATCTGCATTGGACAGGGGTTGATCATCAGTATTGGTGATAAGACCCGTCACAACACCCAAAGAGGCCTTGGGGTTTACCTTGAGCCTTGCTTCCACGGTGAGCATGGAATGATGGCTCATGATTTCTGCTGGCAGAAGCTCGGTCATATATCCATGTGCATTGATTTTTATGAAGTATGAGCCAAGCTCAAGGTTGTTAAAAATGAACTGGCCAATTTCGTTGGAGAAGGTGAGGGAGATGAGGCGGGAGGCAGAGTCCTCAACCTTGTAGAGCTCCAAAGCTGCCAAAGGAACGGGGAGTTTATCCTCATTGTATACCTGACCAATGATGATGGAGTTTATTGAAGGTGTGCCTTGAACCAAAGTTATAGTCAGCTCCAGGGTTTGATTGGGCTTAAGAGATGCCACCAATGCCTCAGAGCATAAATATCCCGGGGCCTTAGCAAAGACACGGTAGTCCGAGGCCGCTTCTATGGGCGTGAAAGAAAAAGAACCACTGGACGAGGTCAGGGAATGGGCCACCGCATTGTAATTCCCATCAAGAATGACCACCACGGCGTCGCCTATGGGGGAGCCCGAGGTGTCCACAACCCGTCCTGCAATGGTTCCGGCGCGAAGGTAGGGGTTGGGTTTAAGCACCAAATCAAGGCGTATAGTTCCTGTTGAACTGGAAATACTCTTTGCCTGAGATTGGTCAAGTACATACTCATCCTTAAAAATGGGCATAGGGGTGCCTCCTCATCATTGATGCTATCAGCATATGCATTTACAGACCTTTGTGTGCGTCTACAGGCCGTCCTATCACCAAAAAACGGTGTTCTTCATATACTGTTCTAGTAATGGTTGTGTGAAGGGGGATTCGTAGTGAGTAAGCCGGTAATTTCAACGCTGCCACAGAAGGTCGTTATTACTGATGAAAACGAAGCGCTCCTTGAAAAAGTTGTATTGGCTGATATGGTCCTTGAAGAAAATACCTTGATGGGGAATATCAGCGATAAAGTTACGGGCAAGCCCCTAGAGGGCGTTTGCGTCAAGATCTGCGATAACGATTACCAACCTATTATATATAACTTTACCGATGTTGACGGCAATTTCTCTCTTCAGGGCAAATTCCCATCCTATATTCGGATTATTGCGGCCAAGAAGGGGTACATCACCTTTTCCAGCGACGGGCTGCCCTCAACAGGCCTTGACAAGAAGGCCATCAATATTGAAATGATGCCAGCCCTTGACGGAGGAATTGTTTTGTTCGGCAATGTGAGGGATGCACAGCAGCATCCTGCCGGAGGCATAAAGATAACCCTGTATAAGGCCAACAGCCTGAACCCCTATGATTTTTCATTCTCCAATTCTGAAGGACTCTATGTCTTTGACAATATTGAGCCGGGCTATTATCGATTGTCCTTTCAATCTCAGAACTATGTTGAGAGAATTGTGAATCTGGAGGTGGGCAAGGATCAGCCCATTTTGACCATTGAGACAGTCTTCTTAAAAAGGAAGAACTTAAAAGGCACTATTTATGGGGTTATCACCGATACCAACGGAGTACCGGTTAACAATGCCCTGGTGGTGCTGCTCAATGGCAACAATATTCCCATTCAGGTTACCCATACCAATGACAAAGGCGTATATTTGTTCTATCGACTGGAAAATGGGAGCTATACCATCATCGCACGGTAAACTTTATAGGACTGTGTTGTCTCCGATTGTTAACCTAAAAAATCAAAAAGGTTGACAATCGGAGTTTTATTTGCTTAAATAGTAAAGGAAAAACTGGTAATAAAATGAAAGGAGATACATATGAAGCTTAAAGCAAGAGATCTGGCTCAAATCGCACTCTTCGCAGCGCTTACAGCCGTAGGTGCGTTCTTAAAAATTCCTGTTCCCGTTGTTCCGTTTACCATGCAGGTATTCTTTGTCACCCTGTCAGGGGTTCTGTTGGGGGCTAAGAAAGGCGCACTTTCACAATTGGTTTATGTGCTTACAGGACTCATTGGTATTCCCATCTTTACGCAGGGGGGCGGTATTGCTTATGTATTTAAGCCCACCTTTGGATATCTGATAGGGTTCATCATTGGTGCCTATCTCATTGGATATCTCACCGAAAGGCTTAAGGAAAAGAAGTTCTTTAAAATCTTCCTGTGCATGTTGGCAGGGCTGGCCGTGATTTATGTCATTGGCGTTGCTTATTTATATATCATCAATAATTTCTACGTGGGCAAAGCCATGTCCCTGTGGCTCTGTATCTATTACGGCTTTATTCTTTGCATCGGGGGAGACCTTCTCTCAACCCTGGTGGGTTCGCTCCTTTCAGTAAAACTTATCCCCATCCTCAAAAAAATCCAACAATAAGGGATGCATAGCTGAACAGGAATGTGACATGGCCTTTAATGCCTCAGTCTTTGCCAAAGCCCACCCCGCCATGCAATCCTGAATTGCAGGCGGGGCCTGGGAACCTCTCTTTATCATAGCAAAAGGGAAGCACATTAATGGTGCTTCCCTTAAAACATGTTATTTTAACGTTGAAACGGAACAGAGAACAGCATTAATTTTCAGCTTCGCTCTCTTCACGTTCCGGTATTTTGCCCAATAAAATCACCAGGATATAGAAGGCAATAAGGACTCCGAATACCCCGAGAAGACCGAATAGTGTCACTTCAAGACCTTGCCACAATAATTCTATATTCATCATTCATACCTCCTTATAATCCTGCCATTTTACCGATAAGAACCAGAATCATACTGCCGGCGACCACTGAACCAAGCTGACCAGAAACGTTGGCGGCGACGGACTGCATGAGAACGAAGTTCATGGGATCCTCATCCTTAGCCATCTTTTGAATGACACGGGCTGACATGGGGAAGGCCGAGATACCGGCGGCACCCACCATGGGATTGATCTTTTCTTTTCTAAACAGGTTAAGGAACTTGGCAAAGAGAACACCGCCTGCCGTGTCAAAGACAAAGGCCACAAGACCCATGAGCATAATAAGGAGGGTCTTCCAGTTCAAGAAGGCCTCAGCGGTCATGGTGGTTCCTATGGTAATACCCAAGAGAAGGGTAACGAGGTTAGCCAAGGTATTCTGTGCGGTCTCTGAAAGCCTGTCAAGAACGCCACATTCACGAATGAGATTACCAAACATAAGAGCACCAACGAGCGCAACGCTCTCAGGCGCTACCATACCGGCAACCACAGTGACAATAATGGGGAAGAGGATCTTGGTAAGCTTGCTGATCTTCTTCTGTTTGAAGTTCATGCGAATCTTTCTTTCCTCTTTGGTGGTCAAAAGCTTGATTACCGGCGGCTGAATGATGGGGACCAGCGACATATAGGAATAGGCGGCCACCGAAAGCGGTCCAATCAATTTATCCAGCTTGAATGCATTAGCAACGTAAATGGTGGTGGGGCCGTCTGCAGCACCGATAACACCAATGGCACCGGCTTCCTTTAAATCAAAGCCCAAAAGAAGTGCTGCCATCATGGTTGCGAAGATACCAAACTGGGCTGCTGCACCGAAAAACAACATGGAAGGTGTTTGGCAGAGCGGGGAAA
>JAKIML020000087.1 GCA_022702935.2 Bacillota bacterium | reverse complement strand
TTCCTGCAAAGCCATTGACGATGCACATCCAGGCACCGCCCATATTGGCCGTGTGAACCCCGTTCCTGGTATTGCCCTTGTGATCGTCCAGATCCATGCGTGCTGTGGACATAAAGTATTCATAGGCCTTCTGCGTATAACCAATCTCACTGGCCACAATACTGAAGATGCAGGACGAAAGGGAGGAGTCATGGGTGGTTATGGGCTCATAAAAATCATAATTGCGTTTTTTCTCCGAAAGGCTGAAATGCTCGCTCAGAAGGAACAGGGCCAGAACCAAATCAGCCTGCTTGCATACCTGATACCGATAAATGACCAGCGGATGGTAATGCAGAAGCAGCGGATATTTTTCCTTGGGCGTATTTTCAAAGTCCCAGACAGCCTTATACAGGAAGCTGTCGTCCTGGGGGTAAATGCCTGTGGCCTCATCATAAGGAATAAACATATTATCAGCGGCGCGCTTCCAGTCCTCCTGCTCATGGGCTTCAAGGCCCAGACGCTCGGCCAGACGGGTATATTCATGGGGTGCGTTTTCCTTCATCCACTCAACGGCATGGTATGCATAGTAAAGGTTTTCCCTGGCCATCAGATTGGTATAGCAGTTGTTGTTGACAATGGCCGTATATTCATCGGGGCCTGTTACTCCGTTGATGCAGAATTTGCCGCCGCGGGCTTCTACAAAACAGCCTGTATGGGCCCATACTCTGGCGGTTTCAATGAGGATCTCAGCGCCATGCTTCACAAGAAAATCATAATCCCCGGTCACCTGAACATAGCGGTTGACCATATACGCAATATCGGCATTGATATGGTATTGGGCGGTTCCGGCCGGGAAATAGGCCGAACACTCCTCTCCGGCAATGGTTCTCCAGGGAAACTTCACGCCCTTGGGATGGGAGAGGGTACGGGCTTCATTGCGGGAAGGCTCCAGGGTATTGTAGCGGTAGAGCAGCAACGCCTTGCATATTTCGGGGTTGGTAAAGGTAAAGAAGGGCATGGCAAAGATCTCGGTGTCCCAGAAGTAATGTCCTTCATAACCCTCACCGGTCAGTCCTTTTGCGGCCAGGCTGGTCTTGCCATCCCGGCCGGTGGACTGCAGAAGATGGAAAAGATTAAAACGGATGCCCTGCTGGAGCGGTGGATCTCCATTGATGATGACGTCCGAGTGGTCCCAGAAATCATGAAAAAAGTCCATATGCTCTTTTTTAAGCGCATCGTAGCCGACCTGGACGGCCTGCCTCAAAAGCTGTTCATTGTGCCATTCGAGAACGGGCTCTTCATAGTCCCGGGAGGTTGTATAAACAAGGAACTTGGTCAGCGTTACCGTTTCACCGTTTTTCCCGTCTATATCGTATATGGTGTGAACGCTGTCGGGCTTTTGAAAGCATGTCCTTTCATAGTTGGTCTCGGTTTGTATGTCATGCTCCATGGAACAGACCACGGTCAAATGTGAGTTTTTGGTTTTCTGACGGATAAGGCCAAAGCTGTCCTGGCAGAGGCGGTTCTCGGTGACCAGCGCACTTCCCTTCAGGCCGGAGCCCACACGGGGGTCGTTTTCCACTGTCAGATTGGTCACATTTCCCTCCAGAGATGAGATAATCTGAAGCTTTAAGTCCATATTCAAAGGAGTTATCCAATAGCGAATCATGGCCAGATGCTTGTTTTTAGCATGGACGATGCGCTCGGTTTCCAATAGGATGGTTCTTCCTCTGGGGGAGGACCACACCAGTGAGCGCGTGAGGATCCCGTCCTTCATATTCAGGGACCTCCGATAGGATTGGAGCGTACCCGTGAGCATGTTAAACTCTTCATCCTCAACAAAGAGCCTGATTCTCTTGCCATTGGTGATGTTGAGCATGGTCTGGCTTTTTTCGGGGAACCCATAGGCAATTTCACCGTATTGGATATTCTCGGTCTCGTAAAATCCGTTGATATAGGTTCCTTCCAAACCTGTTCCCTTAGGGCCGGTATAGCCTTCTTCAAAGTTGCCCCGCATACCCAGGTATCCGTTGCCCAGGGAGAAAAGGGTTTCATTTTTGTAATTTTCTTCAATGCTAAAATCGGTTTCAATGATTTCCCATTCATTGTACTTATCAAGCACCATGATTCACCTATCCCTTCAGGCCGGATGTAGCAACACCTTCAATATATTGCTTCTGGAAGATTGCAAACAGGATGATGACCGGCAGGGTAATCAGCACGACACCGGCCATGATGACATTGGTCCTGTCAAAGAATTGATCCTTAACGCTATTGAGGCCCACCATCAGAACAAACTTTTCTTTCTGGGTCACCATGGTGCTGGGAACCAGATAGGCGTTCCAGGTAGATGTAAAGTTTAAGATAACCATGGAGATGATTCCGGGCTTGGACAGCGGAAGCATAATTCGGAAAAAGACGCCGACCTTGCTCAAACCATCTATTCTGGCAGCTTCTATAAGCTCGTTGGGGATACTGCTGAAAAACTGCTTCATCATAAACACATAGATGCACTGGTAGAGATAGGGCACTGTGAGAGATAGCATGGTGTTCAGCCAACCGAGCTTGGACATGGTTACATAAACAGGAATCAATATAATCTGGTAGGGGATGGTCATGGTGGCCACAATGATAAAGAAGATAATGCTCTTTCCGGGGAAATTTAGCTTGGACAGAGCGTAGCCAGCCATGGAGTTAATGATGACATTGCCCAGAATGGTGATACCCGTCATAATTACAGTGTTGAAAAACCAACGGGGAATATTATAGTTGGGATCCTTCCAGAACTTGGCGTAACTCTCAAAGGTCCATTTATGGAAGGGAACCAGCTTATTAATGTCGGAGAGCTTTAAAAAGGATGTATACAGGGCATAGAGCAAAGGCAATATGAAGGCTATGGCAAACAGCGACAACAGGATGGTCAGGAATATGTTTTTCTTTTGAGCCATGGTCTACTCCTCCTTACCAAGCAAAAGCTTCTGAATAAAGGTTATAACCAGTATAATCAGTGTGAAAATGACAACGGCTGCGGAGCCATAACCAATTTCCATATAACGGATACCGTATTGCATAAAATAGGTGATGAGGGTGGTGGTCCGTCCTGCCGGCTGTCCCAGAACTCCGTAACGTGAGATGGCAGCCACCTGATCGTATATCTGGAAGGAGTAAATGGTTGCAACAGTTACCACAAAGAAGGTGACGGGCTTCAGCGTAGGCAGGGTAATGCTGAAAAACTGTCTGATACGATTGGCGCCGTCCACAGTGGCCGCCTCGTAGAGTTCCTTGGGAATATCCTGGATACCGGCCAGGTAAATAATCATGAAGAATCCCACCTGCCCCCAGACAAAAAGGATAATGACAAAGGCCATGGCAAGATCCACATTGCTAAACCAGGTGGTGTTTTCAAACCCAAACAGGGTCATGAACTGTGCCAGGGGCTGGTCCTTTCTGAACAGCACCATAAAAACGGTGGCGGCGGCAATGGGCGAGGTTATATATGGCAGGACATAAACGGTCCGGAAAAAGCCTTTGCCCAGGATGTTCTGATTGACCGCCAGAGCAATCAGCAGCGAGAGCAGGGTAATAACGGGAACCGCAATGATAACAATGGTCACTGAATGCCAAAGTGCATCCAAAAAGGCTTTATCCTTAAGAATGTTGATATAGTTTTCCAGACCCACGAATTTCGCCTGATCCAGGGCTATAAAGTTGGCATTCTGGAAGCTTCGTATAAAGGACTGAAGAAAGGGCAGGAAGAACCAGATGAACCACAGCGCCAAAAAAGGGAAAATGAACAGAACCGCGGTTGGGATATCTGAGTCATTCCTAAAAAGCCTGCGCTTTACATTTGATTGACCGGGTACCATAGCATGCACTCCTTTACATGTTTCGATGATTACATGGTACATGAGGCCCCGGGGAAAGTATGTAAAAGAAATTATTATTTATTTAATGAATTATCTCATTTAAAATATGGATCTGCCAACCTGTATGAATGCATGTTAAAATGTATAAGAAGGCCTTCAGATCCCCGGTGTATTCTTGCTTAATGCTTTGGAGGTACTATGAGAGAGCGGGTTCCTTTCATTAACAGAATGAGTCTGAGAAACAAGCTTGCCATATCCTTTATTCTCATCTTTCTGCCCCTGCTCTTGTTAAGCTCACTGTCCATCAGCCTGTATTCCAATGAGATAGAAAACAAGCTTCTCAATAGCGCCATTGGCAATAACGAGCAGATTATATATAACCTGGATAACAGCCTCAAAATGCTGATCAAGCTCTCAGAGTATCCCCTTTATGACGATAAGCTCATAGAAATTCTCAAGACCGATTATGATAACCTACCCAATCCCAAGCTGGCCAGGAGCAATGACTTTGAAAAGGCCAGGGTGCTTTTAAATAATAATATTGTATTCTATTCTGATCTTATTGATTCGGTATGGCTCTATGGGCTGAAGCAGTATGATTTAAGGGGGCGGGCTTTGGTTGAAACCATGCAGTCCAATTACAGCCTTACGTCCGAGAAATGGCTTGAAAAGGTTGAAAGCATGGACGGCGGTGCGGCTATTCTTGGCATTCACCCCGATCGGCAGAAGCTTCCCGGAAACAATTTCGTCATATCGGTAGCCAGAGTTATTAAGGATAAATCATCCCGCCAGGGTATAGGCATTATTATCATCAACGTAGATATTAATAAGCTGGAAAGGCTCTGGATGGACAGGGGGCCTACCCAGAATACCCGGTTTTACCTGGTGGATGAGAATAACCGGGTTATCTACAGCAAGAACAGGCAAGAGATCTATCAAAGCTTTGACAGTATTCTGCATGAGGATATTGCGCAGAATCCCTCGCTGAAGGGAAGGGTAACCCTTGATGGGGAGAAGTACCAGCTTATCTCCATCCGCTCCGACATCTCGGACTGGAAGGTGGTAAGCCTCATTCCCACCAAAGAGCTCTTTGCCTATAATATGCAGATGTCCAGGCTGACCCTGTTTATTGGCGGGATTGTGATTGTACTGACCATAGGTGCGATTTACTTGATTACCACTTCGGTTGCAAAGCCCATTTATGCATTGAGCCAGAGCATGAAAAAGATAGGCGAGGGCGACTTTGATGTAACCATAGGCCGTTATTACGGCGAAATGGGCATCATCGGGAATGCTATCAGCTTGATGCAGACCAGGATCAAAAACCTGATTCAAAAGATATATATTGAAGAGGATGAGAAAAGAAAAGCCGAGATGCATGCCCTTCAGGCGCAGATTAACCCCCATTTCTTATACAACACCATGAGTGCCATTAAATGGATGGCCAATATCCAGGGGGCCACGAGTATTGAAAAGGCATTGAATTCTCTGGCCTTTCTCATGGCCTATACCTCAAAGTGGAATAATGACTTGGTTTCCATTGCAGACGAAATGGTATTTATCGAAAATTATATCAGCATCCTCGATATCCGCTACTATAACAAGTTTAAGGTCAATTACCGGATCGATGAGGAGGCCTATAAATACAAGACCCTGAAATTCATGCTCCAGCCCATGATAGAGAATGCGGTCTTCCATGGTTTTGAAGGGCTGCAAAGGATGGGAGAACTGGATATTATCATTAAGAAGGAAGAGGACGAGATCCTTTTCAGTGTTGCTGATAATGGACAGGGCTTTGAAACCGAGAGGATGAAAACCATTCTGGAGGAGGACATTCAAAAAACCAGGCGGCAAAGGTTCAATTCCATTGGCCTTTCCAATGTTCATAAGCGGATAAAGCTTCATTTTGGTGAGCAATACGGTCTTACCATACAGAGTCGGCTCAACGAAGGAACCACGGTGCTGGTAAGAATTCCAGCCATTCTGGATAGGGGGGAAGAGCAACGTGAAGATCATGATCATTGATGATGAGCTGCTTGTCAGAATAGGTGTCAAATCATCTATTGATTGGGCCAAATATGGCATGGAAATTGTGGGGGAGGCCTCCAACGGACAGGAGGCGCTTGAAAAAATAAGAAAGACCAAGCCCGATGTTCTGATTCTCGATATCAAAATGCCCGTTATGGATGGTCTTGAACTGCTGCAGAAAATTAAGCAGGAGAGGATCCTGTGTAAATCTGTTATCCTAAGCAGCTTTGACGATCTGGAGCATGTGAAGGAGGCCATGAAGCTTGGTGCTGTGGATTATCTCCATAAGCCCTGTATGAACCCCGAGGGCTTACTGAAGATTCTTTCACAAATCAAGGCAGACCTGGAGGCGGAAAAGAAGCCGATTCAGAGTGGGTATGCTGCTGACAGTGAAAGCAGGGAGGATCAGGTCACGGCCTTTCTCAAAAAGGCGGTGGATGGTCAGCTTCCATCTGACGAAGCGTTCTATGAGGGCCTGGAACAGTACAATATCCGCCTTGGCCGCTCCAATTACAGCAGCATAGCCTTTTCCATTATCAATTACCAAAGAGTGATGAAGCGTTATACCGATACCAACAGAGGCCTGCTCAACAGCTCCATTCTCGATATTCTGGGCCAGGTGTTTGCCAATGACAAGGAAATTGTTTTTCTCCAGTATGCCAAGAACCTGTACCTGGCGCTGATCAGCATGGAGAAGGTGGCCAGCCGGAAGGAGATTTTTGAGCATCAGAACAGGATTGTTCACCTTATCTCTGACTCCTTAAAGAAGTTTTTGGATATTGATCTTTGTGTGGGCATCAGTGACACCCATTCTGCGCCAAAGGGCATAAAAAACACCTTCAATGAGGCCTTTAAGGCTTTGCAGTACCACTTCTATAATCCCTCAGAGAAAATCGCCTATCATGGAACCCTTCCCAAGGGTATAAGCAGCAAGGAACTGATGGCCCAGGTAGGCCAGCTTGTCATCAAGCTCAAGGAGTGTATTGCCGACCACAGTGTATATCAGTATAAGAATATTATGGACGAGCTTTTCGGGCTTCTGCGGAGCATGCCGGTGCTCTCCTCCGATGAGGTTAAGAAGCTCTTCAGCGGCATTCTGTTCCTGCTCAATGAGTTGGACACCTGCTTTGATGAGATGAATTATATCTCAGCCGCTGAGACGCTGGATGAGCTTCAGAGCCTGTTTGAGGAAATCCTGAACCGCAAGGCATGTCATTGCCTTGAGGAGGACCAATATAAGAACTGCAGTTTTCTGGTTAAGAGAATCTTAAATTATGTCAATGAAAACTATCAAAAGGAGCTCTCTCTCAGCCTTCTTTCCGAGGAGCTGAACATAAGTCCCAATTACATCAGCCGCGTCTTCAGAGAAGAGGTGGGAAAAACCCTTTTCAACTATATTAATGAAGTAAGAGTGGAGAAAGCCAAAAAGCTCATGCATCAACAGGAGCTGAAGATCTATGAGATAGGGGAAAAGGTGGGCTTTAACAGCTCCGTCCACTTCAACATTGTCTTTAACAAGCTTACGGGCTGTTCTCCCAAACAGTACCGAGACAAGCTGATGAACTGACCGGAAGGCCCAAAGTATAAAATTATTAAAGAAATGGATAAATCCATAAACGAGAAAAACAGGCGCCAAAATTCTCTTAGAACTTTTAATAAATCATAATTCTATTTACATATCATTTCTGTTGACTATGCTACCATGGAACCACAATCAATTGATAAGGAGGAACTCATAATGAAAAAGACACAGAAAGCTCTTGCGCTACTCATGTCAGTGATGCTGCTGGTTTCCATTGGTCTAGCAGGATGTGGCAACAACACAACGCCTGCCGCCACCAATACCCCGACATCATCAGGAAATGAACCCGCACAGACAGTAGAGAATGTAACCGTTCGGTTCGGTATGTGGGGATCTGAAAAAGAGATCAATGTCTACAATGAACTCCTCAAGGGCAGCGAATCCATGTTCCCCGGCTTAAAGCTGGAGATTCAGACCTATCCCAGCAGTGCTGATTTCTGGAACATACTGCCCGCACAGATCGCAGCAAAGACCGCTCCCGACATCGTGAAACTGACCAATGAGGGTGCCTATGAGTACATTGAGAAGGGCATGTTCACCCCCATTGATGATCTGGTGGCTCAGGCTAAGCTGGACATGAGCGCATATGCTGATTCTGCCAAGGCTATCTGGGCCTCCGACGGTAAACAGTATGGTATTCCCGTCAGTGTTGTTCCTGCCATGTTCTTTATCAATAAGGACATGTGGGATGCAGCAGGCCTGAAGGACTACCCCACCACCTGGGCTGAAGTCAAGGAAGCTGCCAAGGCGCTGACCAAGGATGGCGTCAAGGGAATCTGTATTAATATCCATGAATATCACTTTACCAACTATGCACTCACCTTCGGCGGCGGCTGGGGCAATGGCAAGACCATCAATTCTGAGGCTAATATAAAGGCCCTTGAGACCATTGTAGATTTCTATAAAGAAGGCGTTGCCATTTCTCCTCAGGAGGCTGGTTTCGGATGGGACGGCGAAGTGTTTGCCAACAAGCTTGCTGCTATGTCCACCGGTGGATACTGGTACAAGGGATATCTTGATGAAGCCGCACCCGACATTAACTACGTTGTCATTGGAATGCCTGAAGGAACAACAAAAGGCTCCACTTCTCACTCCGATGCATGGGTAGTGCTGAAGGATACCTCCAACCCTGTGGCCGCTGTTAAGGCCGCCTACTATCTGACCAGGGATGAAGCCCTTGACAAGATTATGAGAGAAGTCGGTATCAATCCTTCCAAGCCCGCCCTTTCTGGAAATTACTTCGAGGTTAACCCTGAGTTCAAGCCCATCGAGGCCATGGTGCCTTATGCCAAGGACTTCGGTTATCCTTCGGACACCAAGAAGTTCATCGATACCATTGTTCCCGCTATGCAGGAAAAGATCCTTGCAAACAGCGACAAGAGTGTTAAGGAAATTCTGGATGAGGTCCAGGAGCAGTTTAAATAAAGCGATCCTTGTATCGCAAGGGGGGAAAGATGGGGAGCATATACCAAGGTGTATGCTCCCTCTTTCTTTTTTACAAGTCATACACAAACGAAGGAGCGAATCTCTCTTAAGTCGATCCCGGAGTAGACCCAGTTAAAGCCCGTCCATCTGAAGCCTGCAACGGAATTGGGCCCCACAAAGGTGGGGAAGAACCAGAAGGGAATGGCTCGATGGGGCCAAATGAAGGTAAACCGGGAAATACAACGGTTGATGGCTCCCGGATCAACAGCAAAGACGCCCACGGGCTCTCGGGGAATGAAGGCAGGGGGTGGTCCTAAGGGAGGGCTGAACTGAGGGGCCCCGGGAAAGCCTGGAAATCCCGGTACAAGAAACCTTAGCAAATCAAGGGGATTGCGTCTGAAATCTCTGCCTCTGTTCCTGTCCCTATCCCGGTCTCGATTCCTGTCTCTGTCCCGACCTCTGTCACGCCTCCTGTCCCGGTCAGAATCCTGAAACATCGGGGAGTACCTCCCATCATAAGCTTGTTCACACTTCAATATATGGTCAAGCCTCTGATTTGGGAACAGTACGCTCCTCCCGTGATCTTATGATACTCAGGAAGGTGAGGCTGCCTACAATCAGGATGGCGCCCAGGATTTGGGGCAGGGTCATTTTTTCATCAAGAAAGATGGTGCCCACAAGAACAGTAACAACCGGAATAAGGTTGAGCAGGGCCGAAGGGAGCACG
Organism: Bacillota bacterium; assembly: GCA_022702935.2. Lineage (GTDB taxonomy): Bacteria > Bacillota > Clostridia > DSM-8532 > DSM-8532 > DTU059. The sequence continues at coordinate 21,142 of JAKIML020000087.1, read as the reverse complement.
GGTCCCAGGGCCTTTAAGCCAAAGAGAAAGAGCACATAGGCAAAGGCTGAACAGAAGATACCCAGAAAAATGAGATTCCCCAGCGACAGGAGGGAGGGGATTTTCCAGGCCTTAATCTCGCCCAGCACAAAGGGGATAAACAACGGAATGCTGAAAAGGGTTTGAAGGGTGGTCATCTTCAGGCTGCTGTACCTTGCGCCCAGGTGTTTGCTCAGGAAGGTATAAAGAATCCAGGAAAGCATAGCCCCGATAACCAGGAGATTACCCAGAAAGGTTTTGGAGGAGAAATCGGGCGCACCGGTCTCAAAAATGACAAAATAGACCCCCAGAACCGATGTCAGGATACAGGCAAGTATAGATAGCTTCAAGGGCTTTCGCAGGGTTATGCTCTCAACAATCAGGGTCAGTATGGGAATAGCAGCCACGAGCATGGAGGCATTGGAAGCCGTGGTCATGGTAAGCCCTCTGTTTTCAAAGTAGAAATAGAGGACAATCCCAAAGAGTGTGGCCACAATAAATTGAAAGATCTCACCTTTTTTAAGAGCATAGCTTTCCTTTTGCCTATACATCAGAATAATCAGGGGGATGAGGGCAATAAACTGTCTGAAGAAGGCGATGCTGACCGGGGGAAGATCGTTTAATATGATCTTTGTGGAAACAAAGGATATTCCCCAGAACAGCACAGAAAGCAATGTGGCCGGAATACCCCAGGATGATTTTATTTTCATAGGCTTTTCCTGCTTCCTTAATTTGGATGATGCGTCAAGTATAGCACTTTAAAAGACAATAAAAAAGAGCCTGGGGCTCTTTTTTATTGTTTAATATGCAAACCGGCAGGTTATATGATAGCTTCCTTCATATTGATGAGATAAGGGGATTCCTCGGGTGCTATGTAAGGGTCTTTTACTCTGGTGACTATACTTCGTATGGCTTCAATGGCGGCTCCGATATTCTCGTTGCTGCTCAAGGTGATGATGATTTCGTTGCGGTTAATCTCAGGCTCGGGGCACAGTCTCCGATAGGAGGGAGTGCTGGACCAGATCAACAAGAGCTGATTGATTCCACTTGCAGAGGGAGGGCTTTCAAACTCTCCGCGAACATAGTAGCCTTCATCTCGGTTTTTTGTTTTGTACTCCTTCAACACTGAAACATAATTTAGTTTCATACCGTCACCTACTTGTTTTTTGATTTAGCTGGCATAATTACCTCTCATTATATGCCAGCGGCGCGAAAAAATAGAACGATGGGGAAATCCAAAACAAGTATATTTACCATTTACTGGCATCAGGCCTTAGAATAATGGTGGCTAATGGCGGAATTCGCAGATTAATGGAATAGGGCTTGTTGTGGTAGGGTTGATGCTCGGCGGTAATGGGGTTGGTATTGAGCACATTGCTTCCGCCGTATTTTTCATGGTCAGTATTGAAGATCTCGGTATAGGTGGTGTCCAGGGGTGCCCCGATACGGTAGTTCTCAAAGGCCGTGGGCGTGAAGTTGCATACAAAGATAAGCATATCCCGCCAATTGTAGCCTTTGCGGATAAAGGACACGATGCTGTGCTCGGTATCATTGCAGTCTATCCATTCAAAGCCCTCGTAATGGGTGTCCACCTCATAAAGCGCTTTCTCGGTTTTATAAAGATGATTGAGATCCGAAACGCAACGGTTAAGCTTTTCATGCATGGGATAATTTAAGAGATGCCAGTCCAGGCTCTCCTTGTATTTCCATTCAATAAACTGTCCAAATTCCCCGCCCATAAAGAGGAGCTTCTTGCCCGGGTGTCCGAAGAAATAACCGTAGGCGCTCCGAAGTCCCGCAAATTTCTGCCAGTAATCTCCCGGCATTTTATTGAGCAGGGAGCATTTCCCGTGAACCACCTCGTCATGGGACAGAGCCAAAACAAAGTTCTCACTCCATGCATACATAAAGGAGAAGGTGATGAGATTCTGATGATATTTGCGATAGATGCTGTCCATGCTCATGTACTTGAGAAAATCATTCATCCAGCCCATGTTCCATTTATGGGAAAAGCCCAGGCCTCCTTCATGAACGGGCTTGGTCACCCGCGGCCATGCGGTGGACTCCTCGGCAATCATCATCACATTGGGGAAGTATTTATAGACAACATAATTTAAGTGCTTAAGAAACTCTATGGCCTCCAGATTTTCACGTCCGCCGTAGGGGTTGGGTACCCATTCCCCGGGCTTGCGACAGTAATCCAGATAGAGCATGGAGGCTACCGCATCCACTCTTAAACCATCCACATGGAACTGTTCAAACCAATAAACCGCATTGGAAATCAGGAAGTTCTTGACCTCGTTGCGGCCATAATTGAACACATGGGTACCCCACTCTAAATGCTCACCCTTGCGTATGTCTTCATGCTCATACAGGGCTGTGCCGTCAAAACGGGCCAGGCCATGGCCATCCTTGGGGAAATGGGCGGGAACCCAGTCCAAAATGACTCCGATACCGTTTTGGTGACAGGTATCCACAAAGTATTTAAAATCCTCGGGGGTGCCATAACGGCTGGTGGCAGCATAATAACCCGTCACCTGATAGCCCCAGGAGCCGTCAAAGGGGTGTTCCATGACGGGGAGCAGCTCGATATGGGTATAGCCCATGTCCTTGACATAGGAGACAAGGGCATCGGCCAGACGTCGATAGGAGTAGGGCTTAAAGCCTGTCTCGGATTCGGGATCATCATCGGGCTCCTGCCTCCAGGAACCCAGATGGACCTCATAGATATTGATGGGCTTATCGTAGGGGCTGTTCTTCTGCCGCTGCTCCATCCAGGCCTCATCGGACCAGGTATAGTTGTCTGTGTCATAAACCACCGAAGCCGTTTTTGGAGGCTTCTCGGCGTAGAAGGCATAGGGGTCGGCCTTGAAGTAAAGGTCCCCCGAAGGTGTCAGAATCTCATATTTATAAAGATCACCCTTGCATAATCCCGGTATAAAAAGCTCCCAGACCCCGGAGCTGCCCATTCTGCGCATGGGATGAATGCGGCCGTCCCATTGGTTAAAGCTTCCCACCACGCTGACCCGTTGTGCTGAGGGCGCCCATACTGCAAAGGAAGCACCAGCTACGCCGTTGTGCACACAGAGATGGCATCCCAGCTTTTCATAAATTCGGTGATGGTTGCCCTGATTAAAAAGATAGAGGTCGTAGTCGGATATGGTGGGCCAAAAGGCATAGGGGTCCATAACCGTATAGGCAATACCGTCCTTGGTAACATGGTCCAGCTCATAGGTAAAGGGCTGTTTATTTCCTTCAAACAGGTATTCAAAAAGACCGCGCTCATCCATGAGGGTCATGGGAAAGGTTTCCTGGGTTTGTATATCCCTGATGGTGATACTTTGGGAATGGGGGTTATACACGCGGACAGCCAAAGAATCCTCATCAGAATGCATACCTAAAATTTTATGGGGATCCTTGCAAATGCCGTTCATTAATTCGTCAGCAAGAGAGTGATCTAAAGTGAGCATAGCATACCTCCAAGTTTCGCTTACGCTTAATAGTAATTTATTTTCCTTATTTTGACAACGCTCTTCCAATGTATTTCCAAATATGATACGCTAAAAATGTTATCAAGTGTTGGGAGAGGGTGCAGTTGGAAACGAATGCTACGGTACGCTCAAACACCAGGAAAGGGCCTGATTTGATCTTTAGGCTCATTGATATTTTCAGCGTGATTCTTTGGGGTTTCCAAATCCTGAATATCGGCCTCCTTTATCAGGCTAAGCCTGTGGATGAAACCTTTTTGGACCGGCTTTTCAATGTGAAGGTACGGGACTACTGGGACTATCAGCTTCTGCAATTAGCACTTATCCTTTCTCTGGTCCAATTCGTTGTCAGTCTGATCTCTTTATACCTCAATTCCAAGAGGCTTAAGCGAAAAAATGACAGAATACGGATATCCATTATCATATCCATTTTCTCGTCATTAGCGCTTTGCTTTGCGCTTTCGATATTTGTATTCTTCTGATAGGTTTTTCTGACTACTTGATATAAGTGATCAGAGCTCTATAGATAATGGTTACGCCCTCAGCCCGTGTGGCGTATGTATTCATGCCCAGCATTTTGCCGCTTTTTCCGGTAATGATCCCGTCACCTACAAAGGAGGCAATAATGGGCGCTTCGTCCCGCTGAATCTCATAGTAATCGGTATAATTCAAAAGCTTGTCGGTACTGTGCACATTTAAAGGAATATCCAGTGCGTTGAGGGCATTGTTGATGGTCAGGACTATTTCCCGCCGGGTAACCGCCGCATCGGGATTCATCCGGCCCTGAGGATCGGGATGAATAAGCCCCAGGTTTATGGCAGCCATAATATCGGCGTAATAGGGATGGGCTGCCGAAACATCGGTCAGGGTAAACAGGCCCTTGGTGTTATAGGGCAGGTCAAAGGCTTTCAAGATCATGCGGACCATTTGCCCCCGGCTGATGCCTGCCTGGGGATAGAAATAGCCTGAGCCATAGGAAAACGCACCTTTGCCCAGAAGGCCATAAATGGCTTCATGGGCCCATTTATAATCGGCAATATCCTTAAACTGCTGTGCTTTGGGCACATTAACGTCCAGGGTCTTAGGCGCGGAAAGTCCCGAGGCATTGAAGGCCAGAACCTCATACCTGGCTACAGCCCCTTCCACAGGCTTTTCGTCGGTAAAGCGCTGCACATTCTTGTCCACCCGGCCAATCATTTCACGCTTGTTGTTGACGGTGCGATAAATATAAAAGCCTTCCTCCCGGTCGTCCATATCCTTCCAGATTAAAAGGACGCGATCAAAGCCCACGCTCTCGGCGGCAAGACCTTGAACCGGATCAGGGGCCTTGCCGAAAAATGTGGTTTCGGGGCTGAAGGTATAAAGGGCGCCCCGGTTGGCACGGATTCTGAAATAAAGCTCGCTGGTATCTCGATAAAAGATTCTGGCCACCAGGGTTCCCTGGGAATAGGACTTGTATTCCTCCCAGTTCTTATTGATTCCTTCCTTGATTTCAAGGGTATACTCAGTTCCGGCCGGAATCTCTTCAGCACTGTATATGTGAAGAAAATTATTTTCGGCATAGTAGACCGGAGCTCCCGGAGTTATGGGCTTGGTGTTGTCCACGGCCTTTGCCTGGGAGAAAGACGAAAAGGCGGTTTCGCCCCGCACAGCTCTTACCTTGTAGCTGTAGACTTTCCCATCGTAAACACTGGTATCAATAAAGGATTCTGTGTTCTTAGGCAGTGTGGCCAGCTTTTCCCAGAATCCGTCGCCCTTTCGCCAAACCTCAAATCCGGTTTCTACCTCATAGGGATAGGACCAGGACAGGGCCACCCGTTCTCCAGAGAGGGCCTGCACCTCAAAGTCCTTGGGATAGGGTACGGTTTCGGCTACTATACGAACCTCTTCGGTATATTCGGAGCTTGAACCGCTTTTGGACTGCAGCTTCAAGCGATAGGTATAGGTCTGGCCCCTGGTTAACCGGTAATCGGCATAAACCGATCCCGATTCAGTAGTATAAATGGTTTGGAAGGTGCCCGTAGAATCCATTTTTTCAAGAATGGCTTTGCCTCCCTCGGCCATGGACAGATCCCATTCAAGGAGGATGGTATTGTCCGAGACGGCATAGCCGTAGAGGAAGGTAGTTAAAGGATAGGCTGTGCGGGTGGAGAATCCCCATTCGGAGGGAATGAAGTTGGAAAAGACTCCGTTGCTGTATTGGGCGCGTATACGATAATAATACAAAGAATCAGGATCGACGGTAGTGTCCCTGTATTCTGTTTCTTCGATAGACAGCTCAGCGATCTTGTCCCAGGAGGAGGTATTGTGCAGGCGGCGTTCAATAATAACCTTATGGTCGGGTTTTCGTGAGAGGGCCAGAGGAGGATAGGTCCACGAAAGATCCACCTCATGGCTCAATGCCCGATTGATACTCAAAAAGTTGGGATAATAGACCACCGCTTCAACTTCATTGGAATAAGCGCTGGAAGAAGAAAGGTAAAAGGTACGGGCGCGATAGGTATAAACCCGGCCATTCATAATTCCATAGTCCTTATAGGTTCTGGTGCCCCTGTACAGGGTTGCAACAGGATAGTAATCTCCCTGATCGGTACTCTTTTCCAGGACTGTGTAGGAAAAGGTGCTGCCAGGCTCCTGCCAGCTTATCTCAATATAGTTTTGATAAACCTCGGCCTTCAACTGGGTGGGTGCGTCAGGGGCCGCGTAGGCCTCTGCAGGAAACAAAATGGTTAAAGCCAAAAGAAATACTATGACTATCCGAGTAAATCGGGATAAAGCACTTGTGCTTTTCAAAACATCAACCCCCAATGGATATACTGTCAATAGATTTATCGGCAAAAAAAGAGCCGGTACTGATACCGGCAAGTAAAGGGGGTCAAAATGTATTGTGAGGTCATTAACAGTATTGACCATTGCCGTTTTTTTATACAGCTTAATGAAATTTTTATGAAAACTTAATGGATACCGAGTAATTTCTGGGTTTGACTATGCCTGCGTGGTTTATTCATGTATAATAAGACTTAAGAAAACTGACATAAGAGGTATACTAATAGAATGGATAAAGAAATTTGGCAAAAACCGAAGATTTGCAGCGACATTGGCGGCGAGGCGCTGATAGAAGGCGTTATGATGCGTGGGAACAACCGCATGGCCATGTCGGTAAGAAAGGCTTCGGGTGAGATTTATACAGAAGTAAAGCCCTGCATTCCACTGACCAAGCGCAATAAGATCTTTGGCCTTCCCTTTGTCAGGGGCGCCGTCTCCATGATTGATTCCATGGTTACAGGGATAAAGGTTTTGCTGGACTCAGCCGAGCATGTGGACCTGGGCGAAGAAGAGCAAAAGGAAAGCAAGTTCGATCTATGGATGCAAAAAAGGCTTGGGGACAATTACATGACCTATCTGCTCTATGGCTCGGTCGTGTTTGCCCTGGCTGTGGGTATTGGTCTGTTCATGCTCCTTCCCAATGTTGTAGCAGATTTGATAACTGGCGTGCTGAACATAGACACCGGCGTACGCGGCGGCACCCTGATCGCCAATCTCATTGAGGGCGTGCTGAGAATATCAATCTTCCTGCTCTATGTCTATCTGGTGTCCAAAAACAAAGAGATTAAAAGGGTTTTCCAATACCATGGCGCAGAGCACAAAACCATATATGCCTATGAGAGCCAGGAAGAACTCACTGTGGAGAATGTGAGAAAGCATACCCGGCTCCATCCGCGCTGCGGTACCACCTTCCTCTTTGTGGTTATAATCATCAGTATCATTGTCTTTGTGTTTGCCGGCTGGCACAGCAAGATCGTCAATATGCTTATCCGGTTGGCCCTTCTGCCGGTCATTGCAGGGGTGTCCTATGAGGTGTTCAAGCTGGCGGCAAGAAGCAACAGCAAGCTTGTAAGGCTCATCAGCCTGCCGGGGCTCATGCTCCAGAAAATCACTACCCAGGAGCCCGATGACTCCATGCTGGAAGTGGCCATTGCCTCTCTAAAGGCAGTATTGGCCCAAACCGAGGATGCAAAGGACCAGGCCCCCGATAACGCTCTGGACGAGGCCGTTGCGGGTACTGCCAAGTCCTGAGCAATACATTACGGAGACTTAAAATGGCTGTTACCATTAAGGACTTGCTTCAACAGGCCGTGGGCCTGCTCAAAGAAAACTGGAAGAACCATAGGGAAGACCCGTCCAAGGAGGCAGGTCTTCTTTTATCATGGGTTCTTAAGAAGGATTTGGGCTATCTTTATGCCCATGCTGATACACGCATTGATAACGATAAGGCCGACCTCTTTTTATCCTGTGTCAGACGTCGAGCCCGGTTTGAGCCTTTCGCCTATATAACGGGGGAATGCGAATTTATGGGCTTACGCTTCAATGTCAATCCCTCGGTGCTCATTCCCAGGGCCGATACCGAGCTCTTAGCCGAGGCCGTGATCCATGCTTTGGGGCAAAGGTCCCCCTTTTTGACCCAGCCCTGCTTCAGTCTCACACCCAAAGCGGCATATCGGGCCCTTGAAATCGGAACCGGTTCGGGGTGCCTGGCTGTCAGTGCAGCCAAGCATGTTAAAAATGTGAGAATCGATGCCCTGGATATTTCTGAAGGGGCTCTGAAAACCGCGCACAACAATGCGGTGTACCATGGGGTGGATCAGCGTATAAACTTTATGCGGGGAGATTTCCTGGATAAAACTGTGAGGCTTTACCCGCCCTATGATATCATTTTTTCCAATCCGCCCTATATCCCGACCGCCCACATTCCGGGGCTCATGCCCGATGTTCGGGACTATGAACCCCATACTGCGCTTATCGGCGGTGAGGACGGACTTATCTTCTATCAAGCCCTGGCTGACAGGGTTTCTCAACTCTTATCCCCCCAGGGTCTGTTGGCCGTGGAATGCGGCTATGACCAGGCCCAAAGGGTGGCGCTCATCTTCTCAGAAAAAGGGATGGAAACCCTTACGCTCAGGGACCTTTCCGGCATTGAGCGGGTGGTTCTGGCCCGAAGCGAATAATTGGTATAAAACTCCCGGTTTTTGACTATACTGACAAATAATAAGGTGTGGTTGAATGGGGAGATTCTATGTCAGAGCAGATTGTCATCAAGCAAAAGTCCAGTACCCTTGGATTTCTCAAGCGATGGGGCGCTGCAAGGGCAAAGGAGGCCCGTGAGAGGGCCCTTAAGGAAGCCTATATGCAAGAGCTTACCGCCAGTATTCAGGACGCCTATATGGAATGGCAGAACGCCCTGGCCAATTTCGAGCATGCCGTAGGCAAGGACATGATTGATTACTATGCCTACAGGATCAAAGCCTCTCAAATTCGCTATGATTACCTGCTCAGAAAGGCAAAGGAAGCCCAGAACGGGTAACAAAGGAATCTGTCCAAACCTTACGCATTTTTTCAGAAGTTTCTGTATATAAATTGAATAGGGCATAGACCTTGAATAAATGAAAGGAAACGGCTATCCCTGAGGCAAGCCATTGGTTTTGCCAAGAGAGATATCCGTTTTCTTTTAGAGATACTTGCTTTTGTTGTGATACCAAATCGTAGTACGGAGGGATTCCCTTCGGAAAGGAGTAGATTCATGGAAAGAGGGCTCATTGTGCTGGCCTGGATTGTCGGGGTGCTGATCATTCTGGCTTTTGGGAAGGCTTTGCTTCTACCCATGAAGGTGATAGGCAGGCTGGCCCTAAACGGCATTCTGGGAGGAGTTGTTCTTTTGATTATTAATCTTATCGGTTCTCCTCTTGGCTTCACCCTGTCTCTGAATGCCATATCGGCTTTAGTGGTGGGCGTTTTGGGACTGCCCGGCATCATCCTGCTGGTCATCCTGAAGTATCTGTTATAGTCCTGCTAAAAACATATTAGTTTTTGTCAAAACATATAATGAGAGAGCAGGCCCGGGCAACTTTCGGGATTTTGCAAAATGAAACGGGGCGTGAGTAAAAGCATGATAGAATCGCGAGAATTGGTCGAAGCCACATATAGTCTGAAGATATCCTCCATTAAACCATGCCGGGCCGGTTACATTCTTGACACCGACCAGGGGCGCAAGTACCTTCGGCAATGCCAATGCTCGGAGAATCGTATCTTATATGTCCATGAAGCCAAGCAGCATCTCATAGCGCAGGGATTCACCACCCTGGACCCGTATGCCGTCACCGTAGATGGGAATCCCTATATGGTCATTGACAATCAAAACTATATTCTCACACCCTTTATTGACGGCAGAGAATGTGAGTTTGGGGAGGACAGCGACGCTGTAAGGGCTTCAACAACCCTGGCGGCCATGCACAAGGCCAGCAAGGGGTTTAAGGGAAGGAGCCGGCACAACATCACCAGTGAGCTGGGGAAGCTTCCTGAGAATTTGACCAAGCGTTATGACGAGATTATGAGAATGAGAAGAAAGGCAGAACGCGAACGGGGTGCCTTTGATTACATATACCTGGACTGTGTGGATAAGTTTATTGCTCTTGCCGAAGAAAGCCTTACCCTATTGGAAGGGCCCGAATATGGCCGATTGGTGAAAAAAACCCTCCACGAGGGAGGGATTTGTCACCATGACTATTCATATCAAAATATTCTGATGAAGGGCTCCACCACTTATATCACAGGCTTTGAAACCTGCGGGGAGGAGATCCGTATCTATGACTTAGTGAATCTCCTGCGCCGCAAGATGCGAAAATGTAACTGGAACCCTCAGAAGGCAGCCATGATCCTTAAGGCCTATTCCGAGCTGGAACCCCTTTCAGGGGACGAGATTGTGGTCATGAAGGCCATGCTTCTGTTCCCGCAAAAATTCTGGCGTGTGGCCAACCGGTACTACAATTCCCGGAGAAGCTGGGCACAGAAGAACTTCACAGGCATGCTGGAGGAAGTGGTGGCCGAATACCATGAGCACACCCGCTTTATGAGCCAATACGACGAGCTCGTCAGTCTTTAAGGCTTATCAGAACAAGCCGGTAATGGTCCCGTCTTCGGCAATGTCTATCCTGTTGGCCGCAGGGACCTTGGGCAGGCCCGGCATGGTCATGATCTCACCGGTTAAGGCCACCACAAATCCGGCGCCTGCAGAGAGCCGAACCTCCTTAACGGTGAGGGTGAACCCTTCAGGGCGGCCTAAAAGGGCCGGATTGTCGGACAGGGAATATTGGGTCTTGGCCATGCAGACCGGAAGATCGGTAAAGCCCAAGGATTCAATGGTGGCAATATCCTTGAGGGCTTTGTCGGTAAATACTACGGCACTGCCGCCATAGATCTCCCGATTGATGGTTTCAATCTTTTCCTTTATGGAAAGGTTCAGCGCATAGAGGGGCTTAAAATGCGAAGGCTCTCTGTCAATAACCTGACAAAGCTTCTGAGCTAGCTCTACGCCGCCTTCTCCGCCCTTGGCAAACACCTGGGAGAAGGCAACCTCCACACCCCACTGGTCGCATTTTTCACGGATCAGGGCGACCTCGGCCTCACTGTCGGTGGCAAAATGGTTTATGGCTACCAGAACGGGAACCCCGAATTTCTTGATATTGGACACATGCTTTTCCAGATTGACTATACCGCGCTCAAGGGCTTCCACATTCTCTTTGGCCAGTTCGTCCTTCTTAATGCCCCCGTTATATTTCAGGGCTCTGACGGTGGCCACAATGACCACAGCATCGGGCTTGAGATTTCCAAAGCGGCACTTAATGTCAAAGAACTTCTCGGCACCCAGATCAGCGCCGAAGCCAGCCTCTGTAATGACATAATCAGCAAGCTTCAGAGCCAGTCTTGTCGCCTTTATGCTGTTGCAGCCATGGGCGATATTGGCGAAGGGACCGCCATGCATCAGACAGGGTGTATTTTCGAGGGTCTGCACCAGGTTGGGCTTAATTGCGTCCTTCAAAAGAAGGGTCATGGCGCCGTGAACCTCAAGATCCTTGGCCGTAACAGGCCTGCCCTCATAGGTATAGGCCACAACAATTCTTCCCAGGCGCTCTTTGAGGTCATTAATATCCAAAGCAAGGCATAATATGGCCATAACCTCGGAGGCTACGGTGATGTTAAAGCCATCTTCTCTGGGGAAGCCATTGTTCTTGCCGCCGAGTCCCACCACGATCTGACGGAGAGCCCGGTCGTTCATATCCATACAGCGCTTCCAGACAATACGACGCGCGTCAATCCCGAGACTGTTGCCTTGGTGGATGTGGTTGTCCAATGCAGCCGCTAACAGGTTGTTGGCTGCGGTAATGGCATGCATATCCCCGGTAAAGTGCAGATTAATGTCTTCCATAGGAACAACCTGGGCATAGCCGCCCCCGGCCGCACCGCCTTTGATGCCCATAACCGGACCCAGGGAGGGCTCTCTCAAGGCGATGACCGCCTTCTTACCGATTTTCTCCATGGCTTGTCCGAGGCCCACGGTGGTGGTGGTCTTCCCTTCTCCGGCGGGAGTGGGGTTGATGGCGGTGACTAAAACAAGCTTGCCATCCTTTTTATCCTTAAGTCTATCGTAAAGCTCATCCTTGATCTTCGCTTTGTAATCCCCGTAAAGCTCCAGATCCTTGCGCTCAATGCCTAATTTTGCGGCGACCTCTTCGATAGGCAGCATTTTTGCCCGTTGAGCAATTTCAATGTCTGTCAGCATGTCCTCGTCTTCCTTTCACCTAAAACATTCTCATGGCGTACGCCTTAACAGGAATACCCTAATCAATTATAAAATATCTGTGAGAACTTGAATATAGGGTTGCAGGAAAGAATTCCAACGGGCATGAGGTCTGTTGACATAAAATAACAAAAAACGTATGATTTATTATGGAAATAAGTGTATATTTGAAAAAATTACGTCTGACAGTCCTGACATTGCTAAAGACTGGGTTTATAATTTCTGGATCTGCCCTGATTTTTTTAAATAGCATATTGACAGCATTTCAGGTTCGTATGTATAATATTAATTTTATTTGACATGCGGTGACAAATTGTGATATAATTTTATCCAGTGAATTTTGAGGTGGTAATATGGATAGAAATTCTTTATCACAGATCCGCAAGGAGCTTGAAAGCTGTGTTGGCAAGAGGATTCAGCTTAAAGCTAACAAGGGGCGCAAGAAGACCATTGTACGGGAAGGTATCATTGAAAATGCCTATCCCAGCATCTTTACCGTCAAGTTCGAGAATGATCACAACTCGACCAGAAAAGTATCCTACAGTTATACCGACATTTTGACCCATACTGTTGAGGTAAAGATCATGTCACAGAATCTTAGCAATATGACTCTCTAAGTGATGTACATAGTAGCCTTGATAAAACAGTCGCAATTAAGCGGCTGTTTTTTTGTTGTCTTTAAAGGGCTGGCCGGCATAGAAAGAAGCTTCTCTGCGTAAGGATGAAAGGGGAGGGAGTCGCTATCGCATGACCGCACGAACTTTGCTTCGCAATATAAGCGAAGCAAAGTTCTAACTTGTACGGGGGTGGCATATCAATAAAACTGAAAGGATAAGGGTTATTTTTAAGGAGGTCCTAAGATGCAGATGGAGCTGTTGAAAAAACCGATTAGATCGTACAGGACTATAGACATAAGGGAGAATGAGGAGATGCTGGAAAACAGCATCATTGTTCCTGACAGCAAGCCGGATGTGGCCAACATCCTGATGGCTGATGCAGAGAGTTTTGTCACCAATGTAGAAAAATCCGGGAGAATGATTGAAGTCAGTGGGGAGATCCGTTATCGCATACTCTATTGCGCTGATACCCCCGATCACAGAATAGAATGCATTACGGCCCGTTATCCTTGGTCATTTTCTCATCAGAGACCCAACAGGGAAGGTGATATAGGTGTCTTCCCCAAATGCCGCTGCCAGCATACAGAGGCCAATGCCGTTAATGGCCGCAAGATTGTTGCCAGAACGGTAACCTCCCTGATTTGCCGGTTCTATGAAATCAAGAGTGATGAGGTAGGAAGAGAAATATTGGGGGAGAATGTTTTTCTCAAGACTTCGCCCATAAATGTGGTCACCTTAAAGGACAACAGCGATATAAATGCAAAGGTCTCCAATACCCTCTCCTTACCCAATGGCAGCCCCGCCATCAAGGAAGTGCTCTTCTCCCGTGTAAACTTAAGCCATGCCGATGTCAGCTATAAGGACGATGAGCCCCATATGGAGGCTAAAGGTACCCTTAATCTCCTCTATCGCAGCGATACCATGGACGAAACCATTGAATCGGTGGTTCTGGAGTTCCCGGTAAAAGCGCCCATTGGCATTAATGCCGGTGCGGACAATATCATCTTTTTCAATAACGCGCTTAAGGCCTGGGATATAGAAGTCCTGGAGGACAATGACGGGCTCAATACCCAGATTGCCGTCAATATGGAGGTGGAGATTGAGGCCCAGGCTCTGGCTAACGAGGAGCAGACCATTATTGAGGACGCCTATGCCATTGACTCTGTGATGATGCTCAACAAGTCCAACTTCAGCCTGGTCACCGATGAAAGAGAATTCAGTGAGCCCCTTGAAATTAATCAGAAGCTTCATCTTGATTTGAATGAGGCCCGGCTGGATGAGGTGCTCATGGTTTGCGCCAACGAGCGGAACATATCGGCTAAGGCCAACGAGCGGAATGTCAATGCCCAGGGAACCATTGGCGTGGATGTGGTCTATGTTGACAACAATAAGGAAGTCCGCAGCCAGAGTGTGGAGCTGCCCTTTACCCAGGCCTTCATCCTGCCCGACAATGCCCGTTGGGAGACAGTGAATACCGGTTTCTCCATTGAAGACGTGAACTTTGATATTATCAGCAATGAGGCCATTGAAGTTGGGATTAAGCTGAGGGTGAAGCTGCGTGCGGCCAAGTATGAGGATTTGGAATGTGCCGACGGTTTGAACGTTTCTAAGGAAGAGGTCTCTGAGAAGGCTCCAATCATCCTTTACTTCACCCAGCCCAATGATACCCTGTGGAGTATTGCAAAGCAGTATCGTATACCGCCTTCCAAGCTTGCCGTGGATAATGGCCTTGAGGCCAATGCAAGACCCGAAACAGGAAAACGTCTCTTTATCATGAAAAGCTAAAGTTCATTGACATAGACCGCATGTATTTTTCTTAAATTAGGTGTCTGAAGCATCGGGTTCGGACACTTTTCTTTTTGCCTGTTTATGCCGGGTCCGCATCTTAAAAATTCCTTTGATTGCTCTTTGTATGTTTTTTGTATATAATATACTCAAGGCTTTCAAAGGGGAAATAGAATGAATGAAATAACGCTTATGACGCCTGCGAAGATTAATCTTTCCATTGATGTGACGGGCAGGCTTGAAAATGGATACCACACTGTCGAAATGATTATGCAGTCCATTGATCTCTGTGATACGGTGATCGTCGAGAAAAGGCAGCGTGGTATTTCTATAAGCTGCTCCGAGCGCTATGTTCCGCGAGATCAGAGGAATATCGCCTGGCAGGCGGCAGAAGCCTTTTTTTCTATGAGCCCTGAAAAAGGCGGTGCGCATATCACTTTACAGAAGCGCATCCCAGTCGCTGCCGGTCTGGCCGGGGGAAGCACCAATGCCGCCGGAGTGCTGAAAGCCTTGAACATGCTCTATGGAAAGCCTTTTAATATTGCAGGCCTGATCCAAATCTCACGAAAGTTGGGTGCCGATGTGGCATTCTGCTTGCGGGGAGGAACTCAGTTGGCCAGGGGCATTGGTGATGACCTTACCCCATTGCCCGATCTCAAGGGTGTTTATGTGGTTCTGGTCAAACCGCCCTTTCCTGTCTCCACCCCATGGGTTTATAAGAACCTTAAGCTGGATGATTTGGGAGAAAGACCTGATACCGAAGGGATCATGTCGGCTATAGAGGCCCGAAATATAGGCTTCATTGCCAGCCACATGCGCAATGTCCTGGAAAGTGTCACTGTAAAGGCGCATCCGGAGCTTTCTGACTTAATGAATAAACTATTGGAATACGGCGCCATAGGAAGCCGTATGAGCGGGAGCGGGCCCACGGTTTTTGGTCTCTTTGATGATTTGGAGCGGGCTTCTTTTGCAAAAAAGGAATTGTTGAAGGATTATCAGCAAGTATTTTTGTCCGAGACCATCGGCAGAGGAGATGTAGTATGGTAAAGGTACCTAAGTTGAAGATTGACAGTTACCAGCCTCTGAGAGACGTAATTTTCGAAACCCTGCGTAAGGCCATTATCAGTGGAGATATCAAACCCGGAGAACGCTTGATGGAGGTCTCCCTGGCCGAGCAAATGGGTGTGTCAAGAACCCCTGTGCGGGAGGCCATTCGCCGCCTTGAGGCCGAAGGCCTTGTCACCATGACCCCCAGAAAGGGAACCCATGTCTCCGAGCTTTCTGTGAAGGATATTATGGATGTTCTGGAGGTTCGTACGGTGCTGGATCAGTTAGCCACCTCCCTGGCGGCCAAGCGGATGCAGCCGGCGCAGATAAAGGCTCTGGAGCTTATTCATAAACAGTATATCGCCAATGTGGAGAAGAATAATATTGAAGGAGCTATCCGCAAGGACGTGGAGTTCCACGATGTGATCTATGCCGCATCGGGCAATCCCCGCCTGGTGGCTGTTGCTTCCTCGCTGCGTGAGCATGTTTATCGCTTCAGGGTTCTTTATATGAAGGACAATCTCATTGCAGAAAATGTTCTCCACGAGCATGAGGAAATCCTGGAGGCCTTAAGGAGCGCCCAGGAGCAAAGAGCCTCCCAGTTGGCAGAAAAGCATATTAAGAACCAGATGGACAGCATCATAAAGACTGTGAATGAAAATGTACAGCACGGAGAATAATGGTAAGAGTACCCCTGCTTGAGGTGACTCTTCCATGTATGAAAATATCCGTGATTACCCAACTGCGGTTGCTGTGGTACATCAGCATTCTGTAAGGAAAAGAATTATTTCGGCAGGAATAATTCTTTTTTGTATCTTTTTTATTGGGTTTTCCCTGTACGGGGACGGACTGGTGGGATTATCCGACAACGGCGATTTCTTAAGGGTTATGGTTCCCAACCGCATCCACTATGGTCCCAATGGCAGGACACCCTTTGCCTTTCAGCGGTATTACACTTTGACGCTTAAGGGGAACACGCCGGCCCAAAAGCTGTGGAACATGCTCTTTACCCTGGAGGAGCCCTATCACACCACCCAGAATATATTTATTAAGCTGTCCCTTTTAGCTAATACCGTCTACCAGGCCTTTACCCACCAGAATTATCAAAGCTACGATATTTTCTGGCTGGGCTTTTTCTATTACCTGGCCTATGTGGGGGCTATCGGGGTCATCATAAACGCCATCCAAACAACAAGGCCTGTGACCAGAGTGATAACAGCCATCCTGTTCATTCTGGTTTTCTGTGATGTGGGCTATGTGCTCTATTTTCACTCCTTTTACGGAGAGCCGCTTCAAATGGTCACCTTTCTATGGATCGCGGCCAGTGTCATGGGTGTTTTATCCTCACAGCGACGTAAGCCCTTGTTCATCGTATTATTCTATGGGAGTGTGGTCTTCTTTGCCGGAGCCAAATACGCCAATATTCCTCAGGGTATGTTTCTCTCAGCCTGCGGCCTTGTTTTTCTGGGCTATTACACGCGAAGAAGGAACCCGGCACAGGGCCCTCAGTCCCCCAGAACAAGGCTGTCCAAGATTCGGTTCCTTGACGAGGAGCGGATTAGAAAACGATCCTGGTCCTATATCAGCGGAATGCGGTTTTTGATCCTGAGCCTTTTTGGTCTGAGCCTTCTTATCTGCCGGCTTTTTTATGAAAGCGTTCCCAACTGGATGGACGAGCACACCACCTATCAGTCGGTTTTCTTCGGCATGTTAAAAGACTCGCCGGACCCTCAAGCCGATCTTGAGGCCCTGGGCCTTCCCGGGGAGTACGATGTGCTTGCCGGCACCAATGCCTATATGAGCGAATATCCGCTGGATATTCAGTCAGAGGATTTTCAGAGGAATTTTTACGATAAGGTCAATAAGTTTGATATACTGGGCTTTTATCTTAAGCATCCCGGTCGTCTCGTGGAGAAGCTTCAGGTTTCCTGCAAAAACAGCGTGCATATCCGGCCCGTTTATCTGGGCAACTATGACAGCACCTATGAAAGACCCAGGCTAAGAGAAGAGATAGGCCTGTGGAGCAGTCTAAGGACCTACCTTCCGTTTAACAGTCTTCCTTTTATTCTGTTGGTTTTCATACTCTCGGGCGTCATGATCCTTTTAAGACTCAGTGCCGCAATCAAGTCCCCCAGAGCCGAGCCGGGCACCTTTGTGTTCCTGGTGTTTTCCACAGCGCTTATGATCATCAATGCCATGAACCTGGTCATTCCTGTCGTGGCCAATGGGGAGGCCGACCTGGCCAAGCATATGTTTGCCTTTGTTATGGGCTTTGATCTTCAGGTTCTGGGTCTCACCCTCTGGATAGCGCATAAGCTGAAGGGGTTATGGGTTCGCAGAAAGAAGTATGCCAAAAAAACAAGGCCCATGAATGGCCTTAAAGGGCTGATATGGCTGCTGCCCTTTTTGGTGATAGGGTTCATGGCCAATTCCGGGGAGCGGAAAACACCCTTTAAAAGCCTGAGTGCCCAGTGCCGGACAGGGGATATTGTGGTCTTTGGCTCCATGGACGGAAAGCCTTTGCTATGGCGGGTAATTGATAGAAGGGATGAGACTTTCCAGCTCTTTGCGCTGCAGCCTGTCACCTATGCGGCCTATAGTTCCCCAAACCGGGGCGGGGATGAAAACAGGAACCAGTATGGCAGCAATTTCTGGCCGGAAAGTGATCTCCGCAAATGGCTCAATGAGGATTTTCTGGCCTGTTTTTCTCCCCAGGAGACAAAGTATATTGAGGAAAGAACCCACGCTGTCATTTTATCGGATGCCGACAGGGATAAAGCCACCATTGGGGATAGGGCGTTTTTCTGGACCCATGTGCCGGAGCATGCGGCCTATGGTGCCGACAGGGCCTATTGCCTGACCGTGACTGACAAAGTCACCCTGCTGGATGTGGCCCAATATGCAGAGCTGTATCAAAAAGGCCTGGAACGGCGCCCCGGCTATGAGTATTGGCTTGAAACGCCTTACTATAACAATTCCAGCATGGTTCGCATTGTTAACTGGGAAGGCTATGTACTGATGAAGGATGCTGCCTATGCGGCCCTGGGGGTTCGCCCCTGTATCACGGTTAATCTCAATCAGGAAGACTACCTGGAGGCGGCCTATGATTCATGAAACGGTTAGTGAAAAAAGAACCCGCCAGATTCTTATCTCTGCCTTGGTACTGGCACTGGCGCTGCGGCTGGTGATGGCCCTTTCCTATCCCGGATTTATTTCTGATCTCAAGCTCTATAAAGCGTGGGCCATGAATGGCGCCAGGGATTTATGGAATATCTATAAAAAGCAGCCTCAGCCCGATTACCCGCCCCTTTATCTCTATGTCCTGGCACTGATAGGTAAGGCCATAAACCATCTGACCCAGCCGTCCCAGACTCAGCTCCACTATATTCTGTTAAAGCTGCCCTCCATTTTTATGGACCTTGCAATGCCCCTGGTTTTATTCTGCTTTGCCCGAGGACGCAGGCAAAGTCATCAGGCCCTTTTTGCCACGCTGTTTCTTCTTTTTAATCCGGTTCTTTGGATCAACTCCTCCCTCTGGGGGCAGACCGATGCTTTCTATGGGCTGCTGGTGTTACTGTTCTGCCTGGGAATGGTCAGAGAGAGATTAATGGTGATGATGGCAAGTGTCTGGCTGCTATTGCTGCTAAAGCCCACAGGTATTTTCATACTCCCGGTGGTTGTGCTGGAGTTTATTTGCAGGCTTCGCATGAAAAAGGGATGGAGCATGCTGAAAGCCGGGGCAATAAGTCTGATACCCTGTCTGGTTCTGGTGCTGCCCTTTATACGCAATATGGGTTTGCCCTGGCTTGTCAGACTCTATGTTGGGGGTGCCCAAAAGTATGGTTATGGGTCCCAGCGCGCCCCCAATCTTATGGCGCTCCTGGGCGGGGATCTTAAACCCGACTCCCATATCCTTGCGGGAGGGATGAGTTACTTTTCGGTAAGCCTCCTTCTTCTGGCCTTGTTTGGTATGCTGTTTGCCGGATTGTATTTTCGTTATCCCCAAAGCCATGCGAAACCGGCCCTGGTGCTTTTATGGTTTTCAGGCATCTACTTTCTTTCGGTGCGGATGCATGAGCGGTACAATTATGTGCAGGTGCTTCTGCTGGCTCTGTGCCTGGTCATCTATAAGGACAGGAGGTTTTTAGGGCTCTTTACTTTCCTATCTGTGATTGCTTCCGTCAATCATTTCAGTGTCCTTTATTTCTCGAACCGTCAGGAAACCAGGGCTTTGTGGCTGCCCTTTTTAGAAAGGCTTACGGTGCTTTTGGCCGTTTTGAACCTTCTGGCCTTTGCTGCCACAGTGATATTGGTCCTGCGACAGCTCCGCCATATCTCGGCAGAGACTTCGGCCGTTCCAGGCTCCCGGTCTACAAAAGCCGGTTGACATGTGGTATACTTTACCGGAGAAATGCGACTTAGGAGGAAATATGGGTATTAACAGGAAGTCGCCTGTATGGGAAGGCATCAATATCATCTTATGTGTGGCTTGCTTCATCCTCATTGTTTGGGGAACGGGGAAGTATGGGCCGGGAGTTACTCATGACTCGGTGGCCTATCTTTATTCTGCGGCATCCTTGGCAGATGGGCAGGGCCTTCAATATTTCGGGTATACAAGCCCCTTTATTCAATGGCCGCCCATGTATTCCTTCATACTGGCTGTTCCTGAAGGCCTGGGCCTTGATCCTTTGGTTTTTACCCAGTATTTTAATGCTCTGGTTATGGCTTTGGCACTGTGGGTAGGTTCACGTACCGTAAAAAGGCTGACCCAGCACCCCATGATGCCCACCCTCTTTATTTTGATGGGGCTTACCTCATTCCAGCTTTTGCGCATGGCCTTTTATGTATGGTCGGAACCCCTGTTTATACTCATGTCCACCTGCACCTTTCATTTGCTTTTCACCCGTAATCATAACGCGTCAAAATCCCAAAGCGCCTTGATTGTCATGGCCTTGAGCTCGGCCATTGCCTGCCTGACCCGATATATTGGCGTGGTGGTGGTTGCCGTGGCCTGCCTGTATCTTTTGGTCAAGGTTGAGGGTTTCAGACATAAATTCACCAAGACCTTTCTCTATGGATTTGTTGCAGTTTTTCCGACTGTCCTTTATATCATCCGCAACTACCTGGTTTCAGGCACCCTGGTGGGTATGCGCAGTCCCTCGGGCATCAGCCTGTCCACCAATCTCTTTCGTGCGGTAAAAACTATTGCCGGCTGGCTTTTTCCGGTAGTCAGGAATGAAAAGCCGCTGGAAACCTGGTGGCTGGCACTGTTGGCTTTAGTGGCCATTGTGGTGGGTGTGCTTGTGCTTGTACAGCTATTTAAGCATGGGGAGAAGCGGGCGGCTCTGGTGACTCTTATCGGCTTTTGCATCTTCTATTCCTTCTATATGGCGGTATCGGCATCCAAAGTGGCCTTTGATCCCATTTCCGACCGTTACATGATCCCTGTGATGGTGCCTTTGCTCAGCTTGCTGGTGATTGCCTTTGACGGAGTGCTTTCACCGCTCTTAAGCCAAAGAAAAGCTCCGATAACATCCTCTACGTGGGTATGGGGC